>CAZZPE010000013.1:0-63173 GCA_964655855.1 uncultured Bifidobacteriaceae bacterium
CCGGGATGACCATGCCGGCCTTGCGGATGACCACGGTGTCGCCGATGCGGATGTCCTTGCGCCGGATTTCGTCCTCGTTGTGGAGCGTGGCGCGCGCAATCGTGGAGCCTTGGACGAAGACCGGTTCGAGTTCCGCGACGGGCGTGAGCACGCCGGTGCGTCCGACCTGCACGGTGATGGCCTTCAAAACCGTTTCCGCCGGTGTGATCCACGGCACGGGTTTGTGGACGATGGCCCAGCCCGGCGCGCGGCTGCGACCGGGAATGCGCGGCCAGTCGGCAAGTGTGTTGACTTTGAGCACGATGCCGTCAATCTCGTAAGGCAACTGTCGGCGCAAATCCTTGTCCTCGTCGTAATGCGCAACGACTTTGCCGGCGTAAATTTTCAGAACCTCGTCAATGCCGTCGCAAACCCACCAGAGCTTTTGCGTGGGCAGGCCGAATTGGGCGAGCGCTTCGAGCATTTCGGAATGCGTCTTGAATTCGATGCCGTCCACGGCGCCGGTGGCATAAAACACGGCGCGAATCGGGCGTTGGGCGACCAGCTTGGGATCGAGCTGCTTGAGCGTGCCGGCGGTGGCGTTGCGGGCGTTGGGAAATGTTTTTTCACCGGCGGCGGCGAGCCTGGCATTGAACGCGTCAAATTCCTGGATGGAAATGTAGGCCTCGCCGCGGGCTTCGAGCAGCGCCGGCGGATTTTTCAAATTCAATTCCAGAGGAATGCCGCGGACGGTTTTGAGATTGGCCGTGATGTCATCGCCTTCCGTGCCGTCGCCGCGCGTCACGCCCAGCGCGAGTTTGCCGCGGCGGTAATGGACGCCGATGGACACGCCGTCCACTTTCGGCTCGAGGATGTATTCAATTTTGTCCCGGCCAAGCTGCTTGCGAACGGTGGCGTCCCAGGCGCGAAGCTCGGCGAGCGTGTTTTCATCCTGCGTGCGATTGCGTTTGTCGCGGTTCGGCTCCTCGTCCTTTGTCGGAGAATCGCTGGCGGCGATTTTGTCGAGTGACAGCATCGGCACGAGGTGTTTGACGCGGGCGAATTTTTCACTGGGCGCGCCGCCGACGCGCTGCGTAGGGGAATCCGCAATTGGAAGAGTCGGGATACGTCTCTCTTTTGGTTTTTTGGTTTCACTGCGTTTTTCTAATTTCTCAAGACGTTGAACTAAACTGTCAAATTCAAAGTCTGATATTTCAGGTGTTCCATTTTGATAAAGGCGAGTATGACGCTCAATTTCCGAACGCAGATCTTTAATTTCCTCGCTTAAAGCCTCGGTTCTCTTTGCCGGTCTAACCTGCTTTGACACGACCGATGGAAATTCTTCTTCCAATTCCTTTAATTGTCTTTTTAACGAATCAAGGTAGCCGCTTACAGAAAACAATACGTTCTTTCCACTGTCTGACTCGTATGCACGAATTTCCTTTGAAAGCTTTTCGTATCGTCTTTTCGCTTTTTTTCTGGCTTCGGTGTTCGTCACGGGGAAAGTTTTAACGCAAAGCCGCGAAGAAGCAAAGCCGCCAGAAAAGGAAAACTATTTTACCCCGCACTTGTGGAACCAGTCCGCAAACAGCTTGATGCCCTCCTCGAATTTCACCCGCGGATTGTAGCCGAGCTTCGCGCGCGCCTTGGAAATGTCCGCGAACGTGATGGGCACGTCGCCGGGCTGGAGCGGCTGCCGGTCAATCACCGCCTTTTTGCCGAGCGCGGCTTCCAGAAGTTCAATCATCCGCGCCAGCGAAACTGTCTGCGACTCGCCGAGGTTGAAGATTTCATAGCCAAATTCCTTCTTCGTGCAGGCGATGATGCCGTCCAGCGTGTCCGTGACGAACGTGTAATCGCGCGATGCGCCGCCGTCGCCGAAAACGGGGATCGGTTTCCCGGCGGAAATCAATTTTGCAAATTTGTAAATCGCCAGGTCGGGCCGCTGGCGCGGGCCATAAACGGTGAAGAACCGCAGCATCGCCACGTCCATTTTGTAAATGTGATGCCAAGTGTGGCCGAGCGCCTCGCATGCCAGCTTGCTCGCGGCGTAGGGCGAAATCGCAGAGAAAATCGGATCGCGCTCGTTGAACGGCACCTTGGAATTCAGGCCGTAGACCGACGATGACGAGGCGATGGTGATTTTCTTCACGCCGGTTTTTCGCGCCGCTTCGAGCACGTTCACCGTGCCCTCGACGTTGACGCGCTGATAAAGCGCCGGCTCGGCCAGGCTGGGCCGCACGCCCGCGCGCGCCGCGAGGTGGATGACTTGGTCAAACTTGACCGAGGAAAAAATCCCGTCGAGCGCGGCGCGATCCGTGATGTCGCCGTGGACGAATTCAAACGGTTTGGCGAGCGCCTGGATTTCGCGGAGGTTGCGTTGCTTGAACTGCGGGTCGTAAAAATTGTTGAGGTCGTCAAACGCCCAGACGCGATGACCGTCCTTCAGGAGGCGTTCGCAAACGTGCGAGCCGATGAAGCCCGCGCCGCCGGTGACGAGAAAATTCATGCGCAAACGCTAACAATCAGCGGGCAGGGTGTCGAGTGCGCAGGAATTTGAAGCCGCAGAGAACCATTGGGTGAGAAATTTTGAGATTCACAGCGTTATCAAGGTTTTCCCATATGCGTTTCTGAAACCGAATTTGTGGTTTCATCAGGAAGGGTGACATGAAATTCAGATTTAAATGAAGTATTTGTGATTTTATTACCGTGATCGTCGGTCAAATCCCAGTGTTCCTCAATTATGCCATTTGAAGTGCTGCCTGTGATGGTTCTGATATGAACATCGGCGGCCGTTTTCAATTCAATGCTATAAGTGACGTTTGTCTTTGCTACTTTACCGTAGAGAATTGCTCCCCGGTCATCGAATTCGGAAAAAAACGGATCGAATTGAACTGTGTTACTCGAATAAAAAGGTAAAATTGGTCCATCAATATTCAAACCGTTTTCTTTTCGAGTTCCAGGACAATATAAGTTTGCACGGAGATGATGCTGCCCCGGTGGATCAAAAGTCGTGTTCCACCCTAATAAGCAATTGCCGTTGGTTGCGCGGCTGCAATCTTGGAATTCGCCCCCTCCGCCTTCACGATCATCCCCATCTCGAGGGTCAACCACTAGGCGCAGGCATCCTCCTGGATCCAGCAAGTCATATTTCACTGGCACTTCAAAGGTGGCAATTTCCGGCTCTTCGCCGGTGATAACCTGTTTAAGCTCCAGATTTTCATTGGTGCCAGAAAGAAACGGGCGTAACACTTTTTGTTTGTGGTATTTCTGATAGGCATCGGAAGACATTATCGCGCCCCAAGCAACAAAGATAATCAGGATAATCCCAACGGCTACGAAAATTCGGTATATGGACTTTGTTACGTTCATTGATCCATGGCCGATTGCAGCCCGGTAATGAATGGGCGGCGGGTTTTGCTGCCTATCCGAATCATGTTCGGATATTATTTAGCGTGCCAGTTTTTGTCCAGCGTTCTCACGGATGTGAAAATTATTTTGATTTGTCCGGTTGAGCCTCCAGCGCCAATTCTTTGAGAGGTTGTCCAAGCAATTCCGCCAGAACTTCGATGATGAGTTCGTGGTCGGCGCGCTGCGGCAGACCGGAAACGGTGATCGTGCCGATGCAGCCTGTGCCTTTCAATTTGATTGGAAAGCAGCCCCCGTGCGGCGCATAGTCGCGGGCGTCCACGCCAATTGTTTCCGCGAGGGTGGTCTGCTGCCGGCGCAATTCCAAGCCTATCGCATAGGAACTGCGGTGAAAATGCTGCACCACGTTGCGCTTGCGTCGTATCCAGTCAATGTTGTCGGGCGTGGTGCCCGGCATGGCGGTGAAAAACAGGAGGTGTCCGTTCACCCGGATGTCAATCGCCACGGCCAGTTTGCGGGATGCGGCAAGCGCCCGGAGGCGTGCGCCCACCGTCCAGGCGGTGTCGGCGTCAAAGATCGAAAATCGGAGCCGCTCCTCCTGCCGGGCGACGCGTTCGATGTCCTGTTCGATGCCGGAGGTTTTTTTGTGCCGCCTGTTTGGATTCATGGTTTGAACTTTATTTTGCGGCCCGGTTTTTGTCCAGCGTTCCCATAACGGCAACGGGCGCGTCGCTTTGTGCGCGCCGTTCGTGCGATTGTGAAAAGCGGCGGGCAGGGGACCGCCCGCCCCACCATTTGCAATCCATCCAGCACATCAATCCAATGTCCGCCGTGTTTTGGGCATTGACATTAGGTGTGGAAAAGCCAAACTGCGCGCCCGTTTGAATTCGCGGAACGTCGGGTTCCGCTGGAAAGGAAGTGAGTTGCGTTGACTGAAATAAGATTAAAAAAAGGCGAACCGGTGGATCGTGCGTTGCGGCGGCTGAAGAAAAAAGTCGACCGTGAGGGCACGCTTAAAGTCGTGCGCGGACATCGGCATTTTGAAAAGCCGAGCGAGAAGCGCCGTCGCAAGGAAAAAGTCGCGCGTTTCTCCGCGATGCTCGCGGCGCGTTACGCGGACTTGTAATCCTGATTTGTGATCGTCGAATCGTTAAATCGTTGCATCGTTGCGGCGGTTTAACGATTCTTCTTTTTATGATTTGCAGTTCGGCAACATAGCGGTTTGACGATTCCCCATTTTCACGCCATGTATTCACTTTCGACCTGCTGGAATTCGCACCGTCACACGGACGGGCGCGCGATGCTGCGCGAGATCTGCGACCTTGGCTTTGAATATGCGGAGTTGAGCCACGGCATCCGCTTGAGCCTCGTGCCGGGAATCATCGAGGCGGTGGACGCGGGCGAGATCAGAATCTCCAGTCTGCACAACTTCTGTCCACTGCCGCTGGGCGTGAACCACGCGGCGCCGAACCTTTACGAGTTTTCCGACGAGCGCCCGCGCCAGCGCGAACTGGCCATCAAACACACGCTTCGGACGTTTGCGTTCGCCGAACGTGTCAAGGCGCCGGTCGTGGTGCTGCATCTCGGCAGCATGGACCTGAAGGATTACACCGGAAAATTATGCACGATGCTCGAACGCGGCCAGCGGAACACGCCCAAATACGAAAAATTTTGCGCCGAAGCCGCCAGGGTGCGCGAGGCCCGAAAAGGCAGGTTTGTCGAAAATGTCCATGACACCTTGCGGAAGCTTCTGCCGGAGGCCGAACGGCGCAGCCTCAAACTCGGCTGCGAAAACCGGCAGGCGCTCGAGGAAATCCCGATTGAGAGCGACTTCCAGTTTTTCTTCCGCGAACTGAACAGCCCGAGCCTGGTCTACTGGCACGACACCGGCCACGCGCAGATCAAGGCGAACCTCGGCTTCATCCACCACGCGCTGCACCTGGAGTCGCTCGCGCCGCGGCTGGCCGGATTCCACGTTCACGACGTGATTTTTCCCGCGGGCGACCACGCCCCGCCGGGCACCGGCACGGTTGATTTCGCCTCGCTCAAGCCGTTTGTGAAACCGGAGCACATCAAGGTTTTTGAATTAAGCCCGGCATTGCCGGTGGAAGCCGTCAAATGCGGCATCGCGCACGTCAAATTGATTTGGGGCGGCGAATGATTTCCGGCACGCGCCGGCCCGGCCTGCGCTGCTGGGGGTCAGATGAACGAGCCTCTGGACTGTTTCTTCATGCAGTAGACGAGCCGGACGGTTTTTCCATTCTCAACAATCGGAACCACCGCGGTGAGATCCCAGCCGTCGTTGCCGAGACCTTCCAGAAAACTCTGGTTGTGGTGAAGTCCCTTCTGGGTGCCTTCATATTCCTCCTGCCGGATAAGATATTGAAAATGGTTTGAGGCGGTCATAATCAGTGTTTTGAATTTTGGCTTGGGTGCGAGCTTCATGCAATTCGCCGGCCCGGTCAAGCCCTCAATCCATCTTCGGAAAATTTTAGGGGTTTTTGGAGGGCAATCGTGGTAGCCTGAAGCCGCAAAATGCCCGGCTCAAAAACAGATTCGACCAGGGAAGCCGCCGCTGAAATCGCGCGCCGGCTGCAACGCGCGGGCTTTGCCGCGTTCTGGGTCGGCGGCTGCGTGCGCGATTTTCTGCTCGGATGCGAGCCGCACGATTACGACATCGCCACGGACGCCAAACCGGAGCAGGTGGAAAAGCTTTTCAGGAAAACGATCCCCGTCGGGAAAAAATTCGGCGTGGTGATTGTCGTCGAAAACGGGCGGCAATTCCAGGTCGCCACGTTCCGCGCCGAGACGGATTACCGGGACGGACGTCGGCCGGAGAAGGTCGTGTTTGCCAGCGCCCAGGCCGACGCACGGCGCCGCGATTTCACCATCAACGGGCTTTTTTACGATCCGGCCACGGAACAAATCCACGACTGGGTCGGCGGCGAAAAGGATTTGCGCGCGAAAATCATCCGCACCATCGGCGCGCCGGAGGAGCGGTTCGCCGAGGATCATTTGCGCCTGCTGCGCGCGGTGCGGTTCGCGGCGCGGCTGGATTTTGAAATCGAGCCGCGGACTTTTGCCGCCATCAAATTGCTCGCACCCAAAATCCGGCGTATCAGCGCCGAGCGGATTCGCGACGAATTGCTGAAATTATTTCGTCCGCCGCATGCCGCGCGCGGATTGGTTTTGCTGCGCGACAGCGGATTGCTGGAGCAGATTTTGCCGGAGCTGGCGGCGGCCATTTCGTGCGCGCAATCGCCGGATTACCACCCCGAGGGCAGCGTGTTCAATCACATCCGGCTGATGCTGGAAAAAATGCCGCCGGATTCAAACGGACTTCTGCCGTGGGCGGTTCTGCTTCACGACATCGCCAAGCCGGTGACGGCGGCGCGCGACGCGGCGACCGGTGCGATTCATTTTTACGGCCACGAAAAAACCGGCGCAGAAATGGCGCGGGCCATTTTGAACCGGCTGCGGTTTCCGAAGAAACAGATTGATGAAATTGCCGCGTGCGTTCTGCATCACATGCAGTTCAAGGACGTGAAGCAGATGCGCAAGGCGACGCTGCGGCGGCTTTTGCTGCGCGAGACGTTTCCGCTGGAACTGGAATTGCACCGGCTCGACTGCCTCGGCTCGCACGGCGATTTGTCGCACCATGATTTTCTAGTCGAACAGGCAGAGGAGTTTAAAAAGAAGCCGGCGATGCGTCCGCCGCTGCTGACCGGCGGCGATTTGATTGCGCTCGGCATGAAGCCCGGCCCGGCGCTGGGCGCGCTGCTGGCGGAAATCCGCGAGAAGCAACTGGCGGATGAATTGAAGGACAAACGCCAGGCGAAGGCGTGGGCCAAAAAGCAAACCGGAAAGCGGCAAGCGGAAAGCGGAAATTAAACAGATTTCCGCCGTTCCCGCTCCTGCGAGTTTATTTCAGCGGCTCCAGATACATTTTTCGGATTTCAAAATCCGCGCCTTCACTCTGGATGCCGACGAAGCCGGATGCAACGGTGCATTCGGTGATTTCGTTCAGCAATTTGCCGTTGATGATGGCTTTGATGTCGTTGCCGGCGCAGACGGTCACGTTCGTGTCCCATTCGCCGACGGGATTTTCGTTCGACGTGCCGCGCAGCGGGACCGGCGTGTTGGCGTCCTTGCCGAGCGCCAGATGTTCCTTGCACTCCGCGCCGGACATCACGAACAGATCGCCCTGCCGGCCGGACTTGCCCTGGTTCTGCACGCACACCGGCCAGACCTTGTCCGGCAATTGCATGTGGACGAGCACGCCGGTGTTGTCCTTCTTCGGCGCGACTTTGACGAAACGCCATTCGACGGTGACGACGTAATTGCTGTAGCTTTGCTTCGTCCGGAAATAGCCGATGGCCGAGCCGTTGCAATGGATGACGCCGTTGGTGACGCTCCAGGTCTGCATCGGGTCGGCGTCGTTTCTCATGCAAAAGGCCAGGCCGTCAAAATTCGTGCCGTTGAAAAGTTCGATGGTGTTGGTTGGCGTGGTGACTTCCTGCGCCGGGGCAATTCCCGCAAGAGTGAAGGCGAGACAAACCAGATACAAGCATTTCATGGGGGAAAACTAAACGATCAAGTCGCCCCGACACAAAGTTTTTTTAGCGCCAACTCAAAAACTTTGTCTGGCCTTGTCCGCTTTCAGGCGTTTTGGGCGGGCTGTTCTTTGCGCCAGGTTTCAAATTGCCGCTCCAGGTTGACTTGCTTGAGATAGGCGGCGTCCACAGGGCTGGCAGCCATGTCAGGATGTGGGCTTTGGGAGTGTTGCAGTGCATTGGCGATGTGGACTGCGCCGGCGAGGCAGAGTTCGTGCGTGCCGCAGTGGCGTGGATGATGATGGCAGGCGACGGCTTCGACGAGTGGCATGGGCAGTCCCCAAAGCGCCAACAGATAGGCTCCGACTTCGGCGTGGGTGGCTTGAAAAAATTTCCGTTCAACTTCGATGAGCGGCGTGCCGGCGGTTTGGAATTCGCGCAGCACGGCGGAATATTCATCGGGCAGGCCGTCGGCGAGGATGATTTTGCCGACGTCGTGCAGGAGTCCGGCGCAGAAGGCCTGTTCGGCCAGATACGCATTGTGCAGCTGTGCGTCAAAAATCCAATGGGCAAGCCTGCCGGTCTGGGTTGAGTGGGACCAAATCTGGTCAATGGGGAAGTTCGGACATTTCTGCCGGGAGAAAGACGAGAACAGTGGAACGGCAAGGGCCAGCGATTGAATGATGCCGACGCCAAGGAGCTGGACGGCTTCGGTGACGGAAAACACCTTGCGGCTGAAACCAAAAAATGCGGAGTTGGAGAGCTGCAACAATTTGGCGGCCAGCGCCGGGTCTTTTCCGGCGATTTCCGCGATGCGCTGGGCCGAGGCGGTCGGTGACTGGAGAGCATCGGTGATTTCCAGATAAAGCTCTGGCAGGGTGGGGAGGTTTGTCAGGCCGGCGGCGAGTGTGCCGAGTTTTTCGCTGGCAAGCCGGGATTTGACCGCGATGACGCGCTTCAGGCAATCCTTCAAGTAATCCAGGCTGCATGGCTTTTCCAGAAATTGATGGGTGAAACCGGCGCAATTGATGGAATCCCGCAAATCGGCATAGCCCGACAGGATGATGCGGATGGTTTGCGGATGCTGGCGCAGGACCTGGTTCAACAATTGTGCGCCATTGATGCCCGGCATGCGCATGTCCGTCACGACTACATCAAAGGTTTTCAGGCCGATCAAAGTGAGCGCTGCTTCGCCGTTGCCGGCGAATTCCATTTCCCATTCCCCGGCCATGGAACGCATGACCATTTTCAACAATTGCAGCATCGAGGGCTCATCGTCCACGAACAAAATCCGTGTTTTGGCGGTGAGTGATTGCGCGTCGCCCCTCAATGGTTGATTGGAAGGGCGCCGGTCACAACAACAATCGGTCGTTTTAGACGACATCATACCAAAATCCATATCGGCAGAATTCCGCGTGACTTAAGCAAGAATCCGGCAAACCTGCGCCAGCACCATCGCCGGTGAAATGGCGTTCAGGCACTCGCACGGATTTTTCCAGGTGCAGCGGGATTTAAGGCAGGGCGAGCAGGGGAGTTCAATGCGCAGGACATTTTCGAGCTGGCCGCAAGGTCCGGTGCGGCGCGGTTCGGTGGGGCCGAAAAGCGAGACGAGCGGTTTGCCGAGCGCGGCGGCCACGTGCATCGGGCCGGTGTCGTTGGTCACCATCAAATCGCAAAGCCGCAGCCACTCGATCATTTCCGGCAGCGACGTTGCGCCGCACAGATTCAGGCAACGCTCCGGCGCGGCGCGCAAAATGATTTCGCCGAGCGGCCGGTCTCCGGCGTCACCGAGGATGGCAAAGCGCGCTGCGGGAAAACTTTTGGTGGTCAAACGGACAAGCTCCGCGAAATTTTCGGCCGGCCAGCGTTTGTTCGGCCAGCGCGCGCCGGGCTGAAGCGCGATCAATTGCGGATTGCGGATTGCGGATTGCGGATTGAAACCAAGTGCGGCCGGCCATTTGCGTTTCACTTCGGCAGCGATTTGCGGACGCTCGGGCAGCCAGACAAAATTTTTGTGAACTGGCACGCCGAGCTGGGGCAGCACGGCCAGATACCAGTCCGCGGCGTGCGTGTGAAAAGAGGCGCGGCGGACGGCGATGTCGTAAAAGCCGCGCGCGCCTTCGCGGATTTCGTCCAGGCCGATGAGGAATTTTCCGCTGGCCAGCCAGGCGAACGCGCCGCTGCGCGCGAGGCATTGCAGGTCAATCACGAGGTCGAAATGCTGTTCGCGCAGCCAGCGGATGCTGCGGAGCATTTCCGGCCAGTGGCGCGGCCGGCCCCAGCGTTTGCGTTCGAAGCGGACGATGCCGGCCAGGTCGGGGTCTCCCTCGATCAGCGGCGCGAGCGCGGAATCAATCCACCAGAAAATCTCCGCGTCGCGGAAGTGGAGTTTCAACAAACGAAGGACGGGCAGCGCCTGGATGACGTCGCCGAGCGAGCTGGGTTTGAGGATGAGAATTTTCAACGTTCAGTGTTCAGCGTTCGCGGTTCAGGGCTGGAAAAAACTGAATGCAACGCTGAACGTTGAACCGCAAACTCTGAACGAGTCATTCTACCTTCCATATTCCAGCCGTTCGGCGAGGCGTTCGGGCAGGCCGGCGGCGAGGATTTTCCGCTGGGTGGCGGGGATGTCGTATTCCAGCCGGCGGAGTTCGATTGTGCCGGCGTCCATGTCGTAAATGACATAGCCGCATTTGGGATTGTTGTCGCGGGGCTGGCCGACGGCGCCGACGTTGACGAAATATTTTTTGGACGGGTCCACCTTGAATTTGGAGTAGGTGCCGCCGCGCACGGCGGTGTCGCGCATGAAGGCGACGGGCACATGGGTGTGGCCGAAGAAGCAGACCTGTGTGTTCTGGTAGGGAAAGCTGGCGGCGGCGGCGAGCTTGTCGAAGACGTAGCCCCAGCGTTGCGGCGCGTCGAGCGTGGCGTGGACGATGGTGAAATTGCCAACCATCCGGGTGTATTTGAGGTCGCGCAGCCAAGCTTTTTCATCGGCGTCCAGTTGCGCGCGCGTCCAGTGAACGGCAGTGGCGGCGGCGGGGTTGAAGCCGTCAAGATGGTCGTCGGTGGAGCAGTATTCGTCGTGGTTGCCCTTCACGCAGGGGATGTTCATTTCCCGGATGATCTTGAGGCATTCCTTGGGATTGGCATTGTAGCCGACGATGTCGCCGAGGCAGACGTAGTGCGTCGGTTTCTGGGTTTTGGCATCCTCCAGGATGGTTTGGAGCGCCTCCAGATTGCCGTGAATATCAGCGATGATGGCGAACTTCATTGCATTAATGGACTATCTCAAAGCCGCGGAATTCATTTTGCGCGGCGCCCCACGTCACATTTTCGCCGCGAATAAAAGGCTTCAGCCCTGCATCGCGGATGGCCGCGCGGAAGGCTTCCAGCTCTTCGCGTGCGCCTTCGGCGGCCAGCTCGACGCGGCCGTCGGACAAATTGCGCACAACGCCGCAAATTTCAAACCCGGCGGCGACGGTTCTCGCGGTGTAGCGAAACCCGACGCCCTGCACGTGGCCTGAATAAAAAACCTCCATGCGGCAGCGATTTGCGACTGGCACTTGTCCCGGCACACGGGGATGTAGCCAGAGCCGGACGCCGGAAGCAATGCTAAACTGGCGCGCGGGCGAAACTTTTTTTCATTTTCCAAGAATTCTGTTTGACCGGCGGACGAATTTCCGGTAGTCAACACGGGTTGCCCTCATACCAGCGGAACATTCCGCGCGTTTTGCGGGCGGCGCGAAACGCGAATGGCAATGTTGAACACAAAATCATTTCTGGCGGTGGATTTTGGGGCGGGCAGCCTCAAGCTGGCGGAATTTGAAATCAATGATGCCGGCGGTCTGCGCCTCAAGACTTTTTCCATCAAATCGCTTGGTCTGGAGGGCTCGCAGGAGACCACGCGCGAGAAGGTGATTCTCAAGGCGTTGCAGGAGACGCTCGCCGAAAAGGGCATCAAGGCGAAGGATGTCAATGTCTGCGCGCCGGGCTTCCATGTTTTTTCCAAGTTCGTCAAGCTGCCGCCGGTGGACGCGAACAAGGTGACGCAGATCATCCAATACGAGGCGCAGCAAAACGTGCCGTTTCCGCTGGCGGAAGTCGTCTGGGACTATCAAATCCTCGGTTCCGCGCCCAGCGGCGAACTCGAGGTGCTGCTGGTCGCCGTCAAATCCGAAATCGTCGAGGGCTTGTTCCGCGTGGCGGCGGAGGCGAAGCTGCGGCTGCAATTGTGCGACGCCTCGCCGGCGGCCCTGTGCAACGCCTTCCGTTACAACTACGGCGATCTTGAGGACTGCACGATGCTGCTGGACATCGGCGCCAAGACGAGCAATCTGCTGTTCTTTGAACAGGGCAAGGTTTTTTCCCGCAGCATCAACCTGGGTGCGAACGCCATCACGCAGGATTTTGCCAGCGAAGCGAAGTTAAAATTTGAAGTCGCCGAGCAGATCAAGGTTGCCGAGGGCTTTGTCAGCCTCGGCGGCGCCTACGAGGAGCCGGAAAGCCCGAACCAGGCGGCCATCGCCAAAATCGCCCGGCAGTTCATGACCAAGCTGCACATCCAGGTCAACCAGACGATGCAGTTTTACCGCGGGCAGCAGAACGGTTCGGCGCCGCAGCGGGTGTTCCTGTCCGGCGGCGCGGCCATCATGCCCTACACGGCGCAATTCTTCGCGGAAAAACTCAACGTGCCGGTCGAATATTTCAACCCGTTCCGCAATGTCCAGATTGACCCGGCGGTGAATCTGGAAGAGCTGGCGCGCGTGGCGCATTCGCTGGGCGAGGTCGTCGGGCTGGGCCTGCGCAATCTGGCGAACTGCCCGGTGGAAATGAATCTGATGCCGGAAAGCACTCTGCGCTGGCGGGCGTTCAACGAAAAGAAGCCGTATTTCATGGCGACCATTTTCCTGCTGGCGCTGGTGGCGGGAGCCATCGGGTTTTTGTTCCAGGAACTTGCGACCGCCAAGGAAAAGGAAAGCAGCGATCTGGATCCGCAGGTTGCGGCGATCCAGAGCAAGGTGGACAGGATGAGCCAGGCCAACAAGCGTCTTCAGGACACTCTGGGCGAGGCGAATCAAATTACGACATGGATGGAGGACCGGTATTACTGGGGCAATGTTTTTTCGGAATTGCGCCGGGTGCTCATCCGTTCCGAGGACGAGATCAAGAAAAAATACAGCGTGCAAAAGCCGGGCATGGAAGCCGGCATCTGGATTGAGCAGATGACGCCCGGGGCCGCCTCCGCCGCTCCCGCCGCCGGCGGAACATCGGGCGCTACGCCGGATCAAAATGCCGGCATCACGCTGGTTTGCCGCGCGGTGGATTTGTCGGGTGTTGATTCCGCGGCCAATAACGAGATTGTCTATGCGGTCGAGCGCGAGCTGAAGAATGCCCCGGTGTTTGACCCCAAGACGGTGCAGCCCTCGCCCCAGCTTTCGCCGGTGGATGCCAACGGCACGTTCACCTTCACCATCACCGTCTCGCCGCAGAACCCGTTGAAATTGTGATTATGGGCTGGCTCAAACGAAATCTACTATTTGCCATCGGCCTTGTCGTGGCGGTCGGGATGCTGGGGGCTGCCGGCTATTATGATTACGCGGGCTGGTCGCACAACCAGACGGCGTTCGACCATTTGAACGAGATTTACAGCAAGCTGGCGGAATTGAACTCGAAAAAACCGTCCCCCGGCAACAACCAGGTGGACAACGTCGCCACCGCCAAGGAGCAGGAGCACCAGCTTCGCGAGTGGATCAGCAAGACCCGGAATTATTTCCAGCCGATTGCGCCGATTCCCAGTCTGACCAACGGACCGGTTTCGAGCGAGCTGTTTGGCAACGCGCTGAACCGGACCGTCGCCCAGTTGCAGCGCGATGCCGCCGCCGACAACGTGGAGCTGCCGCCGCAATACACCTTTTCATTCACGGCGCACATGACCCGGCTCACGTTTGCCCCGGGCAGCCTGGAACCGCTGTCGGTGCAGCTTGGCGAGGTAAAGACTATTTCGGAAATTCTTTTTGGAACGGGCATCAACGCGCTGGACGGCATTCAACGTGTCCGATCTTCGCCGGATGATGCCAGCGGGCCGGATACGGATTATCTGGCCGACCAGCCGATGACCACCGATTTTGCGATGATGGTGCCCTATCAGATCACGTTCCGCGGATTCAGCCCGGAAATCGCCCGGGTGCTTGATGCGTTTGCCTCGTCGCCGCACGGGTTCATCATCAAAACCATCAGCGTCCAGCCGGCCGGCGGGACCAGCACGACCAGCACGACCGGCGCACCCGGCTTCGATTCTGGAACGGCAGGGGCGGCAACCCCCGGCGCGAGCGCGCCCGTCCAGGGCAAGGGCGGATTGCAGACGGTGTTGAACGAACAATTATTGCGCGTCACGATGATGGTCGAACTGGTGAAATTGACGCCGAAGAACTGAACGCATGGAATTCATCAAAAGAAATTACGAGAAGATCATTTTGGGCGCCGTGCTGCTCGGACTGGTTGGCGTTCTTGCGTGCATGCCGGTGATGATTATTTACGACCAGAAGAAGATGCAGGATTTGAAAGACACGGTCACCCATCCCAAGGCGCAGCCGTTGCCGGCGCTGGACATGACCCGGCAGGCGGGCGTGATGGACCGGCTGCAATCGCCAAGCGAACTGGATTTTTCGACGACGAACAAATTGTTCAATCCGGTGCTGTGGCAGAAGGACAAGAATGGGGCGCTGATAAAAATCTCGACCGGCCATGAGGTCGGTCCCGGGGCCGTGGTCGTCACCAAAATCACGCCGCTGTATTTCATGATCACGCTGGATTCGGTGAGCACCAGCGGACTCGAGCCGCGCTATGTGTTTGGCATCGAGGATCAGACGGCGGCGATTCCGGCGCAGCGACACAAGCGACCCCATTACGCTTCAATGGGTAAGGGCAACGACACGGTGACTGACAAGGCGGTGGGCGGCAAAAACGAGGGCTTCAAGCTTGATGCCGTGAAAGGCCCGCCGGAAGATCCGGACCAGTTGATTTTGAAGCTGGCCGACACGGGCGCGGAGGCGACGGTGTCAAAAGACAAGCCTTTCCAGCGCGTGGACGGCTATTCCGCCGACTTGAAGTATGATCCGGAAAAGATCAATGCCACCGGGTTGCGCGTGGGGGCGGATCTGAAATTTGCCGGAGACGATTACAATGTTATTGCCATAGATGAAAATGAAGTAATACTATTGGCGCAGTCGAACCAAAAAAAATACACTTTGCGATACACGCCCTGAATGTTAAGTTGTCTACTTTTAACACCGCAGATTTACGTGAACCTGAAATGACCATGACAAAAGCAGTTCTCCTCTCGCTGGGTTTTCTTGTCCTGCTCGCTGCCCCGTTGTCGGCGCAAACCAAAAGCGCCGCCGACATGGCCGTCAACCGGGCTGTGATTGATCAAGCCAACACCATCCTCCTGCGCCAGAAACTCGAAGACGCCAAGGCCGCCGCCGCGCGCGGCGATCTGCGCGGCGCCGCCAAGCTATACGAGGATGCCAAGGCGCTCGTGGATCAAATTGGGTCCGGCATCAACGCCGAAACCGCCCAGACCATCTCCGGTCTCTCGGCCACGTGGCTGGAGCTTGCCCGCCAGGCCCAGCGCGCCGGCGATCTGCCGGAAGCTGCGACGGATGTCAACCGCGTTTTGAAGGTGGACCCGCATAATGCCGCCGCCATCGCCTTCAAAAGAGAGAATGACAAGATAATCGCAGACTTGAAGGGCCGTATTCCCGATCCCGCCACAATGGAACGGATTCCGCAGGTGGCCAACGACAAGACGGCGGCCGGCACACTGGTTCAGGATGGCAAGCTGCTTTACGAAATGGGCCAGTTTCAGGAGGCCGAGATCAAGTTGAATCAGGCATTGAAATTGGATCCGGACAATGAAGGCGCCTCCTACTATTTGAATCTGGTCAGGCAGGCCAACTACGCCCGCGAAGAGCACAACCGCACGACCCAGGCGCAGGAGAGCATCGTTCAGGTTTCAAAGGAATGGTCGCCGAAAATGGGCATCGGATTGCCCGTGCCGAATTCGTATGTCACCAACACCGACGTTCACACCGGAGTCGGGCGCGAGGTGCTCTATCGCAAGCTGAACAACACCCGGCTGGATTCAATTTCCTGGTCGGACGGCCTGCCTTTGAGTGAAGTCATTCGCTATTTGACGGAACAGTCCAGACTCCGCGACCCGGACAAGAAGGGAATCAATTTTATTTTCAATCCGAATGTGGAGGCATCCAGCGTGCCGGGCGGTGGCGCCGGGGGCGGCCCCGGGGCCTTGACCCCGCTCAATCCGGCTACCGCGATGCCGGCGCCCACGGCCGAGGGTGGCGCCGCTGAAACAGTTGACGCCAGCACCATCAACGTCAAGCTGGTGCTGAACGACGTGTCGCTTCATGATGCTTTGGATGCGATTGTGTTGGTGGCGGATCGCCCGATCAAATACTCTGTGGAAGATTGGGGCGTGGTCATTTCAGCCAAGCCATCCGGGCCGGAACCGCCGACACTTGAAGTGCGCATTTTTAAGGTGGATCCGAACACGTTCTATCAGGGTCTGCAAAACGTATCCACCATTACCTTCGGTAGTGCCAACAGTTCATCGGGCGGAAACGGCGGCAACGGCGGCGGCGGCGGCAACAGCGGCGGCGGCGGCAACAGCGGCGGCAACAGCGGCGGCAACAGCGGCAACAGCGGCAATAGTGTCAGCGGTGCCAACGTGCCGGTGGTGTTGATTCCGTCAGGTGGTGGTGGCGGCGGTGGTGGCGGCGGCAACCGCGGCGGTGGTGGTGGCGGCAACCGCGGTGGTGGCGGTGGTGGCGGTGGTAACGCTGGTGGTGGCAATGCCGGCGGTGGTGCCGGTGCCAATTCTGGTGTCGGGGGGTTGAGTTATATCAATCCAGCTTCTACCCAGATGCAGGATGTCAACGCGGTGGCGCTGAATTTCTTTAATGCCATCGGGGTGAATCTGTCCGCAGCGGGCAGAAGCATTGCCTTCAACGACCGTTTGGGATTGCTGGTTGTGAAGGCCACGCCTGGCGAATTGGACATTGTCGAGCGTGTCATTCAGGCGTTGGATCAAGTGGCGCCTCAAGTCCACATCAAGACCCGTTTCATCGAAGTCGGACAGGATGACAATACGGCGCTGGGCTTCGACTGGTATCTGGGGCAGTTCGGGAGCGGAAGCGTTGTCGCCCAAGGTGGCACCTCGCCTTCGCTTACCGTGCCGGCTTCGGTGGCCAATCCCAATCTTGGTAATGGCAGTGGTGCCTTCCCCGGTCAGACAACAGCGGGTCTCCTTGCGGGTGCGGCCACTGACCAGCAAGTCACCAGCGGTCTGCGCAACACCGGCCCCACGCTCGCCACGGTTACCGGCATCCTGACCGATCCGAATTTCCGGGTGGCCATTCATGCCCTCGAGCAGCGCAGCGGCGTGGAAACACTGGCCGAGCCTGAAGCCACTGTCATGAGTGGTCGCCAGACCCAGATGCGCGCGACCGAAATCGAGTTCATCCTCACCGGTTTTGAATTTGATTCAGGACAGGGAGCCACGGGCGTTGGCGGAACCACCGCAACCACCGGCACGACGGTTCAGGCGACCCCCAACTCCGCCATCACGCCGGATACGCAGCAGTTTGAAATTGGACCTACGCTGGATGTGGTGCCCTATGTTTTGTCCGACGGCTGCACCATCAATCTCACGTTGATTCCGCAGGTGCTGGAATTCCTGCAATACGACCCGGTGCCGACGGTTCCCGGCTACACGCCGGCCGTCTCGACGACCAGCGGCGGCGTTTCGTCGCTGCCCACCGTTCTGCCCCATTTCAGTGTGCGTGAAATTGTCACCACGGTCAACGTCTGGGACAACCAGACAGTCGTGCTCGGCGGGCTGATTGCTTCGTCCATTAACACGACGAAGGACAAGGTGCCGTTCCTGGGCGATTTGCCGGTCCTCGGCCGGCTGTTCCAAAGCCAGTCCAAGACGACATCAAAGAAGAATCTGATGATTTTTGTGACGGCCACGATTGTGGATCCGGCGGGCAATCGCGTGCATTCGGACGACGATTTGCCTTTCAACCAGTTTGCCATCCCAGCGCAGCCGGTGGTGGAAGGTCAAACGTTTAAACCAAACTTGGGCGTCACCAACGCCGCCAGCGCCGAAGCGCTGCCGCCGGCAAAATAAAAAAGCTGAAGGCTGAAGTCTGAAGGCCGGGGTTCTTTGGCTTTTGAAATCCAGCCTTTATGACGTTGCTGATTGTTGACGGACACGCCTATGCCTATCGCGCGTTTTACGCGATACGCGGATTGTGGTCGCCGTCGGGCAGGCCGACGAATGCCGTTTATGGCTTCGTCAAGATGCTGGCGAAAATGCGCGAGGCCATCATGCCGACGCATCTGGTGGTGGTGTGGGACGGCGGTTTGAGCGCCGCGCGCACCGCGGTGCTGCCGGAATACAAGGCGCAACGGCCCGAAATGCCGGACGACTTGAAGCCGCAGCTCGATGAGATGGTCGGTTATTTGAAAGCGGCGGGAATCGCGTCGTTTTGCCGCGACGGAGTTGAGGCGGACGATTACATCGCGTGCCTGGCACGGCGCGCGGCGGATGCCGGGATGGCGGTTGTCATCGCCAGCGCCGACAAGGATTTTATGCAGTTGGTGTCGGCGCGGGTTGGATTGCTGAATCCCGGCGACAAGATGGGGACGGTTTGGACGGACGCGCAGGTGCGCGCCAAAACCGGCGTGGGGCCGTCGCAGATTGTGGACTGGTTGAGCCTGATGGGCGACAGTGTGGACAATATTCCGGGCGTGCCCGGGATCGGGCCGAAGACGGCCGCCGGTTTGCTGAATCAATTTGGCTCGGTCGCGGAGTTGTTCCGGCGGCTGGACGAGGTGAAGTCGGAAAAGTTGCGGGCCGCGTTGCGCGGGGCGGCGGAGGCGGTGCGGCGCAACCGGGAGCTGGTTCGGTTGCAGGATGATTTGCCGTGCGATTTTTCGCCGGCGGAACTGGCGGCAAAACCGGCGGATGCCGGGCGGCTGCGCGAATTGTTCGCGGGCTGGGGATTCAAGGGAATGCTGGCCGGTTTGGAAACGGAACCGCCGCGCGAGCGGCAGACGGTCTTGATTTAGAAAATGAATTTGCAAAATTGGACCAATAACGGGGCGGCGGACGACCGCGCGGCGCGACCGTGCCGGCAGCCGCGCCAGTTGCGTTTTGCCGAAAGAATTTTTGGACAAAACGCCCCCATGCGTTTAGTGTTTTCAACGTTGTTTATGCCGTCGTCGTTTGCCCGCAAGGCCGCCATTTGCTTTTGCTGGGGATTGCTCCTCGCGCTTCCCGCTGCTGTTTCCGGCCAGACCAATTATTACACCACCAACGGAACGGAATATGCCGTTGCCGGCCAGTTGCCGGGGGATCAGGTCTGGCCCGACGTGGCGCTGGGGGCCAGCGGCGGGTTTGTCGTCTGGCAGGACAATGTCACCGATGGCAGCGGCTGGGGCATCAGCGCGACGCGGCTGGATTCGACCCTGTCCGCGGCTTCCACCTGGTCGGATGTCCGGGTGAATGCGACGGGCACGAACGATCAGGAGAATGCGCGCGTGGCGTTGTTGAAAAACGGCGGCGCGGTCTTCGTCTGGCAGGGCGGCGTGGAGGGATATCAGCACGTTTATGCCCGCTTTTTGAGCGCGTCCAACCTCTGGCTGACGACAACGGATGTGGTGGTGAGCGTGCCCACGAACAACTTTCAGGTCAACCCGGCCGTCGCCGTGCTGAACAACAGCAACGTTGTGGTTGTGTGGAGCAGCTTCAATCAGGTCGGCACCAACAGCCTGCTGGATGTGTATGCCAAGATATTGTCCCAGACCGGCCAGACCGTGAGCAATGAGTTTTTGGTGAACCAGTTTACCAGTTACAATCAGCGCACGCCGGCCGTGGCGGCGCTGGCCGGCGGCGGGTTCGTCGTGACGTGGGTCTCGGAACAGCAGCAGGCGTTGGCCGCGACCATGGGGCAAGTTGTCGACAATGGGTTGGACACCAATTCAATTTCTTATACCTCCGATGCCAGTGTTTATCCCAGCGTGGACATTTATGCGCGGCTTTACAATAGCAACGGCGCGCCGGTTGGCGGGGAGTTTCTGGTGGACACGGGTTCCAATCCGTGTGCAAATCCAGGCGTCGCCGCCGCATCGGACGGCACCTTCATGGTGGCCTGGTCGGCGCGTGACATGGTGACTTACAGCAACGGCTGGGATGTTTATGCGCGTCCGTTTTCCGCCAGCGGCACCGGCGGCAATGTGGCGCTGGTCAACACCCGTCTGGTCGGCAATCAATACGCGCCGCATCTTCGTGCCATTGGTCTGGATTATCTGGTGGCTTGGACGAGTCTCGGCCAGGACGGTTCGCGCGAGGGGGTTTATGGGCAGTTTATCCATAGCGACGGGACGCCGGTTGGCGGTGAATTTCGCGTGAACACGACATGGCTTGGCCAGCAGATGCAGCCGGCCGTGGCCTCCGACGGCGCGAATCAGTTTCTGGTGGTTTGGACGAGTTACACCGGCAGCGCCAATGGCGTTGACCTGTTCGCACAGCGTTACATCAACGTTGATCTGGCATCCATCCTGCCGACGATGAACGCGCCGTTTGTCTGGGCGCCGTTTACGTTGAGCAATGGCGTGTATCAGCCGCAGTTGCGGGTTACATGGTCTTTGCTGTCGGGCATCGCCATTTCCAATTACGAGGTCTATGCCGACGGCACCAACTCGCCGACGGTGGCCGTGACAAGCAACCAGTGGACGATGACGGCGGCCTACGGTTTGAAGACCAACAGCACGCACGGGTTCCAGGTGGGCTATGTCACGACCGGCGGGCGTCAATCGCCGCTGTCGGCGGCCACGGCCAACACGACTTGGAGCGGGTTGAATTGGGGCGGCATTCCTTATGAGTGGATGGCGGCATATTTCGGCGGATATTATGGTGGCACCTATCACACGAATTTCTGGCTGGCGGCCAGTTCGCCGGCGGCTGCCGGCGGGCCGACGTTGCTGGCGGTGTTTCTGACGGGCGGGAATCCGTTCGATTCCAGCACCTGGCTGCAAACGTCCCTGGCCAAGACCTCGCAGGGATTCTTCCTGAACTGGAACACGCAGCCGGGGCTGACGTATCAGGTGCAGGAAACGACGAATTTGACTTCGTGGTTTAATTACGGCTCGCCGCGGTTTGCGGCGGGAACCAATGATTCAATCAATGTCGGCACCGGCCCGGCGGGTTATTTCAAGGTGTTCCTCCAGCGCTGACCAATGTTTGACGAATGTGTATGCAGCAAATAATTAAAAGAAGCTTGTGGGTGATGTTGCTGGCGTCCGGCTTGCAGACTTCCTGGGCGTATTCGTATGGCGGCCCGATTGGCAACGGCGGCGATGCCTGGCAGACGGGCGCGGTCGGTTACGGCCTTGCCGGCGACCTGAACGCGCCGAAGAATCTGGGCGAGGAGTTTCGCCGCAACACGCCGGTGGTGTATTGGGCCTGTGACGCCAATTTTCATGCTGGCGGTTTTTTCGGCTCCGACGGCCTTGGTGCGGTGAGCAACGCCTTCTCAGTTTTGAATTCCCTGACGAACGTGGACAATTACAGCCGGCAGCTCTCGGAGTTCCCGCTGGAATCCCGCCATGTCAATTACACGGCGATGACGCTGGGGCTGTTAGACCTGAAATCGTTCGTGCTGGGCGCGATGATGGAGCAGTTGGGCCTGGCTGATCCGGTGCGTTACACCTGGACGCTGCACGCCATCGCCCATGTCGGCCCGGTTGCCTGCCCGGTGGGCATGGAGCACTTGGTGGTTCAAAGAAATTTCGATTTTGTTTCCAGCCCGTTGAACCAGCTTCAATACTCGCCTTACGTCAACGACACCCTTTACAGCTACAATATTGTGGATGAATGCCCGGCTACTGTGGGTTATGCGGCGCCGTTTTCCGTGGATCCGCTGGCCGATGTTTACTCGCCGATGGCTTCCTTTGAGAGCGGTTCGATTAGCTGGGGCGGCTACTTCACCGGATTGACGCGCGACGACGTGGCTGGGCTGCGCTCCCTGTTCACGACGAACAATGTCAACATGGAGCAGGTCGTGCCGGGGGCCTTGCTACTGACCACCAATCTGGGTGCAGGGGCATTCATCACCAGCTCCAACCTGAACACTCTGCTGGTGACCGCGCAGACCACCGACCCGGCCCTGATTCCAGGGCTGTTTCCGGGCGTCACGGTGATCAGTTCCTCGAACTATCCGGTCATCATCAGCACGCCAAATATTGTTGCGTATTTCACAAACTATCCCGGCTCGCCGTATGGTTCGCTGCCGGTGTTTGTCGTGGCGACGAACGGTTACACCTACACGCCGGCACTGGCGTATGTGGACACGTTTGGCGGCGTCATTACCAACGCCAATCTCACCAACACGCCCAACATCGTCCTGGCCGGCCCCAACATCGCCTTGAGTTACTATACCAACACGCCTGCAACCGTTGTCACGGTCACGGTCGGGCCGGGCAAATACGGTCAGCCGTATCCTCCGGCCAACGTGACCAACACCACGATCCAATACATCACCCAGACAAACGCGGCTTCGGGCGAGTATCTCGTGGTTCCGGCGGGCCAGTGTGGATGGAAAATCATGTCCGTGCTTTTGACCAACGTGGTGGCCAGCACCAATCTTATCGCGACGGCAACGAACACCGTCACGACGGGGACCAACACCACCACCACTTCCAGCGTGCAAAGCATCGTGACCTATTTCACCAATCATACCTTTTGGGTCGAACCGATCAATTGCGTTCAATCCACCCCGGCGCCGGGTTTGTATGAGGGCATTGAAAGAATACAGTATGTGTATGCGCCATACGATTCAACGCTCGGCCAATACTGGCAGCCCGTCACGAACAATTATACGATGACCTTGGTGACCAACAGCCAGACCTTGGTTCAGAATTTCCAGCGCATTGTGGTCACGCCGGATTTCATCTTTTCCGCCTTCGATGACACTGCCGGGTTTACAGTCTTTTGGTTCTCGCGAAATCTCAACTTTGACACGACCCAGGTATTGCCGGGGCTGGCCGGGCCGGGAACCATCAACCCGTCCACGACCATTTCCTTCAACAAGGTCGGCCCGGTATATTTCAACGAATATGGCGATACCATGGATGGGACGCCGTATTTCACCGAGAATCCCGGCAGCGACCTTACCGACCTGTTTTACGCTGGATATTTCATCTGGGCGTCCTTCGATGGCACAACGAACGCCCCGGTGGTCTACCCGGATGGCACCAGCGCTGAGAATCTGGAAAACCAGGTTTTGATCCAGGTCTCGCCCTCGACCATTCCGAACGGAAGCGACGACATGACTTACAGTCCCGTGACCATCAGCGCAACCGGTGGTGCTTTCACCCAGCCTTACACATGGTCGGCATCGGGATTGCCGTCGGGCTTGACCCTTGTGTCCAATTCCGACTCGACGGCGACGCTTTCCGGCACTCCGGAGCAGACAGGCACGTTTGATTTTATCCTCACCCTGACGGATTATGTGGGAAGATCCGTCCAGTGGGGTTATACGATTACGATTACACCATGAAGAGCCTAGAATACATTTATCGTCAGGCAAGTGGCATGAGCCGCTTGATGAAATGGCCGCTGCTCTGCGGGCTGCTGGTCTTGGTTTCGGCGCGCGTGGCGCTGGCGGCGGGATCGGCTTATGTCAACAACGGCATTGTCAATTACACTGGGAAACAGGGTTCTCCGCCGGTGATTGACGACACCAACTTCGTCAACAACAGCCAGTTCATCATCAATTTCACGGCGGTTCAGCCCACCCCCACGTTTTTTTATGAGACGTCGGACACGCTGAATTACACCAACAACGGCCTGATGATGGGCAACACCGGCTTCCAGTTTGACGATTCCTCCACCAGCACCGGGTTGCGGACAATGTCGGCCAGCTTCAACAATCCAGGCACGGTCAGTTGCGGTTCGGCCACCAACACGGGCGACCCATATTTGGGCGAGCTTTACCTTTTCGGCTTCTATCCCGAATGCTATGTCAACGCGACAAACATTCTGGTTTCGGGGACGGTGGACGTGGGTGTGGATGGCTCGATCCAGCTTACCGGAAAGAACGTGAATCTGACGCGCAGCCGGCTCACTTTGGAGAGTGGCGGCTTGAATGCCAACGGAGCGAACGCCTTCGGCACCGGAGTTTTTGGGTTGAACACAAATTTTTGGGATCCAAGTGAATTTTTAGGGCCCACCTTTGCGGAATCGGCTTTTTTCCCCCTTGCGCCGTTCTATTTATATCTGCCCAACTCCACGCCCTACTATCAGTTGGACAGCCCCACTCCCAGCAACAACATCATCCGGGCGGTCTTTATTGAGGACAGCAGTGGCACCAATGTGACTTACAACGTGTATTTTGACACGGCCGGTCTTGGCTTTGGCAGCGGCAATGTGACTGTTGAGTGGACTGGCTCCTATCAGGACGTCGCCACCGGCAATTATTTGAAGGACTACCTTTATCTCAACGACAATTATGACTTGGGCGCCTCCACCAACGTCATGCTGATCAACGGTTATCCCGACAATTTCACCTTCACCGAAAGCACCGTGAAGCTGATCAACCAGACTCCGGCCCCGGTGCAGTTTTATAACAATTTTCCTGCCGGCACGATCACCAATCGTTACGCCTTTGCCAACGTGCAGCTTGTCGCGGGCACGGCCAGCACCAATACGATCCCCAATCTGTCCGTCACCAATCTCCCGGGCCGGGTCCAGATCAACGCCTCCAGCGAGTTGAATCTTGCGCTGGCGCAAATCACCGGACCGAACTACATGTCCGTGCAGTCCACAAACCAGTTTGACGGCAGTCCCGGCGCAAAAATCCAGGTGCCTTATTCCGACATCAACGTGGGCGTGACCAACGGTTTTCTGACCGTCTCGAACCTGATGACGCCCGTCATTCCCGGCTGCAGCGGAAATGTTCAGGCCTGGACCACGCGCTGGCTGACGACGAGCAGCAATTTGGTTGTCATGTATACAAATGGCGCCATCCCCATTGCGACCAATGTGATCACCATCACGAATGATTACCGCGTGTTGATTGTCGGCAGCCAGTTGAATCCCACAACGGTGGCCCAGGTGCAAAATCTGATCATGCACGGCACGAACAGCCTCGTCGTTAGCGACGCGTTCAATGTCATGAACTCGCTCTCCGCCGACGCGCAAAACCTCACCCTGACCGAGAACGGGATGGCCCGCGGGGCGACATCCTTGGATGGCGAGTTGAATGTGGCGTCGCCCGATAATATTTACTGGGCCAGTTCGATGCCGAATCTGCTCAACCTCACGAACAACGGCGCAATCCGCCTCCAGAACCTGTCCCAGTTTTCCGGCAGTTCAAACAGTGTCAGCGCGACACCCTCCGTGGCGGCCACCGCCACGCTGTTGGAGGTTACCGGCAGGACAAACGTGCTGGCGGGCAACAAGGTGGTTGTTGGTCTGCCGGGCACGCTGCCATATTATTTTGAAATCAACCTGACGAACTCGCTGGCGAACCAGGTCAAAATCGCCCCCAGTTTTGACGGCACCATGAGCAACCTCATCGCGGCCATCAATGGCGGCGCCGGGGCGGGCACGGCCTACAGCGCCAGCACGACGCCCAGCACGCAGGTCACGGCGGGACGGTTGATCAGTCATGCGTTCACCGTCACGGCGATTACCAACGGCTCGGTTGGGAATTCAATAGGGGTGACACTTTCGACTCCAACGACCAATTTGACGTGGAGCAGCAGTGATCTCGTCGGCGGGGTTGACGGCTACACAAATGTTACGCCCACGCAGGTGCCATACCACAATTTCATCAACAACGGCCTGCTTTCGGATCAAGGCTCGCAAATTTGGACGACTAATTTTGTGAGCGGCGGTGTCATTTCCAACGGCCTCGGCTCGTTCGCCATGACCAATTGCAGCACAATGTTCACCAATGGACAGATCGTCGCCGCCGGCGATGTGACCATCACCACCGGCAATCTGATGGCGAGCAATCTCATGCTGGAGGCGGATCGGTCGCTCACATTGGTCGCCACCAACCTGCTCACCGACACCGGTGTGACGAATGGAAACGTCTGGACGGTTGGACTAGCGTCCATCGGCTATGGATTGAGCCTGCCTTTTCTGCCGGCTGGCGCTGTCGCCGGCGGTGCCTACGGCAATTCACTGCTGGGCACGACCATCACGCTTTATGCGCCAGCCGGCGAGAATGTGGTGAACACCTGGGCGGGTAACGATTTCGGTGTTTCGAGCGCCGGTTACACGAACAACATGGCGATCGGCCATCTCATTCTGGATGCGCAGGGCGCGGCGCCAGGCACGCTGTTCACCTTCAACGGCACCGGCGCATCCAATGCGATTTATGTGGATCGTCTGGAGCTGCGCGATTTTGCCAGTTACATTTATCACAACGGCACCAACATGCCGGCGCTGGATTTCAACAGCAATCTGGTGATTTATTACGCCGATGCGATTGACGACAACGTGGGTGATGTGTCGGAGGTGATTAATGGCAAAAACAACAATCATCTGCGTTGGGTGCCGACTTACGCTGGCCATTTCAGTTCCGTCAACGTCGTTTACGCCGGCGCGACCAATGCCGTCAATGTTGCGCTGGCGGGGAGCAAGGACATTGATTCCGACGGCGACGGAACTGCCAATGCCACCGACCCGACGCCGTTCTTCCTGCCGTCCATGGTCAATCTCGTGGTCTATAAGACAAATAATCCGGCCAATAATATGGCGATCAGTTGGAATACAATCCCGCTGGCGACAAATTTCGTCTATTATTCGACGAATGTTGTTCTTACACCGGGCATGGTTCATCTTAATGTGTATTCGACCAACAATCCGGCCAACACCATGGTTATCAGTTGGAACACGGTTTCCTTGGCGACGAACATCATCCTTTTCTCGACGAACTTTGCCACATGGCAGCCGCTTACGAATTTTGTCTCGCCTCAATATCCCACGGCATCCACAAACCTCATGGTATTTGATCCGATTGTCAGTCCCGGTCGCTATTATTGGGCGGTGGTGGAATTGCCGGTTCCCACATGGCAGCTTTTGTGGAGCTTTGTTTCGACGGAGCCATATCCTGGTCCGGCGACAAATGTCATCAGATTTGATCCCGTTGTGTATCCGGCGCGACATTATCAGGTGACGGTGTCGCCATGGTTGACCTATCCGTATTGATTAAATGGAACGGCGGGATTGAGTTAAGAGCTTGATGGAAGAATCTGTAAATGACGCGTTGTGTCGGACTTGGATGAAAAATTTGTGAAGACGAATATGCAACAAATAGCGGGCCGGAAGTTGCGGCGCTTTTTCCGGAGTGTTGGCCGGGCAGGGCTGGGACTGATGATTCTGGCTGGTCTGGCCGGGAGCATCTGTCACGTCGCCGCCCAGGGCACTTTTGGCAATCCGATTGTGATTTCAGGCGGCTGGGGCAACATCACGCAGGACAACACCGGCTTTGCCAGCCTGCCCGGCGAGCCGAGCATTGCCGGCATCGCGCCCAACGCGCCCGTCTGGTTCCAATGGACGGCGACGCAGGATGGCGAAGTGGAGTTCGACACCGTCGGGAGTGTTGCTCAAGAGGTGTATTATACTTTTGATAATAATGATGATCTCATTCTAGTCACCAATAATTACCAGTTGGACACGGTTTTGGGAGTCTATACGGGCACAAATCTGACCTCCCTCAACCAGATCTCGGTCAATGACGATTTGTATCCAGTCAGCGGCAGTGCCGCGAGCAGCGGCTCAAGTGGCGGCCTTTCCACGTTTGCCCAGGAAAATGAGACTGGTGACAGCTCCCTCGCAGCGCAAGTCGGCCCAGGCGGTGGTCCGTTGTTTGCATATTATCAGCCTTACTATGGACCCAGCGGTCTCCGTTTCAATGCCAAGTCGGGGGTGACTTACTATATCGCGGCGGATACGAAGATTTCGGGTATTTTTTCCTATGTTGAGACAGGGCTGATCACTTTGAACTGGGCCTATAAACCTTCAGGCGTTTTCCGCTGGGCCACGGAGGATGAGGATTCTTCGACGGGATTGCCGGTTTATAAAACGTCGCAGACGGAAACCAGCGGGCTTAACGGGACTGATAACAGCGTTAATTCGGTGTATTTGACCTACTACAACTATAACGTGCCCGGTGTTCTGGTGACGGTCACGCGCACCGCAGGGTCCACCGGTCGTGCAACGGTGGATTACACCACGGTGGATGGGGGGAATCTGGTCGGGAGTCAGTCCCTGTATGGCGGCGGAAACGATGTGGCGGCGTATGCCATTTATACGAATATCATGGTAATAGTGGATACCAACAATCCGCCGGATGTGCTCGCCGTGCAAACGAACTACCTGGTCGGGGATTATTCGCCGGTCAGCGGCACGCTCGTTTTTGATGACTTCGAGATGAGCAAGAACATCCTGATTCCGATCAACTCCTCCGGCGGGTATTTGAGCAATCCATTCTATACCACGAATGTGATTAACGGCAGAAGGACGATTGTTGTTCCATCGCATAACGTCAATAACCTGTTTAATGCCGATTTTGGGGTGGTGTTGTCCAATCCCCAGCCGGATCCGCTGGAATCCAGCGACGTGTCACAGCCGCGCGTGGATCCGGAGTTCAGCACCGCCTTGGTGAAAATTCTGAACACAGCCGCCGATCCTTACGGGCCGGACTATGTTTCCCTGATCAACACCAACACCAGCTTTCTCTACTCCAATATTTTGACGGGGATTACCACCACCAACTTTGTGGCGGGTGACACCAACGAGGTGACTTTCACCAACTACACCTATTTCACCAACTTTGTTCTTGCCGATAGTCCCACCAATGTCGTTATCAACTTTGAGAAGGCCAACTACCGTGTCCCGGCGGATGTGGATGCGACGTGGGCCAAGGTCACGCTTTGGGTGGAGCGGTTTGGCACGAACGGTAGCGCGCAAACCGTCAATTATCAGATCAACAACTATCTGGGCATTGATAATGGAGCCGACGAAGAGGACAACGCCCTGTTTCCGCTTCAGCCGGGTTCCGACTATGCCGTGCCGACGCCACCGGCCCAGAATGTGTGGAACGGAAGGAATTCAGATTTTAACATGGTTGCGGGCACCATCAATTTCCCAAGCAGCGGCTCCGGCAGTGCGTTGCAACCGATCACCTTTACCGTCAGCAACAGCGTTCTCACGAAGTTCAACAAGGACTTTAAGATACAGCTTCATGCGGAGAGAAGCATCGGCGGCCACGATAAACCGGTGTTGTTGGGCATGAACAACGAGGCCACGGTGACCATTTTGTTCAACGATCAAAATCCGCCGGCCGGTTCCGTGGACGAGCTTTACAACGCGGATTTCAACAGCGACCTGGCCCTGCCGCCCGCCCTGGTCCCGCAAACCTGGCCGGTCAATAATCTGGATAATCCCGGTGTTGCGGGCCTCGTGTATGGTCTGGCGGTTCTCCCGAACAATGAGACCATCATCGCCGGCAATTTCTCGTCCTATAACGGTGTTGGCCAGAACAACATTGCCCTGATTGAAACCAATGGGGCGATGGACACCACATTCTATCCGGGCACCGGTCCCAGCGGCGCTGTCAACGCCATCGCGCTGGATGGCGGACAATTTGTCATCGGCGGCGCGTTCAACTCATACAACGGCACGGGGGCCGGCAACTTTGCCCGGCTGAACGCGGATGGCTCGCTGGACACGGCGTTTTCGACAAGCAAAGGATCGGGCGCAAACGCGGCGGTTCGCGCGGTGGCGGTGCAGGCGGATGGCAAGGTGGTCATCGGCGGCGACTTCACGAAGATTGATGGCGTCACGCGGAATTATCTGGCGCGGCTGAATGCGGATGGCTCGTTGGACACGTCGTTCGACCCCGGCAACACCCTGCACGGTTCGGTTTACGCGCTGGCGCTGCCATCGGCAAGCACCTTGAGTTTTTCCAATGCCGGCTCTGGCGAGACCAACCAGACCATCAGCCTTGGCACGGCCACCGCCGGAACGATGACTGCCAATTATTCAGGCACCAACATGGATATGATGGTGTTTTATGGCGATACAAATGTTGCCGCCGGCACGGGAGTTTTGATTTACGACACCGGCAATGTCACCGGCAGCGGCACCTTTACGCTTGCCATTGGCCCGATCGGCGGCATAACCACCAACATCGTCACCATCGTCATGAACCAGGGTGCCGGTGCAAGTGGCAGCCCGTGGTCTTACAACGGCACAATCAGCATACCATCATCACTCAATGGAATGATTGCCGCCGGCGGGCAGTTTAATGTCGCCGGGCAGGGGTATGCCAACATTGTGCGCTTCACCACCAACGGGGTGCTGGACACCAGCTTTAATCCCGGCACGGGAATGGACGGCAAGGTGCTGGCGCTCGCCTGGCAGCCCAACAATCAAATCATTGCAGGCGGCGTTTTCACGCACGTCAATGGCAGCGCTTACAACCGCATCGTGCGGCTCAACGCCGACGGTTCGATTGACACGACCAATTTCTATGTCGGCACCGGCGCAAACGACGTGGTCTACAACATCACCCTGCAGTCGCAGTCCAGTTCGATATATGTCGGCGGTCAATTTTCATCGTTCAATGGCACGCACCGTCTTGGCTTCACCCGTCTGTATTCCAACGGCACGGTGGACACGACGTTCATGGACATGGCTTACGACCAGTTTGCCGGCTTGAAGCGGATTTATTCCTACGACCTGCCCGGAGTCTATGCCTCGGGCGTTCAGAGCGACGGCAACGTGATGATCGGCGGCTCCTTTGATCAGGTGGGCGGCGGCCAGGCGGATCCAAATGTGTGCAATGTTTTGGACGATGAACTGTATTACACCGAGAGTTTTGGAGATCCGAATTTGTGGGTGGAACCCAAGACGCGCGACGGGGTTCGCAACCGCAGCGGCATCGCCCGCTTGATTGGCGGCGCGACGCCCGGACCCGGCAACATCGGGATGCAGCAGGCCAGTTTTTCGGCGAACAACAACCAGTCGTCGCTTTCCGTGGGTCTGGTGCGGACCAACGGCAATTTGGGGCCGGTTTCGGCGGTGTTTTCCGTCGTGCCGATCCTGGCGCAAAACGGCAGCGACTATGCCTATTACGGCACTCCGCCGTTGTATTGGATAGACTGGGAATATCTGACGCATCCCTCGCGCATGCATGAGGACGGTTTGTCCGGCGTGGACGGTTTTCTGGTGGATCCTTATGGTTTGAGCCTGCCGCGCTCCGATCTGGCAATCAACAACCTGTCCACAGTCACAGTCAGCATTCTCAAGGACACACAGAATCCTGGCAATTTGAGCGCCCAGTTCCAACTGGCCAATCCGGCGCAGGCCGACCAGTTTTATCTGGGTGGCGAAAACATTCCCCTCGGCGGCGCACTGGGTGCTTCATCCGCCCCGCTGACCATCGTGGACACCACCCAGACGCCGGGCGTCTTTGGTTTCAGTTCCTCCAATTTTGTAGCGACCAGCTCCAGCGCGCCGATTAGCGTCCTCCGGAGCAATGGCATTGTCGGCAACATCACCGTGAGATATTCCACCATTAACAGCAACAGCACCGCAGTGGTGGGCACGGATTACACCGGCCTCACCAATGCCGGGCCGTTGGTTTTCGGCCCGGGCGTCGTCAGCAACGGATTTACGGTCACGCTAAAACAGAATGGTTACATTTATACAAACATGACCGAGAAGACGGTTTGTCTGGCGCTGTCGTCGCTTGGGAATTCGCCGCCGGGCGCGACCTATGGAATTTCAAATGCCATTCTCCGTCTCATCAATCCCAATTACAAGGGCTATCTGACGCTTGCCGCCACCAACTTCAGCGGTGCTGAAAGCTCCGGTTCCATCACCTTTGTCGTCAACCGCGTCGCCGGCAGTTTGGGCAGTGTTTCCGTTCAATATGCCACCACCAACGGCTCGGCCCTGGATGGCCGGGATTACATCGGGTCAACCAACACCTTGAACTGGAACAGCGGGGATGTTTCGCAAAAAACAATCACCGTGCCTCTCATCAACACCGGCGTGGTCGGCACCACCAACCGGCAGTTTGGCGTTTCCCTGTTTAATCCCATGGTGGGTTCCACCAATACCCCGTCGCTCATGGGTGCCATCAGCAATGCCACGCTCACCATCACCGATGACAACAGCTACGGCTCGTTGCAGTTCAGCGCGCCGGTTTACAACGTCAATGAAAACGGCGGCAGTGCCACCATCACCGTCATTCGCACCGGTGCCGCTGTCGGGCAGGTGTCCGTCAATTATGCCACCGGCCCCGGCGTGAACACGTTTGCCGGCGTCAACTATTCCAACACCGTCGGCACCCTCGTTTTTGCCGCAGGCCAGACCAGCGCCAGCTTCGCCGTGCCAGTCATGGATGATGGAATCGTGGACGGCGCACCGGCCAGTTTCTACTTCAATGTTGCGCTGTCCAATCCGACCAATGCGGCGCTGGGTTCGACGACCGCCGCAATTGTGCAGATTTTGGATGCCGAATCTTACAACCGTCCGCCCGGTTCGCCGGATGCCGGATTTATCGCCGCCGGCATGAATGGCAATGTGTTCACACTCGCGCTGCAACCCGGCGGGCAGATTCTCGCCGGCGGCAATTTCACCGCCGTGGGTTCCACAAGCGAGGGCAGCTTTGCCCGCCTGAACCCGGACGGCACCCTGGACACCACATTCCTTTCCGGCCTGGCCGGGGCGAACGGCTCGGTGCAATCCATCGTGTGCCAGACCGACGGTCGCATTTTGGTGGGCGGCTCCTTTGGTTCCGTTGACGGATACTACCGTAATTTTATTGCGCGGGTGATGACCGACGGTTCCTTGGACACCAGTTTCAATCCTGGATCCGGCGCGGACAACGTCGTGGATGCCGTGGCCGAGACATTCGTTGCCGGTGTGCGCAAGATTTATGTGGGCGGTGCCTTTGGCAACATCAGCAGTTCTCCCAGCCCCGGCATCGGGCGCCTGAACAATGACGGTTCCGCCGATGCTTCATTCTCCGTCGGCTCTGGCGCGGATGGCGCGGTCTTTGCCATCGCCGCTTATCCAACCAATTCCATTTACGCTGGCAAGGTCTTGATTGGCGGCAACTTTGCGCATTTCAACGGAACGACCATAGGCGGGCTGGCGCGCTTGAACGTGGACGGCTCGCTCGACACGAATTTCAATGCCGGCTTCGGCCTCGGAGCCGCCGGTGCGGTCCGCGCGCTGGCCATTCAAGTGGACGGCCGCGTGGTGGTGGGCGGCAGCTTCACCAACTTCAATGGCGCGCCCATCAAGTATCTGGTCCGTTTGAACACCGACGGAACCGTGGACACCAGTTTTATCGCCAGTGCAAGCGACTCGGTCGAAGGCATCACGTTGCAGCCGGACAATCGGATCATTTTGGTGGGCCAGTTCACCCAGGCCGATGGCGTTACGCGCAATCACATCACCCGCCTTCTGCCGACCGGCGCGACGGATCCCACGATCAATTTCGGGGACGGCGCCAACGGCGACGTGGACACCGTCGTCGTCCAGCCATCGGACGGCATGTTGGTCATTGGTGGCAATTTCAGCCAGTATGATGACCAGTCGTATGCGTCCATCGCGCGCATTTACGGCGGTTCGGTCACCGGCTCCGGCCAGTTTGAATTTACCACGGCAAATTATCAGGTGGATGAAACTGGAAATTACGCGCAGATCACAATCCGTCGCACTGGAGGCACCAGCGGAACCAACGCCGATGATTCGGGCGACATCTTCGTCAATTTTGCGACGACCAACAACGGCACGGCGGCGGCCAATGTCAATTACACGCCTGTCAACCTGAATGTGGACTTCCCGGCGGGAGAAGTTTTGCGGACAGTGGTCGTTCCCGTGATGGACGACTATGTCATCACGCCCAATTTGACGGTGGGCCTGGTGCTGTCCAGTCCGGCACCCGCGGGCGGACTGGGCAACCAGCCGACGGCGACGCTGACGATCTTGAACGATGACAGCGCGGTGAGTTTTTCATCCACCTTCTACACGGTGCTGAAGAACACCCCGGACGGCATGGCGACCATAGACATCTCACGTCAGGGCGGATCGAGCAATACCTGCACGGTGGGCTTTTATACGACGACCAATGGCACGGCCACCCCCATCACCGATTATACTCCCGTCAGTGGGACTGTGACCTTTAATCCGGGCGATACGGACAAGACGTTCCAGATTCCCATCAACAACAACGGTTTGGCGGAGGGCAATCGAACGGTCGGCTTGGTCTTGACCAACGCCATCAACACGCTCTTGTTCGCGCCGTCCAACGCGACATTGACCATCATTGACACCACCCCTGCGGCGGGATTGATTGATTTTTCCGCGACAAATTACGTGGTCAATTCAACCGACCCCAATGCTGCTGTCGTTGTCCTGCGCACCAACGGGTCCGTCGGCTCCGCCACTGTTTATTATGCTACGGTTCCCGGCAACGCGTTGCCGGGCGTAGATTACAATTCGGTCAGCGGCTCGGTGACCTTTGGCGATGGCGACTCCGATAACAAGACCATCCTCGTGCCGCTGGTGAACAATCATCAAGTGCAACCCCCGGTGAACTTCTCGGTGGTGCTGTGGACGAATTCAACAAGCGGTGCGACATTGATTAATCCAACGAACACCACCGTCACCATCATCAATAACAACTTCGGCGTCGCATTCGTTAATGGCACCAATTATGTCAACGAGACCAACAGCTCCGGCATCATCTTTGTCCAGCGCATCGGCAATCCCACCAATGGCTTCCAGGTGAATTATGCCACCACCGACGGCACGGCACGCGCGGGAATCAATTATAACAACACCGCCGGCACGATGTCCTTTGCCAGCGGCGAGGTCCTCAAGACAATCACCGTGCCCCTTTTCAATAATTATCTGACGACCAATTTGACGTTCGGCATGACTTTGTCCAGTCCCACCGCCGGCGCGAAACTGGTGGTGCCCAGCAACGCGGTGGTGATTCTCCAGGCGGGCATGGCGGGATTGAGTTTCACCAACCCGGCCATGAGTGTGTTCAAGGATGTCGGAACGGCCATTGTTCCCGTCGTTTGCTCCAATCCTGGAATTGAGCCGGTGATTGTGGATTCTAACACTGTGCCGTTGTCTGTGCAGTATTACACCGTGGACGGCACGGCGGTGAACGGGCAGGATTATACCGCCGTCAGCGGCACACTGGTCTTCACCAACGGCGCCGGGACCAACAACATCAGCGTTCCGGTCAGCAACAACAGCCTGATCACCGGCAACCGCACCTTCACGGTGGTCCTGACCAACGCGACCGCGCCCGGCAAAATCACTTCGCCCAGCAACCAGGTTGTGACCATCATTGACAGCAATTCCGGCTTGAGCTTCTCAAGCCCGGTTTACAGCGTGCTTCGGAATGGTGTGTTCCAGACGATAACCATCATTCGCACGGACAATACCAACACGGAGTCCAGGGTCAATTTTACCACCATTGATGGCACGGGCATCGCCTACACGGATTATCTCCCGACCAATGGCACATGCATTTTCACCAACGGCGTCACCAGCCAGACGTTCACCGTGACCGTGCTTGCGGGCACAACGGTTCAGCCGGACAAGACAGTGCTGCTGCAATTGTCAAACCCCCGGCCGACCGGCAGCTTCCTGTCGCCGCCCAGTGCCGCCGTTCTGACCATTCACGACAACAGCGGCAGCTTGGTGGTTCCCGCCGGTTCGACGCTCATCGGTGAGAGTTTTAAACCCGCCAATGGCATTATTGACCCGGGTGAAACCGTGACAAACCTGTTTGCCTTCCGCGCTGCCGGCGGCAACAGCGTGACCAATCTGTATGCCACGCTCCTGGCAACCAACGGCGTCACCTCGCCGTCGCCCACAACCGCCGTCGGCTACGGCCGGTTGAACGTCGGCGGTCCATCGGCTTCGCGGGCGTTCAGTTTTACGGCCAGCGGCACCAACAGCCAGCAGATATTCCCGACATTTCTTCTTAACAATGGCGTGACGAACATCGGCACCGCGCAGTTCACCTACACGTTGGGCACCTGGACGACAAAGTTCTACAACACCAACGCCATCGTCATCAACGCCGGCACGCAGAGTGCCGCCGTGCCGGGGTCGCCTTATCCGTCCACCATCACCGTCAGCAATCTGGGTGGCATTCTCATCAAAGCCACGGTGACGCTGACAAACATGGCCCATACCGCGCCTTCCGCCATCAATACCCTGCTGGTGTCGCCCAGCCAAAATGACACGTTGTTCATGTCACACTCGGGCGGCGGGGAATATGGAGGGGCGATCAGCGGCGTCACGCTTACCTTTGATGACGCGGCCACCAATTCACTGCCGTTTAACGGTCAAATCACCAACGGCGTCTATAAACCGACCCGGTTTGGCGGAGCGCCCATTTTCCCCTGACAGCCATGCGCACCCTCAAACCAACAGCATTTATGAGGAACAGATTTTTTAAGATTGGCATGAGACTGGCGGCGGCAGGCGCGATGATATTTTCGAGCGCCGCCGTGGCGGCACCCGCGATGAAGACATTGTCCGGCCATGTGCCGCCCGCCATATCCCGTTTGCAGGCGAAGGGATCATTGCCGGCAACGAACAGCCTGCGCCTGGCCCTTGGCCTGCCGCTGCGAAACGGGGCCGCGCTCTCGAATCTACTGCAACAGATTTACGATCCGGCCAGCCCCAATTATCACCATTACCTCACGCCGGAAGAGTTCACCGCGCAGTTTGGCCCGACCGAGGAGGATTATCAGAAGGTGATTGCCTTCGCCAAGGCCAGCGGTTTGACGGTCGTCGGCACGCACCCCAACCGGATGCTTCTGGACGTTTCTGGTAACGCCGGAAATGTTGGGAGCGCCTTCCACGTCGCTTTCCGGGTTTATCATCACCCGACGGAAAATCGCGACTTTTATGCGCCGGACACAAATCCGACCGTGGATGCGTCGCTGCCGATTTTGCACATCAGCGGCTTGGAGAATTATTCGACGGCGCATCCGGCGCTCAAAAGCCGGCCAGCCAGCCAGCCGGTGGCTGGAAAAGTTGCCGCCGTGGGTTCCGCGTCGGGTGGCAAGCCCGCCATCGGCTCCGGGCCGGGCGGGACTTATGAGGGCAACGATTTCCGCACCGCTTATGTGCCGGGCACGTCTTTGACCGGGTCGGGACAGAGCGTGGGCTTGTTTGAAATGGACGGATTCTATGCCAGCGATGTCACGGCCTATGAAAATCAAATAGGCCTGACCGGCAACCTTCCGCAAGTGGTTGTTGTGCCGGTGGACGGCGGGGTGCCCGTGCCGACCCCATTTGGCAATCCCGAGGTGTCCTTGGACATTGACATGGTTCTCTCCATGTCGCCGGGTGTTTCAACAATATACGTCTATGAGGGACCCAACGAGAATGGTGTTTTTGATGATCTCTTGAGCCGGATGGCCAATGATAATCTGGTCAAACAGATTGGTTGTTCGTGGTATATCTTTGACGGCCCCCCCGATCCCGTTGCCGAGGCGATTTTTCAGCAGATGGCCTTGCAGGGTCAAACGTTTTTTACCGCATCGGGAGATTCTGACGCCTACACGGGGTTGATCCCGTTTCCGGGTGACAGCCCCCATATTACCACGGTTGGAGGAACCACGCTGACGACGGGGACGGCTGCCAGTTACACCTCGGAAACCGTGTGGAATTGGGGAATTGAATACGGCGACGATGGTGTTGGCAGCAGTGGCGGCATCAGCACGACCTATTCGATACCGAGCTGGCAGACCAATGTCAGCTTTGCCGCCAATGGCGGTTCCGCGACCATGCGGAATGTCCCGGATGTGGCGCTGACGGCTGATTATGTCTGGGTGATTTACGGTGATGGCGAATCTGATTGGTTTGGCGGCACCAGTTGCGCCGCGCCGTTGTGGGCGGGGTTCACTGCCTTGGTCAACCAGCAGGCGGCGCTCAACGGCCACGCCGTGGTCGGCTTTCTCAATCCGGCCCTCTACGCCATCGCCGCCGACGGACAGAATTATAGAAATTGTTTTCACGACATCACGACGGGCAACAACGAGTGGAGTGGCAGCCCGAATCTGTTTTCCGCCACAAGGAGCTACGACCTTTGCACCGGTCTGGGCACTCCCAACGGCACCAATTTGATCAATGCGCTGGTGTCCACCAGCACCTCCATCACCCACCTTTCCCCGCCGTCACCGCCGTATGGCTCGACGCTCGCCACCCTCGCCGGCGCTAATCCGAACGGCAACTGGTATCTTTATGAGCTGGACGATGGCGTGTTTGATTCCGGTGTGATTACCAACGGATGGATATTGAGTTTGACTACGGCCAGCCCCGTTGGCGGGGCGGCGGACAACGCTCTTTCCATGACCGTCTCCGCCGGCAACATCGCCGTTGGCGGCAGTGGTGCATACATTCTCACGGTGACCAATTATGGACCGTCATCCGCGACCAATGTTCTGGTATCGGACAATCTTCCGTCAGGCGTCACCTTTGTTTCTGCAACGCCCACGCTGGGGTCGGTCACTCTCGTCGGAACGACGCTTGAGTGGAACGTCGGCGTTACCAATGCCGGCCAGTTCGTGCTTGCCACCAACACCGGCGCCCAGCTCACGGTGACCGTGCAGCTGCCGGACTATGGCTTCTTCACCAGCTACGCCATCGTCACCGCCGGCACACCCGATCTGAATCCTGACGACGCTTCGGCCAGTGCAACCCTCAACGCCATCATCGTCACGCCACCGCAGCTTTCCGGGGCCGCCACGGGGTCCGGCGGAAAATTCCTATTCTCTGTGACCAGCGGATCGGGCCAGACCAACGTCGTCCAGTCCTCGACCAACCTGATCAACTGGGTTCCGGTCTTCACCAACGTCGGTCCATTCACCTTTACGAACACGATTCTTCCGGGCTATCCGGTTCAGTTCTATCGTGACCTCATCCTCGGCCCGTAGCGGGCCGTTGACCAATGAAAGTCTGCGGCTTGACTGGCGGCGTGGGCATGGGCAAATCCACCGCCGCCCGTTTTCTCCGTGAACGCGGCGTGTCCGTCGTGGACACCGATGAATTCGCCCGCCAGCTTGTCCGGCCCGGCCGGCCAGCCCTCGTTGAAATCCAGTCCGCCTTTGGCACAAAAATCATCGGCCCGGCGGGCGAATTGAACCGCGCCGAACTCGCCCGGATTGTTTTTGAGGATACTGGCGCCCGCAAAAAACTTGAGGCCATCCTGCATCCGCCCATCCGTGAACGCTGGATCGCCCAGATCGAAGCCTGGCGCGCGGAACATCATCCGCTTGCCGTTGTCGTCATTCCATTGTTGTTTGAAACGCAGTCGGAATCGCACTTCGACAAAATCATTTGCGTCGCCTGTTCCGCCGCCGCGCAGCATGAACGGCTTCTGGCGCGCGGCTGGACGCCGGAACAAATCCGGCAGCGCATCGCCGCCCAGATGCCGGCCGGACAGAAGATCGCCCGCGCCGATTTTGTCATCTGGACCGATGGCGCGCTGGAAGTTCATGCGCGGCAGATTGATGAAATCATGGCAAAGTTGTAGCCGCAAGGTTGCGACTTCGCTAAAGTGCCTCCATGATTCTCTCTCGCGAAGAGCTGCGCAGCCTGGTTGAGCTGACCCATCAATCGCCGCACTCGCTGCTCGGCATGCAGCCGCTCGGCGGCAAATCCGGACTCGTCGTCCGCGCCCTGCTCCCGGACGCGGCCAGAGTCGAAATCCAGCCCACGCACGAAAAGGACAAACCGGCGTTTGAGTTGAAACGGATTCCCAAGACCGACGTCTTTGAGGCTGTCACCAATCTGGCCAGCAAGGTCTATGCCTACGATCTCGTCATCACCGATCATCAGGGCCGTGTTCGCCGCACACGCGACGCTTTTTCATTTCTGCCAACGTTGGGCGAAGATGATTTGTTTCTCTTCGGCAAGGGCGATGAGCGTAAAATTTTTGAGAAGCTCGGTGCGCAGCTACGCGTGATTGACGGCGTTCCCGGCACCAGCTTCGCCGTCTGGGCGCCGAATGCCCAGCGCGTCAGCGTCGTCGGCGATTTCAACAACTGGGACGGCCGGTTCCATCCCATGCGGCTGCTCGGCGCTTCCGGCGTCTGGGAGATTTTCATTCCGGGCGCGGGGCAGGGCGCGCATTACAAATTTGAGATCCGCGACGCGCATGGCCGCATCAAGCTGAACACCGACCCGTTCGGATTTTTCTTCGAGGTCGCGCCCAAGCAGGCCGCCATCGTCTGGGAGACGAAACATTTCAAGTGGAGCGATGTCACTTGGTTGAAAAAGCGCCGCGAACGCGACGCGCTGCGCTCGCCGATGAGCATTTATGAGGTTCACATTGGTTCGTGGCAGAAGAAAACCGCGACGGAATCCTGGAGCTACCGCGAACTGGCCAGGCCGCTCGTCGAATACGTCAAGCGCCTCGGCTTCACGCACATCGAATTTCTGCCGGTGGCCGAACACGCCTATTATCCGTCGTGGGGTTACCAAGTCACCGGTTTTTACGCGCCGACCAGCCGGTTCGGCACACCGGACGATTTCCAGTTTCTTGTCAACGCGCTGCACGAGGCCGGCATCGGCGTGATCGTGGACTGGGTCCCGGCGCATTTTCCGCGCGACGAGTGGGCGCTCGCGAAATTCGACGGGACGGCGCTGTTCGAGCACGAGGATCCGCGCAAAGGCGCGCATCAGGACTGGGGCACGCTTATTTTCAATTTTGGTCGGAACGAGGTTTCCAATTTTCTCGTCGCCAACGCGCTCTTCTGGTGCGAACGATTTCACATTGACGGCCTGCGCGTGGACGCCGTCGCCTCGATGCTTTACCTCGATTATTCGCGCAAGGCAGGCGAATGGATTCCCAACCAGTTCGGTGGCCGCGAAAATCTGGAGGCGATTGAATTCCTGAAAAAGTTCAACCACCTCACGCACACGGAATTCCCCGGCGTGATGACCATTGCCGAGGAATCCACCGCCTGGCCGCTCGTGACGCGCCCGCCGTATCTCGGCGGCCTGGGCTTCTCGTTCAAATGGAACATGGGCTGGATGCACGACACGCTTGGCTACTTCAAGCATGAGCCGGTTCATCGTAAATATCACCAGAACGACCTCACGTTCGCGATGCTCTATCATTTCAACGAAAATTTCATCCTGCCGCTCTCGCACGACGAGGTGGTTCACGGCAAGCTTTCGTTGATTGGCCGGATGCCAGGCGACGACTGGCAGAAATTTGCCAACCTCCGGACGCTGCTCGCGTATCAATGGCTGTTCCCCGGCAAAAAACTAATGTTCATGGGCGGCGAAATCGGCCAGAGCAAGGAATGGAACGAAAACGCGCAATTGGATTGGTGGCTGCTTGACGCCGGGCCGTTCCATCGCGGCCTGCAAAAATTCGTCGGGGACCTGAACAAACTTTACGCCGCCACGCCCGCGCTGTGGCAGGCGGATTACGACCACGCCGGCTTCTGGTGGATTGACTGCAATGACCGGGAAAACAGCATTCTTTCGTTCATGCGCCAGACCGCCGACGGTTCAAAACAGTTCGCCGTCATTCTGAATCTCACGCCGGTGCCGCGTCCGAATTATCGCATCGGCCTGCCGCGCGCGGGCAAATGGCGCGAGGTGCTGAACAGCGACACCGGAATCTACGGCGGCGGCAACACTGGAAATTTGGGCGGCGTGACGGCCGGAAACATCCCGTGTCACGGCCAGCAGCACTCGGCGGAATTTTATCTGCCGCCGTTGAGCGCGGTGGCGTTTGTGCCGGAATAGAATGTCTGGGACTGACCCCTTGACGGCGGTGCGTAACACTCGAAAGTATGATAAGAATGTTTTGACAAGAAGAAATGGTTGCATTAAACAGATTCCACAAAACTCATCAGATGTGCGTGGAATTTTGCCGCAAAGAGCATTATGCATCAATTCTCGACGGAAATTCCGATTCTTGCAATGAGCGGTTTTGCTGAGACTCATGTCATCAGTGCAAGGGGCATTTTCCTGCTGATCTTGTTTGGATTTCTGGCTTATTTGGTTTCGCCGCTGAATCCCATGGACAAAAAGGAGCGGCGCAATCTCCTGCTTGTTTATCCAGCGCTGATAATCATTTATTGGTATCTGATTTACATCAGGATGCTGTCGTTAACTCCCAATGTGCATTATTTACTGGACCCAGATTCAGGTGGCGCATGGGTGGCTGATTCATTGATTTGTTTGGTTTTTGGCGCAGTGTTTTCTTCAGTTATAGCATTGTCAGGCGGTATCGCCCGGCGTTGCTACGGAATTATGTTTCTGGTTACCTTCATCTATTTGATCGTGACGCTTACGCTCCACCGTCCGCTTATGATGAGGTTGTAACGATGAAAGGCGAATCGAACATTGTTGGGTTTTTAGCGCGACTGGCTTTGTTGCTGGCCAAAGCCTTCATTGTTACCGGATTTGTTCTGTGGTATATGGTTTCAACTCAATATCTGGGAGAAACCAGATACGTCTACGTTCCATTCGAAGATTGGGGTCGCCCCGGCATTGGAGATGAATATTACCGTGAATTTACACTCCCGTTCATTTGGATTTGTGTCTTCTGCGTGGTGTTCTTTCTCGCCGACGGCATCCTGAAATTCAGAAACAAAAAATACCAGGAATGTGTGTCCACGCTTGTCTTTACGGCGCTGGGAATTCTGCTTCTATTGGTGACAAACGTGCAAATCTCAAATCTCCTTTTTGCCTACATTGGGCCGATTGTAGATACAGCGATGAATGGCGTGATGGCGGTTTTGTCTTTTGTCGGATTGAGACGTTTCAAAAGCCGGGCGTTTGTTTATTGGACTTGGGGTTATTCGCTCAATTTCGTTCGTGAGATTGGAGTGGGAATCTCCACACAAATAAACCGGTCTCCATACGGTGGTTTCGATTCGAGCGAATGGATGGGTTATGCCTCTTGGTATAGGCACGAATGGCAGGGGCATTACCTGTGGAATGTCATGCCCAATGGTTTCGTTTTAGAGCTATACTGGTTGAGTTACATCGTTTCGGGGGTGCTCATTGCAGCGGGGTTGTTTTTACTGGTTCGCCAGTCTTGGTCGGGAGGGTTCCGCACTATATCAACTTGCACCGCACAACTCGTTGCCGTGGGTGTTTTGGTGATGATGATGCTTACGCCTCAATCTCTGCTCCTCTTTGGTTCGCCGACATTTATAACGGCGCTGTTGGTGAACGCCCTGATGCTCGGTTGTTCACTGGCGGGTTGGTGGCGTCCCGGTCACCAGTATTTTAAGCTATGGGCGTGGGCCGCCGGGCTCAGGCTTCTGCTGACGATTGTGATGCAACCTCCACGCAATTGGGCATGGCCTCCAGCTCAATCTGACAGAGTCATACTTGAATTCATGGTGGTTGCATTGTTGATTGAAGGATTTCTGATGATTGTTGGACTGGCATTGGCGTTACGACAACCAAAGCCAGAATCTCGTGCGCACACATCTGACAAAGGCAATATGATGGCGAACGAAGTCAGTGGAGGCGCATCGGTTATTTGAACCAACCCTGAACAAAGGGCATTGCCATGACTGACAAACCGTAAAGGTGTCAGTCCTGATTTGCTTCGGCGTTGGCTCACGGCGAGCCATTTCTAACGCGTTGGAAACTGTTCCAGCTTCGGCGTGACGCCTTCGCGCCTGTCCGGCTGAAAATCCGCCGTGAGCCAGTAGACGGTGAAAGTCGTTTTGCCCGCCAGCGCCAGCGTTTCCAGCATCTCCCAATCCGTGACGCCGCACGCCGCGAAGCTGTGCCGATAGAAATGCCAAGTGTCCATCGCGTTCTCAAACGGTCGCAGGCCGACGCTCAATTTCCCCTTGAGCGCGCTCCGCACGGCTCCCCAATCGGCATCGTCAAGGATTACGCGACCGGGCACAAGCCGCTGGCGCAATTTCGCCGCCGTCTTTTCATTTTTCACGGTAGCAAATCCATCCAGCGAATCTTCCGTCGTGTGCAGTAGCAACAACGGCGGCTGGAACGTGGCCTCAATGTGGGTTTGATTTGTCAGTGCCGTCACCGCGTCGAGCAGCGAGGGACTGGCATTCGTCAAGGTTGCGTGCGCCCGCCGGAAAAAATAAAGTTCATCCGTCGCGCCCGGCATGAAGATGATCGCTTTCACGACGCCGTTGGACTGGAAGGCGTCCAGCATGAGTGGCACGCAGTTCGTCCGGTTCAGCTCCGTCATCCCGTTTTGCGGGACGCCCAGCGGCATCCCGGCAAGCGCCTCCTGCCATGGCTCGCCGGCGGACGCGCCGCATGCGGTGGCACAGAACAGGAGCAGGCCAATCCATTTCGAGAATTTTTTCATGCCGGACGCCGGAAACGTAGTCAACCGCCCCCGCGCCGTCAACGTGTTGGACTTGAAAATTGAAACCGAAAACTTGAAACTCGTCGCAAATGAAACTGATTTCCTGGAATGTCAACGGCCTGCGCGCCGTGCTGAAGAAAAACTTTCTGGAGTTTCTTGAAGCCGAGAAGCCCGATGTGTTGTGCCTACAGGAAACCAAATGCACGCCCGACCAGGTGGAGCAGCTCTGGCCCGCGAAATACACGACCTGCTGGAACAGCGCGGAGAAAAAGGGCTATTCCGGCACGGCTATTTTCACGAAGCCGCGGCCGTTGAATGTCGTGCCGCACATCGGCATTGCCGAGCATGACAAGGAAGGCCGCGTGCTCACCGCCGAGTTCGAGGATTTTTTTCTCGTCAACGTTTATGTGCCCAATTCCCAGCGCGAACTTGCCCGGCTCGCCTACCGGCAGCGGTGGGACGCGGATTTTTTGAAGTTCTTGAAAAAGCTGGAGAAGCGGAAGCCGGTGATTTTCTGCGGCGACCTCAACGTGGCGCACGCGGAGATGGACCTCGCCAATCCCAAGGCCAACGTTCACAATCACGGCTTCACCGCCGAGGAGCGAATGGGCTTTGACGCCTTTGTGAACGCCGGCTTCCTCGACACGTATCGCGAATTCGAGCAGGGCGGGGGACATTATACTTGGTGGAGTCCGATGGGCGGGGCGCGCGCCCGGAACATCGGGTGGCGCATTGACTATTTCCTCATTTCAAAATCGCTGCGCCCGCGCCTGAAGCGCGCCTTCATCCAGCCGGATGTGTTGGGCAGCGATCATTGCCCGATCGGGATCGAACTGGATTAGCGTGCGCCGGTAAAAAATGGGCGCGCGTTATTTTGCACGCGCCGCCGCCAATGGTTTAAGCAACCAAGCCACCAAGTTGGGAAAGCCCGCCGCCTTGTTTCTTTGTTGATCAAGAAACAAGGACGGAGAAGAATCCAAATGGATTTCAGGACCAGGCTGCAAGAATCTTTTCCGCCGCCACGACCTGTTCCGCCGAGCCGGTGAAATTGTATTTGAATTTTCCAGCCCTGCGGGTGACATGAACCTCGATGGTTTCCAGGCCGCGGTTTTTCATCCGCAAGCGGAGTTGTTTGTAAATTTCCTTGATGCCATGTTGTTGCAGGCTTTTGCTCATGCTTCAGCTTCGGTGCGCGCCGGGCATATAGCAATGTTAAACGCCGGTTATTTTGGATACCGTCGGACGCAATCAATGCCTCGGGCTTCCAGCCCTTTGAATCAGCGCTTGAGAAATCGCGGCGTGTGTGGATTCCCACGCGCGATTTGCGTGACGATCTCCGGCACAACGCCGGAAACGTCCCGCGAAACCAACGAAAGGAAACACAGTGAAAACAGACACCAAACTGACGTATGCGGAAATCATCGCCCTGACGGTCGCCGAGCGTTACGCACTCATGGCCGACGGGGTGAAACTGGGCAAAAAAGTGGCTGAAACGCGCGACAACTTTCGCGCGGTGACGCCCCTTTACGCAAAGGTTGTGGCCGCGCTGAAACGCGACCATCGCCGGATGCTCGATGACAAGCTCATCGCGGCGGACACCACGTTCAAGGATTACTTCGCCCAAAACTGCGGCGGGGCGCTCCCTGGCCGGCTGGAAACGCTCGCGGCGTTTTTCAATTCGATGTGTCTGGTGGACGACGCCAGCGGGAAACCGCTGCTCGCCGAGGACTGTTACGATGTCGCCAGCGTCAACTCGCTGGAAATCGCCAACAAGTGCATCAACCACGTCAAGGAAAAGGCGCAGGCCGCCAGGACCGACTGGCGCGGTGACAACGACACGCTCGATGTCATCAACGCCCTGTCCAAACCCGGCGACGCCACGAAAAAGCTCAAGGAAATCCGCAAGCGCCAGAACCCGGAGAAATCCGAAACCGCCACCGACGAGAACGCCGTGGCGCTCACGCCCGAACACGCGATTGAGTTCCTCCTCGCGTGGATCAAGTCCAGCAAGGACAAGCCGGAAGAAAAGACCGCCGCGGTCTTTGCCGGCTCGGTTGAAATCGGCAACGCATGGGCGGAAAGCGGCATTGCCAATGAAACGCTCGACCGCTGGGATGCCAACATCCGCAACGGCGTTGCGCCGCACCTGGAAATCGTCCGCCAACCCGTCGCGGCCTAATCCGCCCCAAACCCGCAAGCCCGGACATGGAAACGTGTCCGGGCTTTTTTTGTGAAGTGAAGTAAAATCCCTTAAGAAAGGAACAGAATGAGACAATAACCGTCGCAAGACGCGCCAGCCCACCCGCTTATGCCAGGTGGAACGCAGAAAAGCCCGGACGTGTAAAAACGTCCGGGCTTTTTTTGTTTTTGTCCTGAAAGGTGGGGACAAGAAACGGGCGCGGTGTCTGAATCGCGGCCGTCCGCCGCGCTCCGGGTCGGAGTAGAAACGGCGCGCTGAAATGGCTCCGGGGAAACGGCTCCGGCCACAAAGAGTCCCCGGAACATTCAAAATCCCCCCTTTAATGGAGTTATGAAGCAAAAACGCAAACTGATCCACGCCATTCGCGCGTGGCTCCGCCGCCGCCGGCACGCCGACTGGCTGGCGCTTCAACGCGCCGCCGTATGAACGCCGAAATTTCCAACACCCCGCTCGACGGCCTCGCCGACTGCATCGCCGCCGCCCGCACGTTCTCCGACCTGGCGGACGCGCGCCGCCGCCTGCGGCACGCCGCCGGCATTCCCGATGCCGACCGGGGCGCGCTGGAAAACGCGCTCATCGCCCGCGAAAAATCCCTCCTCAATTTTTACCTGCCCAACCGCCCATGAATGCGACACACCCGCGGCCCCCGCGTCTCACGCCGGAAACGCTTGCCGACTGTCTTCGCCGGGGCTGCTACACCTGCCTGCACTGCTCCAGAATTTCACACGTCGGCGAATACTTTGAACCCGAACACACGCCCGGCTGCCCGCACTGCAAGAAACGCGGCGCGCTCCTGTGGCTCCCGCCCGTCCTCGACGACCGGCGGAACTAATCGCGATTTATGAAACGCGCCTGGCTCCTGTTCACCATTGCCTCCATCCAGTTTTCCGCGCTCGCCGCGACGCGCCCCGCCGATTGCGTGGACGCCATCGTGGGCGAGGCCGCCGGGGCGCCCTACATCGTCAAGCAGGGCGTCGCCGAGGCGCTCCGCAACCGCGGCACGCTTCACGGCGTCTATGGCCTTCACGCCGCGCACAACGCCGGCGAACCCGGCTGGGTCTGGCGCGACGCCCGCCGCGCCTGGACCGAATCCACCACCACCAACCTGGTGCATGGCGCAACCCATTTCGGAAACCTCGATGACGTGCGCAAGGGCACGTTCGCCGGCATGACCCTCACCGCCGTGCTCGGCACCGGCAGGAACGCCACCTACTTCTTCAAATAAATCTGTCATCCCGTAGCAGCGGACGTGAGTCCGCTCCAATAAAACGCCATTTATGAAACCCAATCCAGATGTCCTGATAGGATCATCCAGTCAACAAAAACACCTGAAATTCCTATGCGCCACCGCGCAGGAAAACATCGCCAAGCTTCCCGCGGAATGCTTTGGCGTCCTGCCATCCTGCGGACAAATCATCAAAATCAAGGCCGGCGAGTCCGGCTACTACCCGCTCAAATGCCAGCCGCCCGGCTGGAAAGAGGAGCCGCACCCGTATCCGACCGTGGATAAGCTCTGCGACGAATTGAACGCCGCCGACGGCATCACGCGCGGCCAGCGCAATGCGATGGAAAGCGGATCCATGTTCGGCTGGAATTGCCCCGGCGCAAACCCCGACAATTTCAACGCCGACGGAACTTACACGACATGAATTTTCTCTACCTCTTTGACAGCCTGTGGGAGACATGCTCCGACTTGCTGGAATTTGATTGCCCGGCGCCGCCCCCGCTGCGCCTCGCAATCATCGCCACGCATCCACCGCCCCGCTTTGGCGGACTGGATTGCCATGTCCGAAAGGAACGCGACTATGGCTAGTGAAGGTCCGACAATTCCATTCGCCTCCCGGCGCGTCTTAAGCGACGCGCCGGGTTTTTGTTTTTGGACACCCTAATTTTTTCCCGTGTCCAAACACAAAAACCCATGAAACGCCCCGCCTACGCCACCATCGCCGCCCTCGGCAACCTGTTCTGTCTGGTCTATTTCCGGGAACAGAAACCCGGCGGCGCCAGATCCAGCTACGTCCAAGGCTACGACGAGGGCGTGTTCCGCGAAGCCCGTGGCAGCGGCATCCCGCTGGTGGACTATCGCACCATGGATTTCAACGGTTACGAATTCCCCACCGTCGCCGAAACCTGCTCCCATTGTTTCGGCGGCGAATGGCCCCTGCAACGCTGGCTCGATGAAGTCCGCCGGCGCGGGGCCACCGTGACCGCCTTGTGATTCATTTTGGACTGGTGGGTGTGCCTGACTCCCGTGGCTCTGTTGGCGCAAGCCTTCAACCCTGCCGACTGGCGCAGCCCGAATGTGGAACGCGGAAACTCTCGCGCCAGTCCCACCCTGATTTTTATGCAAACCACACTCATCGTCCGCGTCGAACACTCTGAAACCATTTCTACCGGCAACATTGAGGCTTGGGTGGAACACATGCTTTCGCCCCAATGCCTCCCTGTCAACGACATCAACCCGCAGGCCGCGGAAATCGTCGAGGACAACATCCAGAACGTCACCGTTGAACCCCGATAATCCGTGTTTCATCCGTGTAAATCTGTGGCTAAATTCCTATGAACAAAATCCTTCCCCATCTTGACGCCGCCGAACACTTTGGCCAGGACTGCGTCTTTTGGAACAGCCACGGCGACGACTGGTTCCTGCAGCGCGACCAGATCAAGCTGCACCATTACAGCGGCAGCCTGTTCCTCTGGGACATCACCGACGCCATGAAGCCGGGCAAGTCCTGCACCGAATTCACCCTGCGCTGGAACAGCCACGACCATCTTCTTCCCGCCGGCCTGCGCAGCCTGTTCAAGCGCCACGACTACAACATGCGCGCCGTGTTCAATGAACTGCTGGCGCTGCCGTGGGAACAGCGCAAATGCTGGGCCGATGGCGCGCCCATTGACCCGCCCGGATCCGCCGGCTGGCAGGAAATGACCGGCCTCGCCGTCATCGCCAACCTCCCCGATTTCCCCGCCGCCCATTGCGAGCTTCACCGCATCGAGCGCCAGGCCATCCGCGTCTGGTCACCCTTCGCCGCCGTCCATCCGCTCAAGGAAAAGCCCAAGAAGTGGACGGTGTCCCATGTCGTGCGCGCCCTGCTCGCCGGCCAGTTTTCCCGGCTGGAATGCGATGGCGTCTATACCGACGATTACGCCTACGACAACGCCGTGAATTATCACAAGGGCGAATTCGGCCAGCGCCCCGGCGCGGCCGCCGCCTTTGCCCGCCGCATCCTCGAAAACCCCTCCGGCTGGTGGGCCTATCAGCGCGACGGCTTTGATCGCGTCTCCATCTGCTGCCACCATTTCGATTCCAACTCATTCACCTTTGAACTTATGAAACGATACAATCCCGCCGCGCAACTCGCGGCCACGCCATTGCCCGATGGCGACATTGCGGTCCACGCCGTCACCATCGAGCGCCCCACCGAACCCGGCGATCCGGACAAGACGCCCCGGAAGAAAAAATCCACAGTCCGCAATCCGCAATCCGTCAGCGTGATAACGCTGACAATTAACGAGGCCCGCGACCTGGTGGAACTCCGCTTTCCCGGCAAGCCGGACGAGGACGTGCGCGCCGAGATGAAGGCCGCCCGCTTCCGCTGGTATGGCCCGGCCGCCTGTTGGTATCACAAGCACACGCCCGAAAATCTGGCGTGGGCGCAGGCGTTCGTCGCCCGCCACGGCGGGGCGGCCGTCCCCGCGAGCCGTTCTGATTTTCCGCCGGAGCCAACCAAAATCGAGACGACCGTTCCGCAAGCAGAACCGGCGTCCCCGCTTTCGGCTCCGGTGGATGACTCTCGCGACGACACCGCGGCGGAGAACACCGCCAACGATATGAAGCTGGCCGCCCTCAAACCCGGCGAAGGCTTTCCAAAAGAAGAAACCAACATTATCCCCTTGCCGAACTCCGCAATCCACAATCCGCAATCCGCAATCCCCTCGTGGCGTCAGCGGTTTGCCCGCTGAATTTGTCGCTGTGCCGTCAGGTTGTTGCCGGCTGTTTGGTCAGCGGCGCAGACTAAAACGCAAATCAGCCGCCTCGGAAGGATAACCGAAATGCAATAAAACCTGCGGTTTGTGGATTCCGGTCAAAACCACCTAGCGCGGTGTGCGAGCGCCCAGCGTCCCGCCGCGCGCCAATTTTATGAACTCCGCAATCCGCAATCCGCAATCCGCAATCCCGCAGATCACCCTCGGCTACGTCCGCACCTCCACCAACCGGCAGGACTTGAGCATCGAGGCGCAGACCGAGCGCGTCCGGCGCGCCGCCGAGTATCACAAGACCGGCGAGCTGCGGGTCTTTTCCGCCGCCGACACCTCCGGCCGCCTGGAATTTCTCAAGCGGCGCGACGAAACCGCCGAGTTGCTGGCCACCGCGCGCGAGGCGCGCGCCAGGGGCGTCGAAGTCACCCTCATCGTTCCCAAGGTGGACCGGCTTGGCCGCGATTCCATAGATGTCAACCAGACCGTCCGTCTGTTCGACGAGCTGGGCGTCCGCATCATTTTTCTCGACATCAACGTGGACACCCGCACCGCGATGGGGCGCGCCTTCATGCAGATCGCCGCCGTCTTTGCCGAGCTGGAAGTGGCCACCATCCGCGAGCGCATCAAGACCGCGCTGGACACCAAGCGCAGCCACGGCCACCTCACCGGCAGCGTCACCTACGGCTGGAACGCCGAGCCGACCGGCGAAACCGGTTCCAACGGCAAGGCCATCCGCCGCCTCGTGGACAATGTGGAAGAACAGAAATGGATTTTGCACATGGTCGCCCGCCGCAACGAGGGCTGGACCGACTGGCAGATTGCCCGCGAACTCAACCGGTGCGGCGTCAAGACCAAGCGCGCCGGCGAACCCGTCAAGGTCAAGTGCGACCCGGACCTTCCCGGCGCGCAGCTCTCCCCGCGCGGCCACTTTTTCACCATCAAACCCGCCTCCGGCCTCTGGCAGGCCGAGCAGGTCACCACCCTTTTGAACTCCAAAACCGTCCGCGACTGGCTCGAAAGCCACAACTCCGCACTCCGCACTCCGCACTTTTATGACCTATCCCGAACTCCGCGACGCCGCCATGCGGCGCCTTGAACAACTCGGCCACGGCCGCCACTCCGACTGTTGCGCCCCGCCGTTGACCGGCAGGAACTCCCAAAAAGTCAAATTTGCAACGGTTCAAATCTAAAGCACCAAAACTAAAGCCTTTTCACAAACTAAGGCCTCTTCACACACCGTAAGCCAACCTCGCCACAAGAGAAAGCTGGGGCGGGGCTGCGCGTCGCACACCTTTCCCAGAATGCGGCCAAGGACCAATCACCACTACGCGTCATACGGTCGAAACCAGATGCCGGTCCGGTTGGATTGATAGGCTTTGGTTGACCATATGGCGTCCCCCACCAATCCCAACACCACTCATTAGCATTCCCGGCCATGTCATATAACCCATAACCATTTGCTGCAAATGATCCCACTGGACTCGTGCAAGGATATGCTCCGTTCGCGTAAGTTATGTTGTTGCCTTTCGGCCCTAAATCGTAGCCACCGGGGCCGTCAGAATCATAGTTGGCTTGGCTTTCGGATATCGTATTTCCCCACGGATACCTTTGACTACTCAGCCCGCCACGCGCCGCCTTCTCCCACTCTGCTTCCGTCGGCAACCGATAACCATTGGCCGTCCAATTCGGATAGACAGCATCCGAATCACCGTTCGTATAAACCTGCGTCAGCCCACTGTCTAAATAATACACCGGAATCAAACCCGACTGCTGCGACCGTGCATTGCACCACCTCACAGCGTCATGCCAAGTCACCGTCACTACCGGATGATTCGTAGCTTTAAACGAACCGTCATTATCGAAACCATAACCGCGATTTGTGCCCCAAATATACACCGTTTGCCATAAGCTATAACTCACTAAATTCGTGCCCATGTAAAACGCCGACACATAAACATTCGTGGGAACGGCATCCGAATCGCCATCCAAGGTGTCCCCCATTATAAAGGACCCCGCTGGAATTAGCACCATACCATCGGGCGTGATGGTCGGAATCTGAATTAAACGAAAGAACCTTGGGAGCGAGGTGTTGGTGACGGTTACGGCAGTCTGCATACCGTAAGTTCCCGGGATTGCATCACTGGCCGACACCCAGTTTGTCGAAGTTGGGCTGGTGCTGCTTTGCAAAACGTAATTTGTAGCCGTTACAGACCAAAAGATAATGGATTGATTGCGCCAAAGGCGCAATATTCAAAGACGGCTGCGCTTGATCAGAATGAATACCGACTATCAATACCAACGCCTTAAATAGTGGGTGAACTTTGGCTCCCATAAATAATTCAGGATATGATCGACTGAATGTTTCTGCTCTTTCTACGTCCGGATATATTAATCGAGATTTCCCATATGGTTTCTGGCCCACGACCGGCGTGAGACTTTTTCGTGATTTTCTTCCTGTTCCACCAGTTTGCAAAAACTTTTTTCCAGTCCGTTCCGGTTGTTCGGCTCAACTGCAACTCCAACTGGTTGGCTAGCGCGAACAGGCCCGTCACTCGCCACATGGTTTGATTTTTCATGGCAAAAATAAACGCGCGATTCCAGCGTTGCGGAACTATGCCAGCGTCTTGAGCCGGCGGTCCAAATCTTTCCGGTTAATGAGGTCAATGACCTGCACCTGTTCTGGATGCAATCGAAACAGCAGCCGGTAATCCGAACCAATCCGCTGCCGCATCACATTCGGGGTGGCCTTGAGCCGCAATGCCCCCACGAACGCAGCCGGTTCGCCCGCTGCCAATCGCCCAATCATGATCATCGCCGCACGCGCCGCTTGGCGCGGAAATCCGCCGAGTGTCTGTTTAAAGCCTTTTGGAAATTCGATCAGCCTGACCGGATGCACTTCCGGTGCGTCCTGCGGCAGCAGTAATTCCTCCTCCCGTTCCGCTGCCCCGGTTTCATCGGACGCGGTGGGCGCGGAGACGGCATTTTGACGGAGCATTTCCAGATCCGTCTGCGCCTTTTGCAAATCACGGCGAAGGGCATTGCGTTCATGGTGTCGTTCCTTCAGTGCGGACTTGAGACCCTCGACTTTACCGCGCAGTTCTTTCAATGCTTTCTCATCCACCATTGCCGATGCTTCCGGTGCCGCAGGGGCTGCGGGCGGCATTTTTTCGCGCCGGGCTATTTCCTTTTGCAGCCGCGTCAGCGATTCCTTGAGTTGCTGCACCTCTTGCGCCTTGGCTTCCAGCGCATGTTGGGCGTGGCGCAGGATCGCGGCATCCTTGCCGTCGTCTTTGCGGTCGGCCAGCCGTTCGTCAATGTAATTGCTGAATGGATCGTCTGGCGGCAGGTTCAAATGGTCGCGCGCTTCGAGCAGTTGGCCAAAACACGGCGTCAGCCGCTCTGGTGGCGTCAGGGGAAACGCGCTGCGATAGAGATAAATGCCCAGCGCCCGATATTTTGAAATCGTCACGCCATAGGCAAAGCCCATCAATTCCTCGAAATCTTCGGATTGCAGGCTCTTCAAGGCGGCGTCATTGATCAACTGGAGACATTTGGCCTCGTCGCCTTCGGCCAGCAACAGCCGGTCGCCCAATTCCAGTTTGTCCTCGGCAAAGCCGGTGGGTGCGCGCAATTTCATCAACTGCTCCGCAATGTCTTTCCGGCCATTGCGGGTCGCGGCGAACATGATATGGCCCCATGCCTCGGCGAGCGGCTCGGTGTAACCCAGCCGGGCCATCGCCTCCACCGCCCGGTCGAGCAGATTGAACGCACTGAGCCGGAGAAAATAAGCTTCCAGCAGCGGCGCGGGGATTTTAAGTGGATCGAGCCGTGCCATTTCAAACGGCTGCGTCCGTTCCAGCCGCGCGGCGGTCAGATGCGGTTCCGGAGCCGCCAGCAATTCCTCGTGCGTGAGGCCGGCGACCTCTGATGAATGATGGAGTCGCTGTTGGTCTTTTTCATAGCAACAGCGTTTGTATTTTTTGCCGCTGCCGCAATGGCAGGGATCATTGCGGCCCACGCGCGCCACCGCCCGGCACATGGTGGTGCCGGACGCCAGTTCGGTGCTGGGCTTGTCCTGCGTCCAGGCCAGCACCGGCAGCCGATAGGTGCCAAGCATCCTTTCACCAAATTCGCGGTAATTAATTTTCTTCTCGTTCCATTGTTCATCCGTCAGGGCCGGGTGTCTTTGCCGAAGCAAGGAGTCCAGTCCCGTGTCGTTTGCCAGTCCGGCAGTGGCCATGAGAAAACTAAAAACTTTTACATCGGCAGGCTCCCGCCGCGCCAGCGCCCGTGCCAGCGGAATCAACTGTCTGGGCAGGACACCCTCGCGATGTTCCTGGCACCAGAACGCGATCAAATGCAGCGTCTGCGCTTCGCAAGCCGGTTTCAAGCGCGTGTTTTCGATGGCGTCCACCAGATATTTCGCCACATCTCCGTGCATCCGCAGGGCGGCGGCGCCCAGCAGGCCATCATTCTGGAAAAACATCGCCCCGCGCGCCAGATGGCGGGCATCCACGCGCCGCTCCCGGCTCAAGGCAGCCACGACCACATGCATGAACGCCTTGACATCATTTTCTTGGACCGTTTCACCAATCAAGGCATCCAGTTCCGCATCATCTGCCGGCAACCTTTCGGCCACGCCCTCCACCGAGCCGCGGTGGGGCAGCGCCTGGTCAATGAATTGTCGCAATTCGGGGTTCATATGGAGATTTAAGCCCCGGCAACCGGCCGGACGGGCGAATCCGTTCCAACAACTTTTCTGCCGGCTCGTCGGCGGGGTTTTGGGGGACGAGTCTGCCGGCAAAGGCGCGGGCGAGGAATGGGAATGTCGAGTTTGTCAGGGTCCGCCTCGGCCCCGGTATCGCCGCCGCTCTGAACGAAGCAACCTTTCGCGCCAAAAAGATTCCGCGCCATGTGCTGGATGGTAGAAACGTAAACGAACGTGTGCGTGGAATTCGGGTTGGTCAGGTATTCATTCGGCAGCACCTTCGGGTCGAACGGTTCGTCGTCGCCAAAATCCTCCTTCTGAAACTTCTGGCTGTAAACCTCGTATTCCTGCGTGAGCTTGTTGCCCTGGTTGGTATCAAAGGCATTGAACGTGCGCACAGCCTGCGCCGCAAGCGCCTTGCGATCCACGAGAAACAGGATGCGGCGGAATTTCTTGCTCTCCAGCAGCCGGTAAATCTGCGCGACGGTCAGAAACGTTTTGCCGGTGCCGGTGGCCATGGCGACGAGTAATTCGCGTTTGCTGGCGAACATGGCACTTTCCGTGGCGATGATGGAGGCAGCCTGATACGGACGCAGCCGGGTGATCCGTTCCGGCGGCGTGTCCAGCAACCACTTCCGTGACTTGCAGTCATCGAAGGCAAATTTTTCGGCCAAGGCCGGAGCCGTGTGAAAATTTACAAGGGTGCGTGAAACCGGTTTATCCGGCCGGACATCCAAGTGCCAGATGATTTCGCCATTTGTGGCGTAAAGAAACGGAACGCGGAAGCCTTTCCAGTTTCCGGGACCATTGAATGCGCCGGATGCATAACGCTTGGCCTGTTCCAACACGTTCTGGGGATTCACCGTGACTTTCTTGGCTTCGATGATGCCGATGAAAATACCATCCACGAACAAGGCGTAGTCGGCCGGGCCGTTCTCGGTGGGAAATTCGGTGACTGCGTGGCAGGTGAGCTTTGAGGTGTCGAGACCGGCGTGCCAAGGGATGATTTGCCAGGGCGGATTGAGCGCGCGGAGTTTGGTGTCAATCCGTAGTTTTCGGGTCAGCCATTCAGCCTCGTTCCCACCAGTTGACATGGCGTGGAGCTTATCGTATCCGCTCCGCGCCGCCAGCAATTTGTTCGCCGGTCGTCACCGTGCCGTGCTGCGCAAATGAAGTTTGAATTTGGCCCGGCTTTGGCAAATGATTTGGGCGGTTCACGCGAAACTAAATTTTTCTCATGTGTTCCCGCTACACCTACACGAAGAACGAGGCGAAGCTGTGGTTGCGGGATTTGATCTTGGTATTCGGCGCTGTGCCGCGCGCCAACATCCGCCCCACCGACCTCGGCCCGGTCATCGTGCCGGAGCATGACGGGGTTGCGTGCCGCGAATTGCATTGGGTCTGGGGTGTGCCGCGGGACAAAAGCCCGCTCATCAATGCCAGGAGCAAAACACTTGGCACGCTGGCGGCGTTCCGCCCACACCTGCATCAGCGTTGTCTGCTGCTGGCGGATGTATCTTATGAGAAAGGCGTCCTGTTCCGGCAACCGGACGGGCAGGCGTTTTGTCTGGCCGGGCTTTGGCGCGAGGAATCGGGCATCAAAAAATACACCATGCTCACCGCGTCGCCCAACGAGTCGGTGTCGTCGTATCATCACCGGATGCCATTCATCTTAAAGCCGGAGCAGTATGACGGATGGTTCGGCGACCAATGGCAGGATATTTTGAACCAGCCCGATCATGCGCCGCTGGAAAAAATTCAGAAACAGCCGGAGTTGTTTTAACGTGCTTCAAACCGATGGCGACGAGCCTAAAGTTTGTCATGGGTGACATCTTTGTTCGCCAGTCAGCCGGGGCTGGGTTAAATTCATACGGTGAAACGTATGATTGTTTTCTTCCTCATTTTGGCGGTTGTCGTGGTTTTGGTTCTCGTGGGCTATCGAACGTCGCGCGCGTGTTGCGAATCCGCGCCCTGCCAGGTCGTGCGTTCCAGCGGCGAATTCGAGCTGCGGGATTACCCGGCGCTGACGGTCGCGGAGAGAGGGTGGAAGAAAAAACGGAATGTGGAAAGCGGGCGGTTTGACATCGCAACAGGGCTGATGCACCACCGACACGTTTATTGACGCCGTGACATCCCGCTGTCCTCAAGATGGGTGCGGTCCAATGGCTTCTCGACCAGATATGCTTCCGCCGACGATTGATTGATCAATCCCTGCAGTGCCAGTGTCGTCCGCGTGGCATCTTCGCTTTCATCACGGCAATTGACGACATAAACATTCGTCGCCAGCGGCATTTTGGGAAACATCCCGCCCGCCGCCAAAACAGATTGAACACTCAAAACAATTCCGAAAAATGCGATGAAAGATTTCATGTCTTTTTCAAAGTGAATTGTTCGTCCACAACAGGACGGCGACGGCAATGATTTGTTTCTCAAAAGGAACTTTGGAAAAATCCGAGATGAACTTCCCGGAAATGCCGCCGCCGGGAGCAGGCCAGACGTTCGGAACCGCCACTTCCAGTTGTTCGTCCGCATAACGAACCCGGATTTTTGACCACGAGCCGGAACCCATGCTGACGAGCAGGTTGGGAAAGGCAAATGAGACCAGAATCCGGCCATCGGGACTCCGCAAATCAAAACTGCCGCCGCTGAAATTCTGCCAGAAGGTATTGCGCTTGAATATGCCGGCGCATCCTCCATTCCAAAACACGCGGGTTGTCCTCCGGTCTTTGTCCCACGACACGAAAACAAACCGATGCTGCCCAATGTCCATCAACGTGAACCCCCACTGGTTGGGATAAAACGCGCCCTTGGGTTCACCAACCTGGCTGCAAACCTGGCCGGCAAGAGTATCGCGGCTTTCCCAATCCAGAATCAGTTCAGACCTTCCGCCCATTCCCCTGTATTTATTGAGTTTCGCCATGAATTGGGGAAATTCATTTTCACTGAACGTCGCCCGCACCGTTCCGGCTGCCGACGACACCTTCTCCGCAAACTTGCAGATCTCATCGTAGTCTTCGGGATAAAGACGCTTGATTGCCGGACCAAAACCAAACGCTTCATCGTTCATGACATTTCAAAAGAGGCGATTCATCATTGTGCAGCCGGGGGTTTCTGCGTGTCATCGTGAAACGGGACTTCAAGAAACTCCGCAATCGCGCGGCTGATATTCCGCAACTTGCGTTGCCCGCCGTTGTCGAGCAGGTTCACGTGCGAGATTTCCCCCTGCCGGTTCACCAGCAGGTTCAACTGGAACGATTCCCAGCTTCCGCCTGAACAAAACTGGATTTCGCGGACCTCAGCCACGGCATATTCCACGCCCTTGCCGAAACGCACGCCGGTGATCTTGATTTCCCCTCGGTCACGGTCGAATCGGGCGCGCGTTCTGGCAACGCGCGAAACCAGCGTTGCAATTATCAGCGGGACGCCAGCCAGCCACGGCGCAGCCGTGCCCCAGACCAGCAACGGATGGTCTCCGCGATAATGGCGAACCAGGAAATAAATGACGGGCGAAAGAAGCAGAATCCCCAAGCCGGTGATCAGGAGGGAAAAATCCGGCTCCAGAATCAGAACGCCCGACCCTTGCCGCACCACACGATGCGCATTGTAGCTGGACGACGTGTTCGTGTTCACCGCGATGGGGCTGCGTGCTGTCATGCGCAAATTTTAGGATGAGCACCCTGCCCGGTCTATTACAAATGGCCGTCTCTTTTGTAATCAACCGCACAAGCCTACGTTTCATTCCCCCTTGCGTCCGGCGCCCCCTACTCACCCTCAATCATAATCTCTGAACATTCAACCTGTTCATCCACCCGGCCACGCTTAACGCGAGTGCAAATATCAACGGCTTCATGACAATTGATTTAACCACAGATGGACACGAATGAACACGGATTCCTTCGATAGCGGAACCACAGTCCGTTGACGATGGTGGTGAAAGAAAAGGAACACAATCTGTTCCTTTGATTTCCGGTTGAAACATTTACGGTGAAGCGACGCGGTAGAACATGAAATTCACGTTGGTTGACAAGGAATTGGTAAACGCCATAAGAGTCGAAGCACTCAAGAAATTTGTGATGTCCGTCCAGACTTGCAGGTTGGTGGTGGATTGAACGCGGTAGTTCTTGCCTGCTTCCATCCCGATCATCAAACCATCACCGCCGATTCCAGAATGGCTCAAAAGCCAAAGTTGCGCCGCGATCAAAGAGGGATTGTAAACCACATTCAAGGTGGCCACCTGGCTTGTGACCGAGCCGACGGAATTGTTTACGATGACAAAGTAGCTTCCAACATTATTGCTCGTCACGCCGCCCAGATTCAACGGGTTTGCCGTGCCGATGACGCTGTTGGTGCCGCTAAAGCACCATTTATATCCCAACGGAGCGGTTCCCGTCGCGCCCACGCTAAAACTCGCGGTGGTGTAGGCATTGTTGGTGATGTTCGCGGGCTGGTTGGTGATTGTTGGAGCCTCACTCACTGTCAATGTGGCAATGTGGCTGGTTGCCGTTCCGAAAGAATTGGTAACGACGACAAAGTATTCACCCGCATTCGTTGCCTGCACATTGATAATCGAATAAAGAGTGTTTGTAGCGTCGGGGATGGAGACGGTGATGGTGCCGGATTGGCCGGTGTTGCTCTGGGTGAGCCACCATTGATAGTTTAACGGGGCATCGCCGGTCGCTCCCACGATAAAGTTGGTGCTGCCGCCGAGGATAACCGTTCGACTTACGGGATTCGTAACGATGGATGGAGCCATTCCAACCCTGAGGTCGGAAATGGTCAATGTCGCGACCCGGCTGGTAACGGAGCCAGCCATATTCGTAACGATGACGAAATAATTCCCGACATTATAATTGGTGGTCACATTGTTCAGAGTCAGGGAACTTTGGCCGCTGCCAAGGGTGGTATCCACGATGCCGTTTTGGAAGCGCCATCTATACCCAAACGGCGGAGTGCCGGTGACTTCCACCGTGAAAAATACGGTTGCCCCGGTGTTGGTCGAGATGCTGGCAGGCAGGTCGGTGGTAATGGTCGGCGGCAGACGCACAGTCAGCACGGCAATGCTGCTGGTTGCCGACCCGAGCGCATTCCCAACGATGGCAAAATAATTTCCGGCATCGGCTGCCTGCGCATTGGTGACCGCATAGAAATTGTTCGTGGCATCGGTGATGAGGACGGTTGTGGCGCCGGCCTGCCCGGAATTTGTTTGCGCCAGCCACCATTGATAGCTCAGGGGCGCGGCTCCAATCGCGATGGTGGAAAAGGTCGCGGTGCCGCCGGCATTGATTGTGTTCCCAACCGGATTCGTGACGATGATCGGGCTGCCGGCATCCACCAATGCCAGTGTGACAATGGAACTCGTGACGGTGTTCACGGCATTGCTGACGGTGACGAAATAAGAACCAATATTGTTCGTGTTGACATTGTTCAGCGTCAGAGTGCTGCCCGTTCCGACGTAGGTGTTCGTTCCGCTGAACCACCATTTGGTATTAAAGCTGAAAAGGCCGCTGCCAACAGCGGTTACGCTCAAGCGCACCGTTACTCCTGCATTGGTGATAACGCTGACAGGCTGGACCACGATGAACGGGCCGTCGTTTGTCAGCGCCAGACTATGCCCGTAGCCTCCCGAAATGGCCAGCACGCGGCTCAAGGTGGAAATTCGATTTGTCTGCCCGGTTATCTGGCCATACGTGTCATCGCCCCAAGCCGTCACGGTTCCGTTACTTCTCAAGGCGAGACTGTGAGAGTAACCCGCGGAAATGGCGACAGCATTCGTCAAATCCAATGGAGGATCAGTTTGGCCATAAAGATCGTAACCCCAGCCCTCGACTGAACCGTCGGCCTTAAGTGCTAGGCTGTGAAAACCGCCAGCAGCAATCGCGACGACATTTGTCAAATCTGTTGGAATATCAATCTGCCCGTAAAAATCATCACCCCAACCGACGACTGTGCTGTCGCTCTTCAAAGCCAAACTGAACGCATTGCCACACGCAACGGCGATTGCATTCGTCAAATCGGCTGGCACGTTGGTCTGTCCATAGAAATTATAGCCCCAACAAACCACCGTTCCATTACTCTCAAGTGCGGCGCTATGAAAACCGCCTGCGGCGATGGCGGTGACATTGCTCAAGCCTGAGGGTATGTCAGCCTGACCGAAATAATCAGGATCACCGCTGTAATTGCTATTGATGCCCCAGCCAACGACTGTGCCATTTGTTGTCAGCGCCAGGCTGTGATCGCGTCCAGCCGCTACCGCGATGGCTTGCAAACCTGCCGGCACATTTGTTTGCCCATAGTCATTCAAACCCCAGGCAATGATGCTGTTTGTGGATTTGATTGCAATATCATGCCAATAACCCGCGGCAATGGCTTTCGCCGCCATTATGTTTGGTGCATTGGCCGTGGACAAGTTGTTGGTTCCCCAGCTAACCACGTTGGCTCGCAGAGCCTGTGCGAAAACAAGAAACCCCAGAGCGATTGAAAGGACAAACCCAAGTGCCGTCGATGGCTGAAACCGTCTGTTCAACTGATTCTTCATAACCTCTGTTCGAGCGATTGTTAAAGTTTAAACAAACTACTCATCGAAACAAGCAAAATTTGCAAATTGACCCTGCGCGTCCGCGTTGCTGGTTTCGACTAAAAATCCGGCCGCAGTGTCCGCCATGCCATCAAAATGCCGTGTGATGCCCCCCGCCAACCCCCCGCCGTCGTGGTGGCCATGATGACCGGAGCCTGAACCATCTGAATTCGCACCATGGCTTTCAACAGACCCCCCGTCTTAATTCGTTTGTGCGGTTGAAGCCAACGACGGTCGGAAATTTACCGGTAGCAACTTCGGTTGCACGTTGCGTTGCGGATTTTCCTGCCAATCCTTTTCCCAATCCGCCAGTGACGGCACGGTGACTTCCGCGCGTTTCGCATATTCGCGTTGCCAGCTTTGGATCGGTTGCGTTCAGATAGACCCGTGCCAGACCAAGACTGATGCCCGGCTGGCGTTCGATTTCATTCATGGCGTTGACCTTTTGGACGGCCTCGGCACGCACCCGTGTCTTGAGGCTAACTGAATTGCCCGTAACCGTGTCGAAGGCATACCACATGCCTCAGGCGCGTTTGAATTTGCGATAGCGTTCTGTCGTCATATCCTGCGTTTTCATTTTGTAAGGATATGAGGTCTGATTTTCCCCTGCATCCGTGCAGTGGGCGTGTCCGCGACGTGCCCGTGCCGGATAGTGGGCGGGAGCTGAAATCGTTGAAGGTTTCGTTGAAAGTTTGCCCAAGACTCCAATAAAACCCTGTATTTACAGGCATTTTAACTGGAGGCGAGGGTCGGAATCGGCTGTTTATCCCCGCGTTTGCAATTCATAAATGCCTGATTTTATTGGCGACTCAAGCTAAATCTGCATTACTCAACCATACTCGTTTTAACTCTTTTGGTGTCCGTTTTGGTGTCCGTTGTTAAGCCGGTAATACGTCGGCGGGGAAATAGGAGCGATACTTGGCGCGGGGGTCGGCGGGATGGATGCCGAATGGGTTGAACGCGCCGCAGGGATGTTGCCAGACGCCGCGCCGCTGATTCCAGTGGAAGCCCAAAGCCCAAAGCACACTGGCCAGACCGGGCTTGCGAGCGGGTGACACGTCGAGCCAAACCCATTTGCCGACAACCTCGGCCAATTCGTATTGCCCCGGCAACTGTGTTCGCAAATAGTTCAAAACCGATTCGGTGGACAAGCGGCGGTTGGCGCAATGCCGGACAAACTCTGTCTGCGCTGTCTTGCTGGTATTTGAAACCGACGATGGCCGGACATTCGCCGGAGCTGACGCTTCAATTTGATTTGTTGTTTTCATAGCTTTTTTTTGAAACCGCTGTCCGTCACCCTGCCGTTTGCTGCTCGCTTCAC
>CAZZPE010000014.1:0-62693 GCA_964655855.1 uncultured Bifidobacteriaceae bacterium
CTCGTCCAATTCCTCCGCCGCGCGCCGCAATTCCGTGACCGACGACTTGGCCTTGTGCCGCGTCGCCGCCGCGAACGGATATTCACGCTCCAGCCTGGCCCGGAGTTTTTCTGCCGTCGCGTCGTCGAGCGCCGGAAAATCCATTTCCACTTTCCGTTTTCCATTTTCCGCTTTTCCGTCCGGCTCCGCGTCGTCCGCGATCCGCCAGCGCAAATCCGGCAATTCGCCTTCCGTCCCGCTTTTAACTTTGAACGCGGAACTTTGAACGCTGAACCAAAGTCCGACCCAGTCGGCAAAGCTTTTTGCGGCGGCAATTTTTCGCGGCGTGATGGCCGCCGGCTCGTTCCAGGTTTCCAGCCACTTTTTTTCCGTGATGCCGCCGCTCAAGATCAGCGTGTCGCGGGCGCGGGTCACGGCGACGTAAAGCAGCCGCAGCTCCTCGCCGCGCAGCTCGCGTCGCTGGCGGCGCTGCGCGAGCCAGTGCGGCAGGCTCGGATAACGCCCGCCGGTTTGCGGCGGCTGGACGCGCGGACACAGCCCGAACTGTTCGTCCAAAATAATTTCACTGCGGAGGTCCTGCTCGTTGAAGCCTTTTGCCAGGTCGGCGACGACCACGACCGGAAATTCCAGCCCTTTGCTCTGGTGAATGCTCATCAGCCGCACGGCGTTTTCGTCCGCGCCCGGTGCGACCTCCGGTTCGGCCCCGGCTTCGCGCTGCGCCTCGATGAACCTCAAAAACCGGAACAGCCCCTGCCGTTGGAACTGGTCGAACCGCTGCGCCAGATTGAGAAACCGCTCCACGTTCGCCCGCCGCTGCGCGCCGCGCGGACGCGATTGCAGCCAGTCGGCGTAATGCGTTTCCGCCAGCACCTCTTCGAGGCATTGCGAGAGCGAAACCTGCCGCGCCAGCTTCCGCCAGCGATGAAACCGCTCCAATAACTTTTCGGCTTTCGCCCGCGTTTCGCCCTGGACTTTGGACCTTGGACTCTGGGCTTGATTGATTGCGAACCAAAAATGTCCGCCGGCCGCGAGCCGGATTTCCGCCAGCTCGTCAAGCGAGCAGCCGACGAGCGGCGAGCGCAGCACCGCGAGACACGGCACGTCCTGCAACGGATTGTCGAGCAGTTGCAGCAGGCTCAACAAATCCAGAACCTCGCCGGTTTCGTAAAATCCGCCGCGCGCCACCACCAGCGGCACGCCCGCCCGCTCGAATTCCCTGGCGAAAACCTCCGCCTTGCTCGCCGGCGATCGCAGCAGCACGGCCATGTCGCGCCATTCGGCGTTGCGAAAAACCTTCTTGCCGTCGTCCCAAACCTTTTGCAGCCCGGGTTCGGCAACCAGTTTTTTCAATCGCCAGGCAATCGTCCGCGCTTCCTTGGCGGACTCCTCCAAATCCGCCCAATCGGTGTTTTCGGTCTCGGAAATTTCGGCCGGCTTCGTTTTCAGGCGCAACAACAATTCGGTTCGCGGCGGCGAATCCTTTGCCGCGCCGAAATCCGCGCGTGTTTCCGGCGAGCCGAATTTCAACTTTGCCTCCTTGTCATAATTCACGCCGCCGATCTCCTCGCGCATGAGCGGCTCGAATAGTGAATTCACGAAATTCAAGAGCGATTCGCGGCTGCGGAAATTTTCGGCGAGCGGAATCGTCTGCCCGTCCCCGCCGCGCCAGCTTTTGGCGTAGTCGCGGAAGATTTTGGGATCGGCCAGCCGGAAACGGTAAATGCTCTGCTTCACGTCGCCGACAAGAAATCGGTTGGCTTTGGAATGCGCGGATGTGTCCGCGCTTTGGCCCGACGCGACATGTCGCGCCGTTGAAAGCGGCGACGCGTCGCCGCACTCCAAATCTTCGCGGCTCAAAGCCTGGATGATTTTGTCCTGCGCGGCGTTGATGTCCTGGTATTCGTCCACGAAAACGAAGCGGAGCTTTTCGCGCCAGCGCGCCGCCGCCGGAGTTGGTTTGTCCGCCGCAAAATCCCAGAGCAGCTTCAGCGCGAACTGCTCCAGATCGTGAAAATCCAGGACGCCGTCATCGCGTTTGCGCGCGGCGAAACGCGCGGCGAAATTCTGCGCCAGCCGCAACAGCGCCGTCATCTGGCCGCGAACCCAGCTCCAATCCTCGGCCAGCGGGTCGCGGCCATTTTTGACCGTCGCGACCGAGGCGAGAAATTCCGCCTCCTGGAACAAATCTTCCAGCGGCTTGCGCAGAACGGTTTTCCGCTTTGCCGGCCAGCTGGCATCGGCGGAAACGATTTGTCCCAAAACTTCCGCCGCGAGTTCGCGCGGAAACTTGTTTTGAAGCCGCTGGAAAATTCCCAGCAGTTCGGTGGATTTCTCGTTGCCGGGCCGGAGGTTTTCCAGAACCGGCAGCCATTCGTCGCGCCAGTCTTGAATCGCGGCGGGCAGCCACGTTTGCCAGTCGGCGGGTTCGGCGGCGGAAAATTTTGCAGTCTGTCCCGCGAGCCAGCCTTCGGCGTCGGGCCGTGTCTGCGCGTAGTGGTGCAGGCGCAAAACCAGCGTGCGGATTTTTTCGTCGCGCGCGCCGCCGTAGGTTTGAATCAGGCTTTGGACCGACGCGGCGAATTCGTCCCGGCCTTCGTATTGCTCCTGCAACGCCTCCTCCAGCGTCTCGTCGGCCAGCAGCCGTGCCGCGCCCTCATCCAGCACGGCGGGTTGCGGGTCGAGGCCCAGCTCGTAAAAACGTTCGCGCACGAGCTTGAAGCAAAATCCGTGGAGCGTGCCGATGTGCGCGGCGTCGAAGAGCGCGAGCTGCGCGGCAAAAAAGGAATCACCGGGATTTTCCCGCGATTTTTCCTCCAGCGCGCGGCGGAGACGCCGCTTCATTTCGGCGGCGGCGGCCTCGGTGAAGGTGACGACAAGGATTTCGTCCAGCGCGGCGCGGTCATTGCCGATGCAATCCAGGCAGCGTTCGACGAGCGTGTGCGTCTTGCCGGTGCCCGCGCCGGCCATGACGAGCACGTTGCCGCGCGCGCGGACCGCCTTCCGTTGCGACTCCGTGGGCGAATTATTTTTGCGCGGCGGTTCCATTCAATTTTGTTCGGTTTGCAATTGACGCGGGCACGTTGAAATTTCGCTTTCCATCGTAAGGCGGAAGGCGTAAATCGTAAATCACCATGTCAGAAGGCATGCGCCTCAAAGACCAGCCCGTCAGCGAGCGGCCGCGCGAACGGCTCGCGGCGCTGGGCGCGGACGCCTTGAGCCACGCGGAATTGATCGCGATTTTGCTGCGCACCGGCTTGAAGGGCGCGAACGCCGTCGAAATCGGCAGGCAGCTTTTGCAGAAGTTCGGCTCGCTCCAGTCGCTCGCCCGGGCGTCGGTCGCGGATTTGCAGAAGGTCCGGGGCGTCGGTCGCGACAAGGCGGTCACGCTGATGGCGGCGTTCGCGCTCGCGCGCCAGATGGCGGGGGAATTGCAGGACGAATCGCCCGTGCTCGACCATCCGGAAAACGTCGCCGCCCTGCTGCGCGCAAAAAATCTGGTCAAGAACGTGGAGACATTGCAGGTGCTGTGCCTGAACACGCGCCGCCGGCTCATCCGCGTGGACGAGGCCACCGACGGCACGATTGACACGCTGCTGGTGCATCCGCGCGAGGTGTTCAAATTCGCCATTGCCGCCAACGCCGCCGCCGTGGTGCTGGCGCACAATCATCCCAGCGGCGACCCGACGCCGAGCGAGGCGGACATCAAGGTGACGCGCGACCTCATCCGCGCCGGTCAGCTCTTGAAGATTGACGTGCTTGACCACGTCATCATCGGCCGCGCGACGGCGGAGCGTGCGAAGGATTTTGTCTCGCTGCGTGAGCTCGGGTATTTTTACGCGTAAAGTTCTGACGCATCAACCGGTCGCCGGTTGCCAATCCAATGCGCGACAATTTCTCTCAAACAATCTCCACCGGGCATTTCGGCAGGGCGTCGAGAAAGGACTGGCCGTATTGCTTCGTCAAAACCCGGTTGTCCAAAACCACAATGATGCCGGTGTCGGTCTTGGTGCGGATCAGGCGGCCGACGCCCTGGCGGAATTTCAGGATGGCCTCGGGCAGTGAAAATTCGCCGAAGGAATTGCCGCCGCGCGCCTCAATCGCCTCGAGCCGCGCCTCGATGAGCGGATGGTCGGGCACGGCGAACGGCAGCCGCGTGATGATGACGTTGCTCAACGCCTCGCCCGGCACGTCCACGCCCTGCCAGAAGCTGTCCGTGCCGAAGAGCACCGAATCGGTGTCGTCCTTGAACTTCTCCAGCATCGTGGAGCGCGGCGTGCCGGTGCCCTGCACAAAACACGCGACGCCCAGCTCGTTGAAAAACGGCTCCATGCGCTCGGCCAGCTCCCGCATGAGCTTGTAATTGGTGAACAGCACGAACGCCTTGCCGTGGGTCTGCTTGACGAAGTGGCCGATCCAATGCTCCAGCGCGTCGGCGTAACCGGCCTCGCGCGGGTCGGGCATTTTTTTGGCAACGAACAATTTCATCTGCCGCTCGTAATCGAACGGCGTGCCGACCTGGAGCATCGTGGCGGATTCCGCGCCGACGCGCTTGGCAAAATAACTTAATCCCGCCGGGGCCTTGGCCGGTTTTAATCTCACATTTGAAATTTCAGATTTGAGATTGGCCGAGGTCGCCAGCGTCGCGCTGGTCATAATGATGCTCGTGTCGCTTTCGAACAACCGGCGGCGTAAAAATTCGGCGACATCCACCGGCGCGGCGTTGAGCGTGAGATTTTGGCGCGCCTTGCCGCTGCGTTCGACCCAGTAAACATGGTCGGGCGCGCTTTGTCCGAGAAAATCCTTCACCTCGTCGCGCAATTCGGCAAGCCGGCGGTTGCATTCGACCAATTCCTGCCCGATGTCCTTGTCCTCGCTCAATTTGATCAGCTCGCTAACGGCTTCGCGCAGGCGCTGGATCGGCAGCGTGACGTTGTCTTTCACCAGCTCGGCGCGGCGGATGCGAAGTTCGGTCCACGCGCGGCGGCGTTCGCTCGAATCGCCGCCGCCGAATCTGGTTTTGCCGGCGGATTTCTGGATTTCCTCGCAGGCGGCCTCGACGTTCTCAAAAAACTTGTCGGCTTCGCTCAAGATGTCGGCGACCATCTTCACGGCATTTCCACTGCGCAGCGTGGCGAGCAGGCCTTTTTCCGTGCGCGGATTCCAGAGCCGGTTCAGCGAGTAACGCACCTGTCCGCTCGACACGCTCAGGCCGATGTGTCGCGACGCGACGTGCTCCATCTGGTGCGCCTCGTCGAAAATCACGAAGTCGTTTTTGAACAGAATTCCGCCCTCCTGCTCCTCGTCAATTCCGCCAAGCAGCGTGAAGAACAGCGTGTGGTTCAGCACCAGAACATCGGACGAAAGGAATTTGTTCCGCGCGCGCTGGAAATAGCAGACGCCGTGGTCCTTGGCGAAATCGGACGGAAATCCACACACTTTCGGCGAGCACGGCCCGCGTTCGGAACAGACCTGCGCCCACACTTTCGGGTCCGGCTCAACCTCGAAATCCGACAGGCTGCCGTCCTTGGTTTCCTTCGACCATTCGTAGATGCGCTGCAATTCCTCGGCCTCGGACGAGGTGAACAGGTTGCCCGACTGCTGCATCGCCTTTTGCAGCCGGCGCGTGCAGAGATAATTCGCGCGGCCTTTCAACATTGAATAGCTAAACTTCACCGGCACGGGGAGCGCACCCAAAACATCCGCGAGCATCGGCAGATCTTTTTCCGTGAGCTGCTCCTGCAAATTGATGGTGTGCGTCGAGATGATGGCCTTTTTTTTCTCCGCGACGGCAAACAGAATCGCCGGAACCAGATATGCCAGCGATTTGCCGACGCCCGTGCCGGCCTCGACGGCGAGGTGTTCGCGGTTTTGCAGCGCGCGGGCCACGGCCACGGCCATTTCCTGCTGCTGTGGGCGGAACTCGAAATTTTTCGCCCGCGACAAAATGCCCGTCGGCGAAAAGATTTCTTCGACTTGGGAAATCAAATCCGCGCCGATGGGCTGATTTTCGACGATGGAAATCATTTCGGCGGCGCGCTGCTCAAAACGACTTTCAGCGCCGAGGTATTTCCCGGTGCGAGCAAAATCTTGTTCTGCTTCACGTTGCCGGATTCCACGCAGACCATGTGCCGGTGTTCCGCCGGCTCGAAGTCGTCCGGCAGCTTCTGCGTCGTCCACGGATTCCAGACGACGGTGGAGCTGGAGCCGGATTTTTCCACGCGAATTGTCCGTTTCAGGGTTTCATCGCGGATTTCCACCGTGCCGGCGTGATTGGGATAAACGCGGTTCGTTTCCTTCGTGATCCGCAGCACGGAATCATTTTCCATCTTGCGCGCGCCGCCAGCTCCGGCTGCGAAATCGTCGAACGGCGCGTCCCGCAGGCCGGCAAGCGAAACCGCGCCGATGTCGCCGACGTGAAAATACGTGTGCAGGCAGTTCTCAATTTCCATCGCTGCCGCCGAATTGTTCACGGCGGTCAATTCCATCGTCAACCTGTCGGCGACGGTGACGACAAATTCCGTCTGCAGCTTTTTCCACGCCTCGCGCCCGGAAGTTATCGGCAGGCGAAAATGCAGCGTCACCGAGCCGTCCGATGCCGCGGACGTCCTGACCAGTTTCCATTCCGCGATGCGCGCGAAGCCGTGCGCCGGCTCGCCCTCGCGCGGCCCGAACCACGGAAAACAAACCGGCACGCCGCCGCGGATCGGCTTGCCCGGCGCGAACCAGCTTTTGGCGCTCGTGAACAGCAGCGGTGGTTCGCCGGTTTTTTGGAAGCCGGTGACGTGCGCGCCATTGGGGTAAATTTCCGCCGTGCCGGATTTGGCGGTGACAACAATTTTTGGCAGGCCGCCGTTGCCTTTGGTCACGGCGACCCGATCCGGAATTTCGTGTTTCCGCAACTGGCCGGAAATGGAGGAGCTTGCCATACCGGTGTTTTTTATCACACGTGGCGGAAAGGCGCAGCCATTTTGTGCGCCGGGTTTGCCATTGACTTTTCAACTGCGGCGGCCAGCATGAAACCGTCGAAGGCATTTTAACTCAAAAACACTGAAACCTTATGAATGAAAATGTTCCCCCGCCCATCGGCGTCGCTCCACAACCCAAAACCTCCGCGCTGGCCGTCTGGAGCCTGGTGCTGGGCATACTCGCGCTTTTGTTTTTGCTGGTTTGCATCAGTCCGTTATTCGCCATTCCTGGAGTCATTTGCGCCCATTTGGCTTATTCCCGCATCAAGCGTTCAGGGGGTGTGCTCGGCGGCCAGGGCATTGCGCTGGCCGGGTTGATCACCAACTATGTCAGCATCGGCATGTCGGTCTTTTTAGTGCCGATGATGCTGGCCATTGCCATTCCCAATTTCGTGAAAGCCCGCGCCACCTCGCAAGCCAACGCCTGCATCAACAATCTTCGCCAGATTGACGCGGCGAAAAATGAGTGGGCTTTGGAAAATAATAAAACGAACGGCACGCCGGTCACCGTGGCGGACATAAAGCCCTTCATCAAGCTGGACGCCGGCGGGAATCTTCCCAAGTGCCCGGCGGGCGGAACTTACACGATCGGGGTGGTTGGCGAACCTCCGACGTGTTCGCTTGGCACGACCATTACTCCGGCCCATGTTTTGCCATAGTAACTTTTCAGCCCGCGAATAAATCCATCTGCGGCGGCGGCGTGAGGGATTTTAATTTCTCGCGGTCCTGCTGGCGTCGCGCCTGGCGCACCGTGCCTTCCGGCGTCAACTCGGATTCTTCCAGATTGCCGAGGATCTGCTTGGCGCGTTCCAACACTTCCTTCGGCACGCCCGCGAGCCGCGCAACCTGGATGCCGTAGCTCTTGTCCGTGCCGCCCTCGACAATTTTGCGGAGAAATACAATCTGGTCGTGCCACTCACGCACGGCGACGTTGAAATTTTCTAGCCGCGGTAGTCGCGCCGAAAGCTCGGTCAACTCGTGATAGTGCGTGGCAAAAAGTGTTTTCGCACCGACCTGGTTGTGCAGAAATTCCACAATGCTCCACGCCAGCGAAAGGCCGTCGAATGTGCTGGTGCCGCGGCCGATTTCATCCAGCACAATCAGGCTGCGCGGCGTGGCGTTGTTCAAGATGTTCGCCGTCTCGGTCATCTCGACCATGAACGTGGATTGTCCGCGCGACAAATCATCGCTGGCGCCGATGCGTGTGAAAATGCGGTCCACCAGGTCAATCCGAGCCTCCGCCGCCGGCACAAAACTGCCCGTGTGTGCCAGCAGCGTTAGCAGCGCGACCTGCCGGATGTAGGTGGATTTGCCCGCCATGTTCGGCCCGGTGATGAGCGCGATCTGGACAACTTTTTCTCCCGTAGCAGCCGACGTGAGTCGGCTCTGACTTTCCGGCGAAGAAGTTTGAGCGGACTCACGTCCGCTGCTACCAAGAAAAGTGTCATTCGGCACGAAGCGTTCCTCGACGAGCTGCTGTTCCAAAACCGGATGCCGGCCATCGCGAATTTGAATGACACCTTCGTCGGCGACCTGCGGACGGCAGTAATTATGCAGTCGCGCCGTTTCCGCGAACGATGCCAGCACGTCCAGTTGCGCCAGCGCGGAAGCGGTCTGCTGGATTTTGGGCAACTGACCGAGCACCTCCTCGCGGACGCTCTGGAACAATTCGTATTCCAATTTCACGCTGCGCTCCTCCGCGCCGAGGATTTTCCCCTCCATTTCCTTCAACTCCGGCGTGATGAAGCGCTCGCCGTTCGCGACGGTCTGCTTGCGATGATAATGCGCTGGAACCTTGTCGAGATTCGACTTGGTGACTTCGATGTAATAACCGAAAACGGAATTGAACCGCACTTTGAGCGAAGAAATTCCCGTTGCCGCAATCTCGTCCGCTTGCAGTTTGGCAATCCAATCTTTTCCGCCACGTTGGGCGGTGCGCAGTTCGTCGAGCGCGGCGTCGAAGCCGTCGCAAATCATGCCGCCTTCCTTGATGGGCAATGGTGGCTCGTCCACGATGGCGCGGGAAATCAGTTCCACCAGGTCGGGCGATTCGGAGATTTGCTCGGCAAGATCATGCAAAAGTGGGACAGGCATCTTGCCTGTCAAGTTGTCTGCCAGATCATTTTCCGGCAGGGAAATTTGCTCGGAACTGGACAGGCTGGAAGCCTGTCCCACTTCGGCAAGCGTTGTTCGCAACGTCGGAATTTGTTCAAGCGCCAGCCGCAGCGCGACGAGATCGCGCGCGTTGCCGCCGCCGGAACTCAAGCGGCCCAGCGTGCGTTCCAGATCGCGCACGTTCGCAAGCTGCTGGCGAAAGGCATCGAGACCAAAGGAGTTTTCGAGGAACAGCCGCACGGTTTCCTGCCGGCGACGGATCGGCTTGACGGCGGCGAGCGGCTGCGAAAGCCATTGGCGCAGGAGCCGGGCGCCCATCGGCGTGACGGTTTTGTTGAGCGCGCCGTAAAGCGAGGCGTTGCGCGGCGCGTCGTGGCGCTGCGGTTCGAGAATTTCCAGATGCCGCAGCGTCGTGTAATCCAGCGTGAGAAAATCGCTGCGCTGGTAAAACGAAATCCGGGTGAGGTGCTTCACGTCGCGGCGCAGATTTTGTGTGAGATAATGCAGCGCACCGCCCGCCGCGCCGATGGCGGCGGCCTTGTCCTTCAATCCGAAGCCGTCGAGTGAGGCGACCTTGAAATGCTCCCGCACGGTGAATGCGGCGGTCTCCGGCGCGAATGTCCAGTCGTCGTAGCCGCTCAGGATTTTGAACGAATCGCGCAGCAAGTCGCGCAACGCAGCCGCTTCGGAGGGAAGAACGATTTCCGCCGGGCGCAGCCGTTCCAGCTCGGCGAGCAGCGCGGAACCATTTTCCAGTTCGGTCGTCAGAAAATCGCCGGTGGTCAAATCCACGAGCGCGAGGCCGAAGATTTTTCCCGACGGATAAACCGACGCCAGGAAATTGTTCCGCTCGGCGACGAGCATTCGCTCGTCGAAATGCGTGCCGGGCGAGAGGATTTGCGTGACCTCGCGCTTGACGAGCTTGCCGGGCCGGGCGTCTTCGAGCTGGTCGCAGATGGCGACCTTTCGTCCGGCCTTGAGGATGCGGGCGATGTAGCCGCTGGCGGCGTGATGCGGCAGGCCGCACATCGGCACGCCGTTGCGCGCGGTGAGGGCGAGGTTGAGGAGCTGCGCGCCGGTCTGGGCGTCCTCGAAAAACATCTCGTAAAAATCGCCGAGGCGGAACAGCAGGAGCGCGTCCTTGGGCAGTTCGCTTTTGATGCGGCGATACTGCGTCATCATGGGAGTCAATTGTGCTTCGGCGGCCATCGGCGGGAAAGTTAGGCGGAAAAAACCGCGAGGTCGAAGCGAAATTGTTCACACATGCCTGTGAAATCAGCAGGTCTTCGGTTCCATGTCCGGTCAGTCGGGGCTTTCCAGCCGTTGGATTTCCGCGCCGTAGCCTTTGCGGAAATCGGGAAACTGGAAATCGTATTTCAGCTCCGTCCGCAATCTGGCATTGCTGACGCGCTTGTTCGTCGCGCCGCGCCGGTGCTGGATCTCCGCGCCCGCCGGAATTTTCGGCGGCAGCGGTCGTTTCAATTCCGCCGCCAGCCACTCGAAAAACTTCAACTGTGTTACCGGCTCGTCATCCGTCGCGTTGTAAATCTTCCCGGGGCTGCCGCGCTCCAGCGCCGCGATGATGCAGCCCGTCACATCGTCGCGGTGGATCATGTTCAGCCAGCGCGAGCCGTCGCCCTCGATGCGCGCCTCGTTTTTCAAAAATTGTCTGAACCAGTGGCCGCGCCCCGGCCCGTAAATGCCGGCCACGCGCAAGATGATTGCAGGGAACCGGCGGGGCGGGCATCCTCGCGCGCCGCGCGCCGCATCGAGTAAAAGATTTTCCGCCTCGACCAGCACTTTCGACGTTTCTGCTTCCGGTTCCGCTGGCGAAGTTTCCGTCACGACCGAGCCGTCGTCCTGTCCGTAGACGCTCGTGCTGCTGGTGAAGACAAATTTTTGCGGCGGCGAATCCGCCAGCCACGAAACCATGTTCCGGCCGCCCTCCAGATAAATTTGCCGGTAATTTTCCGCGCCGCTGGCGGCGACACAGTTGACAACCCAGTCAAATTGGCGCGGCAATTTCGCCAGCGTTTCCGGCTTGGTCACATCGCTGGCCAGCGACCGGATGTCCGCCGCCTTCATTTCGTCTTCAGCCGCCGCGCTCCGCCGCAGCCCGAAAACCTCATGGCCCCGGCGGACCAGTTCCGCTCCGAGCGGCAGGCCGACGTAGCCGCAGCCGATAATCAAAACGCGCATGACAGGACGATAAATGCTTTCATCACGTTAATCCATCACCGCCGCAAAGCGCAGGCCGCGGGTGCTGACCCGGAGCTGTTTGAAGCCGAACTCCACCATAACCGCCTCGCAAATCACAACGCCGGGGAGGATCACGTCGGCGCGCGATTTGGGCAGGCCGGTGATTTCCTTGCGTTCGGAAAGCGGCAGGCTCCAGAGCCGTTTGCGGTGCGCGGTCAACTGCTCCAAACCGAGGCGCGCGGCCTCCATGCGCTCGCGGTCGTAGCGGTCCAGCTTCAATTCCATCCGCGCAAGAATGCTCGCGGTGCCGCCGGTGCCGACCAGTTGGATCTCTCCGGGTTTGGAACCGGATTCGCGGCGCAACGCCGGCTCAAGTCCGGGCCGGACCTCGTCATGCAAAAACTTTTTGATCCAATCGCGGCAGGCGGTGAATTCGGCGCACGACGGCGGGTCGCTGTGCGGAAACTTTTCCAGGAGCCGCACGGTGCCGAGGGTGAAGCTGTGCGCGAAATGCGTGCGTTCGCCCTGGCCGAGGATGAATTCCGTGCTGCCGCCGCCGACGTCCAGCAACAGCAGCGGCGTCTTTGCCAGTTCCGGGTCGGTCGTCACGCCTTGAAAAACCCATCCGGCCTCCCGCGCGCCGGAGATGATTTCCGTCTGGAGGCCGGACGCCCGGAAAATGGCGTCCGTCAGCTCCGCCGGGTTCAGCGCGTCGCGCGCCGCGCTGGTGGCGAAGACGCGGATGGACGCGCAATTTTTTTCGCGCGCCACCCGGGCGAAATCCGCGACGGCCTCGGCGGTGCGGGCGATGGCTTCCGGCTGGAGGCGGCTGGTTTCGTAAAAGCCCCGGCCCAGCCGCGTCTGCCGGCTTTCTTCATGCGCCGGACACACTTCGCGCCCGACCACGTCGGCCACCAACAGCTTGACCGAGTTGGTGCCGACATCAATGACAGCGCGGCGGACGGATTCCATCGGCCGGAAAATTACAGGACGTCGCCGGGGAAGCCGAACCGAAAAATGTTACATTTTGCGGGCGTTGCTTTCGGCGCGCGGCGGATTAGATTTTGCGCATGAACCTTTACCTCCTGCGGCATGGCATCGCGGCGGACCCCGGCGCGGCCGGCTGCGAAGATGATTCCGAACGCCCGCTGATTCCGAAGGGCGAACGCCGCCTGCGCGCCGCCGCCGCCGCCATGAAAAAACTGGAGCTGTCCTTCGACTTAATTCTATCCAGCCCGTTTCTGCGCGCCCGGCAAACCGCCGAGATTGTTGCCGGAGAAATGAAGTTGAAAAAGCGGCTTGAATTTTCCGATGAACTAGTCCCCGGCGGAAATTTCAAGACGCTGATGCAAGCGTTGGGCGAATTAAAGCCTGCACCGGAAAATGTTCTGCTCGTCGGACACGAACCGCATTTGAGCCGGCTCATCAGCCTGCTGGTGGCCGGCGGCGCGGACGCGGCGGCGGTTGAAATGAAAAAGGGCGGTCTGTGCAAACTGGAGGTCGGAGAATTAAATCACGGACGTTGTGCCCAACTCGCCTGGCTTCTCACGCCGGCGCAAATGGAATTGATGGCGTGATTCACCCGACGCGGAATGATATGCGCTGGATCAGATTTCTCCCGAAGCTGTGCTGCAAGCGGTCGAGGATTTCCTTCCGGCGGTAGCGGACGATTTCCGAAAGCCACACACTGCTGTCCACGGTCACAAACAGCGTGCCTTTGCGCAGGCCGGCCGGCTGCGCGTGCGCGGTGATGTTCGGATCAATCAGTGAGTTCCAGACCTTGACCAGCTCCGCCTCGGCGCGGCGGTCGTCCATGTGCAAACCCGTGAGCACTTTCGACACCACATCGCCGGCGGCGCGTGCGCGCACGGCCTTGGCGGTTTCCACCGGCGACAAATCCACGCCGCGCCATTGCGCGAGCACGCGATTGCGGGCGGTGGTTTTCCTTGGCGGCGGCATCCGGCGAATAAATAACCACAAAGGCGCAAAGTCACAAAGAATCAAATTTGGATTTGTGCGGCGTGGTCGTCGTCATCGGCGGCGCGCACATCATCGCCACATCGCCGGATTCAGCGGCAGAGTTTCTGGATTTTTTCCACGGCTTCGGCAAAACCGCGCTGGGCTTCCGGCGTGAGGGTTTCGCTGAAATCCAGCTTCACGGCGGGAATGGTGAGCCACCAGGCCTGCGGCGCGTGGCCGAAAACATCGCGTGCCAGCGCCAGCAGCGTGCGGGGATCGGCGGCGTGTGCCATGAGCTGCGACGATTCGCCGGGTTCGAGCTGGCGGAGCTGAACCTCGCGCGGGGTGTCCACGGCGGCGTCCACAAATACCACGGTGTGCGCCCGCGAAACCGGGTCGGCAAATTCAGGCGAGAGCTGCTGGCAGACGAGCGTGCGCACGCCGGGCAGGTTTAATTTCTCAACGGCCTCGGCCACGCGCGGGCCGACGCCATCGTCGCCGCGCAGGGTGTTGCCATAGCCGATGATGAGAAAACCGGAGGGTTGATTTGTCGTGCGGCTCGCGTTCACCGGTTCAGATTACTGACGATTGTGGGCTTGGCCAACGTGATTACTGCTCAAAATCGAATATTGCCGCACTAGTTCTGCCGAATGCGGGTGGCCTGACTGGCCACGCATTGCCAGCGGCCGTCCCGTTTCACGAACGCATCGGTCATCCGTTGCGGCCCGCTGATGTCCACTCCGTTGGACTGGCCGTTCCACACGACGCGCAGGGTGACAACGGCGGTGTTGTCATACAGCCGCACTTTGACATCGCTCAATTCAAACGAATCAATGGTGAGGCTGCCGGACTTGATGGTTTCCAGTTCCCGGGCCTTGGTCCAGAGTCGTCCGGCCGGATCGGTGAACACATATTCCTCCGCCTGGATGCGGTCCATTTTTCCAGCGTCCTGATGCTTCACAGCGTTGGCCCACGCCTGTTCCAACGCCTGAAATTCCTGCTCAACCGCGGCTTGTGTGCGTTCGACGTGACCGGCGGTTTGCGGATTGTTGGACTGGCCGTTCAGGAGTGACGCCGCGAAAATGATTGCGACAAGAGGCAGAATTCTTTTCATGTTTTGTTCCTTTCAGGACCGGGTTTATTTTCAAAAAACCGGGCAACGGCCAACCGAGCCGTTTCCCCGCCAGCCAGACCAAATTATGCGGTCATGCTGACAGGGTCGGTGTTCTGCGCCGACCGGCCGCCGCAAGCGCGGCGTCCCTACCTTTCGGCGGTCACAGACCACCGCTACAAGTTACCCGCGAGCGATTTCGTTCAGCACTTTTCCGTCCTGCCCAAGCAGTTGGATGTGCAGCGGCATCTGGCCGACGGCGTGCGTCGAGCAGCTCAAGCAGGGGTCGTAGCAGCGGATGCCGTGTTCGATGCGGTTGAGCATCGGTTCGGGGATGTCGTTGCCGCGAATGTAGTGCCGCGCGATTTGTGCGACGGTCTGGTTCATCGCCAGGTTGTTCTGGCCGGTGGCGACGATGAGGTTGACTTTTTTGAGCAGGCCGTCGCGGTCCACCGTGTAGTCGTGGAACAGCGTGCCGCGCGGGGCTTCGCTCACGCCTACGCCGTGCAGGCTGTTGATGCCGGCGTCGGCGCGGAGGTAATCGCTCAACAATTCAGGATCGTCCATGTAGCGCTCGATGTATTCGAGCGACGCGAGGATTTCGATGAGCCGCGCGTAGTGGTAAAGGAACGACGACGTGACCGCGCCTCGGCCCAGCCGTTTGAAAAGCTTCAGTTCTGCGTCCGCCTTGGGCGTGCCCATTTGTTCGCAGACGTTCAGGCGCGCCAGCGGGCCGACGCGATACATGCCGTTGGGGAAACCGAGCGGGATGTAATACGGCGACTTGAGATACGAATTTGCCTGAACCGATTCGCCGATGAAATCGGAATACTTTTGCGGGTCAAGCTGGTCGGCGATAATGCTGCCGCTGCTGTCGGTGAAGCGCAGTTTGCCGCCGTGATGCTCCCAGGTGCCGTCCGGCGCGACGAGGCCCATGAACAGCGAGGAGAAGTTGCCGAAAATCTGCATTTCGCGCTGGTGGGTTTCCATCGTCTTCTTCCACAGGTCAAAGGCGACTTGCGTGGTGGCGAAGGCTTCGGGCAGCCAGGCGCGGATTTTGGCGCGGCCTTCCTCGGTGAGCGGGCTGCGCACGCCGCCGGGCACGGCCCAGGCGGGATGGATTTTTTTGCCGCCGAGAATTTCGATGATTTCCTGGCCGAACTGGCGGAGCCGTATCCCGGCGCGGGCCAGCTCCTTGTTCGCGGCAATGATGCCGAAGACATTGCGCTGCGCGGGCGGCGTGTCCCAGCCGAGCAGAAAATCCGGTGCGCTCAAATGGAAGAAGCTCAACGCATGGCTCTGCACCATCTGGCCGAGATTCATCAGGCGGCGGAGCTTGTCGGCGGCGGGGGGGATGTTGACGGCCATGATGGCGTCGCCGGCCTTGGCCGAGGCGAGCAGATGGCTGACGGGGCAGATGCCGCAGATGCGGGGCGTGATGCCGGGCATTTCGCCGTAGGGCCGGCCCTCGCAGAATTTCTCGAAGCCGCGGAATTCCACGACGTGGAAGATGGCGTCGGAGACGTTGCCGGCGTCGTCCAGGAAAATGCTGATCTTGGCGTGGCCCTCGATGCGGGTCACGGGATCAATGACAATGCGTTTTGACATAAATCAACCAAACTTGAGTTGTGTGCCTTCCAATTTCGGTGTTTTGCCTTCGAGCACCTGGACCATGAGCGCCTTGATGCGGTCGGCCGGCGGCGGGCAGCCGGGCAAAAAGTAGTCAACGTGAACAGCCTCATGCACAGGCAGCACACGCTTGAGCAACTGCGGCACGATGCCGTCGGCTTTCGGCACGCAGGGGTTGTTCTGCGCGTTTTCGATGTAGGCGCGCTGCAGGACATTTTCCGTGTTGCCGATGCCGAGCTGGTTGCGGATGGCGGGGACGTTGCCGGTGTCGGCGCAGTCGCCGAAGGACACGAGCACTTTTGTCCGCGCGCGGATTTTGTGGAGCAGTTCCAAATTGTCCTCGTTGCAGACGGCGCCTTCGATGAGGCAGACGTCCACGTTTTTCGGATATTCCTTCACGTCAATGACCGGGCTGTAGACGAGCTGGATCATGCCGGCGAGGTCAATGAGGAACTCGTCGAGGTCGAGGAATGACATGTGGCAGCCGGCGCATCCGCCGAGCCAGACCGTGGCTACTTTCAAGGGTTCCATAATTTCTTTTCGCGTGCGTTGACGATGAATTCGAGTTTGGTGCGGTCGCGTTCCATTTCGGCCGCGGTCGAACCCTGGTAAAACAGCGCGCCGGTCGGGCAGGCCATGACGCATTTGCCGCAGGAGGTGCAGGTCTCGGAATCGCCCCAGGGCTGGTTGAGGTCGGTGATGATTCTGGCCTTGCTGCCGCGTCCGGAGACGTTTTTGGTGCCGGCGCCCTCGATGTGCCAGCAGACGCGCACACAGCGGTTGCAAAGGATGCAGCGGTTGTGGTCCATGCCGAACTGCCGGTGTGTCGCGTCCACACTCCATTTCGGGGTGCAATAATCGTAGCGGACGTGGTCAATGCCCAGGCTGTAGGCAAGCGTCTGGAGTTCGCAGTGGCCATTGGCCACGCACACGGCGCAGGTGTGATTGCGCTCGGCAAGGAGCAGCTCCAGCGTCATGCGGCGGTATTTTCGCAGGCGTTCGCTGTTGGTTTTGACGTCCATGCCTTCGCTGACCTTCGTCGTGCAGGCGGGCAGCAGCTTGGCGATACCGGTGACTTCCACCAGGCACAGGCGGCAGGCGCCCAAGTCGTAGACGCCATCAAGATGGCAGAGCGTCGGGATTTTGATGCCGGCGTCTGTGGCGACATCCAGGATTGTCGCGCCTTCCTCGGCGCTGACCTGTTTCCCGTCAATGGTCAATGTTTTGGCGGCCATAAAAATAAATGATTGTTACTTTTTCGCCGGGCCGTTGTTATGCGGGCCGTATTGGTCGGGCTGGAGCAGTTCTTCGTATTCGTTGCGGAAGAACCGCAGCGTGCTCAAGGTGGGGTTCGGCGCGGTCTGGCCGAGGCCGCAGAGGCTGGTGCTTTTCACCATTTCGCAAAGTTCCTCGAGCTTGGCGAGGTCGCGCGCGGTGGCCCTGCGGTCGAGGATTTTTTCGAGCATGTGCAGCATCTGGACGGTGCCGGTGCGGCAGGGGATGCATTTGCCGCAGGACTCGTCCATGCAGAATTCCATGAAGAACCGGGCCACGTCCACCATCTTGGTGGAGTCATCCATCACGATCATGCCGCCCGAACCCATGATGGAGCCGAGCTTGCCGAGGGATTCATAATCCACCGGCGTGTCGAGGTGCTGCGCCGGGATGCAGCCGCCGGACGGGCCGCCGGTTTGCACGGCCTTGATTTGGCGGCCGTCGGGTGCGCCGCCGCCCATTTCCTCGACGATCTGGCGCAGGGGCGTGCCCATCGGCACTTCGATGAGGCCGGTGTTGTTGATCTTGCCGGCGAGCGCGAAAACCTTGGTGCCCTTGCTTTTTTCCGTGCCGATGCCGGCGAACCATTCCGCGCCGTTGCGGTAGATCGGAGGCACGTTGGCGAAGGTCTCGACGTTGTTGATGAGCGTGGGGGAATCCCACAATCCGCTTTCGGCCGGGAACGGAGGACGCGGGCGCGGTGTGCCGCGCTTGCCCTCGACGGAGGCCATCAGCGCGGTTTCCTCGCCGCAGACGAATGCGCCCGCGCCGATGCGGATATCAATGTTGAAATTGAACGGCGATTCAAAAATGCCGCTGCCGAGCAGGCCGAGCGACTTGGCCTGCTTGATGGCGTTTTGCAGCCGCTTGATGGCGAGCGGGTATTCGGCACGGCAGTAAATGAAACCTTGGTTGGCACCGACGGCATAGGCCGCGACGGCCATGCCTTCCAACACGCTGTGCGGGTCGCTTTCCAAAACGCTGCGGTCCATGAATGCGCCGGGGTCGCCCTCGTCGGCGTTGCAGATGACATATTTCTGCTGGCTCTGGGTTTTGGCGACCGTGCCCCATTTGATGCCGGTGGGAAAGCCCGCGCCGCCGCGCCCGCGCAACCCGCTCTTGACCATGGTTTCCACCACTTCCTTCGGCGTCATTTCGCGAAGGACATGGTGCAATGCCTGATAGCCGTCGGCGGCGATGTAGGCCTCAATGCGTTCGGGATCAATCTGGCCGCTGTTGGCCAGGACGATGGAGAGCTGCTTTTTGAAGAAGGGATGGTTCAGATCGCCGCGTTTCAGCTTGGTTTTGCCGCCTTTGATGGTGTTGACTAGGTCAACCACGTCTTCCGGCGTGATTTTTTCGTAAAGCGCGCCTTCCGGGTCCACGCCAACCAGCGGGCCTTCGCAGCAAAGCTTCATGCAGCCGACGCCGCGAACCTCGACCTCGTCGCTCAAGCCGGCGTCTTTGACCGCCTGTTCCAGATTTTTTTTGACGCCTTCCGAGTTGGAGGACATGCAGCCGGCGGCCATGCAGCAGCGGATGACTATTTTTTTGCGCGCGGCCCGTTCCTTCTCGGCGATTGCGTTGAGATCATCAATGACCATTGGAAATCCATCCTTTCATGTGTTCGACCGCAGTTTCCGGGGTTTGGCGCGGCGTGACCACGCCGTCATACACGACCGCAGGCGCAATGCCGCAGGCACCGATGCACCGCGCGGTGAGCAGGGAGATCTGGTTGTCCGGCGTGGTTTCGCCGGCCTTGACTCTGGCCTTCTCCTCGACCGCAGCGAGCACCTTGTCCGCGCCTTTGACGTAGCAGGCGGTGCCGAGGCAGACGACGCAGGTGTGTTTGCCCTGCGGTTTGAGGGTGAAGAAGTGGTAGAACGTCGCCACGCCATAGACGCGGCTGGCGGGCAGTTTGAGCCGGTAGGCGACGAACAGCAGCAGGTCGTCCTCCAGATAACCGAACAGCTCCTGCGCCTTGTGCAGAATCTCGATCAGCGCGTCGTGCCGGTATTGATGCTTCTTCATGTGCGCCTCAAGGATCTTGAAGCGCTTGTCACCGCTGGCATGTTCCATCACCGCGGCGACCCGTTTTTGTCCTTCGTGTAAAAGTGTCGGCAACATAAAGCTCAAACAGTCGTTTATACAATTTAACCAGCTCCATCATCGGCCAACTTACATGGCGCATACTAATGGCCCCGGGAACGGGAGGCTCCACACCATTTGTTTTTGACTGGACATTTTTTGCGGAGTTTAGAGTCGTTAAAAACGTCATCTGAAAAATGTCCTGTTATTCATGCCATTACGATTGTTTCTTCTGGCCATGCCGGTCGCGCGGGAATATCCTCTTTGGCCGAAATGAGGCTGGCCAGAAAAAGTCAAGGGTTTGGCAAGATATGTGGAGAGACTTTTCCCAGATATATCAAAATTTGCCCCGCGCTGGGGACGGGTGCCGTCAACCCGGCTGGCGTGAACGACCCAACAATACTGAATATTGATTTATTGATTTATGACAAAAACATCGAAATCGAACAAATACGTTTATCTGTTTGGCAATAAAAAGGCCGACGGCAACGGCTCCATGAAACCGTTGCTCGGTGGCAAAGGCGCCAATCTGGCCGAAATGAGCCGCATTGGGCTGCCCGTGCCTCCCGGCTTCACCATGACGACCGAGGTTTGCACTTACTATTATGCCAACAAGCGGACCTATCCCAAGGTTCTCGAGGCGCAAGCCCGGGAAGGCATGGCCTTCCTTGAGAAAATCATGGGCACCAAGTTCGGTGACAAGACCGCGATGCCGCTGCTCGTCTCCGTCCGCTCCGGGGCGCGCGATTCGATGCCCGGCATGATGGACACGATTTTGAACCTCGGCTTGAACGACCAGACCGTGCTCGCGCTCGTGGCCGCCACGAAGAACGAGCGGTTCGCCTGGGATTGTTACCGCCGCTTCGTCCAGATGTATGGCGACGTCGTTCTCGGCGTGCAAAAGACCGCCAATGAAGATCATGAGCCGTTCGAGGTCGTGCTTCACGAATTCAAGCATGAGAAATATCACGCGGACATCGAAGATTCCAAGCTCTCCGCGCAGGATCAGCAGGAACTCGTCAAGCGTTTCAAGGCCCTCATCAAGGAACGCACCGGCAAGGAATTCCCGCAGGATCCCTGGAAGCAGCTCTGGGGCGCGACCGGCGCCGTGTTTGGTTCCTGGATGAACGACCGTGCGATTGTTTATCGTCGGAAATACGGTATCCCCTCCGAGTGGGGAACCGCCGTCAACATCCAGGCGATGGTCTATGGCAACACCGGCGACCGCTCCGGTTCCGGCGTGGCTTTCACCCGCAATCCGGCCAACGGCAATAAGGAATTTTACGGTGAATTTCTCATCAACGCCCAAGGCGAAGACGTGGTGGCCGGCGTGCGCACTCCCGAACCCGTTCTCCAGCTCAAGAACCATCTGCCCGCCGCCTTCACGGAACTGGACAACATCCGTGCGACCTTGGAAAAGCATTTCAAGGATGTGCAGGATTTCGAGTTCACGATTCAGGACGGCAAGGTGTTCATGCTCCAAACCCGCAACGGCAAGCGCACCGCGTTCGCCGCGCTTAAGTTCTCCATTGACATGGTGAACGAGAAGCTCATTGACTGGCAGACCGCCATCAAGCGCAACCCGGCCGATCAGCTCGACCAGCTTCTGGCCCCGATCTTCGAGGCCAAAGCCGAGAAGGCCGCCAAAATCATCGCCAAAGGCCTGCCCGCAGGCCCTGGCGCCGGCTCCGGCAAACTTTATCTGAATGCCGACCGCTGTGCCGCTGCCGCCGAGAAGGGCGAAAAAGTCCTGCTCGTCCGCAATGAAACTTCGCCCGAAGATCTGCGCGGCATGATCGCGGCCGAAGGCATTCTCACCGCCAAAGGCGGCGTCAGTTCTCACGCGGCGCTCGTCGCCCGTCAAATGGGCAAAGTCTGCGTCTGTGGCGCCGGCGCGCTCCAGATTGACTATACCGCCAAGACCGTGACCGCCGACGGCGTCACTTACAAGGAAGGCGATTTTCTCTCCATCAACGGCACCCTGGGCAACGTCTATGCCGGCAAGTTGCCGACCGCGCCCTCGGAAATCGTCCAGGTGCTGGTCGAGAAGACCCTCGACGGCTCCAAGAGCGAGACCTACCAGATGTTCAAGAAGCTCATGGACTGGTGCTCGAAGGTCACCAAGCTCCAGGTGCGCACCAACGCCGACACGCCGGCCCAGGCTGAAAACGCCATGGCCTTCGGTGCCACGGGCATTGGCCTGACCCGCACCGAGCACATGTTCTTTGAGGGCAACCGCATTGACGCCATGCGCGAGATGATCCTCGCCAGCAACGTTGACGACCGCAAGAAGGCGCTGGCCAAGCTGCTTCCTTACCAGAAGGGCGACTTCGTTGGCATCTTCAAGGCGCTCAAAGGTTTTCCGGCCACCATCCGGTTCCTCGATCCGCCGCTGCATGAATTCCTTCCGCACGAGGACGGCGCCCAGAAGGATCTGGCCGCCAAGATGGGCGTGCCCGTCGAGAAGATCAAACAGCGCGTCAAGGAACTCCATGAGTTCAACCCGATGCTCGGCTTCCGCGGCTGCCGCTTGGGCATTGTCTTCCCGGAGATCTCCGAGATGCAATCCCGCGCCGTCTTTGAGGCCGCCGCCGAGGTCCAGAAGTCGGGCGTCAAAGTGAAGCCCGAAGTCATGATCCCGCTGGTCGGCTTCAAGAAAGAGCTCGACCTTCAGGTTGAGATCGTTCACCGCGTGGCCAAACAGGTCATGGCCGAGCAGAAGGTCAAGCTCGACTACCATGTCGGCACCATGATCGAAGTTCCCCGCGGCGCCCTGACCGCTGATGAAATCGCCCAGACGGCCGAGTTCTTCAGCTTCGGCACCAACGACCTGACCCAGACTTGCCTGGGCATGAGCCGCGACGACTCCGGCTCGTTCATCCAGCCCTACATCGAGGCGGAAATCATCAAGAAGAATCCGTTTGCCACCATTGACCAGGGTGGCATGGGCCAGCTCATGAAGATTGCCGCCGAGAAGGGCAATCAAACCCGCCCTGGCATCAAGCTGGGCATCTGCGGCGAACACGGCGGCGACCCCGAATCCGTGAAATTCTGCCATAAGATCGGCCTGACCTACGTGAGCTGCTCGCCGTTCCGCGTGCCGGTCGCCCGCCTCGCCGCCGCCCAGGCTGCGTTGGAAGACGAGACCGCGAAGAAAAGCAAAGCCAAGAAATAGTCGAAACAAAAAAACTTATTGAGAATTCAAAATTTAATTATGCAAAAAACTAAATCATTCCTGCGTGCCGGCGTCATGCTGGCCACGCTGTTTGCCGGCGCCAGTGCTTTTGCCGGTGACGCCGACATCAACCTGCCTGACCTGACGCAAGTGGCGTTTCCCGGCGTCGGCATGGGCGGCCACGCCCTGCTGTATCTGGGGCTGGCCATCTGCGCGGTCGGCGCGCTGTTCGGGGCTTGGGAATTTATGCGGTGCAAGGCACTGCCGGTTCACAAGTCCATGAGCAACGTCTCCAACATGATCTGGGAGACCTGCAAAACCTATCTGGCGCAGCAGGGGAAATTCCTCGTGCTGCTCTGGGTGCTGATCGCCCTGTGCATTGTCTATTACTTCTTTGGGTTGCAGCACAAATCCGCCGGCTCGGTGGCCGTCATTCTGGCCAGTTCCGTGCTGGGCATCCTGGGCAGCTATGGCGTGGCCTGGTTCGGCATCCGCATCAACACCTACGCCAACAGCCGCGCGGCGTTTGCCTCGCTCAAGGGCAACTCGCTCCAGACGCTGATGATTCCGCTCCGTTCGGGCATGAGCATCGGCCTGCTGCTCGTCTGCGTGGAACTCGTCTGCATGATCGGCATCCTGCTGTTCATGCCGCGCGAGCTTGCCGGTCCCTGCTTCATCGGCTTCGCCATCGGCGAATCCCTCGGCGCGGCGGCGCTCCGCATCGGCGGCGGCATCTTCACCAAGATTGCCGATATCGGCTCCGACCTGATGAAGATCGTTTTCAACCTGCCGGAAGATGACCCGAAGAATCCCGGCGTCATCGCCGACTGCACCGGCGACAACGCGGGTGATTCCGTCGGGCCGACAGCGGATGGTTTTGAAACCTATGGCGTGACCGGTGTGGCGCTGGTTTCGTTCCTCGCGCTGTCGCTTGGCGGCGCGACCGTTTGCGGCCAGCTTATCGTCTGGATTTTTGTGGTGCAAAGCCTGATGGTTCTGGCGTCGCTTGGTTCGTTTTACGTCAACAAGGCCGTCAGCAGCTCGCTTTATGGCAACAAGAAGGATTTCAACTGGGAACAGCCTCTTACGAACCTCGTGTGGCTGACCTCCATTGTTTCCATCGTGGTCGCCTTCATCGCCAGCAAGATTCTGCTGGGCGGCGTGGTGACAACGAACGCGGCGGGCACGCAATATACAAACCTGTGGTGGGTTCTGGCCGGCATTGTCGCCTGCGGCACCCTGGCCGGTCCGCTCATCATGGAATTCACCAAAATCTTCGTCAGCACCCAGTCCCGGCACGTGAAGGAAATCGTCACCGCGTCCGGCCAAGGCGGCGCGTCGCTGAACATCCTGTCCGGCTTCGTCACCGGCAATTTCTGCGCGTTCTGGATGGGGCTGGTCATCATCGTTCTGATGTTCGGGGCCTATATGTTCTCTCAAAACCCGGCGCTGCTCGCGCTTATGCCCGAACAATTCCAGTTCGCCGCGCCGATCTTCGCGTTCGGCCTCGTGGCCTTCGGCTTCCTGGCCATGGCGCCGGTCATCATCGCCGTGGACAGCTTCGGGCCGGTCACCGACAACGCCCAGTCCATTTATGAATTGAGCCGCATCGAATCCGTGCCGAACGTCCGCGCGGAAATCGAAAAGGATTTCGGGTTCAAACCCGACTTTGACAACTCCAAGCTCGAACTCGAAAAGGGCGACGGAGCTGGCAACACCTTCAAGGCCACGGCCAAGCCCGTGCTCATCGGCACCGCCGTCGTCGGCGCGACCACGATGATTTTCGGCATCATCATGCTGCTGCAAAAAGTCGGCATCCAGACGGATCCCAAATTCGACATCATCTCCATGTTGAGCCTCGTGCATCCGCAGGTCATCCTCGGCCTGCTCATGGGTGGCGCGGTGATTTACTGGTTCACCGGCGCCGCCACGCAGGCGGTGGCCACCGGCGCCTATCGCGCGGTGGTTTACATCAAGGAACACCTCAACCTGAACAAGGCGGAGGCATCCATCGCCGACAGCAAGAAGGTCGTCGAAATCTGCACCATCTACGCGCAGAAGGGCATGATCAACATCTTCATCGTCGTGTTCTGCATGGCGCTGGCGCTGTCGTTCTTCGATCCCTACTTCTTCGTCGGCTACCTGATCGGCATCGCGTTCTTCGGCTTGTTCCAGGCCATCTTCATGGCCAATGCGGGCGGCGCGTGGGACAACGCCAAGAAGGTTGTTGAAGTGGATTTGAAGCAAAAGGGCACGGAACTGCACGCCGCGACCGTCGTCGGCGACACCGTGGGCGATCCGTTCAAGGACACCAGCTCGGTGGCGATGAACCCCGTCATCAAGTTCACCACGCTCTTCGGCCTGCTCGCGGCGGAAATCGCCGTGACGATGAAGGATCAGACCCTGAAGACCGGCATCGGCGCGTTCTTCTTTGTGGTCGCGCTGATCTTCGTCTATCGGTCGTTCTACTCAATGCGCATCCCGGTGGACAAACCGTCGGCGAAGTAAGCAACTCAACCTGCCGCCGTCCTTGCCCCGCTGTTTTGGGGCAAGGCGGCGGTTTTGTTTTTGGTTTTCGGCCGCCGCGGAGAGCGCGGACGCGCCTTTCATTTCGTTTCAAAGTTTGCGGAGAATTGGGGCAGCAACCTTAAACCCTGCGACCCCGTTCCTGATTGGAAGCCTTTGATCTGCTCAAAAGGAATCGCACGCTTGTTGGGGTTTGAATCGTCTCCTTCTCGATTGTGAGTTCTTATCTTTTGTGCATGGACTTCAAGTTGGTTTTCCGAAGCGAACAAGGGCGTTTGCTCTTGCGGGAACAGGCAGCAGGGGATGTTTCCAGGCCGCATGCCAAACTTCCGCAGTTCCAACACCACCGAGAATTTCACATGGCAAAGGTGCGGAAATAATTGGGGGATAGGCCGGCGGGCACGTCACGTTTCGGTTACGTGCGGCGCGATGGCCGGTTGATAGCGCCAGCGAGACGTGAGAAAGACTTTCGGGACACGGTGGTCACGGCATTTTGGCCGTCGCTTCGACGTGTCACAAAAGTGAGTGCGGCTGGCTGGTTTCTGGAAGTGGGGACGGCTGTGTTCCTTTAATCTCATCCCGAAATGATTGAGATGAAATCTTGGTTCGGGAAGGCAATTCTGCTTTCAGTGATCTGTGCCGCCGCCGGCACGGCGCAGGCGTTTAATTATAATCAGGGATCCACCGGGTCGCCCAGCGACCTGCTGATCTGTTTTCGACCCGCTTCGGGTTCCTACGATTTGGTTGTGGACGCGGGGCCGGTCACGACGTTCACCAACCTTGGGATTGGCCAGAAGATTGTCATCAACCCCACTTACTACGGCGGCTCACAACTGGCCTATGTTGGCACGAACAACATTTACTGGTCCGCCATGGCGCGCCAGGGCGGACTTCCCGGCAACATCTGGGTGACCCGTCCGCGCACCAGTCTGAATACGCAAAGCACCCCGTGGCCTTGCAAGAGCTATTCGACCCAAAATACTGCGGGCAGCGCGATAGATTCCATTGGCAATGATGCCAACGATGTTGCTGGTGGCGGAGACCCAAACGGGACTAGTCCCGCCACTGGTAGTTCCTATGTGGTGGAACCTGAAGGTGCCGGCTATCCTTCCTTCGACTCCTACAGTGCCTTGATCGGTGCCAATGGAAACCTTGCCGGTAATTTTTGGGGTGATTCCATCAGTAAAAGCTTGGAGCAAAACACCCCGGGCAACTTTACCACGGCGGGACAGCCGGTGCGTGCGGATTTTTACCAGCTCCTGTCGGTGTCCAATGGACTGCCGGCCACCTACCTTGGTTTTTTTGAACTGGCGACCAATGGCGTGCTGACCTATACCGCCGGGCCGTCGCCGACGATTCTTACCGCGCCGCGCATCGTTTCCTACGTCCACACGGGAGCCACCAACACCGTTTCCTTCACCACGGTTTCCGGCGGGACCTACACTCTGCGCGGGACGAACAGCGCGGGATTGGGTGCGGCAAAAACGAACTGGCCGGCCATCGGTTCATCCCTGACGGGCAACGGCCTGACGAATTCTCTAACGGAAGTCATCACCAACAGTTCGCGCATTTACGTCATCACCGCGCAATGACGGCTGACCGCTGACAATTTCCGAATCAAATTACAAAACATCAACCAACCCAAAAGGACAGACATGAAATCATACAAACTGGCAATTCTCACCGCAGCGGCGGGCTTCCTGTGGAGCCTGAATGCCCCGGCGCAAATATTCACTTACAACAACGGCGATTTGTTGCTGGGTTTCCGCACCCCCAGCGGAACATCCGATTTGGTCGTGGATATCGGCTCTGCGTCCCTGTATGCCAACGCGACCGGTCCCATCACCATTTCCGGCAATTACTTCACCAGCAGCCAGTTGACGGATGCCGGATTGAGCTTGAACAATCTTGATTTTTCGGTGTTTGGGGACATCTCGCCCGCGCATCCCGGCCTCGGCACGGTCAACACGCTTTGGGTGACGGATCCGCAATTGAACAACGTCATTGAAGCCACTCCATGGACGCCGCAGACCTCGGCCCAGCAGGCGATCACGCGCTCCCAGATGGAGAGCATCGCCTATGGGGCGACTTACACCAGCTATGGCGAGGGAGCTTCGGCGGACAACACGATCAGCGCCGTCATTGTTCCCAGCAGCCTGAATCTGGGCGGTGAAGGCGCTCTTTCCTACACCACCGGCATCGGATCCCATGGCAACTTCGCTGGCGACTTTGGCAGCAACAACAACATTGAACAAGATACGACGGCAACTTTCACCAGCGGCACCGACCCGGTGAGGACGGATCTTTTTGAAATGACTCCCGGTTCCGGTGCCACCTACCTCGGCTATTTTGAGCTGGATCCCAACGGCACGCTCACCTTTGATCCGCAGCCGGTGCCGGAGCCGACAACCTTGGCGGCGTTTGGCATGGGACTCATCGGGCTGGCCGGCTGGCGCAGAATCACCCGCAAAAGCTGAACCTCTGAAACTTTAGCAATCTAACAACACACAAAAATAAAACCCCACAAAGAAATATGAAAAAAATACTGACCATCGCAGCTCTGGGCGGACTGTTTGCCGCCAGCACCGCGCAAGCGGATGTGAACATCTACATCGCCGGTTCCACCGCCTTCCGCGCCAATGTTTTCCGCGCCGTTACGACGGCGTTTGACGGTGGCGCCCCAACTAAAATTAATCCCGCCAATGCCGGCACCGGCACCGGTGTTTATACCGCGCAGGGGACAATTAGTTCCATTTACGGCGGCCAGACCGTGACGATCTACGCCAGCTTCAACGGCTCGGTTCAAGGGCTGGAAGACCTGATGAACAACACCTCCATCACCTTCACCAACATCACGCCCGGCGGCGCGGCGGTGCCGGCCGTGCCCACCATCACCTTTTCGGACGTGGACAAGATTTCGACGCTGGCGGCCAACGCGGCTGTCACCGAGACCCCCGTTGCCGTCCTGCCGTTCGTCTATTGCAGGAATTACTATACGCCGACAACGGTGACGAACATCACGGGGCATCAGTTGCTGTCGTTGTGGGCCAACGGGCTGCTGCCGCTCTCCTATATCACCGGCAACACCAGTGACTACTCGAAGTTCATGTATGTCACCGGCCGCAATCAGGATTCCGGCACTCGGGTTTGCGCCAGCGCCGATGCGTTCTACACCGGCACGCCCACCATTTATGGCTACAACAACGCCACCACTTGGGAGGTCATGACTCAAAACTTGAGCGGCACCCTTTATGGTCCTGGTTACAGCTCCGGCGGCAATGAGGCGAGCGCCCTGACCAATCAGCTCACCAAGGTTGGCGGCGTTGGTGTGTCTGCCATCGGTTATCTCGGACTCAACGACGCCCTGACAGTTGCCGGTAACGCGAGCACGGGCACGGGTCAAGGCAAGAACAACGGCGGCGGCAATTGCTCCATCATTGCCTACGACGGCGTCCTGCCTTTCAACAACTACGCCATCAGCACATCAAGCTCGCAGACACTGGTTCCAGCCTTTCCTGATTTCACACCCATCATCGAGGGCCAATACAGCTTTTGGAGCTATGAAAACATAGAAACGCCGGTCACCCACACCTTGAATCAGGACACCACCTATCAGTATTATACAAACATGGTGCAGGCGCTTGACACTGACGTTCTTAATGCGGAAAACGCCGGCGGCAACAGCTCGACCTATGGACCGGTCACCGCCATCCGCATTTCGGAAATGAAATGCAGCCGCTCCTCCGTGGGTGGCGCAATCACTCCCAACTGATCAAAATGCCAGCCTGAACACGGAACACCACAAGGCCGGCGCGGTTCACTCCGCGCCGGCCTTCTGCTAAACAAAACGACCGCGGGACGTGATGAAAGTGAAACGAAATTTGATGGCGCTCACCCTTGGGGTGCTGATTTTTGCCGGTGCGGCCAGGGCGTCCGTGACAGATGCGGAATCCAATCCCTACCGCGTCATCTCTCAACACAGTGTCTTCGGACTGGTCCCGCCACAGCCTGTTGCAACCACGAATGCCACGGATTCCCCGCCAGACATCGTCTTGAATGGCATCATGGTCATTTTCGACCGCAAGTATGCCCTGTTCAAATTGCCGGCGAACAAGGGGAAAAGTTATCTGTTGGGCGAGGGGCAAAGCGATGGTGAAATCGAGCTGCTGTCCGTGGATGATCGTGTGGGTTTGATCAAAATTAAAAATCACGGGGTCGTCCAGACCGTTGTGCTGGCCAAACCCCCCGCACCATCGGTCGCGCCCACTGCTGCATCCGCCACCGCGCCTGTCGTCGCCGCAGCCAATAATCCTCAGCCGGTTTCGGCGGAAGGCATTCCGCAGCCTGTCATGGAAAATAATCCGGCAACCAGCGCCGCGCCCGCCGCCCCGGCGGGATACGCCGTTGCCTTCGCGGGCGGTTCCGGTAATTCCCAGGGCAGCTCCTCTGGCAGCACATCGTCCGATGGTTCTTCCGGTTCGCAGTCCTCCGGCGGTTCCAACTCCACCGCCAAGGCGACGCCGGATCCGTGGTGGGTCGTCGCCAGCAAAAATTTGGAGGCCGCCCGCGCCGCCACGGCCGGTCTGGTGGACAGCGGACAGGCCGATCCTTTTCCGCTCACGCCCTTCACGCCGCCCGGCACGCCGGCGAATCTCATCGGCCCCGGACAACTCTATTTTGTCAGTCAGGCAAATTAGCGTTGATCCAGACCTGCACTTTCCGGACAAGCCGCTTTTGAGTTGTCGCAGAATTGTGCTTCTCCCGACACGCGGCTGTAACACAGCACCTTCAAACTGGCGGCTTAATGTCAGTCGAGCGGCACCTCATCCTTCAGGAAATGATTTTGAGGCCGTCGGGTGAATGGACACCCCGCGGCCCCGGCTGGACGATTGTGCGCGTGGCGGAAGGAAGCGGTTACTGGATGCAGGGTGGAAATGCGCGGGCGTTGAACGCGGGCGACGGCCTGATGGTGACATCCAACGGCGGCGGGCAGTTGCGGGCCAGCCAGCTCGGTTCCTTGAAACTGCAATTCTTCACCGTGCAGCCGCAGTTCCTCAACGGACTGCTTACGGTGTCGGAGTGGCACCGGCTGGAGATTGCGCCCGCCGCCAATGTTCCGCCCGCCTCTTTTTTCGCCGCAAACGAACCGGTCGGGCAAAAGTTCACCCACATCGCCAACCAGTCGCAAAACGACGGCCTGGCGATGCGCTGCGCGCTGCTCCAGCTTTGGACCAGCGCGGTGACGGGATTTTTCCCCGCGAGCGCCGTCGCAGCCGCGGACACGAACAAGCTCCGCGATCGTTTCCGCCAGATGATCGGACAGATGCTGGAAGTGGAGCTGTCCGGCAGCTCGCTTGGCGAACTGGCGGAGCGGTTGCATTGCAGTGAGCGGCATTTCAGCCGGCTGTTCCGCGAGGAGTTCGGCGTGCCGCTGCGGGCGCGTCAGATCGAGCTGCGTCTGCAACGCGCCCGGCAGTTGCTCGCCGATTCCGACGCGAAGGTCATCAATGTGGCTTATGACAGCGGCTACCGGCACCTCGGCCTGTTCAACGCGATGTTCAAAAAGCGGTTCGGGGTGACGCCGAGCGAGTGGCGGCAATCCCGCCGCAGCGGAACGCGCAAAAATCCGCCGGCACAATCGCCGGCGCGGAAGCCGGCTTCGCGGCTGGGCATCGGCATCAAAGTCATGCTCGCCGTGCTGGCGATGTTTCTGGGGTTGCCGGCGTTCGGGCAGACCAATTCCGCCGCCACAAATTCCACTCCGCACTTCCGCGTGGACAAATACGTTGTCGAGGGGAACACGATTTTGTCGCCATCGGCCGTCGGCGGCATTTTCACGAATGTTCCCAACGCCTTTGGCACGAATGTGACGATTGACGCGATTCTTGCGGCGGCGGGCGATTTGCAGGCGGCGTATCGCGCGCGCGGTTTCATGACGGTGAAAGTCTGGCTGCCGCCGCAGAAATTGACCAATGCCGTGGTGAAGGTGAGCGTGACCGAGGCCCCACTCGTGGCGATCAATGTCGAGGGCAACCGCTGGTTCAGTTCCAACAACGTGATGCGGGCGCTGCCGGATTTGCGCACGAACATCCTGCTCAACGCGAAAATTTTCCAGCGCGAGCTGGACCAGGCCAACATGAGCCGCGACCGGTCCATTTATCCCGTCATCGGCCCCGGCCCGGAGCCGGGCACGAGCGAGCTGACGCTGAAGGTCAAGGACACCCTGCCGTGGCATACGCGGCTGGAGGTCAACAACCAGGCGACGCCGGCCACTCCGGACATGCGCGCCAGTTTCAGCTCGCAATACGACAATCTTTGGGATCTGGAACACCAGGTCGGCCTGCAATACAACTTTTCATTCGACCAGTTCAAGGGCGGAAACAATTACAGCTCGTTGCCGTTCGACGAACCGCAGGTTGCCAATTACAGCGGTTACTACCGGCTGCCGCTGGGCGGTTATCCCTCGGTGCAAGACGAGGTGGACGCCCATCCGGGCAGCTTCGGTTACAACGAGGCGACGCATCAATTCAACCTGCCGGCGCCGACCGGGCGGCCGGAGCTGACGTTTTACGGCAGCCGTTCAACCTCCGACACGGGCGTGCAATACGGTCCCGCGACCCTGGTGACTTCGCCGACAAACCAGCTGCTGAAAATCTATTCCCAGGATTCCGGAGACAACTTTACGTTGAACGAAAACCTCGGCGGCCGGCTGGCCCTGCCGCTGCCGCAAATTTCAAAATTGAGCAGCACGCTCTCCTTCGGCATGGATTTCAAGCGCTTCCGGCTGGTGAGTTACAACACGAACAATTTTCCCTATTCCTTCACCTACACCAACCAGGACAGCGGCGTCCAGACCATCGGAACCAACGTCGCCTCGGCGCAGCCGATCCGCTATCAGGCCGTGGATTACCTGCCGCTCAACGTCGGATGGAGCGGTTCGGTTCCCGACAAGCTTGGCTCGACTTTTTTTAACACCACCGCGAATTTCAATCCGCTTTCCGTCTTCTCCAGAAATTCCGCCTTTTCGCAGGCCGCCTATTCCTCCAAGGCGCGGGCGGATTACGTCTTCGTCCAGGCGGGCGCCGACCGCCAGCAAAAAATCTACAAGGACTGGTCGGTGAAACTTCACGCCGATGGCCAGTGGGCGGACGGTCCGCTTTTCGGCAACGAGCAATACGCGATGGGCGGCACACCGGGCGTGCGCGGCTACACCGACGGCGAGGCGTATGGCGATGAAGGCTGGCGCGTTTCGGTCGAGCCGCAACTGCCGCCGCTCGACATCGGCATGTTCGGCAACGAAGGCAGCGAGGAGCCGTGCTGGCTGCGCGGGTCGGTGTTCATGGATTACGGCGAGACCTATCTGCTCGACCCGCAGCCCGGCGGCAGCGAGCGGCAGAAATTCTGGGGCGTGGGCTGGGGCGTCACCGCCAACATCGGGAACCATCTGGACGGGCGGCTGACGATGGCCTTTCCGCTGACGGCCACGCCGCAAACGCAAGTCGGCAGCATTCACATTTACTTCGGCGTCGGAGTGCAATTCTAAAATGCGAATGAACATTTCACCGACTTGTAACCTTCGGTCGCGGATGCCCGGCATAAAATTTCATCCGGAGATTTTTATGCGCGCAAAATCATTTGGGCGGATCGCCGCCGGATTTTTCATTTTCGGGCTGGCCTTCAACGCGCCGGCCAATCCGGCGGGCATGACCGTCGCCTCCGGCTCGGCCTCGGCGGCGCAAAGCGGTTCGCAGCTCACCATCACGGCCTCGCAAAATGCGTTTCTCAACTGGCAGAGCTTCAACATCGCGGCGGGCGAGACGACCGTCTTCAACCAGCCGTCCGCGCAGTCCATCGTCTGGAATTCCATTGGCGGCAACCGCGCGTCGCAGATTTTTGGAAGTCTTCAGGCCAACGGCGTCGTGGTGCTGATGAATTCGTCCGGGTTTTATTTCGGGCCGAATTCGTTCGTGCAGGCCGCCGGGCTGATCGTTTCGACGGCGCAGACCATGCCGCAAAACACCGGCGGCGCGTGGGAATTCAACGGCCCGCCGCCGGCGGCGAGCATCGTCAATTATGGAAAAATCAACGTCGTCAACGGCGGCCCGGCGTTTCTCATTGCGGAAAACGTCGCGAACTTCGGCGAAATTTCCGCGCCGGGCGGAACCATCGGCATTGCGGCGGGACAGGACGTGCTGGTGAGCGAACGGCCCGACGGACGCGGCTTGAGCATGAAGGTGACCTTGCCCGCCGGCGCGGTGGACAACGAAGGCCGCCTCGCCGCCGACGCCGGAACCATTTCCGTGAACGCGCAGGTGGTGAATCAAAATGGCATTGTCCAGGCCAACTCCGTTCGCGACGAAAACGGCGTCATTGAGCTGGTTGCCTCCGACAAATTGAATCTCGGAGCGAATTCCAAAATTCTCGCCAACGGCGATGGTTCGGCCGGCGGCAGTTCCGGCGGCAGCGTGACGCTGCAATCGGGCAACACTTTCAGCGACGCGACCGGCAGCCAGATTGACGTGAAGGGCGGTTCGCAAGGCGGCAATGGCGGCAATGTGGAAATCAGCGCACCGGAGGTTTTGTCGCTGAAGTCCGGCATTGATGCCGGCGCGCAGCCGGGTTGGACGGCGGGGAAATTGCTTTTGGATCCTTACGACATCATTTTGGACACGTCCGGCGGCGACAGCGCTGGCAGCGGCACAGTGCTGGCGGGCGATGATCCCGGCGGCACACTGGATTTGAACGTCAACACCGCCTTCGCCAATCTTACGGTTTCGGAAATCCTGCTGGAGGCGACGCATGACATCACACTGACCGGCGGCACGCAATGGAATTTGAGCGGGACCATCGGCGTGACCAGCGGGCAACTGACGTTGGAGGCGGGCAACAACATTATTTTCCAGGACGGCTCCTCCATTGTTGATGCCAACAACTGGTCGGTGAGTCTTTTTGCCGGCGTGGATTTCACTTCGCCCACCTTGAAAGTTGTGCCTGTTCCCGCCGGGAATACCGATCCCGACATTACTCACAGTATTTATCTGAATGGCGGCGACGGCTTGTCGGATGGTGGTTCGATTCAAACCGCTGGTGGAAGCATCAGCCTGACCGCCGGGCAGGACATTGAGACCGGCGGCGGTTCGTTGCAGGACGCCAACTACAACAATTTTGCCATCGCCTCGGCTTCCGGCTCTGTCAGCCTGACCGCGGGGCAGGACATTCAAATCGGTTCCGGTTATGTTGAAACGACCGGCGGCGGGAACATCAGCCTGACCGCGGGGCAGGACATTCAAGTCGGTTCCGGGTATGTTGAAACGACCGCTGGCGGGACTATCAATTTAACGGCGGTGCAGGATATTGACATTGGTTCCGGTTCCGTCAGCGCGACCGGCGGCGGCAATGTCAATGCCATTGCCACGTCCGGCAGCTTGAATGATTCCGGTTCCATCCGGGCGGACACGGGTTCCATCACGGTGCTGGCCGGGCAGGATGTCCTGCTCAACTCCAGCGTCGCTTCCATCGTCACAACCGGCGGCTGGGGGACCGACAGCGACGGCAATCCCATTTCCATCAGCGGCGGAAACATCAGCGTGACGGCGGTGGCGGGCAGCGTCAACACCGGTTCCAATCCAAACGGCTACAAGTTTAATGCGACCCCGTGGGTAAGCCCGATTCCATACGCAGTTGATGTTTCAAGGCTCGGCGGCATCAGCACGGCGGCGGGTGGAAACGTGAACATCACCGCCGGTCTGGACATCATCAGTTTTCTGCCGAAAGGAAGCACCACCGCCGGTGACGCCGGCAGCGGCGCATTCGGCACCGGCATGGCAGGCGATGTAACGCTCACCGCCGGGCGCAACATTGAGGGGCATTATGTGGTCGCCGATGGGACGGGCACGATCAACGCGGGCGTGAACATCCCGCAGTATCTTCTGAACCGGCAAATCATTTTGTCGAATCCCAATGGCAACGCTGGAACAACTTCGACGGACACGGGTTTCACGTCAGGCGACGCCGAACCGGCAACGATGGCGTGCGAACTGGCATTGAGTCTGATTGACGGCGGCTGGACGGTGAACGCGGCGCACGACATCAACTTGCAGGAGGTGCGCAATCCCAACGGCATCCTCAATTCCGGAAACAAGTATTCAACGTATTTCCATCTGTTCGATTATGGGCTGGATGATTATGTGAGTCTCAATGCCGGCAACGGGGTTCATATTTGGGGCGACAATTTGCCCCGGTCGGACTCTGTGGGGGCAATTTATCCTTCCATTTTGAACATCACGGCCGGAGCCGGGGGCGTTGAGATTGGTGGCGAGGTCATTTTGTTTCCGTCTCCCGATGGCAGCCTGGAAATTTCCACGACCGGTGGAGGCGCTTTGACCGGCGATTTGTCCAGCACGGTTCCGGACATCATCATGTCCGACGCCGACCTCAATATACCGCGGGGTTGGCAATACACGTCCCTGGCCAGTTTCGGCGCGGGCGATCACGCCGCCACGCCGGTTCATTACGGCAGTCCGACGCCAGTGGCGTTGAATATTTCCGGCGACATGGACAATTTTTATCTGGTCGTGCCGGAGGCGGCGCAAATCAACGTGGTGGGCGACATGAACAATTGTTCTTTCGAGGGGCAGAATCTTTCTTCCGACCCAAATCAAACCGTCCAAGTCCAGGTGCGGGAAGCGGATGGCAGTCTGGGCATGGCGGCGGTTTATCCGGGAATGACCAGCATTAATGTCGGCCAGACCGCAAAGGCAAATATGGAAAACAGCGGCCTGCTGAATCCGGCCACGGATTCGGGCCTTTATGTCGGCGGCAACATTTTGAACCAGAATCAATATAACAGCGTGACTTTATCCTCGCCGCCGGATTTGTCTCTCCTGCTTCAGTCCTCCGGCCCGTCCTTCAGCGATTTGTTCGACAACCTCTTTTACGATCCTGTCAGCGGGAAGCTTACGTTCAAGGGGGTTTTGACAAGCGATGAAGCCTCGGCATTGGAAAGTTTGCAAATTCAAGAGGTCGTGAACGGCGTGCCCCAATACGCTGCCGACGGCGTCACCCCGATTCTTGAATACGTTTACCCGCTAGACCCCAGATTGGTCACACCCATTACATCCGCGTCAACGCCGCCGCAGACGCCACAGGCAATCATCACTCTTGTCAATCAATTGCAAAGCGAGAGCCAGAACGCTCCTCCAAACCCAAACCCCGGCTATATCCTTGGCGGCGGCGGGACGTTTGACATCACTGCGCACACGCTCGACCTCGGTTCGACGCTGGGCATCCAGACGATCGGCCCGGCGAGTGATCCCGCGCTTGTCCAGTATTACATCTCGACGATTTCCGGCCACATTGCCCACGGCGCGGACATCAACGTGAATCTTTCCGGCGACCTGGATATGTTCGCAACAACGATTTCCACGTTGAATGGCGGAAACATCTCGGTGAATGCCGCCGGCGATGTCAACGTGGGTTCAACCTATGTTTCCGGCAACGATGATTATGCCCGCGGCATTTACACCACCGGGGAAGGCAGCGTGAGCGTGATTGCCGGCGGCAACATCGAGGTGGCCGGCTCGCGCATCGCCGCCTACGACGGCGGCAACGTCACGGTGGAGTCGCTTTACGGCAACGTGGACGCGGGCAACGGCGGCAGCGGCTCGGTCACGGTGGACGAGTATTACGTGGATCCGCTGACGGGAACCACCGAATTTTCAAACCCGACCATTCCGTTGAGCGGCATCCTGGCCATGACTTTTCCGCCGCGGGATTCGTCTTCCACAGAACCGGAATATTCCGCGGGAAATGTTCTCGTCGAGACGCCACAGGGAAACATCACAGCCACCTCGGCCGGCGTCGTCCAGTTGGGCTTGAACAACCAGGATTCCTCTTCAGCGACCGTTGAACTGCTGGCCGGCTATGAGCTTCAGGATGCGCAGGGCAACTCTGTTTCGGCGGATGATTTGAGCGACGGAACGCCTGTGATGATTTCCGCCAGCCGAAACATTGACACCAGCGGTTCCGGCGTCATTGCGGAAAACGCGGTTTTGAAAACCACTGGCGAAATCAAGGGGCTTATTTTCAGCAAGAACAGCACCACCCTTGATGCCGGCCTGATTGGTCCAATAATTGTGCTCTCAAAAGATATTACAGCCAATGGTCCGTCAACTGGTCCGGTTTTGCTTATCGGAACGGATAAGGTAACCGCCAGCGGCGTGTCACCGTCGGATATTTTGTCCAAAGATGCAAATGGCAGTGGAAGCACGTTTGCCCAAGGCACCGCCGCCAACACGGCGAGCGCGGGGCTGGCAAATGACCAGACCACCAAGCCCGCCGACTCTTCGGACGATACTACCGACGACGAGAAGAAAAAGGGCAAGAAAGTTACACTCGCTCAAAAAGTGGGCCGCGTGACGGTGATTTTGCCGCCGAAAAAAGTGTCCGCAATGCAAACCGCAACCCCCGGAATATAAAATCCAGAACCCAAAGCCTGAAGCCAGAACCTGATTTATGACCACACTCATCCATCCGATGTTCGCCGCCAACGCGGCGGTTTATGCCATCCAAAACGCCACCACCGAGGGCAAGATCACGGTTCTCGTGCTGCTGGTCTTGTCACTGTTCAGTTGGACGATCATCATCACCAAGTTCCGGCAGTTGAGCATTGCGCGCAAGGCGACGAAGCAATTTCTGGCGGCCTACAACTCCACGCGCGACCCGCTGGACATCCAGCGAAAGGCCGAGGAGTTTGACGGCGCGCCGGCATATCAACTTTACATTCGCGGCGCGGACGAGCTGGCGTATCAGTTGAAAAACAACCCGGTGCAGGTCCAACCCGCGATGCCCGCCGGCCCGGCAAACGGGGAGGGAAATACAGATATTCTGGCGCATTCCGTCACGACCAAAATCGCCGTGTCATCCTTTGACGCGGTGCGCCTGGTTTTGGAGGAGGCGGCCAGCACGGAGGCAATGTCGCTGGAAAAGGGGATGATTGTTTTGTCCACGGCGGTGGCGGGCGGGCCGTTCATCGGATTGCTCGGCACGGTCTGGGGCGTCATGTCCACGTTTGCAGGCATCGCCGAGAGCAAGGCTGCCACGCTGACGGCGATGGCGCCCGGCGTCGCGGCGGCGTTGGTCGCCACCGTGACCGGTCTGCTCGTGGCCATTCCGGCGATGTTCGCCTACAACTTCATGGTCACGACCATCCGCGCCATCACGCAGGAGCTGGATGGATTCGCCAGCCGCTATGCCAACCAGATTGAGCACGTTTATGTGGATCGGCGCGACATCGAGGACAAGATTGCCGGCGCGATGAAGCGCGCCAGCCAGACCGGCGGGAATGCGCCCGTCCCGGCGATGGTTGAAAAGTGAGCGCCGCATGAAAAAGTGTTCGCGATCAGTGCATCATTCGCTGACGGAGTTGAACATCACTCCGTTGCTGGACCTGGCGTTTGTGCTGCTGGTCATCTTCATCATCACGACGATTCCGCCGGTGACGGACGTGGATTTGAAGCTGCCCACGGCGTCCAAGCGTCTCAAAGACCCGCCGCGCGACGCCAACTACATCACCGTCCAGGCCGACGGCAAAATGTATCTGAACAAAAAGGAAGTCGCCTCCGCGGACGAAATGCTTTCGACGCTCATCGGTTTGCGCACCGTCAACCAGGACCTGAACGTCATCGTGCGCGGCGACGGCAAGACGAAATACCGGCAAATCCGGGCCGTGCTGGATGTCTGCCAGCAGGCCAACGTGCCGAAGGTGAATCTGGCCACCGAAACCCTGGGCCAGAAATAAGCCATGCTGCCGCACACACAAGCGCGCAAAAAGCGCAACTCGTCCAAGGTGAATTTTTTCATTTCATTCGCCTTCCACGCCACGATCGCGCTCGTGGTGCTATATTTTGCCGCGCGTCAGGGCTGGCTGGGCAAACAGGCCCAAAATCTTTCCGTCGAACTGGTGAAGAAGGAAAAACCGAAAGAGAAGCCGAAGGAACCGGAAAAGCCGAAGGAGGAGCCGCCGAAAGTCGTCGAACCGCCGAAGCTGGTTGACACGCCCAAGCCGGTCGAGACCGTCAAAGCGCCGCCATCGGTCGCCCCGCCGACCGTCGCTCCTCCCGCCGCCGAACTGCCGTCGTTTGAATTTGAAGGCGGCAAGGCGGTCGTCAGCAGCTCCGATCCGGTCGAGATTTACAAGAACGCCGTCGAATACGCCTTCCGCTCGAAATGGAACCGGCCGGAAAACATGGCCGACGACAGCTATGTCGCCGAGGTGGAAGTCTCGGTGGGGCGCGACGGACAAATCAGCGATCCGGCCTGGCAGAAAGGCTCCGGCAATTCGCGCTGGGATGATTCGGTGCATGCGGCCATCGCCGCCGTGACCAACATGGCCACACCGCCGCCCACGAATTTTCCGCCGCGCATCACCATCCGGTTTGACGTTCAGGATGAAACCGAACCCGTGCCGCAATGAGCCTGAAAAAAACATCGCGTTCGCACCACAGCTCGTTGAACGAGCTGAACATCACGCCGTTGCTTGACCTCGTGTTCGTGCTGCTGGTGATTTTCATCATCACCACGCCGCAGATGATGAACAACCTGGAGATGAACCTGCCGTCCGGCAAGCCCCCGCCGCCGCAGACCGAAAAACCCAAAATCAACAACATCGTCGTGGACGCGAAAGGGCAGACCTTTTTAAATGATCAAATGGTCACCGTCGCCGTGCTCAAGGACAAACTACAGCAGCTCAAGTCCGACAATCCAGACTTGAGCGTCGTGGTCCGGGGCGCGGACGAGGTGGACTACCAGAACATGGTCAACGTGCTGGACGTGCTTCAGCAACTCGACATCACCAAGGTCGGCCTGGCCACGGAGACCGCAACAGCCCCATGAGCCGGCGCGACGGGATTGTTTCAAATCGTCCGCAACGATGGCACACGATTTGAAATTTCCAGAAAATTTTCTCTGGGGCGCGGCCACGTCGCCGACGCAGGTGGAAGGCCACGTCAACAACGAGTGGACGGATTACGTGGCGGCGGACGGCGGGCATTGCCGCGTGGCGTGCGACCATTATCACCGCTATGCCGAGGACGTGGACTGGATGGCGCGGCTCGGCGTGAACGCCTACCGCATGGGCATCGAATGGTCGCGCCTGCAAGCCGCGCCGTTCGCGCCGCTGAACCAGGTCGAGCTGGCGCGCTACCTCCGGCTGCTCGACTGCCTCAAGGCGGCGAACATCACGCCGATGGTCGTGCTGCATCATTTCTCCAACCCGCCGTGGATTTCGGCAGCTGGCGGCTGGCTGAATCCGGCGGCGGTTCCGGCGTTTGTGGATTATGCGACAAAGCTGGTGGCGGCCTTGAAGGGACGGGTTTATTTATGGAACACGTTCAACGAGCCGGACACTTACGCGTCGCTGACGTATCTGCTCGGCGGATTTCCGCCGTTCCAAAAATGGCGGTTCGCTTCCTACCGGAAAGTCATCAAGCACATGGCGGAGGCGCACGCGCAGGCGGGCCGCGCGATCCGCAATTCCGGCGGCGGCGGCAAAACGCCGGAAGTGGGCATCGCGAAAAACTGGACTTCGTTCGGCGCATTCCGGGCGTTCGCTGTCTGGGATCATTCTCTGGCGGCAGTTTCGCATTACGCCTTCAACCATTTTGTGCTGGATGAATTTCTCGGCGGGCGTCGGCGCGAGGCGTCCACGTTTCTCGGCGTCAATTATTATGGCCGGGCGCGGCTGAATCATTTTCAGGCGCTGGTGCCGACGAATGGCGTTTCCCGCGAACGGTTGAAGCAGTTGGGCGTCGTCTGCGATGATATGTTCGAGCGGCATCCGGCCGGTTTTGGAACGCTCCTGAAAAAATTCCACCGGCGATACAACCTGCCGCTTTACATCACCGAACACGGCGCGGCTTCCGCCGACGAGGATTTCCGCATCCGCGATCTGACGGAGCATTTGCGCGAGCTGCGCGCCGCGATGGACGGCGGCGCGGACGTGCGCGGATTTTTTTACTGGTCGCTGCTGGACAATTTCGAGTGGCAGTTCGGCTACACAAAGAAATTCGGCCTGTTGTCCGTGGATTTCAGCGACGCAACACTGCCGCGCAAAATGACGCGCGTCGGGGAATTTTACAGCAGAATCTGCAAGGCGGACGGAACGGTGGCTTAAATCAAAACAACTTCAGGCGCTGAAAAAGCGCCAAAAGCAACGGCGGGCAGGCAGCTTAACGCATTTCCTGACGAAGCGTCATCGCGGCAAAAACCAACGCCACGACAAACGGCAGGGCAAATAGAGCGACGTTCATGGCCTGAATATATGACATAAAAACGACAATTGCAACAATTCTGTTACAACCGTGTTTCGCGCCTGTGCCGATTGGCGGCCCGCCGCCCCTGTTTTATGGCGGATATCAATGTGAACAGATGTTCACGCATCCGTCACATTCCCGTAACACGCCTGAAATAGGCTCTATCCCACAAGGTGTGGCATGAAAAAGATTCTAATCCTGACGGCCGGGTTCGGTGACGGACACAACGCTGCCGCCCGCAGCCTCCGTGACGCCATCGAATTTCTGGATGAAGACGCGCGCGCGGAAGTCCTTGACCTCTTTGCCGACAGCTACGGCGTGTTCAACACCCTTGCCCGCAAAACTTATCTCGGCATGGTCCAATATGCGCCCAGCCTTTGGGGCGGCATTTATTCGATGCTGGAAAATCCCTTCATCGAGAAACAGCTCGGCGGCTTCACGCGGCTTCAGGTCATGCTGGAAAAAATCCTGAACGAAACCCAGCCGGACTGCGTTGTTTCCACCTACCCGATTTACGGCCACGTCATCAAAAAGATTTTTCATGGCCACGAACGCCCGTTCAAATTCATCACCGTCGTCACGGATTCCATCACCATCAATTCCGCGTGGTTCCGCGCGCCGAGCGATTACTTCTGCGTGGCCAACGACGCCTCCGCCGATGTTTTGATCAAGGGCGGTGTCGCGCAGAAAAACATCCAGACGCTCGGCTTTCCGGTGAATCCCATTTTTGCCGACAACCCGGAGGCGCTGGCCCCGCCGCTCGGAAACGAACCCCGCCGCGTCCTCTATATCATCAACACCGGCCGGAAAAAGGCCGGCAAGGCCGTGGACCGCCTGCTCGAACTCGACAACGTCCATCTCACCATCACCGCAGGCCGCGACCCCGATCTGCGCGCCAAGCTCATCGAACGCACCCGCGATTTCGGCGACCGAGTGAACGTTCTTGGCTGGACCAACCAGATGCCGGAGCTGCTGATGAGCCATCACCTCGTCATCAGCAAGGCCGGCGGTGCGACGGTTCAGGAGGCCATCGCCGCGCGCTGCCCGATGATTGTCAACCAGGTCATCCCCGGCCAGGAGGAGGGCAACGCCGAACTTATCACCCGATTCAACCTTGGCGCTGTCGTCGAGAAGAACAAGGAAGTGGCCGAGGCCGTCGAACTCGCCTTTGAAAAGCGCGCGGCGCTCTGGAACGAATGGCGGAGGAACCTCAAGAAAATCTCCCGGCCCGACGCCGCCCTGCGCATCGGCGAACTCGTCCTCGAAGCCGCCAACCATGACCAGCCCGGACGGAAAGCCGTCAAGCTTTTTGAACCCGCGCCGCCGCGCGTCATGCGCGCGCCCGCCATTGCCAACGGCGAAAGCCATCCGCAGATGCTCCTGTGCGATTTCCACATCCACACCAATTATTCGGACGGCAAGCTCTCCGTGCCGGAGGTCGTGGATTTCTACGGCGAGCGCGGGTTCGACTGCATTTGCATCACCGACCATCTGGCCGACCCGAAACGGCTGCTCGGCAAACTGTCCGAGCTGGCGAACATGACGCTTGCGCAGGAACAAATCGGCGAATACTTTGCCGTCGTCGAGCGCGAACGCCAGCGCGCGTGGCGCCGTTACAAGATGCTCGTCCTCACCGGCATCGAATTCAACAAGGACGGCTACACGCGCAAAAGCTCGGCGCACCTGCTCGGCATTGACCTGAAGGCGCCCATTTCCGCCGCGCTCGACATCCCCGACATCATCGAACAAATCCACCGCCAGGGTGCGCTCGCCGTCGCCTCGCATCCGCACATCATGAAAAGCGAATGGGGCAAGAACACGCTTTACCTCTGGGAAAATCAGGAGAAATTCGCGCCGCTGCTCGACGCGTGGGAAATCGCCAACCGCAACAACATCTTCAACGACATCGGGCTGAAACGCCTGCCGTTCATTGCCAACAGCGATTTCCACAAGCCCAAGCATATTTACTCGTGGAAGACGCTCATCCACGCCGCGAAGGATGCCGAAGCCATCAAGGACTGTATCCGCCGCAACGAACACGTGGCCATCACCCTTTACCGCGACTTCGCGCCCGCCGCCATCAACACCCAACCTTCAGCTTCCAGCAATCTTCCTTACTTCCAAGATCGCTTGCCGTTGCGCGTGGTGAACCATTGATCTGGCACAAATAAGTGGGTGTGGTTGACCGCCCTCATCCTGACCTTCTCCCCCAGGAGAAGGAACAGTAATGGACGTCCAACTCGAGTTCTGGTGGTTCACAATTCGCCGACCGGCTGACGACGATTCTCCCTCTCCTTGAGGAGAGGTCTGGATAGTTTCAATTGCGCTTAGTCTATCTGGCGCAAAATTGCCCGCTGCTTTGCGTCACGCTGAGCAATTTTCTCTTCAGCAAGTAATTCCAGCAGCCCGTAAATCTTACGCGCCAGTTCGGTTAACTCGTCATTCATTGGTCTCCCTCTTTATTGTCGAAAAAGTTTGCGGGAATTGGAAACGTGAGTGTTGTTTTTTCAGGTCTCCTGAAAGCAGTTGACTTTTACTCAGTTGTTTCATGAGAGTTGAAAGATTGCCCAAATTCATGCCTGTTTGTTTGTGAATCTCCATTTGAGTGCGGCTTCCGTTCATTGTATGTTAGTGTTGGGGTATTGTGTGACAGGTTTTGGGGCATGAAAGCTTGTGCGTTGGACTTACGAGGTTGTGCCGGTTCTCCTTGACCACGAACGGCGGCGGCGGTAATAAAGCGCTGAACCCATGTCATCGGAAAGAACAAAGACGGCAATCATCGTCGGCGTCGTGGCCTTGGTCGCGGTTTTGCTTCTGGGCGGCATCACGTTTCTCCTCCTCAAAGTCAAGGCGCACAGGGTTCAGGCGGGGGCGTTGGCCAGGTTGAAGACGGACAATCCGGTGGAGTATTACGTCCTGCACACGCCTGCGGTTCAAAGCGAGGACGATTTGAAGAACGCGATGGTCGGCACCTGGCAACTGATGGGCGCGAAATCCGGAAGGACCGGTCAGTTCGTCCACCTCCAGTCGCCCGGCAGTTATCACAAGACATTCACCCTCACCAACTGGGCTATTGTCACCTGTGATTCCAATTTCAACATCCTCTATACCGCCGGCGGCCATTACACAATTCACGGCGACAATTATACCGAGTCCATCGAGGCGGCAACGGGCATAATGACCCGGTATCTCGGCGCGCACCCGGGATTCAGAATCCGGTTGGACGGGGACAATTTCTACCAGATGGGGGCGGGGAAAAATCCTTCCATCGAGGAGATGTGGCAGCGCGTTGAGTGACCGCCGACCGGCATGGTCTCCGCCGTGGCAGGCCACCGGGCGGTGGCAATTCATTCCGGTATCAAGGCAGCCAAGCAACCGATGTTGTCTCTTTGCCAAAAAAAGTGGGGGTCGCCACGCCGCGCCAATCTATCCTGATACCGAACCGTGGGCGATGCGAAAGTCCGTTTGAATTCCACTGCCGCGACGGCTGTTTCCTAGTCACAACAACTTTGAATTTATTATCAATATGAGCACAAGAACAAAACTGACTCTGGACGGCAACGAAGCCGTTTCCCACGTCGCCTACCGCCTCAACGAGGTCATGGCGATTTATCCCATCACCCCCTCCTCGACCATGGCCGAGTGGTGCGACCAGTGGGCGTCCGAGGGCCGGCGCAATCTCTGGGGCACCATCCCCGGCATCATCGAGATGCAAAGCGAGGGCGGCGCGGTGGGCGCGGTCCACGGAATGTTGCAGACCGGTTCCGTCGCCACGACGTTCACGGCGTCGCAGGGATTGCTGCTGATGGTGCCCAACATGCTCAAGATTGCCGGCGAGCTGCTGCCGGCGGTGTTTCATGTCACCGCCCGCGCCGTCGCCACGCACGCGCTTTCGATTTTCGGCGATCACAGCGACATCATGGCCTGCCGCACGACCGGCTGGGCCATGCTCGGTTCGGCCAGTGTGCAGGAGGCACACGATTTCGCGCTCATCGCGCAGTCGGCCACGTTGCGCTCGCGGATTCCGTTCGTCCATTTCTTCGACGGCTTCCGCACGTCGCACGAGGTCCAGAAAATCGAGATGCTGGAAGACGCGGATTTGCAGGCGCTGATTGACGACAAGCTCATCGCGGAGCACCGTGCCCGCGGGCTGTCGCCGGACCGGCCGGTGCTGCGCGGCACGGCGCAGAATCCCGACGTGTTTTTCCAGGCTCGCGAGGCGTGCAATCCGTTTTACGCCGCCTGCCCGGACATCGTGCAACAGGCGATGGACGCCTTCGAGAAGCAGGTCGGACGCAGCTACAAGCTGTTTGAATACGAAGGCTCGCCGCTGGCCGAGCGCGTGGTCGTGCTCATGGGTTCGGGCTGTGAGGCGGCCCACGAGGCGGTGGATCATCTGACCCGTGCGGGCGAAAAGGTCGGCATCGTGAAGGTGCGGCTGTATCGGCCGTTTGACAGCAAGCGCTTCGTCGAGGCGCTGCCGGCGACGGTGAAGACCATCGCGGTTTTGGACCGCACGAAGGAGCCGGGTGCGGCGGGCGAGCCGTTGTTCCAGGATTGCGCCGCGGCGATTTACGAGGGCATGACCAACAATTGGGGCAGCATCAAAATGCTGCCGCGCATCGTTGGCGGACGCTACGGCCTGTCCTCCAAGGAATTCACGCCGGCAATGGTCAAGGCGGTGTTCGACAATCTCAACGAAAAGCAGCCGAAGAACCATTTCACCGTCGGCATCAACGACGACGTTTCCCACACCAGCCTGGCGGTGGACGCCGATTTTTCGACCGAGCCGGACAATGTGATCCGCGCGCTGTTCTTCGGCCTTGGCGCGGACGGCACGGTGGGCGCGAACAAGAATTCCATCAAGATCATCGGCGAGGGCACCAAGAATTTCGCGCAGGGCTATTTCGTTTACGACTCGAAAAAATCCGGCAGCATGACGGTGTCGCACCTGCGCTTCGGGCCGCAGCCGATCCGCTCGACCTATCTCGTCAGCCGCGCCAATTTCATCGCCTGCCACCAGCCGATGTTTCTGGAGAAATACGACATGGTGAAGACGCTGGTGACCGGCGGCACGTTCCTGCTCAACACGCCTTTCTCGAAGGACGAAATCTGGTCCAAGCTGCCGACGCCGCTGCAGGCGTCGCTCATCGCCAAGAAGGCGAAATTCTACGTGATTGACGCGACCAAGGTGGCGCGCGACAGCGGCATGGGCGGCCGCATCAACACCATCATGCAGGTCTGCTTCTTCGCGCTGTCCGGCGTGCTGCCGCGCGAAAAGGCCATCGAGTCCATCAAGTATTCCATCAAGAAAACCTACGGCAAAAAAGGCGAGGAGGTCGTGGCCAAGAACCTCAAGGCCGTGGACAACACGCTGGAACACCTGCACGAGGTGCCGGTGGCGAGCAGCAAAATGAACGGCTCCGGCCCATTGCTGCCGCCAGTGACGGACAACGCCCCGGCCTTCGTCAAAAACGTCCTAGGGAGGATCACCGCCGGCGAAGGCGACGAACTGCCCGTGAGCGCGTTCCCGGTGGACGGCACGTTCCCGACCGGCACGGCCCAATACGAAAAGCGCAATCTCGCGCTCGACATTCCCGTCTGGGACGAAAAGGTCTGCATTCAATGTCTGAAATGCGTCGCCATCTGCCCGCACGCGACGATTCGCGCGAAGGTTTATGAACCGGCGGCGCTGAAGGATGCGCCGGCGACGTTCAAGAGCATCGACTCGCGCGTTCCCGATTTCAAGGGCATGAAGTTCACCCTGCAAGTGGCCGCCGAGGATTGCACCGGCTGCGGCATCTGCGTGGACGTCTGCCCGGCCAAGAACAAGACCGAGGTCAAGCTCAAGGCCATCAACATGCGTCCGCAGGCGCCGTTGCGCCTGGCCGAACGCGAGAACTGGAACTACTTCCTCGATCTGCCGGAAACCGACCGGCGCAAGGTCAAGACGACGCAGCTCCGCCAGCAGCAGCTCCTGCGGCCGCTGTTCGAATTCAGCGGCGCCTGCGCCGGCTGCGGCGAGACGCCCTACATCAAGATGCTGTCGCAGCTCTTCGGCGACCGCGCGGTCATCGCCAACGCCACCGGCTGCTCCTCGATTTACGGTGGCAACCTGCCGACGACGCCTTACGCGAAGAACGCCGAGGGCCGCGGGCCGACCTGGTGCAATTCGCTGTTCGAGGACAACGCGGAGTTCGGCCTCGGCTTCCGCGTCTCGCTGGACCGGCAGCGCGATTTCGCCATCGAGCTTCTGAAGAAATCTGCCGCCACCATCGGCCAGGATCTGGCGGATGGAATCATCAATGCCAACCAGTCCGACGAGGCGGGCATTTACGAACAGCGCGAGCGCGTCGAGGCGCTGAAGCTCAAGCTGCAAAAAATGGATTCGCCCGAAGCCAAACTGCTCCTGACCCTTGCTGACAAGCTGGTAAAGAAAAGCGTGTGGATTCTGGGCGGTGACGGCTGGGCCTACGACATCGGCTACGGCGGCCTGGATCACGTTCTGGCCAGCGGCCGCGATGTCAACGTGCTCGTCATGGACACGGAGGTTTATTCCAACACCGGCGGGCAGATGAGCAAGTCCACGCCGCGCGGCGCGGTGGCGAAGTTTGCCGCCGGCGGCAAACCGCTCGGCAAGAAAGACCTCGGTCTCATCGCGATGAGCTACGGCCACATTTACGTGGCGAGCGTGGCGCTCGGCGCGAAGGACGAGCAGACGCTCAAGGCGTTTGTGGAGGCGGAATCGTATCCCGGACCGTCGCTCATCATCGCCTACAGCCATTGCATCGCGCACGGCATCGCCGTGGACATGGGCGTGGGCGCGCGGCAGCAAAAACTCGCGGTGGAATCCGGCCAGTGGCTGCTCTACCGCTTCGACCCGCGCCGTGCCGCGAACGGCGAGAACCCGCTGCAGATTGACTCGTCGGCGCCCAAGGCGAAGGTCCAGGATTTCATGCTCTCGGAAAACCGGTTCAAGATGCTCACCAAGAGCAAGCCCGAGGACGCGAAGAAACTGTTTGCGCAGGCGCAGTCCGATGTTGAACACCGCTGGAAATTCTACCAGTTCATGCAGACGCGCGACTTGAAACCCGCCGCGGCCCCCGCCGCGCCGAAACCGACCTCCACTGCGGAGTAATTGCCGAAACCCATTGTCACCAACCAATTGAACCTATGAACCTGACGACCAATTATCTCGGATTGAAACTGCGCACCCCGCTGGTGCCCGCCGCGTCGCCGCTGTCGGAGAACATTGACGACATCAAAAAAATGGAGGACGCCGGCGCGTCCGCCGTGGTGCTTTACTCGCTGTTCGAGGAGCAGCTGCGGCTGGACCGGGCCGAACTGCACCAGAGCATGGAGCAGGGCACGGAAAGTTTCGCGGAGGCGCTGACTTATTTTCCGGAGCCGGAATCCTACAACCTCGGCCCCGAGGAATATCTCAAGCACATCGCCCAGGCGAAAAAATCGGTGCGCATCCCCGTCATCGCCAGCCTGAACGGCTCCTCCGCCGGCGGCTGGACCTCCTATGCGAAACAGATCCAGCAGGCCGGCGCCGATGCGCTGGAGCTGAACATCTATTACATCCCCACCGACATGAAATTGTCGGCGTCGGACGTCGAGCAAACCTATCTGGACATCCTCAAGGCGGTGAAGAAGGAAGTGACCATTCCCGTCGCGGTCAAATTAAGCCCGTTCTTCACCAACTTCGCCGGCATGGCGGAAAAACTCGACGCCGCCGGTGCGAACGGCCTTGTGCTGTTCAACCGGTTCTACCAGCCGGACATTGACCTCGAAACGCTGGAGGTCAAACCCAACATCCTGTTGAGCACGCCCATGGCCATGCGCCTGCCGCTGCGTTGGATCGCCATTTTGCATGGACGCCTGCACGCCAGCCTCGCCGCCACCAGCGGCATCCACCGCGCCACCGACGCGCTCAAGATGCTCATGGCCGGCGCGGACGTGACGATGCTCTGCTCCGTCCTGCTGCGCCACGGCATCCCGCAAATCGGGGTCATCGAACGCGAAATGACCGCCTGGATGCAGGAGCACGAATACGAATCCGTAGCACAGCTCAAGGGCAGCCTGAGCCAGAAAAAATGCCCCGCGCCCACCGCCTTCGAACGCGCCCAATACATGCGCGCCCTGTCAAGCTATCCGGTTGAAAAGGCGTGATCGAACGCCCGTTTCTTCACTGGCCGCCGCTCATACGGATGAGCGGCGGCTTTTTTGTTGAAGAACCGGATTCCGCGCGCTGAAATCGCGCAACACTTTGTTGACGCGCGGCCGGATTGCGGGCGATGATTTGCCCAGATGTCTTCGATGAAAATTCTCTGCATCGGCACGACGCCCGCCGCCCAGCGGGTGATGATTTTCCGCCGGCTGACGCCCGATGCCGTCAATCGCGCCGCCACAACGCTCGACGGCGTTGCCGGCAAGGCCATCAACGTGGCGAAAATCCTGAAAACGCTCGGCGCGCATCCGGTCGCGACGGGCTTTCTCGGCGGCCAGCGCGGCGAATCCCTGCGCGCGGCGATGGCGGAGAAAAAAATCGAATCCGATTTTGTGAGGGTGAAATCCCCGACACGCCAGTGCATCACGGTGATTGACGAATCAACCGGCACGCACACGGAACTGGTCGAGGAAAGCCGCCCGGTCACGCCGGCGGATTTCAAAAAATTCATGGCCGTCATCCGGCGGCGCATCGCCGGCTGCCGCGCGGCGGTGATGTCGGGAACCATCGCGTCCGGCGGCCCGGCGACGCTTTACCACGATTGCACGCGGCTGGCGGAAAATGCGGGGCTGCTTTCCGTCGTTGACGCGCAGGGCGCCGCGCTGACCGAAGCGCTCAAGGCAAAACCGGGACTGGTCAAACCCAACCGCCCGGAGCTGGCGGCGACCACCGGACGCGAACTCAAGTCCGACGCGGACGTGATGCGGGCGATGCGCGAATTGCACGAATGCGGCGCGCAGCGGGTGATTGTGACGGCAGGCCGCGAGCCGGCGCTGGCATTTGACGGGAAGTTTTTCCGGCGCATCATCACGCCGCGAATCCGGGTGGTGAATCCCATCGGCTCCGGCGACGCCTTCACCGCCGGCGTGGTGTTGCGGCTGCTGTGCGGCGACGATCTGGGCGAGGCGTGCCGCTGGGGCGCCTCTGCCGGCGCGGCCAACGCGCTCACACCGCAGCCCGGCGAATTGAACCGCGGGGACGTGACCCGGCTCGCGAAGGTGGTCCGGGTGCTGAAAGTCTGACGCCGTGCGCCATCGCTAAATCATTGCCAATCGGCGGCGGGCGGGCAAAATGACGCCGTGAACTTCCGCGACAAAATCATCGCGTGGGAAAAATTGCCGGAGTGGCGGAAAAACTTTCGCGCCACCGGCAAGAAACTCGTCGTCACCAACGGCTGCTTCGACATCCTGCACCTCGGCCACGTCACCTACCTCGAATCGGCGCGAAATTTCGGCGACGCGCTGCTCGTCGGCGTCAATGGCGACGCGGCGGTCCGGGAATTGAAAGGCCCGGGCCGGCCGGTGAATTCCGAAACGGACCGCGCGGCGATTCTGGCCGCGCTGGAAAGCGTCGGTGGCGCCTGCATTTTTGCGGACAAAACGGCGGTGAAATTCCTGACGGCGGCGCAGCCGGACATTTACGTCAAGGGCGGCGATTACACGCTGGACACGCTGAATCAGGACGAGCGACGCGCGGTCGAATCGGCGGGCGGGAAAATTGTCCTCATTCCGTTCGTGCCCGGCAAATCCACGACGGCGCTGCTGAAAAAGATTTCCCGGCCGTGAAAATCCTGGTCATTTCCATGGCGGGCATCGGCGACACGCTGATCGCCACGCCGCTCATCCACGAGCTGCGCGCCAATTTTCCCGGCGCGACGATTGACGCGCTTGCCCTCTGGCCCGGCTCGAAGGATTTGCTGGAAAATAATCCGCACCTGAACCGGGTTTATCAGAAAAACCTCATCAAGTGCGGCAAGTTCGAGGGGTTGAAATTTCTCTGGTCGCTGCGGAAAAATCATTACGACGTTTCCATCAACACGCATCCGCAGGCGCGGATTCATTACCGCATCGCGGCGCGCATTGCCGGCGCGACGCTGCGCATCAGCCATGAATACGAGTGTTTCGGCCGGCTCGACCGCTGGCTGGTGAACCGCACGCTGCCGCAGGATTACACGCGGCATTCGATTGAGAACAATTTTGACGTGCTGCCGCTGCTGGGCGCGACGGTGAAACTGCCGTCGCACGAAATGGAGATGTTCCTGACGCCGGCCGAGGAAAAACAGGCGGATGATTTTCTCGCCCAAAACAAACTGGCCGGGCAAAAAATTCTCGGCGTTCACGTCGGCTCCGGCGGCACGAAAAATCTGCCGCTGAAACGCTGGCCGTTGAAAAACCATGCCGGGCTGATCCGGCGGTTGAACAAGGAACGCCCGGACCTCCGCGTTTTGCTTTTTGGCGGGCCGGAGGAGGCAAAAGATCACCAGGCCGTGCTGGCGCAGTGCAATCGCGATTTGACGCTGGAGGCGAAGACGAAAAATCTCCGCCAGACGGCGGCGCTGATGAAGCGGTGTGGCGCGTTTTTGAGCGTGGACACGGCGCTGATGCACATCGCTGCGGCGGTGAAGGCGCCGAACCAGATCGTCATCGAGGCGCCGACCTTGAACGCGACGAACCTGCCTTATGGAAATCCGTTCACGCTGGTGAAAAATCCTGTCGTGGCCGGACGCAATCTGGACTACTACCGTTACGACGGCGGCGACATCAAGGGCACGCGCGAGGAACTGCTGGCGTGCATGGCGTCGGTGAAGATAGAAGACGTTTTTGCGGCGGTGACGAAACGGCTTTGATCAAAGCGAAAATCCCGCGCCTTTCGCGTCGGCGGCGAACATTTTCACCGTGTCGAGCGAGAGTTCCTTCAAATCCATTCCGGCCATCTTGAGCGCCTTGTTCAAAATGTCATGCGGCACGGTCACGATTTCGCAGCCGCAGTCGTTGGCCTGGAAAATGTTCAGCACCTCGCGGACGCTCGCCCAAAGCAGCTCCGCCTTCGGCAAACCGGCCAGGATTTTTTTGCATTCCAGCATGACCGGAACCGGGTCCACGCCGGTGTCGGCGATGCGACCGGCAAAAACGGAGATGAACGCCGGCGCGTTGGCGTGCAACGCCTGCGCGCAGCCTTCAACCTGCTTCGCGGTCAGCATCGCCGTGATGTTCAGTTTCACGCCTTCGTTGGCGAGTTCGCGGATGAGCGGCAGGGACGATTCGGCGCGCGTGTTGGTGATGGGGATTTTGACGTAGACATTTTTCGCCCAGCTGTTGATTTTAAGCCCCTGGCGTTTCATTTCCGAAAAATCATCGGAAAACACCTCGAACGACACCGGTTTCACGGTGATGTGCTGCAGAATGTCGCGCGCGAACGCCTCGAATTCCGTGATGCCCGCCTTGCGCATGAGCGTCGGATTCGTGGTCAGGCCCTGGATGAGCGGATTGGCGTTCAACTCCAGCATGCCCTTTTTGTCCGCGCCATCCGCGAAAAGCTTCACTTTCAAATCTTTGAGTGTGCGCATAATTAAGATTCTTTTGACTCCTGCAAGATTATGTTCGCAGCCTCAACCAGATTGCCAGCCGAAAAATCAGGTTTCTGCCGCAGTTCCTCCGCGTAGCCGCAATCAATGAAAACCGTCCGGCAGCCGGCGGCATGGCCGCAATCCACGTCGCGCCAGCGGTCGCCAACCATCCAGCTTCGCGCGAGATCAACGCCAAGTTCGCGCGCGGCACGCAGCAGCATGCCCGGCTTTGGCTTGCGGCAGTCGCAGTCGGACAAACCCTGGCCGGGATGAAAACAGACTTCCACGCGGTCAAGCGGCAGTTGCCGGCGCATTTCAGCGTGGATGGTTTCGACAATTTCCCGCTTCAAGGTGCCGCGGCCCACGTCCGGCTGGTTCGTCGCGACGACTAGCAAAAAGCCGGCGGCCTTCAGTTTCGCGCAGGCTTCGGGGACGCCGGGCAGAATTTCAAATTCACCCAGGTTTCTCGGCGGATACGGCTTGCTGTCCCGCGCCAGCGCGCGGTTGATGACGCCGTCGCGATCCAGAAAAACAGCCCGCGCGCGTGAAAGAATTTGATTTTTGTTATGGGAAGGCATGAACGCGCGAATGACTAATGACTAAGTCCTAATGACAAAAGAATGACGAAGCACCAATGGCAAATAATACGCGCTTTTCATGATTTTCTCCAGATTGCAGCAAAAATGAGGTGCAGCTCTTTCGCCTCCTGCCAAAGTTTTCTAGCCTCGACTTTTAATTCCGGTTCGGCGGCGGCAATCATTCGCAGCCAAAGCTTGGTCTCGCGGGATTCTTTCCGACATATGCCGATTTTATTTTTGAAGTCTTTCTTGGAAACGGCGTCATCCGCCTCGCAATAATTTGCCGCCACACTTGTTCCCGAACGGACAATTTGGTTAATCAATGGCAATGTGACTGGATTCTTGGAAACCGCTTTTGCAAAATGAATAATGGCTTCACCGAAAACCGCTGTTCGCTCCTCCAAGTCAAATGATGTCCGGCTGCCAGATTCGTCATCCGGACTTGGAGATTTATTGGTCATTAGGGTTTAGAAATTAGTCATTTCGTTGACTCCCATTTCGTCTGGCCGACTTTGAGCTTCGGATGCGAAACCAGCAGATGCCAGACAACGGCCTGAAACGCCTCGCTGTGCGGCGTGACGTGCGTGGGATTCACCGTCGGCACGATGACGCACGCCGTCGCTTCCTTCGCGGTAAATCCGCCGTCGCGGCCGACAATGCCAACGATCGCCGCGCCGGCTTTTTTCGCGAGTTGAATCGCGCTGACGAGATTCGGACTGACATTTTTCTCCAGATTGCCGCCGCCGACGGAAAAAATGAGCAGGCCGTCTTTTGAATTGATGCGGCTGCCTTTAAGCCACTCGGCGAAAATCGTCGCCCAGCCGTCGTCGTTGGTGCGCGCGGTCAGTTCGGAAACATTGTCCGTCGGCGCGTAGGCTTCAAAGCCGCAGATTTTGCGGAAATCGTTGACGGCGTGGCTGGCGTTGGCGGCGCTGCCGCCGACGCCGAGAATGAACAGCCGTCCGCCGCGTTCGCGCACACGGGCCAGCTCGTCGGCGCATTTTTCAATCGCGTCCACATTCAGTTGCGCAACAACCTGCTGAACCTCGGCCAGAAATTCCTTTGCAAAGCTCATATTGATTTTGATTGTAGCAGTGTTTCCAGTTCCGCCAAGCCCGCATGCGAGCCGATTTCATAAAACCGTTCGCACACTTCAAAACCGGCGAGCCGCTTTTCGTGGACGAGTTTGCCCATGACCTCGGCGAGGTCGAATTTCTCGTCCGCCGGAAATGCGTCGAACACCGCCGCCTTGAACAGGCTCAAGCCGTAGTCAATGTGTTTCATTTCTGGCGACTTCAGTTTTTTGTCATAAACAACAATTTCGCCACCGCGAAAAACGACGTTGCTGGTGTCGTATTTGCCTTCGTTGCGATAGACGGTCATCAAGCCGGGCTTGCCGCTGCGCCGGAAACATTCCGCGACGGGCGCGTATTCCACCGGCAGGTAGGAATCGCCGTAGAGGACAAAAAACTCGTCACCGAGCAGAGGCAGCGCGCGCTTGATGGCGCCGCCGGTGCCGAGCAATTTTTCGCCACCCGCCGTCGCTTCGCCATGGCGCGGCGAGTCGAAGGAGTAATCCAGTTTCACGCCGAATTTTTCGCCGGCGCCAAAATCGCGCTGGATCATTTCGCCGAGATAACCGACGCAAAGCACGGCGCGACGAATGCCGCGCGAATGGAGCAATTCGAGCTGATGCGCGAGAAACGGCCTGCCCGCGACGGGAACCAGCGACTTGGGGATTTTCTCCGTGATGGGCCGCAACCGCGTGGCGAGTCCGCCCGCGAGGATGGCAACGGGAATGTTGAGCGGCAGGGGCTTCATGGGCTGGAGACGAACGTGTAATCACCGGAGCCGATTGCAAAAACGGCGCGGTGATTTTCCACTCGCAGGAATGCCGCGTCTTCGGTCTTGGCCACAGCGTCGGCGGATTTGGCGGGAACAAAAATCGTCGCGGTGGTGTTCGCCGGAATTGAAACCTTCAGGGTGAACTTCCCGCCGTCGAGTTTCCAGTCGCTCACAATTTTTCCGCGGATGGAATTGTAGCTGGCATTCACCCGCGTCACGTCGCCAACAGGCTGCGGGACGATGACGATTTCCTTGAAGCCCGCGCTGCCGGGCGCGTTTTGAATTCCGGCGAGGTCGTGGTAAAACCATTCCTGAATCTGGCCGAGCATGAAATGATTTTGCGACGAGCCGGGCGCGGCATCCCATGCCTCGGTCAAGCTGGTTGCGCCGCGCTTGAGCTGCATGCCGTAGCCCGGTTTGTCGGACTGGTTGTTGATGTCAAAAATCACGTCGCTGCGACCGCCGTCGGCCAGCGCGCGGAGCAGATAGCGGTAACCGACATCGCCCGCCGTCAGCGCATTGCCTCGGGCGCGAACGTCGCGGACAACCGCGTCGAGAACGGCAGCGCGGTTCGCCGGTTCGCAAATGTCCATGACGAGCGGGATGGCGTTCGCGCATTGCGAGCCGGTGGCGTAAATGTGATTTGACGGGTCGTAAAATCTGGCATTGAACGCAGAGCGGATTTTTCCGGAAAGTTCGGAAAATTGTTTGGCGTCGTCCGTTTTGCCGAGCAGCGCGGCGGCGCGCGACATGATTTCCGCGTCCTCGAAATAAAAGGCCGTCGCGGTGAGCGCGATGGGCGTGAGTTGCGCGACGCCGGGCCGTTTCGGGCCGAGGTCATACCAGTCGCCGAGACCGTAGTTGACGATGTCGTTTGTCGCGCGGCCGCCGAGGTAGGCGAGATAATTGGTCATTGTGCCGTAGTGAAGGCGGAACAGGTTCAGGTCGCCGTCAAATTCATACTGCTGCCACGGCACGAGAATGATGGCGCTGCTCCACTCCGGTGAATCGCCGAAATTGTTCCGCCGGTCCGGCGGCGTGTTCCGGTCGCGCATGATCGTGTATTCCGGCGCGGTCGTCGGCACGAGGCCGCTGGCAAGCTGCGAATCGGCGATGTCGTTCAGCGTCTTGGTGAACAATTGCGCCAGGTTGAAATCGTAACGCAAGGCCGGGCCATTCAGATGGTCCTGCTCCAGCCAGCCGCGTTTCTCGCGCTGCGGGCAATCGGTCATCACACTGATCATGTTCGCGCGCTGCGCCCAGCGGACGAGGTTGTAGATGCGGTTGAACAGCGTGTTGGAACATTCAAATTCGCCGACGGGTTCGGAGGAAGATTGAACGACGATGCCCTCGATGGATTTCACGCGGGGCAATCTGGTTCCGCCTTTGGCCGGATAACACTTCACCTCCAGATAGCGGCAGCCGACGTAGAAAAATTTCGGCGACCACGTTTCCGCGCCGTCGGTTGCCTTGGTGAAATCACACCAGAGGGCGTTCCCACGCACACCCATTGAACCTTGATCCGCTGATCCCTTGTTGCTGACAAGTTCTGACGGAATAATGCGGACGCGGCTGCCTGCCGGGCCGGTGACGGAGATTTTCGGGATGTGCGCGGCGTTCTGGCCGAGGTCGAAAATCACGTCCCCGTTCGTAAGCGTGCGTGATGAAACTGGTTTGTGAATTTCAAAAAACCGGATCGGCGGCGCGGCGCAGGAAAGTCCGCGCAATTCGCCGCCCGGCCCGTTGACAACCGTTGCGCACGGCCATTTTGAATCGTCGAAATGGATTTTGTTCCAGCCAGGCTGCACGAGGCGTGCATCAAAATCTTCACCGCTGTAAATGGATGACAAAGTAATCGGGCCGGGCGCGACACGCCAGCTTTCGTCCGTGTCCACGATCTCGACGGAGCCGTCGGCATATTCCAGGCGGATTTGGGCGATGGCCTTCTGCGGGCCAAATGAATAAAGACGCGACAAACCGGGCCGCAGAAACCGCGTCCCCAGCAAATTATACATGCCGTTGCCGAGTTCGATGCCGACGGCATTTTTTCCATTGCGCAACAAGTCTGTGATGTCGCGCGTGTCGTAAAGGCAGGTCTTGTCGTATTTCGACCAGCCGGGCGAGAGAAAATCGTCGCCGGCTTTTTTGCCGTTGAGCGTCAGCTCGTATTGGCCGAGACCGCAGACGTTTGCCAGCGCGCGTTTGAGCCCGGGCTTCACGGAAAATTCATGGCGCAGTAACAGCGAAGGAATGTTCGTGTCCACCGCGCCAATCCACTGCGCGTGCCAGTCTGAATCTTGCAGAACACCCATCGTCCAGGTCGTCGGCTTGCTCCACGCGGAGACTTTTTCATTCTGATCCCACACGCGCACCTTCCAAAAAATCTGCTGTGATGATTTCAATGCCGCGCCCGCGTAGGAAATTTGAATCGTTTCGTCGGAGGAAACCTTGCCGCTATCCCACAAATCGCCATCGTCACGCGCCAGATTTTTTTCCGACGAGGCGGCGAGAATTTGATACGCGGTCTGCCGCTGGCCGTGCGAGCCGCTGGCCAGCTTCCAAAACAGCCGCGGGTTCGCAGAGTCAACGCCAAGCGGATTGACGGCATAATCGCAACGCAAATCCGCGGCCATCATTCCGGCAAACGCCGCAGCCGCCGTGCAGAGAAGCAGAACAACCACCAGCGCTGCGCAACATGGCTTGAGAAGGGTCTTTGATGGCACGATATTTACGAGATGACGAGTTTTGTTCCCTCGAAGTCAAAACGGAAGCGGATCTCCTGCAATCCCGCCCGCGTCATCGCGCGGCGCAATTTCGTTTTGTCCTCGGCGTAAAACATCAGGAATCCGCCGCCGCCGGCGCCGATGAGCTTGCCGCCGAGCGCGCCGCTGGCCATTGCGAGGTCATACCACTCATTGATTTTCGGATTGCTCATGCCGCCGCTGCGCTGTTTTTTGCGCTGCCAATGCACGTCCATAAGCCGCGCAAACTCGGCGAGGTTTCCACCTTCGAGCGCGCTCTGGCTTTGCAGGCCGAGGTCCTTGACGAAGTGCAGATTTTCAATCATGCCCGCGTCGGACTGTTTCGATTTCTGATCCTGCTCCTTCAAAATCGCCGATGCGCTGCGCGAATAGCCGGTGAAAAACAGCAGCAGATTGTCTTCAAGATCGTCCCGAGTTTCCTTGGAAAGTTTCAGCGGCCAGGCTTCAACCCTGCCATCCTCCAGAAACTTGAAGCAGGTGATGCCACCGTAGGCCGCGATGTATTGATCCTGCTTGCCAATCGGCTCCTTGAGCCGGCCCAGCTCGATTTCGCACGCCTGCGCGGCGAGTTCAGCGGGATGAACGAGATTTTTATTGTGCGCGTGCAGCGCCTTGAGCAGCGCCGTCGTGAAGCTGCCGGACGAACCGAGGCCGGTGCCGGCGGGGATGTCCGCCATCGAAGTCAGTTCCAGCGAATGGCCGGCCGTGCCCACCAGCGCAAACGCCTCGCGGAAGATGGGATGCTTCAAATGCGTTGCGTCCGGCACCCGCTCGAGTTCGGAATACTTGACGATGAGGTCGGACACAAACGTGTCATGCACCGTGATGTAGACGTATTTGTCAATCGCCGCGGCGATGAGGAAGCCGCCGAATTTTTCGTAATACGACGGCAAATCCGTGCCGCCGCCGCCGAGCGTGACGCGAAGGGGTGAACGTGCGATGATCATAATTTTTTCAGACCGCTTTTTTTGTAAATCGCTTCAACAATCTGAAGTGCCGCGCGCGCCTCCGCAAGCCCGGCGTCAGGGTTGCGCTTCAATTGGACATCGTTTTCAAACCTGGTCAGCTCGATGCGCCACGATTCGTCCGCGCCGGGGAATTCATAGACCTTCGTGTCCGGAATCCCCATCTCCGGCTTCATCTGGTAATGATAAAGTTTCTCGACGCCGTAGCTGCCGCCAAGCCCCTCGATGTGCAGCTTCGTGTTGCGACCGTAAATCTCGAACGAAAAAAGATTTTTCCATTCCGTGCAACTGACGTGCAGCCACGCCGTCTGGCCCCTGGCAGTCTGCAAATCCAGAAAGGCATTGTCGTCCACCGGCATTTTCCAGAAATACGTCGCCGCGTGGCCGTTGACTTTTTTGAACCCGCCGAGAAACCATCCGGCGAGGTCAATCAGATGAATCCCCTGGTCAATCAACTCGCCGCCGCCGGACAGTTTTGGGTTCGCGCGCCATTCCTTGTCGTAGCCGATGCGCCCGCCGTGGCCGTAGCGCGCACGGATGAACATCAATTCGCCCATCACGCCGGACTCAAAAATCTCCCGCGCCTTGAGAAAGGCCGGATGATAACGGTGATTGAAACCAATGCGCACGCAAACGCCGGGCTTTTGGGCGAGCGCAATCAATTCGTCAATCTGCCTCACGGAAATGCCCGCCGGCTTTTCAACGATGACGTGCTTGCCCGCGCGAATGGCGGCGGCGGAAACCTCGGCCAGCGCGGCGTTGATGGTGGCGACAATCACCGCGTCCACCTGCGGATCGGCGACGGCTTGTTTGAAATCCGCCACGGCGCGTCCGGTTTTGGCGAGTTTCACCAGCTCTTCGGCGCGCGACAGATTGGTGTCGCAGGCGACGGCGAGCCTTGAGCCGGCGGGCAAACCCGCCAGCCGCTTTTTCCCGATCAATCCGCAACCGATGATGGCGTAATTCATTTGTCGCCCCAGGTTTTGCCGCGGTCTTTCGGCACAATGCGGCGCAGCGTGTAAATGTCGCCGCTCAAATCCTTTTTGAATTCGTGCAATTTCTCCCACGGATCCCATTGCGCGCTGATCAGTTTGCCGGTGATGCCGTCGCTCTCCGCGCTGGCAAGATAAACCGCCAGCCGCGCGCCGAGCTCGAGCGGCGTGGCGCCTTTTTCCTTCCACTGCTTGTTCTTCTCGTAAAACGCCGCGCCGACTTTTCCCGGCCCGGCGGCCAGAACTTCATCTACCAGCCGCGTCGCCAGCGCGCCGGGCGCAATCGCGTTCACGTCCACGTGAAATTCCCTCAATTCCTCCGCCAGCGTTTCCGCGAGCCGGACGGTGGCAGCCTTGGACGCGGCATAGGCGCTGATGTTCGGCAGCGGATTTGTCGCGCCGCCGCCGCTCAGCACGACGATTTTGCCGCGACCGGCTTTTTTGAAATGCGGGATGACCGCGCGGCACGGCAGCAACACGCCGAACAAATTGATTTCCATCGCCCGCCGCCATTCGTCCAGCGGAACGGATTCCGTCGGCCCCATCGGCCCGTAAATGCCGGCGTTCAGCACGAGCGCCTGAAGCGAGCCGAGTTCGCGCAGCGCAAAGGCGACAAGCCCGCTCACCTGCTTTTCGTCGGAAACGTCGCAGGCCCGGGCGCAGACCTTTTGCGTGGGATATTTTTTGGCCAGTTCGCCGCGCGCGGCGCTCAATTCCTTTTTGCCGCGGGCGCAAATCACCACGTTCGCGCCCTCAAGCAGGAACTGTTCGGCGATGGCCCGGCCCAGCCCCTGGCTGCCGCCGGTGATGAGCGCGTTGACGTTTTCCAGTTTCATTTTAAGCGCGTCCAACGGAAAGATGCTCGACACCGGCGATGCTTTTCAATTCTTTTTCCAAAAACCGGTTGGCATCCACGAAAATTTTCCCGCGCATCTGCGGAACAATTTTTGCCCAATCCGCCTGGCGGAACTGCGGCCATTCGGTGCAGACAACGGCGGCATCCGCGCCGTCCAGGACGGCGGCAACGTCGGCAGCGAGCGAAATCTTGCTCAAATCCTTCGGCAAACTTTTGACAGCCGGATCGAACGCGCTGACTTTCACGCCTGCTTTCAAGAGTTGCCGGCACAATTCCACCGCCGCGCTGCGCCGGAGCGTGTCGGTGTTGGTCGTGTAAGTCAGGCCGATCACGGCGATTCTTTTGCCGCGCAATTTGCCGAGGCGTGATTGCAGCCGCCGGAATGTCCAGCCGCGATGGAGATCGTTGCTCTGCTTGATGGCCGGGATGACGGAAATCGTTTCACCGTTCGCCGCCGCCAGTTTTGTCAACGTCACCACGTCGCGCGCGAGCGTGCCGCCGGCGAACGGTCCGCCGGGGGCGAGATACGCCTTCGGCCCGATGCGCGGCTCGCTCTTCAGCCCGGCGGAAACCTCCTTCGCGTCCGCGCCGGTGTGCTCGCACAGCCGCGCGATTTCGTTGATGAAGGTGATGGACAGCGCGAGGAAGGAGTTCAGCGCGTGCTTGACCATTTCCGCCGATTCGGTGCGCATGAAAATCACCTGCGCGGCGAACGGCTTGAACAATTCTTCAAGCAGCGGCTTCTTCGCATCGTCGCGGATGCCAACGATGGCGCGGTCGGCTTTTTCAAACGAGTCAATCGCCTTGCCGAGCCGGAGATTTTCCGGCGAGCAGGCAAAATGAAACTGCGGAAATTCCTTTTCCAGCTTCGCGCAGGTGCCGACGGGCAGTTGCGCGGAAATCAGGACGAGCGCGCCTTCCGGCAGATGCGGCAACGCCTTGCGAAGATTCACCAAAACCGATTCCACATCCGACTCGTCCTCGTCGTCTACGGGCGTGTCGTGGCAAAGCCAGAGCACATCGGCGGCGGCGCATGCGGTTTTTGCGTCGGTCGTGAAGGAAAGTTTTTTTGCGGCGATTCCGGCGGCAATGAGTTCGTTCAGTCCCGGCTCGAACAGCGGCGCCTGGCCGGAATTCAGCTTTGCGACGTTTGTGGCGTCAAAATCTAGGCCGGCAACGTCAAAATGTTTTGCGCTGCAGGCGGCGGTGACGCAGCCGAGATGCCAGAGGCCCTGGACGACAATTTTCATCGCCGTTCCAGCACCCACTGGTTTTGCTGGAGCCATTCCAGCGTGCGCATGATGCTTTGCTCGATGGTCAGCGTCGTCTTCCAGCCGGTGGCGCGGACTTTTTTCGTGTCGAGGAAGATGAACGGGTTGTCACCGACCCAGCCCTTGTTGCCGCCGGTGTATTCCAGCTTGGGATTGATGCCCAGCGCGGCGGAAATGAACCGGATCGAATCGTTCACCCGCACATATTCCTCCGTGCCAAGGTTGTAAGTTTCGACGTGGTGCTTCGCCTTGTGCGCCGTTCCGCGCGCGATGACGTGCAGCATCGCCTCCAGACAGTCACCGATGTAGAGATACGATTTTTGCTGTTTGCCGTCGCCGAGCACCTTCAATTTTTCCGGATGCTCGCGGAGTTGCTTGTAAAAATCCAGGACGTGCCCGTGCGTGTAGCGCTCGCCGAGAATCGAGACGAACCGGAAAATGTAGCCCTCGAACCCGTAGCCCTCGCAATAGGCGTGGATGAACCCCTCGCACG
>CAZZPE010000015.1:0-61319 GCA_964655855.1 uncultured Bifidobacteriaceae bacterium
GAGGGCGCGGTATTCCTCGTTCTTGCGCGTCTGCAACTGCTGGTTGGCGTATTTTTCGATCTGGTTTTTTTTCGCCTCGACATCGAGTTCGAGCCGCTTGCGTTCGGCCTCGGTCTGCCTGATGCGGCCCTTGGCGGCTTCGAGTTGCGACTGCGTCGCGGCGGCCCGGGCGCGGAAGGTTTCGCGTTCGGGCGTGATGTGGGCAAGTTCCTGCTGGACGCGGAGGATTTTCCGGTCGCGATCCTGCAAAATCAAAAGTTTCTCAATCGTCTCCTGCATTGAACTGCGGAGTTTAGCCATCCGGGCCGGCCAAGTCAATTTCTCGTCCTTCTTCCCGGGAAACCAAAAATCGAGGCCGAGGACGAAGATCGAGGAGGAGCCTCCGCGGGTGATTTTGAAACTTGATACTTGAAACCTGAAACCCGAAACTCCGTCCATGCGTTTCATCGGCAATGTCATCGAAAAACTGCAGCGGCATCCGAAACGGGTCGTCTTCCCCGAGGGCGAGGAACCGCGCATTCTACAGGCGGCACGGCAGTTTTGCGCGCTGCGGCTGGGTGCGCCCATCCTGCTCGGCAATGCCGACAAAGTCCGGGCGGTTGCGGCGGAGGCGGGCGTTTCGCTCGACGGCATCCGCATCATCAATCCCGCCGACAGCGAGGATCTGGGCAATTTTGCCGCACGCTTTCATGCGCTGCGCCGCGAAAAGGGGCTGCGCGCCACCGAGGCTCGCGAGGCGATGCTCCAGCCGAATTATTACGGCACGATGATGCTGGCGATGCACCAGGCCGACGGCGTCATTTCCGGCGCCTCGCACATCACCAGCAGCCTGTTGCGGCCGCTTTTCCAAATCATCAAGACGGTGCCGGACATCACCACGGCGTCGAGCTGCATGGTCATGGAAGTCGAGGACACGCGCATCGGCGAAAACGGCACGTTGTTCATGGCGGATTGCGGCGTCATTCCCGATCCGACCGCGGATCAACTGGCGGACATCGCCGTGAGCACCGCATGGCTTGCGCGGCACATGCTCGGCGTGCGGGCCCGCGTGGCGATGCTTTCATTTTCGACCAAGGGCAGCTCCAGCCATGCCTCTGTCGGCAAGGTGCAGGCGGCAACCGCCCTGGCCCGGCGCAAGGCCGAGCAGTTGCACCTGGAGGCGGATTTCGACGGCGAAATGCAGGTGGACGCCGCGCTCGCTCCGGAAATCGCCGAACGCAAATTGCAGGAGAGCAAGGTTGCCGGGCGCGCAAACGTGCTGATTTTCCCCGATCTCAATTCCGGCAACATCGCCAGCAAGCTGGTGCGGCTCATCAGCCACGGAAACGCCTACGGCCAGATCCTGCTCGGCCTGAACCGGCCCGCCGCGGACGTTTCCCGCGGCTCGAACGCGCACGATATTCTCGGGGTCGCCGCCATCGTTGGCGTGATGTCCGTCAATTACCAGAAACTGTATCCGGGCGCGGACGCCAAACTGCCCGGCGAGTGAATTCTTTAAATCGTCGAATCGTCAAACCGGTTCACGATTCAACGATCCAACCATGAACGATTCAACGCCCAGAGTTTTCATCGCCGCCACGCGCCAGAACGACGGCAAGACCACCGCCTCGCTCGGTCTCATCGCGGCCTTGCAGCAGCATTTCCCGCGCATCGGCTACATCAAGCCGGTCGGCCAGCGCTTCGTCGAAATCGAGGAGCAGAAAATTGACGAGGACACCGTGCTGATGGATGCGGTGTATCCCATGAACTGCCCGCTCGTGGACATGAGCCCGATTGCCGTCGAGCCGGATTTCACGCGCAAATATCTCGAGACCGCGAACAACGAGGCGCTCGTCCGCAAAATCCACAAGGCGTTTGACCGCGTTTCCTGGGAAAAGGATTTCGTCCTGTGCGAAGGCAGCGGCCACGCCGGCGTCGGCTCCGTATTTGACCTGTCGAACGCACAGGTCGCGAAAATTCTCGGCGCGAAAGTCATCATCGTTTCCCAGGGCGGCATCGGCAAGCCGATTGACGAAATCTCCCTGAACCAGGCGCTGTTCGAAAAGGAGGGCGTCGAAATCATCGGCGTCATCCTGAACAAGGTGCTGCGGGAAAAGGCGGATTACATCTCCGACTTCGCCCGGCGCGGTCTCAAGCGCAAGGGCCTGGAGCTGCTCGGCGTTTTGCCCTACGAACAGAGCCTCTGCAATCCGTCGGTGGATCTGATCCGCGAGGAGCTGCGCGCCGAAATGCTCAACCGGACGCCCTCGCTCGACGCGCTCGCCGACGACGTGGTGGTGGGCGCCATGAGCGCACACAACGCGGTGAAATTCTTCAAGCCCGGCGTGCTGCTCATCACGCCCGGCGACCGCGAGGACATCGTGCTTGCCGCGAGCGCCGGCGTCGAAACGCACGCCAGCGGAAAAATGGCGGGCATCGTTTTGACCGGCGGCCTGCGCCCCTCCGACAGCGTGCTCAAAATCATCCAGGCCATGCCCATTCCCGTGCTGCTCGTGAAGGAGGACAGCTATAAGGTCGCGTCCAAGGTCCACAACCTCACCGTCAAAACGCGGCCGACCGACGCGGAAAAAATTTCACTCATCCGCGACATCGTTGCCAAAAATGTGAATGTCGAAAAAATCGTAAAATCGCTCTAAATGAATCTGCCCCTCAATCCTCATTTGAAGAATCTGCCGGTGTATCAGCCGGGCCGGCCGATTGAAGAAGTCGCGCGCGAACTCGGCCTGTCCGCCGATTCCATCATCAAGGTCGCGTCGAACGAGAACCCGTTCGGCCCGTCGCCGCTCGCCCTGGCCGCCATGCAAAAGGCCCTGGCTGGCGTGAACCTTTATCCCGACGGCAGCGCGTTTTACCTGAAACAAAAACTCGCCGCGAAGCTCGGCGTCGAACCGGCCAATCTGGTGCTCGGCAACGGCTCGAACGAAATCATCGAGTTTCTTGGACACGCGCTGCTCGCGCCGGGCGCGGACGCCGTCGTTTCGCAATACTGCTTCGCCGTTTATCCCATCGTCACAAAGCTGTTTGGCGCGAACCTCATCACCGTGCCGGCGAAAAATTACGGCCACGATCTGCCCGCGATGCTCCGCGCCATCACGCCGCAAACCCGCCTCGTGTTCGTGACGAACCCGAACAACCCCACCGGCACGTTCGCGCCGCGCGAGGAACTCGTCCGCTTCGTCGACGAAGTGCCGGACGATGTGCTGCTGGTGATGGACGAGGCTTACATCGAATATTTGGACGACCCGGCGGACTTGGTTCCGCTTGTGCGGTCCGGCGCGCGGAAAAACCTGATTTTGATGCGGACATTTTCCAAGATTTACGGCCTGGCCGGCCTGCGCATCGGCTACGGCGTCGCGAATGCGGGACTGGTTTCCGCGCTGGAAAAAATCCGCCAGCCGTTCAACACCAACCTACTGGCCCAGACCGCCGCGCTCGCCGCGCTGGACGACGTGGAGCACGTCCGCAAAACGCGGCAGAACAATTCCGCCGGGCTGGAATTGTTCGCGCGGGCGTTCCGCGATTTGAATCTCGAATACGTTCCGTCCCACGCTAATTTCATCCTCGTCCGCGTCGGCCCCGGCCAGAAGGTTTTCGAGGCGATGCAGCGCCAGGGCGTGATTGTCCGTCCGATGGGCGGCTATCAACTGCCGGAGTGGGTCCGCATTTCCATCGGCACGCCGCAGGAAAACGAGCGCAGCTTGAAAGCTCTGACCAATGCCTTCAAAAAAATGAGCAAGGTTGAGACATGAATAAGCCCCTTTTTACCACATTCGCTTTCCGCGCCATCGCCATTTTGGTTGTGTTGGCTTGGGGTGCTTTGGCATTTGGTGATGAGATTGCGCAGGCGATATTTAACAGGAACACGGAAGAGGTAAAAACGCTTCTAAAAGAAAAACCTGATTTGGTTTTTGAAACAAATAAAGTTGGTTCGACGCCATTATTTTTTGCGGTGAGTATGAAGCAAGCGGAAACCGTTAAATTGCTTCTGGCATACAAGGCCGACGTGAATGCCAAGGATCCTCTCGGCGCGACGCCCTTACATTATGTGGCGATGGATGGTGACAGAGACGTCGGAGAATTGTTGCTGACCAACAAAGCTGACGTCAACGCCAGGGACAAAAAAGAAGAAACTCCTTTGCATTGGGCGGCGTTGGTTGGACGCGATGCCATGGCGGAGTTGCTGCTGGCTTACAAAGCGGATGTCAAAGCCAAGGATAAAAACGGGCAGACGCCGTTGCACTATGCGGCGCAATATGGCGACAAGAAGATGGTGGAATTGCTGCTGGCCAAAGGAGCCGAAGTTAACGCCAGAGACAATGCAGGCCATACGCCCTTATATTCAGCGGCTTCTTTTCGCTCGCCCAAGGAAGTGCAAGAATTGTTTGAAGAAGCAAAAGCTTCTACCAATAATCCGCCAACGACACTGGTAATTGGCAATGCCCGAGATGAAGTGGCAAAATTGCTGCTCTTGCACGGCGGCGAGGAATAGGCCGCGTTTTTCAAATATTTCCGCCGGGCATTTTATTTCCGTTCGAGAATTGAAATTAGTTGTTGAATCGCGCCCGAAACCCGCTAGTTATTCCGGGTTGAAATGAAACCGACCGACCTGCGGGGCATCCTGCAATACATTCCGCAATTCCGCGAGAGGACGTTCATCCTCGCGGTGGACGGCGCCATCGTCACGGACGAAAACTTTGCGACGCTGCTGCTGGATGTGGCGGTGTTGCGCTCGTTGAACATCCGCGTGGTGCTCGTCCACGGCGCGTCGGCGCAAATTCGAATGTTCGCGGAGGAAAAAAATGTCGTCCCGTCCAATCTTGACGGCTCCGGCGTGACGGACGCGGGCACGCTCAAGCTGGCGCTCACCGCCGCGAACCGGCTGACGCACGAGATTCTCGAGGGCCTTTCGGCCAACGACCTCCGCGCCGCCAGCACCAACGCCATCATCGCGCATCCGATGGGCATCATCCAGGGCGTGGATCATCTTTTCACCGGCAAGGTCGAGCGCGTGGACACTGAGCTGCTCCAGTCGCTGCTGGCGCAGGGCGTCGTGCCGGTCATTCCGCCGCTCGGCTTCGACGGTGACGGCAAGACGTATCGCGTGAATTCCGACGGCGTCGCGCTGGCGGTGGCCGAGGCGCTGAAGGCGATCAAATTGATTTTCATCACGACACAGGACGGCATCCTCGTTCAGGGCCGGGTCATCCGGCAGATGCCGGTGGCCGACCTTGAATCCGTTCTTGCGCTGCAAAAAAACGACATCGCTCCGGAACAGGTTTCCAAGGCGCAACACGCCGTCGCCGCGTGCAAGGCCGGCGTGCCGCGCGTCCACATTATTAACGGCCGCGTGGACGAGGGGCTGCTGGCCGAGGTGTTTTCCAACGAGGGCATCGGCACGCTGATTTACGCGAACGATTACCAGCAAATCCGCCGGGCCATGAAAAAGGACGTGCGGGCAATCCAGTTGCTGACGAAAGCCGCCGTGGAATCGGAGGAGCTGGTCAAGCGCACGCGGGCGGCGATTGAGAAAAATCTTGGCGACTATTTCATTTTCGAGATTGATAAAAATCCGGTCGCGTGCGTGGCGCTGCACGTTTATCCCGAGCAGAACAAGGGCGAACTGGCGTGCCTTTACGTCAATCCGTCGTATGAAAACCAGGGCATCGGGCGGAAGCTGATCCAGTTCGTCGAGAACAAGGCGCGGGAAATGAACCTGACCGAGTTGATCACGCTCTCGACGCAGGCGTTCACCTATTTTCAATCCAAGGGTGGCTTCGCCGAGGGCACGCCCGACGAGCTGCCGCCCGCGCGCCGCGAAAAATACGAGCAAAGCGGAAGAAATTCCAAGGTGCTCGTGAAGAAATTGAAATAAGTCGCCTGTCATGCCCACGGTTTTCATCCAAAATGGCTATCGCGTCAGTTTTTATAGTTACGATTTAGCTGAACGGATGCACGTTCACGTTTTCAAAGACGGGCATGAATGCAAAGTCTGGCTGGATGATTTGACACTGGCATTCAATCGCGGATTCAAGCCGCATGAAATCGCGGAAATCCGAAAGATGATTTCAGAACGCCGGGCGGAAATTGTCGAACGCTGGCTTGAACACGGGCGCAATGAGAATTAGAATCCTGTTGTAGATGCAAATGCCGCCAGCCATCACAGACGTGGTTGTGAATGATGAATTGCTCGGCTTCCATCTGGAAGACGGGCGGTTTATCAGTGTGCCCATTGCATTTTATCCGACCCTGGCGCTGGCGACGGCGAAGGAACGCCGCAAGTTTGAGATCAGTGGCTCCTCCGTTTACTGGCCGGAACTGGACGCAGACATCGGAGTCGAAGGTTTGCTTGCCGGGGCGCGCGAGCACCATTTTTACGCGCGCAAAGCGGTTGAACGCGCCGTCCGTTTGAAGCGCCTGCCGAAAACGGCGCTGGATAATTTTCCCGAAAAACTGCAAACCGCGTGACGGATCTGGAAAATTTTTTGCTCGCTTGTAAAAGGCATGATATTGCTCCCACTCAATCCGTTCTCCTCGTCAGCGTCGCCGAGCAAACCGTTTCACTTTTTGAAAATTCCTCCACGTCTTGGCGTCTTGGCGGTAAATTCCCGTGCTCCACTTCGCGTTTCGGCATCGGGCAGACGGAAGGCTCGAATTGCACGCCGCTGGGCCTGCATCACGTCGCGGAAAAAATCGGCGCGGGCGCGCCGGCGGGAACGGTTTTCAAGGCGCGGCAGCCCGTCGGCCATACATCGCAGCCGGAATTTGCGGACGCCAAAATCACCACGCGCATCCTGTGGCTGGAAGGACTCGAACCCGGCATCAACCGCGGCGGCGGCGTGGATTCGCACAGCCGCTACATTTACATCCACGGCACGGCGGACCAAACATCCATCGGCCAGCCGGCTTCATGCGGTTGCATTCATCTGGCCGACGCGGATTTGATTCCGCTCTTCGATTTGCTGCCCGTCGGCACGCTGGTTTGGATCTCGGAAGATTGACCGGCAAATTGCAAACCGAATCCTGTAGCTTCAGCCGGCACATTGTTAATTCGACTGATGCAAATAATTATCCGCACTTGCGATTTGGCAAATTTGATTTAAGTTGCCGACGTGTTTGCTCGTGTTGGCAAAGTCCTTGTGGTGGTGGCGCTCGCGGCGACGCTCGGCGCGCAGTGGACGCTGCTGCAGGCTGTCGCCTGGACGGCCATGCTCGCGGACAATTTGCGCACGCATTCGATTTCCGAATCCGTGGCCCGCACGTTTGACGGCAAACATCCCTGCCCGATTTGCAAAGCCATCGCCGCCGGAAAAAAATCCGAAAAACAAAACGCGGTTGCCTTGCAAATGCAGAAGTTGGAATTTCCACCCGTGAAGGAAAATCCGGCTTTGTTTGCGCCGTCGGATTTCCAGCTTTTGCCGATGCTGACCAGTTTCCCGCCCGATTCTTCCACGCAAAAACCGCTGACGCCGCCGCCGCGCGAATCCCGCGTCTGATTCGATCGCAGTTGTTTCCCCGTGCCGTGTTGGCGCGGACTTGAATGTTTTCCTTTAACCTTGAGAGCGCCGTGGCGCGTTCTCGCGATTTTGAAATTTGAAAATGAAAAATAGAAAAAAAATTAATTCAGCGGTGGTAAAAATGGGTTGTGGTTTGTTGGTCGGTGTGCTCGCCCCAAGCGCGGTTCATGCCTGCGCGTGCGGCTGCGGCGTTTTTGACGTGGCGACCAGTTCGATGCTTCCGGCCAGCCAGGGCGGAATGTTTTTTTTGCAATACGATTACCAGGATCAAAACCGCAACTGGAGCGGCACGTCAATGGCGCCGGCGGCGGACAATGGCGACAGGGAAATTGAGACGCATTTTGTCACGCTGGGCTTCCAATACATGTTCAACGACAAATGGGGCGCGCAACTGGAGGTGCCTTTGGATTACCGTCACTTCACGGGGACGGACGACAATGGAAACATCGCGACGCATAATTGGAGCCAGCCTGGCGACATCCGCATCGAGGGGATTTACACCGGCTTTTTCGCCGATTTGTCGGCGGGCGTGACGTTTGGCCTGAAATTGCCGACGGGCAGTTACACGGAAGACACGGACTTGGTGGATCGCGACACGCAAATCGGCACCGGCAGCACGGACATTCTGCTCGGCGGTTTTTATCGCGGCAACCTCACGAAGGACGAAAAATGGGACTGGTTCGCGCAGTTGCAACTGGATGTGCCGGTGCTGATCCAGGCCGGATATCGTCCGGGCACCGAACTGGACACGGCGGCGGGGATTGACTACAAGGGCTTCTCGCTGGGCCGCGCGCGGATTTCGCCGCTGGCGCAGATCATCTTTTCGGAACGCACGCATGACAGCGGCTCGAACGCCGATCCCAACGACACCGGGTATCAGCGGCTCATGCTTTCGCCGGGGATCGAATTCCATGTCCATCCGGTGAAAATTTACGCGGACGTGGAATTTCCCGTCTTCCAACATTTCACCGGCGATCAGCTCGCCGCGTCAGCACTCTTCAAAGTGAGCGCGAGCTGGATGTTCTAAATCGCATGGCACCGGCCCCCAAAAAAAAGATCCGGGCGACAGTCGCCAAGGAGGTGGGGATGAAGAATCCCGCTGAAGAAACGACTGTCCGCCCGAATCAAAATCAAATCACAGGAAACCGGGCCGATTCGATCCGGTTTCACAACTTGTTCTGCTTGAGAAAGAACCGTCACCTTTTCCCCACCACAATCCTTGAGCGACTATTCAACCAAAACCCAAAACAGGCTCTCCCTTTTTTGCCAACCAGTTAGTAAAAATTGCCACGGAAAACACGAAGGCCATGAAGTTGCCGGGCGGCCCGGCGTCCGGAAAAGCCGAAAATTCGCGCTTTTCAGTCCGTTTTTTTGGCTTACCTTCTTCCCGCATGACTTTGACGGAACAAATGACGCAACTGGCCCGGCAGGCCAGAATGGCATCGCGCGAACTCGCGAAGCTGACAACGGCGGAGAAAAACGCCTGTCTGCTGGCAATGGCCGACGCGCTGGAACAAAACGCCGACGCGCTCAAGCAGGCCAACGCGCTGGACATGGACGCCGCCGCGAAGTCCGGCCTTTCATCGGCCATGCTGGACCGGCTCAATCTCGACGACAAACGCATCGCTGGCATGTCGCGCGGACTGCGCGAAGTCGCCGCCCTGCCCGATCCGGTCGGGCGAATCCTCGACGAGCGCATCCGGCCAAACGGCTTGAAGCTGCAAAAAATTTCCACGCCCATCGGCGTTGTTGTCATCATTTACGAATCGCGCCCGAACGTGACGGCGGACGCCGCGAGCCTGTGTTTCAAATCCGGCAATGCCACGATTCTGCGGGGCGGCCGGGAGGCGATGCGCTCAAATCAAATCATCGCCCGGACGATGATTGACGCCGGCAAAATCGCGCTGACGAACTTTCCCGAACACGCGATCCAGGTCGTGCCGACGACTGACCGCGAGGCGATTCCCGCGTTGCTCTCGCTCACGCAATACGTTGACCTGTGCATGCCGCGCGGCGGCGAGGGGCTCATTCGTGCCGTGGCCGATTGCAGCAAGGTGCCCGTCATCAAACATTACAAAGGCGTCTGCCATGTCTTCGTGGATGCCGACGCCGATTTGAAGATGGCCGGGGAAATCGTCATGAACGCCAAAGTCCAGCGCCCCGCCGTCTGCAACGCCATGGAAACCTTGCTCGTGGACAAATCGGTGGCGGAGAAGTTTTTGCCCGCCATCGGCGAGAAGCTTTTTGAAAAGCACGTGGAGATTCGCGGTGACAAAGCGACGCTGGCGAATCTGAAACCGGCGATTTCAAATTTCAAATCGGCGAAGTTCAAGCCGGTGGCCGAGCAGGACTATTTCACGGAATACAACGACTACATCCTGAACGTCCGCGTCGTGGACGGCGTGCGTGCCGCAGTTGACCACATCAATTTCTACGGCTCGGCGCATTCGGACAGCATCGTGACAAAGAACGAGGCGCACGCGAGGCAGTTCCTCGCCGAGGTGGATTCAGCAGCGGTGTATTGGAACGCCTCGACGCGGTTCACCGACGGCGGCGAGTTCGGCATGGGCGCGGAAATCGGCATCAGCACCGACAAAATTGGCGCGCGCGGCCCGATGGGACTGGACGAACTGACCAGCTACAAATGGCTCGGCATCGGCAGCGGGCAAGTGCGTGTTTGATTTTGTGAACACAGCCGACCAGGCAAAATTCATCCGCGATTCGCTGCCACCGGGCGGGTTGTTCGCCGGTTTGAACTGGCGTGTTTCGTTGGCGCCGTTTCCGTTGGATGAAAATCTGGCGAAGGAAATCGAATCGCTGGGCCGCGTGCTGCTGCAATTTTATCGGGCGGTCAATCTGCTTTACCGCAAAAGCGTCGAGGGCAGGCAGCCGGAATGGGTCGCGCGCTGGCTGGACCAGGGCAAACCCGCCGGGCTGATCGGGCTTCAGCGTTCGTCGGCGTTCAAGAACGACGTGCCGCGCATCATCCGTCCGGACATTTTGCTGACGGAAAATGGCTTCAGCATCACGGAACTCGATTCGGTGCCGGGCGGCATCGGGCTGACCGGCTGGCTCAATAAAACTTATTGCAGATTGCGGATTGCGGATTGCGGACCGGCTGGCGCGCAGAATCAATCCGAAATCCGAAATCCGAAATCTGAAATTTTGGGCGGTGCGGACGGGATGCTGCGCGGCTTCGAATCCACTTTTGGCGACGCAAAGCAGGTTCACATCATCGTATCGGAAGAATCAAAAACTTACCGCCCGGAAATGGAATGGCTCGTATCACAGCTCGGCGCACGATTCACGGTTCACGATTCACGGTTCAGCGATTTTGCCGACGGCGATGCGGTTTATCGTTTTTTTGAATTATTCGATTTGCCGAACGTGTCGAACGCAAAAAAGATTTTTGAGCTGGCGGCGGAAAATAAAATCCGCCTGACGCCGCCGCCGAAACCGATGTTTGAGGAAAAAATGCTGTTCGCACTCCTGTGGAACCGGAACCTGCAATCGTTCTGGCGGCAGGAATTGGGCGAAGGTTTTCTGGCGCGGTTGAAGAAAGTAATCCCCTACACCTGGCTGGTGGATCCGGTGCCGCTGCCACCGCACGCGGCGATGCCCGAACTGAACCTGACGGACTGGCGGCAGCTCAAAACGCTTTCGCAAAGGGAGCGCGACCTGATTTTGAAGATTTCCGGATTTTCGGAAAACGCGTGGGGCGCGCGCGGGGTTTATCTCGGCAGCGATTTGTCGTCCGCCAACTGGAGCATGGCGGTGGAACGGGCGATTGCCGGTTTTTCAAATTCTCCATTCGTTTTGCAACGCTACGAAAAGCCCAGGCTGGTCGGGGCGGAATGGTTTGATTTTGAGAAGAGTCAAACCGTGCCGATGAAAGGCCGCACGCGGCTGTGTCCGTATTATTTTGTCGCCGGCGAAGGCGACGCGGCGCGCCCGCAACTGGGCGGCGTGCTGGCGACAATTTGCCCGGCGGACAAAAAAATCATCCACGGAATGACCGAGGCGATTCTCGCGCCATGCGGATATGCCCCCGCCGAATCACTTCGAGCCGAGTGACGGATTGCCCGCCGGGAATCGTTTGACCAGATTGGGAATGTTGGTCTTGACGAACCGCAGCGAAACGGCTTTCCTATTGGTCATGTTGTTTGCAGCGTTTACAGGGGTTGTGGCTGTTTGGGTTTGTTCATTAATAGTCAGTCAGGCTTATGAGTTATGACATTTGAATAAATAAACGTTATAACTTGTAGGAAGCCAATGTAGCTCAGTGGTAGAGCAACGGTTTCGTAATTCACAAAAGCGTTTATTCAGATTTCATCACGCGTGTTCAAGCCTCGTCTTTATTGTGTTTCATACATTCTGCTTTCTTCACGAATGTTCCAGAATCGCCTTAAAATCGGCAGGTAGTATCAGATTGCAGTAGCAGATTTTCCTGTTCGCGTTATTGAGGAATGACGCGGTAGAATCGCTGCGGATCTTGTCGTGTAGAATCTATCGTCGTTATCGTCGCATTGGTGGCCGTAACCAAGCCGCCCAGATTGTTCCAATTATGCTCGGATAAATTTGTGCAGTATTGCACCTGATATTTTTGGTTTATCACAGCACTCCAAGTGAACGCCAGCATCCCCGGAGTTTGATTAACCGATAAGAAAACGGGCGATGCGTTATTCTGGACAATGCCAACGGTGACTGTATTGCTGTCGTAATCGAGTTCGAGGTAGTTAAAAATCTGATCCAGAATCACATGCGCCTCGACTGATTCGCGGTCTTGTATATTTTTCTGATTCAGATTATAAGCTTGTTCATTTCTGGAAAAGTTGACGCTGCCGTCGGTAAAAAGAACATTCCACCCCCGTTCGTCTATGTGTGCAAAATAGTTAGTGCCAAGATAATCCACCGCCAATAGTTTGTGAGCTTCGAATTGGGTTGTTTTTTGGTAACGACGAAGCCATTCGTAAGTCCCTCCTGTGCCAATTGTTCGCGGGTTAAATGCATAGCTGGACCTGATAACTCCCCCCGCATCACATGTCAAAAACGGCATATATGAGCTTTCGCCTATCGGAGATCCCCATTGAGCAGGACAGTAAAAAGTTTTCCCATTGGCGTCTTGTCGAGTTTTAAGCAAATAGCCCAGATTTTCGTAACCTCCATGCGTAGCGGAAGCACTTGTCGAAACATTCCAATTCCAAGTGTCTCCATAATAACCTGTCCACACATATCTTGTGTAAAATAAACCATTCAAAACGTTGACCTTACGAATCGAAATCTTTTCATTATTACCGCAGATTGGCAACCAAGTGTTGTTATCATTCGCATACATCATCGTTTCCACGCCGATCTGATGGAGATTTGCTGCGCATTGTGCTCGCGCCGCGTTCTTAACGGTGGCAGCTAAAACCGGCAACAGTATCACCGACAGCAAGGCGATGACCGTAATCACCACGAACATCTCGATCAAAGTGAATGCACGGACTTGGTTTTGCGACTTCAACAACCTTCGATTAAGGTGTTTGAAGCAAGCTGATGGTTTCATAAAGGCATTTATTCCACCAGCTCTTCGATTATTCAAGAAAAAATTCTTCAAAGCCTCTGTGCAATCGCCTACTAAAATCAATGGTATGTTCTTTGGACAGTTATTAGCGTATTAAACAAGGTTAAGGCGGGCGACCCGCTGCGCGTGCCGCCCGCCCCTCATCCTCCTTTGCGATACGATGATTTTTCTCCTCCTCTGATGCAGTTGTTACAAATAGACAAGGAAGGGCGGCAGGCAGGGGCCGGGCTGCGCCCGGCTCCCTGCCTTCCCGCCCCTCCAACTGTCTTTGGGTGGTGTCTGGCATGATAGGGGCATGGCAATGCCCCTTCCAGCGCCACAGGGAGGCTTTTAGGAGCGCTGCGCGCTGCTCCGCTGGATGATTGAACCCTCGAAGAATGATGTCCTCGTGTTAGCTAATCCCGTTTTACCGCTCCGCGCCAGCCTGCGCTTCGCTCCGCTGCGCTTGCCGTTTCATGCCCTTCGCCAGCCGTCGAGAACACCACCCGTTGCGCCATCGCCACCGAATGATGCTCCCGCAGATGGCCGTAAACCTTCATCGCCAGCGCCCCGCCGTCCTTGTGGCCCAGCCACCGGCTCACCGTCGGTATGTCCACCCCGCTCTCGATGCAACGTGTAGCAAAAAGATGCCGCAAGTCATGGTGTGTGATGCGGGCCATGCCCACCACCTTCGCCGTGCGTTCCATCGCCTTTTGGCATTCCCGCACCCGCATCAGCCGTGACTCCGTTGGTTCATCCGGCCGTTCGGCTCGCAGCCTCTGTAACAGCTTGACCATCTCTGGAATCATCGGCACCCGCCGGAAACTCCAGTTCTTGGTTCCCGTCTCCTCATCGCCGCGCACCAGTATCTCGCCCTTTTCAAAATCACAGTCCGCCCATGTGATGCCCGCCGCCTCGCTCTTGCGGAAGCCCCCGTAAGCCAGAAAGCAAACCAAGTCCGCGCAGTTTTTGGAATTGCGGCTGGCTCCGGCTTCCAGCTCCGCCACGAACCGCTCAAATTGTCTTGTCTCCGGCAGGGTGAGTTGCTTGGGACGTGCCTTGGCCCGCTTGATGCCGATGGTCGGATTGCGGTAGAGCGTGCCGGAGGTGATCGCCACGTTGAAAATCGCCCGCAACACCCCCAGCGCGCCGTTGTAGCGCGTCGCCGAATAGTGGTTGCTGTATTTCGCCGCCCACGCGTTGCAATCGTTCGGGCTGAACCGCCGGACATCACGCGTCTCAATCCCGGGCCAGGACTTGCGGATGCTTTCAATAACCTCCCGCCGGTAGAGCTTGGAAGTGGGTTTCAGAAGGTTGCTGGCTTCGGTCTGGCTCTTGTAGATGGCCACACAATCGCCAAAGGTCATTTTCCCCTTGCTGGCCGCTTCACGGGTTTCCGCCACCTCGCGTTCATTCTTCTCCAGATCCGCCAGCCGCAGCTTGGCCACGGACAGCACATCGGTCTTGAGACTTTTACGAATCAGATTGCCATTTACCCTCAAACGTGCGAAAAATGTTCCCGATGGAACGTAACGGATCAAGTTTGAATACTGGGTTTTCTGCCATGCCTTGCCGGAATCAGCAGGGATGGTCAGTGGTTTGCTGTGGATCATGCCAAACAGTATCAAAAAGCAGTAGCAGATTGTCAAGTATGGTTTCGCTAACCATCAAAAAGTCTATATTTTATAAGGCTTAGCCAATGTAGCTCAGTGGTAGAGCAACGGTTTCGTAAACCGTCGGTCGCCGGTTCAATCCCGGCCATTGGCTCCACTTCTTAATACCGTTGCGTTAAAAACCTACGAAGAAGGGCTGACGCAGCCTTCAGTAAATTTACTGGAGGTTCACTTTCTGGGTTGCACGGTGTGCGCATAAACCCAGTATCCGCGAAGTGGATGGCAAGTAGGAGCACCCCCCCCGACCAACTGGAGTAGTTATCGAGGTGCAGGTGGCTTTTGACCTTCATTAAATTCTTTACGCTGGCCGTCGTGAATCTCCCTCATCGCCGATCAAATCGTCTTCCTCCTCGCCGTCATCGCCGTCCTTAAACGGATGGCGGCGGAAAATAGCGGTCCAGCTTCGTAAAAATACCCCTGTCGCCTTCGAGCTTAATCACGCCTTGGCGCAGCGCGGCGGCCACATTAAGCTGCCGCATGAACAGCGCCACCCAGACGTCGGTCGTGCAGGTCACGCGCAAGTCGGGCTTCGTGGTCGGCTCAAATTTCAATTCGCACCGGCCCTTGTCCACGGTGAAACGGTAATGCCGCTGGCAGTCGGGAAAATCAAATTGCAGCACGGCACGCAGCCGCGCGGCGGCCTTCGGGTCAATGCTCCGCGCCATCTCGCGCATCAAAATATCCGGGTCGCTGCCAACCTGTTGTTGCAGCTTCGCGCTGTTGGTGTTCGTTGCGTCCATCGCGACAGCGTGTTCCCAATAAATGTTCGAGTAGGTGCGGAAATATTTTTCATCCGGCGAGAGCGGCAGCTCCGATTCCGCCATCGTTCTGGCGGAAAGCTTGCCGGTCGTGCCGGCCTCGTGCCCGGCCTTGAGAAATGCCGACTCGACGTGCTTGAGTGTCATCGGCTTTGACAATTTATAGGGCAGCAGGTGCGATTCGGGCCGCGTCAACTGGCCGCCGAGTTCCATGTCCAGCGTGTCCGCGATGAGCCGGAACGTCTGGTTGATCGGTTCGTAGGCTTCCCGCGCCCGCAATGCGCCGACCGTGATGGAGATGAATTTTTTGCCGGCCCACTTCGCCGGCTCACGAAGACGGTTGCGGAGAATTCCCATTTTGCTCGTTTCCAAACCTGCCGTCGTCAGCGGAAACGTGCGCTCAAAAAAATTCTTCAGGTGGCTGCTCATCGCGAAGTAATAAACCGGCGTGGCGCAGACCAGCACGTCGGCGTCAAGAATGACCGGCAGAAGCTTTTCCATCGGATCATGATGGACACATTCGCCGGGCCTCACGAGCCAGCAATGAAAGCAGCCGAGGCAGGGCTTGAGCGACTGCTCCTCGACGGTGATGTCCACGTCTGTGACCTGTGCGCCCGCCTCGTGCAAGCCCTGAAGAAACAGGTTTGTGAGAAACTGCGTGAAGCCGTTTTTCCGCGGATTGCCGCGCACGAGCAAAACTTTCATGGCTTTAGCGGCTCCACAACCGTGAAATCCGGCTCCATTTTTATCTCAAACAACTGCGAGTCCAGCGGCGGGTTCACTGCGGAATGACTGAATTCATTGCACAAACCGGAGCCGTCGCTGAACGTCAACGCCGTGCCGACGGGCGAGAAATCATCCGTGCGAAAACTAATTTCCAGCCGGGCGATGAATTTGCGCGCCGCCGCGCTGCGCGGCTGGAGTTCCAGGCGGGCAACGCCGTTGGTTTGGGTGAGCGCGAGGATTTGAAACTGCGCCTCCAGGTTGGTGCGGCTGCGCGGGAAGCTCGCATCCAGCAACGCCAGCGCGTCCCGCCACGGCCCGGTCTGGCCGGCCTGCAATGAATATTTTTCCACGCGCTTGAGCCGGGGATAGACAATCGCCAGCTCCGCCGGCTGGCGCAGTGCAATGGTCTGCGGCGGCTGGCCCAGCTCCCAGCGGAACCGGTCCGGCACCGCAATCCAAACCTTGCCGGTGGAGACGAGCGGTTGCGAAAGGGTTTTGAAGTTGCGCGTCTGCACAATGTCCGCCGTCCAGGTATGCACGTTCGTCTGCGCGGCAATCCACCGGTCCAGCAGATCGGCGGCGCGGGTCGGGACGCCCGGCAAGATAAACAACAACGCCAGCGCAAAAGATTTTCCAAGGGCGGCCATGCAAAAATTGTGGGGAACCACCGCCGCAAATGCACGCCAGATTTTGAAACAAAAAGTTGTCCGGCCATTTCCGGTGCTTGACCGGCAGCGCCGGTTTGTCATGCTGCGGCGCGAAATGTTCCCCGCGTCTCCGGCAAAATATCTCCGGCTGCCGTCCGCGTTCCGGCGGTTTGCCGCCATCGGTGGCGCGGCGGTTTTGATTTTTCTCGGACTGGCCGGCACCGGCTGCCGCACCGCCGCCACGCGCCAAATTTCCAATCCGGCCCCGGCGGTCGCGCGATTGCGCGCTGGCGGGAGCATTCACGCGGAGGCTGACCGCCTGGTGAAACCGCTGCTGACCAGCGGCGAAGTTTTTGGGATGGTCGTGGGCGTGGTCACGCCGGACGGGGCCACGCAAAGTTTCGGCTATGGCCGGACCGGACGCATCGGTGACACCAACGCGCCCGGCCCGGACGATTTGTTTCAAATCGGCTCGGTCTCAAAGTTGTTCGCGGAGGTGCTGCTGGTGCAACTGGATGCCGACGGGAAAATCCGCGATGACGACACGGTGCGCGACATTCTGCCCACGAATTGGGTCGTGAGCGCGGAGGCCGGACGGTTGACGGTGCATCAATTGGCCACGCACACCTCCGGCTTGCCGCGCGAACCGATGACATTGAGCCAGCTTGGTTCCTTCCTCGACTACCTGGTCACGGGCCACGACCTCTACGCACACCTGACCATTCCGTATTTGCAAGATTACCTGCGCCACGCGAAGCCCCGCCCCAAAACGCCGCCGGAATTTATCTATTCCAACCTCGGCGCGGGCCTGCTCGCTTATTTGATCACGGAAAAAACCGGGCGTCCGGCGACGGATTTGATCGAGGAAAAAATCTGCCGTCCGCTGCGCATGAACGACTCTGTTTTTTTCCTCACCCCGGAACAGCAAAGCCGTCTGGCCGTTGGACACGTCGGCAACCAGGCGTGCTGGAAGCCGGCGAATTACCCGTTGCCGCCGTGGGACATGGGCGATTTGCTTCAGCCCATCGCCGGAATGTATTCGAGCATGAACGATATGCTGGTCTTTGCGCGGGCCAATCTGGGCATGCTCCATCTGCCGGTTGAATCCGCGCTGGCGGCCACGCACCGCGAGCAAATCCAGACCGCGCGCGGCGGTGAGGCGCTGGGCTGGATGATCAACACCTTCGACACCGGGCGGCGTGTCCTCACTTTCAAGGACGGCATGGTGTCCGGTTATTGCGCCTACATCGGGCTGGATCTGGACGCACACGTCGCCGTAGTGGTGTTGTCGAACAAATTCAGTTGGGACGAGAAAGTGGGGCAAAATCTACTGTTGCGTCTGGCCGAAGCCGGAGCCGCCGGCAGCATTGAATCGGATGGCCAGTGACGAGCTTTTCTTCTTGCGTATTTTGCAAGCCTGCTTTCAGAATGTGCTTGAAACCAACATCTCCCATGAAACGAATCAATTTTCTCAAAAAAATATCATTACTTGTCTGCACCATGATCGCCGGCGCGCTCCTCGGCGGCTGTGCCGGGCCCATGAGCAAGACCAGCAAATACATGAACACATCGTTCGCGCCTCCCGCGTCGCCTCCGGGGGGCAAGGTGCTGGTATGCATTCAGCGTCCCAAAGCGATTTTGGAATCGAAGGTTTATACCGCCATTTGGGACGGCACGAACCTCGTTGCCGACCTTGGCAACGGCCATTCCGTTGCCTACGTTTGCGATCCGGGACAGCATTACTTCATGAACCTTTCCCAGGACAGTCCGGCGTGTGTCGAGGCGCAACTGCTCCCCGACAAAACCTACGACCTTTGGATTGCCAACCTCCCCATCCGCATCAAACCGGTTCGCGAAAGCGACATGATGCAGCCGCAGATCGCGGACTGGACCAGCAAAAATCATTGGGTGACGCCGGCGTCGTCCGCCGAGGCCTACGAGCAGAAGAAGCAGGGGAAAATTCAACAACTGCTTGGAGAATTCATTTCCGGAAAGCGGCACGATCAACTCCAACAAATGGCTGCCGAAGACCACCGTTAAAAGCGGCGCGGTTTTGCAGCCAAAGCCTTGCCGATCGGAACAGCACATGAAAATACAAAAAATACTCGTATCATTGGGCCTCGCACTAACTTTTGCCGGTTGCACTACGACAACTCAACATCAAGGTGGCGTGATACCGCCAAAACACGCAAACCGAGTTCAAATAGCATTCTATGATTCGTCCACCCGTCCCCAAAAAGATCAATTAGACATTTACGACATAAAGCCACCGGAAAGACCCTACAAAGTTATCGCACTGTTGACCTGCGAAGGTGCCCCAAAAGAAGAAGCAGCAATGACCACCGCGATTTTTTACCGAGCGCGGATGATAGGTGCAGACGCGGTTATGAGTGCGAATACTTCGTTTACCCAAGAGGGGGGTGGGTTCATTATTGATCCTCGTGGAGGTTTCGGCGGTGGAAGCAGCACAAGATGCGTGTTCCGAGCCAAGGCGATCATTTACGTGGACAAGTAGCTCTCGGTTCTAAAAAACATGCGCTGGTCAAGATTTTGAAGCAACTAGCAGCTTATTTGAACCCAACCCGGATTCAGTTCGGATTTCAACTTTGACAAAGCCCGCCTCGCGCAGCAGTGCAAGGTGGGTTTTTTCGTCCTCGAAATGCAGGCCATGACGGGTTTTGTTCTGGCCCAGGCGCACCGCCCACTTCTCGGTGCGGGCGACAGCGCGATGACTGGAATTCTCGCTGGCCATGGCGTCGCGGATGATCAGGCAGCCGCCGGGACGCAGCGCGGCAAACACTTTCTTCAGCACCTCCGCCTTTAGTTCGAGCGGGAAGTAATGCAGCACGTCGCAAAGCAACGCACAATCGCACGCGGGAAAGGCCGGCCATTCCAAAATATCGCTCTGCTCAAAACTCACCTGCACATTCACTCGTGCCGTGACCTGCGCCACGCGGATTTTGTCCACGTCAAAATCTACGCCATGCACCCGCCGGTCCGGCGTGAACAGCGTCAGCCAGTGCGCCACCAAACCGTAGCCGCAGCCGAGATCCAGAATTTCCCCGCGCGCCGGCACGGCTTGTTCCACGGCGCAAAACAGCGGGTCGGTCTTCATTTTCCAATAGGCGAACTGCGAGACATACGGCCCTTGAAACCGGTAAAGCCGGCTAACGGCACGGCGTGTTTGCACCGGCGTGGGATTGACGATTTTTGGACGGCGCGAATTCATTTCCGCCAGCCAGCGCACGGACAGCGGCACGAGGAACAACGTCGCCAGCAGACTATAGCTGATGCCCAGCAGCGCCGTCAGCCCGACCGAGAACAGCGCCGGATGATGCGCTAAAACCAAAACGCCGGTGCCGAGCAGCGAGGTGAGCGCGCACATTGTCACCGCACCGCCCGTGGCCGCCGTTCGTTCCGGGCGGCCGCGCAACGGCTCCAGCTCGCTCAACACCAGAAACAAACTGTAATCGCCGCCCACGCCCACGACAAAAATGACGAACACAAAATTCGCCACGTCAATCGGCAGTCCGCAAAGTCCCAGCGTTCCCAGCGTCCAGAAAATGCCCGCCGCCATCGGCAGCAGCGTGACCAGCACCAGTTCGATCCGGCCCAGCAAGAGAAAAATCAGGAACGCATTCAGCGCCGCCACGAGCAGGCCGAACATCGGCAGCGCGTAGCGGGCGACTTGGGTGATTTCGTCTGACAAGGCGGCTTTGTTCAGCAGCAGCGCGTCCGGCACGGAGGCCTTCACCGCCGCGTGGAGCTGGAGAAATTTTTCCGTGTCCACCACCTTCACCAGCGTTGTCAGATAAATCCGGCCGTCGCGCTCGCTCCAGAAATCGGCGGTGAGACGGTCCAGCGCGGAATTGGTTTCCGTTGCGCTCGCCGTCTCCAGCGAGGAAATACTTTTCAGAAACGGCGCGAACGCCCCGGTGCGAAATCCGAGTTGTGACGCTGCGGTGTCGAGCGAATCGCGCAATTGCGCCTGCCGCCCGGTCGTCCAGAAATTCCGCCAGTCGCAGAGGTTCGCCGCCCGGGTCTGCGCCGACGGCAGCAGCGGTGCAACCGAGGAAAACGATTCAAAAATATTTTGCCCGCGCAATTTTTCCAGCGCGGAGAAGACCTGTTCATTTTTTTTCAGAACTTCCTCGCGCGTCGCGCCGCCGACCACGATGGTCGTCAGCGAGAGTGCCTTGCCCCAAGTTTCGCGGATGGCTTTCTCGTCCTGTTGCGTGCTGCGGGTCACGCCGTTGAGGCGCGCGAGGTCGCCGTCGAATTTCACGTGGCTTATGCCTGCGGCGCAGATGATCGTGAACAAAACCAGCAGCGGAAGAACGAGGCGCGTATTCCGTGTCCGCCAGTCAAACAACCGCTGGAGCAGTGCCGTCAGCGGCAGCGGGCGGGCGTTGGGCATGGCTTTCACCGGGATGAACAGCGGCAGGATGAACAGCGCGAACAACGCCGCCAGTCCAACGCCAACCGCGCCAAACAGGCCGAGCTGCCGATGACCGGAAATCGGCGAGAGAAACATGACGAAGAACGCCGCCATCGTCGTGAGCGCGCCAAACACAAGAGCGGGAACCAGTCCGGCCACGACGCGCGCCAGATCTTCCCGGCTGGCCGGCGGCGAGTTGTCGAGCGTATAGACGATGTAAATTCCGTAATCCACCGTCACGCCGATCAACATGCTGCCGCAGCCGAGCGCCACCGAGGAAACCAAGTCGCCCGTCAGGTAGAAAACCGTGATCGCGCCGAGCGCTCCAAACAGCACCGGTAGCAGCGCCATCAATGCCAGCCAGCGGCGGCGGCACGCGAGAATGATCAACCCGGCGATGGCCAGGGTCGCGATGATGCTTGTCCGCGTTGTGTCCTGGCGGATCATCGTGGCGTTGTCGAGCGCGGAGCGGTGCGCGCCGGTGAAGGATATTTTCACCGCGCCCGCCGGGAAATTGGTTTCCACCGAACGCGCGGCTTGCAACACAGCGGCGACGAGCGCGGCGCTTTTGCCGGTTTCGGACGAGCGGAATTCCGGCGTGGCGTTGATCAGCACATGGCAACCATCGGCGCTGGTGATGTATCCGCCGACGATGCGCGCGTCGCCAGCGCCAGCCTGCAAATCGCGGAGCCGTGCGGACACGATGTCGCTGATACCGGCGGGATCAGACTGGGCGACTTCTTTGAACATCAAGCCCGACGGCTGCATCATGGATTTTTTCAGCCACGCGAGGCGCGCCTCCAAATTCGTCGTGGTCAGGCGCGGTTCCAATGCGCGCAGGTCGTTGGAATTGAGCAGCGACGGCAGTTGCGCCTGCAATTGCTGGTAGGCCGCGCCCATGTCGGCCGCGTTGATCTCGCCGCGCACGTCGGTGAGCCGCGGGATTGCGCGGAGCGCGGCGGTCATTTGCGCGGCAGCGGCGGCAAGCTGTTCGGCATTGGTCGTGGCGGTGGCGACATCAATGTAAAGCCGGTCGGCCTGCCGGATGTGCTGGAGCGCCTCGACTTGTTCGGCGATGGCTGGCGCGGACATGGGTAAAACGTCGGTGAAGTCCTCGTTCAACTTCAATTTGCGCCCCATGAAAATCGCCGCGACGGCAAACGCAGCGGTCAGCAGCAGCACGATTTTTCGATGTCGCGCGAGCCACAAATGCAGTTGGACAAAACGCTCGGTCATGCCGGTGATTTGGTTTTACCGGCGAACAGCGAACTGATGAGCCAGGTGAAAATCGCACCGGCGATTCCCACCAGAATCCCCAGCGCGAGGCTGCCCAAAAACCATTCGGCCAGACGCGCGGGGATTTCCTTCAGCAGCGTCGTGGAGTTGAATTGCAGCAGCGCGCCGGTGTGAAGGTAGTGGCCCAGCAACAGCCCGGCGGCCATGATGAACGGCGCGACGGGTGCAAACGAAATGTTGCTCGCGGTCACAGCAATGGCCTTGTTCAACCGAAGTTTGTGCGCGAGCGCGGCGGCGGTGATGATTTGAAAACCCCAGATCGGTGCGATGCCGCAGAAAAATCCGAGGCCGACGGCGAAGGCGAGTCTCGCCGGCGTTTCCGTGTGTTCGGAAAACAGCAGTCGCAAAATGGTTTTCACACGGGCACCCCGCGGAAGATGTCGCAATTCGCCGGTGGCGGAAATTTTCCGCAGCAGCGCCGGCACGCAGAAGCTCTGGATGGAAAGACGCGAATGCAAAGTCGAAATCCGCACCATGTCGCGCCACGGATCAAAGTGCGAGAGCTGCGAGGTTGCCGCCGCGTAATCGGCCGACACCGGCTGCGCCACGAGCGGCAGGCCGGCCCAAGCGGCCTTAACCATGATTTCGAGTTCGTAGGCATAGTGTTGCGATTTGACGCGGAGCCGGTTGATGCTTTTCAGCGGATAACAGCGGTAGCCGCATTGCGTATCGGCCAGCGCCACGCCGGTTTCGACCTTGAACCAAAAAGTGGAGATGTTGTTGGTGACACGGCGTCCGCGCGGCGCATTTTCCTTCACCAAATCGCGCACGCCGATGACAAACGCCTCCGGCTGGCTCCGGCTGGCGGCGGCGAATGCCGGCAGTTCCAGCGTTGCGTGCTGTCCGTCGGCGTCAATCGTGATGGCGTGCGTGAAGCCCCGCTTTTCCGCTTCGACGAAACCGGCGCGGAGCGCGGCACCCTTGCCTTGGTTTTGCGACAGCATGACGACGCTGATGCCGCTTTCCGCCGCGAGAATATTCCCGGTCTCATCGGTGGAACCGTCGTTGACGGCGATCACTGGAAAAAATTCCTTCGCCTCGCGCACAACACGGCCCACCGTCAAACCGTGGTTAAAAACCGGAATGACGATGCAGATGTTCGGTTCAGCGGGCATTTTTATCGCGCAGATCCACGAAATAACGGCGCTTTCGCGCGCCGTCGGGCAGTTGCAGTTTTTCGATCTCCGCCGGCGATGCGGCGGTGATTTGCGGAATCACTTTCGCCGCGCCCTGGAACTGCTCCTTGAGCGCAGCGATGATTTTCGGCGGGTCCGCCTCGCCGCAGAATTTTATTTCCACGGTGTCGGACAAATTATTTTCGCGGCGGGCGATGATGACGTAGCTGGAAATTTCCGGCCTGGCCTCGAGAATCGTTTTCAATGCGGAAGGAAAAACCGTCGTGCCCTTGAGTTTCAGCTTTTGGTTTTTGCGCCCGACAATCGGCCCGATGCGCAGCGTGTGCCGGCCACAGCGACAGGGTGCGCGGTAGATCGCTGCGAAATCGCCGGTGCGATAACAAATCAGCGGCATGGCCTCGACGCCAAACGTCGTGGCAGTGAGTTCACCCACTTCGCCGTCCGGCACCGGATTGCCTGCCTCGTCCAACGCTTCGAGAAAAAGCGATTCTGGATGCAGATGGCCGCCGAGACCGGATTCACATTCGCAGAGCGACGCCGCAAGTTCGGTGACGCCGTAGGTGGAAAAGACTTTTGCGTTCCAGCTTTGCTCCACAATCTGGCCGGCGCGGTTCAGGGAAAAATCATTTTTGCGGATCGGTTCGCCGATGCACACGGCCTTGCGGATGCCGGACGCGGCCAGATCAAATTTTGTCTCCGCCGCCTTGTCCGCCAGATGCGCGAGAAACGACGGCACACTGACGACCGCGGTCGGCTTCATGCGTCGGATCATGTCCAGATGCATCGCCGGCGTGGCCGCGCCGACGCGAATGACGGCGCAGCCGAGCTTGCGCAGGCCGAGGTAATACGCCATGCCCGCGATGAAACAGCGGTCCATCGCCACGGCGAGTAAAACGGTGTCAGCGGCGGTGAATCCGGCGCAGATGAACGAAAGCTCCTCGTTGCGCGCAAGGCGTTCGAGGTCGTTTTCGGTGAGCTGCCAGACCAACGGCTGGCCGGTCGAACCGCTGGTGGTGACAATGTCCACGATCTTTTCGCGGGGCACGCAGAGGAATTGTTCCGCGTTTTCGGAAACGACGGCCTTGTCAATCGCCGGAATGCGGGCGATTTCGTCCAGCGGAATCTCGTCGCGCGGCGAAAGTCCGGCGCGGGCGAAATGCCCGCGGTAAAACGGCGAACGGTCGAAGGCTTGGCGCAAGGTGTCCGCCCACGCCGTCTGCTGCGCGGCCGCGATGTCGGAAGATGAAAGCGTCGCCTCGTTCATGATTGTTCGCGGGCAGGAGTTAAGCAAATTTTCCGGCGAAAGAAAACCGGATTTGACGGCGGCGGCATGGTTTCATTCCCGCACGAGGAATTTCCTCCGCCATTCAGCGCGGGAGATTTTGCCGCGGGTGTTCCCGGCGAGCGACTCCACAAAACGCCATTCGCGAGGCACCTGCCACGCGGGCAGGCGGGCGAGAAGGAATTGTTTCAGTTCGGCGGCGGAAATTTTCACCCGCACGACCACGACGGCGGCAATTGTTTCGTTGCGGTCGGCGTCATCGCCGGGCACGCCGAAAATGACACATTCACGGACGGCAGGATGGGTGGCCAGCATTTGCTCAATGGAGGCTGGGAAGATTTTACGGCCAGCAACGTTGATCTGGTCGCTTAACCGGCCGCGCAGAAAAACTTTCCCGTCCTTAAATTCCGCGAGGTCGCTGGTCTGATAAATTCCCGCTCTCAACGCATCGTCGGCATCCGGCCAGTAGCCCTGTCCCACGGCACGGCTGATGACGCGCAGGCAGTCGGAGGCGTTGCAGTCGAGCGTCACGTTGCGCATGGGCGAACCGACACAGGCATCTTCGGCGCGCGGGATTTCCGTGGCGTCGTAGGCGATGCCGCCGCATTCGGTCGAGCCGTAGAAATTGTGAATCTTCAATCCGTGCGTCTGAAAAACGTCGCGTTCCAACATCGCTGGCAGCGGTGCGCCGGCGGAAATCGCGAGCCGCGTCGTCGCGGGAATGGCGTTGGTTTCGTGCCAGGTCCGCCAGAGCGCGGGCACGGCGGCAAGCGTGAGGCCGGGAAGATTTTCCGCCGCGCGCCGGACGATTTCCGGCAGCGGCGAGGCAACCAGCGCGAGAGGAATGCCGTGCAGCAGCAGCGGCAGGACGAGGTTGGAAAAGCCGTAGGAATGCGCGAGTGAAATCGCGCCGAGATTCGGCCAGTCCGGTCGCAGCCCCATCGTGGCAACGATGTTTTCCGCGTCGGCGGCGAGCTGTTCCGCGGTAAAGACGACGGCGCGGGCCGGACCGGTGGTGGCGGAGGTCAGCTTGAGATGACAAGCCGGTTTCGGCGGCACCGGCAACGCGGGTTTCGGCTGGCCGATTTCCAGAGGACACAGCACGGTGTGGTCGCGCCACGCCCGGAGCACGTCGAAAATAAATTCAGCGGAATGGCCTTGCGCGAACACGAACGGTTCGCCGGTTGTTGGAAGTTTCCCCGCCGCGTCCGCCAGTCCGGCGAACGTCCACCGGCGACCCGACGGAAACTCGCTCAAGGCGGTTTCCAACGGCCGTTCGCGCGCGGTTTGCCGCCAGCGTTCATACAGCATTGCCTTTTGTTAGCCGAAACCCAATGCTTGTCCAAGCATGATTTCCGCGACCGCCACGCCGCCGCGCCGCTTCGAGTTCGACCGGGACACTTTTGCCTTTGCCAACGAGCTGGTCTGGGAATACCAGTTCGACACCGCGTCGCAGAAAATGATTTCACGGAAGAACAACCCGCCGCCCACCTACGCGCATCGCTGTTTTGTGATGGTGCGTTCGGCGAGGCAGTTTTTCAACCATGCGCGGTTCGACGCCTCGCTGCCGGTGGCGGATGAAAAAACTTACCGCAGCATCGTGCGCGAAGTGGTTTCGCGCAGTCCGCGCAAGGTCAGCACCGAAGAAAAGCGCGTGGTGGTGCCGGGTTATGATTCGCTGCGCGCCTTCAGCCAGGCGCGGCCGGCATTGCTGAAAGCCAACTGCGGCGGCGCGTGGCAATCCTACGTTTTGCGAAGCCACCGGCGGATGATTTTGCCCGTTTCGCGCCGGCATCAGGAAAAAATGGCGGCGCAACTGGCGCGGTCGCTGCTGGAGCGCCGGGCGGTCATCGCGCATTTATTCCGCTTTCCGCAACTGACCATCAATCACGGCGTCGTGCTGTATGAAATGGCGGAAACGGAAACCGGCCTGCGGTTCACGGCCTACGATCCAAACCAGCCCGGCCGGCCGACGGAATTGAGTTATCACCGCGCCGACCGGACGTTTTATTTTCCGCGCAACCACTACTGGGCGGGCGGCCCGGTGAACGTGGTGGAGGCGTTTTGCAGCCTGGCTTATTAAACCCGCGCCCGGCGTTGCGGTTTCCAGAACGACAGACCGAAGACCACGAAACCGCAGGCGTTGATGCCGGCGATGTAGCCGATTTTGTAGATGCGCCCCTGGTTGACCATCGCGTAAATCGGCACGTCTTTTCGCATGAGCAGGCTCGGCAGCGCCATCGGCATCAACGCGCCGTGCGCGCAGCCCAGCCAGAAACCGGGCGCGCTTTTGTCGCGGTAAATCAGCGGCGCACCCCACGCATAAAGCCAGCCCAGCAGCAGTCCGACCACCACCAAGCGGATGATTTGCACCAACACCGGACGCCACCAGTTCTTCCGCGCCGTGGTCGGCCCGGTCTTGAAATTGGGAATGAAATTTGTCACGCGGCGGAAAATACCAAGCGTCCGCGCCCGCAACCAGTTTGAATGAATGGCAATTTTTGCGAAGGAATTTTCATTGCCAGCGGGAACGTCTGATAAATACCCTCCCAAATCTCATGGGGTTTCAGCCCACAATCGAGGACCTGCTGGCGCGTGGTTCGGTTCAGGAAGCCCTGCACGAACGGGCGTCTGCGGCGGCGTTCCAACAATTCGGGGGCAAGGTGTTCGTGCGCGGCGTGGTGGAGGTCTCCAATTTTTGCCGCGAAAATTGCGCCTATTGCGGAATGCGGCGCGACAACCGTTCGCTGGAACGCGCCCGCGCCCGGCACGATGAAATCGCCGAACTGCTCATTCACCAACGCCCGCCGACCATCACCGACATCAACATCCAAACCGGCGAAGACCCGGTGGCGGCGCGCGACGTGGTGCTGCCGCTGCTCCGCACACTGCGGCGCGAAACAAACCTCGGCTTGAGCGTCTGCCTCGGCACGCTGGATGAGAAAATCTACGCGGAACTCCAGGCGGCGGGCGCGACGGTTTACATTTTGAAATTTGAAACTGCCGATGCCGCTGACTACGAACGCTGGCAAGCTCCCGGAAAACTGGTGGAACGCCTGCACCACCTCCGCCGGCTCGCCACCGCTGGTTGGAGGGTGAGTTCCGGATTCATCGCGGGGATGCCGGGACAAGGCGCGGAAAAATTACTGGCCAATTGCGAACTGGCCGCGTCGCTGCCGCTGGACGGTTGCAGTGTCAGCCCGTTCATTCCCGGTGAAGCCGCGCCACTCGCGACGGCCCCGGCGGGTGACGTGGAAACGACGCTGAATTGCATGGCCGTTTTGCGCCTGATGCGGCCCGGCTGGCTCATCCCGGCGGTGAGTGCACTGAATCTGGCGCAGGCTGACGCTGGTTACCGGCGCGGGTTGCGCGCGGGAGCGAACGTCGCGACCATCAACCTCACGCCGGAAGATTTGCAGCGCGACTATCTCCTCTACAAACGCGGGCGGTTCATCATGGACGAAGCGCGCGTGCTGGCCGCCATCGCCGCCGAGGGCCTGGAACTGTCACCGGAAAGCATGGCGGATCATCTCGAACAAAACGCGGCGGCTCCGGCCATCTCCGGCAAAACCTGATTTCATGCCCAGCCGCATTTTGCTCATCAGCGCCAATCGTTGCACGGCACCCGACCCGGTGTTTCCGCTGGGGCTGGCGCACATCAATGCCGTATTGCGCCGTGCCGGACACGAGACGCGCTGGCTGGACCGGCTTTCCAATCTCGACCGGCTGGTGGAGACACTCCGGGAATTTCAGCCGGACCTCGTCGGCATTTCACTCCGCAACATTGACGACGTGCTGATCCGCCAGCAGGAAAAATTTTACGACGAGCTTGCGCCGTTCACCGCCACCATCCGCCAGCACAGCCAAGCCCCGGTGGTGCTCGGCGGCGCGGGCTTCAGCATTTTCCCGGAGAAATTATTGGTGCTGACCGGTGCGGATTACGGCATCGCCGGCGAAGGCGAACCGGGCATGCTCGCGCTGGTGGAAACGCTGAAAAATGGCGGCGACTTCAGCCGCGTTCCCGGCTTGGTGCATCGGCACGATGGAAAAATTGTCGTCAATCCGTCCGCGCCCGGCCCGCTGGAGTTGGAATTGACGGCCGCCGACCGGCCGCCGGAAATCGCGCGGACATATCTCGCCGCCAGCGATACGCTGAATCTGCAGACGCAGCGCGGCTGCCATTTTCTCTGCTGCTACTGCACTTATCCGGTGATCGAAGGGAAAATCAACCGCCGCCGTCCGCCGGAAATCGTCGCCGCCGAACTGGAAAATCTTCAGCGGCAGGGCGCAAAGTTCGTTTTCATCGTGGACTCGGTTTTCAATTCCACGCCACGCCATGTCACGGAAATTTGCGAGGCGATCCTTCATCGCAACGTAAAAATTTCATGGGGCTGCTTCCTGCGTCCGCGCGGCCTGACGGCGGAGCTGATGGATTTGATGGCGCGCGCCGGGCTGACGCACATCGAGTTCGGCACGGACAGCTTTTCCGACGTGACACTGCAAACTTATGCGAAGCATTTCACCTTCGCGGATGTTTTTGAGTCGAGCGAACTGGCGCGGCAGCGAAAAATTGATTACTGCCATTTTCTCATCTGCGGCGGCCCCGGTGAAACGCCGGCGACATTGCAGGAGGGTTTTGAAAATTCCCTCCGCCTGAAAAACACCGCCATCATGGCCGTGGTGGGAATGCGGATTTATCCCGGCACGCCGCTGTTCGCGCAGGCGGTGGCGGAAGGCGTCATTCAATCGGACGCCGATTTGCTGGCACCGGTTTACTACCTCGCGCCGGGGCTGACCGAGGAAATGATTTTCATGAAGCTGCGCGAATTCTCTCGGCGCTCGCCAAGCTGGATTGCCGGCGATCCGCTGCCCGGCTATCAGGAGTTGGTCCAGCGCCTCCGCAAACGCGGCGTTGCCGGCCCGCTTTGGAGCTACCTTTCCACCGTGCAACGGCTCTGGCAGCCAACGCCAAAATGAAAAAACTCCTGCTCATCGCGCCCAAAGTCAAAGGCAGCCTCATGGGCGGCGGCATGATTTTCCGTCTGCCCAACCTCGGCCTGCTCCGCGTCGCCGCGCTCACGCCGCCGGACTGGGAGGTAACCATCGTGGACGAAAAAATCGAGCCGCTGGATCTCAACCAGTCCGCTGACCTCGTCGGCATCACCACGATGACTACCACGGTCAAGCGCGGCTACGAAATCGCCGATCATTTCCGGCAACGCGGCATCAAAACGGTCATGGGCGGCATGCACGCTTCCTGCCTGCCGGAGGAGGCGCTGCAACATTGCGACGCCGTGATCGTGGGCGAAGCCGAGAAGCTCTGGCCAGTCCTGTTGAACGACCTTGCGCAGGACGCGATGAAATCCATTTACCATCACGGAGAAATTCTGCCACCGCTCGCCGGGCTGCCGCCAAACAACTGGGAATTGTTCCGCCCGAAAAATTATCTGCCGGTTCATTTCATGGAGACGACGCGCGGTTGTCCGATCGGCTGCGAATTCTGCGCCGTCACCAGCGCGTTCGGCGGCAGCTTTCGCAACCGTCCGCAGGAGGAGGTCATGGCGGAACTGAAAACGCTCCGCCCCTTCACCGGCCTGCTCACGCTGAAGCGCTTGGTGTTCTTTGTGGACGACAACATCGTGAGCAACCGCGCCTATGCCCGCGAATTTTTCACCCGCATCGCCGACCTGAATTTGAACTGGTTCGGCCAGGCCTCGGTCAACATCGCCAAGGATCCGGAGATTTTGAAGCTGGCCGAAAAAAGCGGCTGCACCGGCCTGTTTTTGGGCTTTGAAACGCTTTCGACCGATGCCATCAGATCCATCGGCAAGGGCGTCAACAAGCCCGGCGAATATCTGGATGTCGTCAAAAAAATCCACGACCACGGCATCGGCATTGACGGCTCGTTTGTCTTTGGCTTCGACACGGACGATGCGGGCGTTTTCAACCGCACGGTGGAATTCGTCATCAAGGCCAAGCTGGAGGTTGTCTATTTTTCCATCCTCACGCCATATCCCGGCACGCGTCTCCACAAGCGGCTGACCGAGGAAAAACGCCTGTTGACCGAGGACTGGAATCTTTACGACGCCAACCACGTCGTCTATCAGCCCAAAACGTTCACACCGGATCAACTGCTCGAAGGCTACCACGCCGCGCTGAAAGAGGTGTATTCCATCCCGTCCATTTTCAAGCGGCTCTGGGGCACAACCTCGTGGAAAAACTTTTTCTACCCGATGAATTTTGGTTTCCGCGCCGGCGTTCAGCGGCTGGCGCGCAATGGCAGCCGATGATTTTTAGCGCATGAATTTTCCCTCCAATCCATTTCCTGCCCAACCACCGCGCGTCGTCGTCACCGGCGCGGGCATCGTGACGGCGCTCGGCACTGGCTGGGAGAAAAATGCATCGGGTTTCCGCGCCGGGAAAACCGCGTTCCGTCCGGTGACGCTGTTCGACGTCAGCCGCCAGCGTGTGAAAACGGCGGCGGAAGTTGACCTGCCGGAAAAAATGCCCGCGACGCTTTTGAGCGCCCGCCAATCGGCGCGGCTCGACCGCGCCAGCGCCCTGCTCCTGCTCGCTGCCGTGGAAGCGTGGCAGCAGTCTGGCTGGAAGCCTTCGGACGAAATTCCGCTGGTGCTCGGCACGACTTCCGGCGGAATGCCGCTGGGCGAGGATTATTTCCGGCAGGCCGTGCGCACGCCGCGTTTGCATCGCCGCCAGCCGACGCGCGCCTTTCAATATCAATCCCATTCGCAGGGCCGCATCGTGCTCGACGCGCTCGGCCTTGGCGGCCCGGTCAACATTATTTCCAATGCCTGCGCGTCCGGCGCCTGCGCCGTCGGCCAGGCGTGGGAACTCATTCGTAGCGGCGCGACGGAAAAAGCATTCGCCGGCGGCTACGACGTTTTGAGCCAGTTGGTTTTTGCCGGTTTCGACGCGTTGCAGGCGTTGTCGCCGACGCGCTGCCGTCCGTTTGACAAAAACCGAGACGGGCTGGCCGTGGGCGAAGGCGCGGCCATGCTCGCTGTCGAAACGCTGGCAAGCGCGCAGCGGCGCGGCGCGGAAATTCTCGGCGAAATCATCGGCTACGCCACGACGATTGACCGGCATCATCTCACGCAACCACATCCCGAAGGCAACGCCGCCTTCGCCGCGATGACCCAGGCGTGCGCCATCGCGGGCGTGACGCCGGCGGAAATTGATTACCTCAACGCGCACGGCACAGGCACACAGCTCAACGACAGCGCCGAGGCCGCCGCCATCAATCAATGGGCCGGAACCCGCGCGGCGACTTTGCCGGTCAGTTCCACCAAAGCCAGCGTCGGCCATCTGCTCGGCGGCGCAGGTGCGGTCGAGGCCGTCATTTGTCTGATGGCGTTGCGCGGCCAGTGGCTGCCGCCGGAACTCGCGCTGGAAACGCCGGATCCGCTCTGCCAATTTCCGCTCGTCACACAACGGCGCGACGCAGCCGTGAACACGGTGCTTTCCAATTCCTTCGGCTTCGGCGGCGTCAATGCGACCCTGATTTTGCGGAGGTGGGCATGAGCAGGATTTTAGTCAGCGGCTATGGCGCGGTTTCCCCGGCAGGCTGGAGCACGGCGGAAATGCTAAAGGTTTTGGCGGATGGAAAACCACTGCCAGTTCAGCCGCTCGAACGCCCCGGCTGGGAAAAACCGTTGCGGATGCGCACCGTGCCCGCACCCGCCGTGCGCCCGGCCTTTCTCGCGCATCCGCGGCTCCGGCGCAGCAGCCCAATCACGCATTACGCGGCGGCGGCCATGCTGGAAGCGGTGAAAAATCTGCCACCCGATCCCGCCCGCCGAGTGGGTCTGGTCGTCTGCCTGCAATCCGGTTGCGTGCAATACACCTACCGTTTTTTTGACGAGGTGCTCGCCGATCCCGCCACGGCCAGCCCGCTGCTGTTTCCCGAAACCGTTTTTGCCGCGCCTGCCAGCCATCTGGCCGCGCTGCTCGAAAACACGCCGCTCGTCAGCACGCTCATCGGCGATCCGGCGACATTCGCGCAGGGACTTGCGCTCGGCGCGGACTGGCTCCGGCAAAACCGCGTGGATGTCGCCGTCGTCATCGGCACCGAGGAAATCAACTGGCTGCGCGCCGACGCGCTCTGGCATCTCGAACACGCCGCGATCATCGGCGGCGGTTCGGGCGCGGTGGCGTTGTGCCGCGATCCGAAATATTCCTTCGGCGTGGAATTGTCCGCCGTCACAAAGCCGCAAAGTTATTCCGCCCGCAAAAGTCGCATCCAGGCAACGCGGGCGATGCGTGAGGAAATTTGTCCGGTGGAAAGTGAATTGCTTTGCGACGGCCTCGGCGACAGCCCGCGCGCCGACGGACCGGAAATCGCCGCGTGGCGGGACTGGCCCGGCGCAAGATTGAGTCCGAAAAAACTTTTGGGCGAGGGTCTCATGGCTGCCGCCGCGTGGCAATGCGTGGCCGCCTGCGCCGCCGTGGCGGAAAAAAAGTTTTCCTCGGCCATCGCCAGCCTCGTCGGTTGCAACCAGCAGGCGATGGGCGTCCGTTTTCAGGCTTGCCCCGGTGCGGACAAGTCAGACAAGCTTTGAATAATTACATCATGGAAATCACGCCCGCACTCAAACTCGAAATCAAACAGTTGCTCATCGAAAACCTCATGCTGCAAATCACGGCGGCGGAAATTGGCGACGAGCAGCCGCTGTTCGGTCCCGGCAGCGTCGGGCTGGATTCGGTGGATGCGCTGCAACTCGTCGTGGCGCTCGACAAAAAATACGGCCTGAAAATCCAGGATGCTGAAGCCGCAAAACAGATTTTGCAGAGCGTTCAAAGCATCGCCATGGCGGTCGTCGAGCACCGCGCCCATCCCGACGCGGCGAAGTGAGCAGCCCCGCCCTCAAAAAAAAATTCTGGCTGACGCTGGCAGCCTTTGCCCTGCTTGGCGGCGGCTGCATGACTTCGCCGGACAAAACGCTTTTTTCCACCATCGGCCCCGGCTGGACGGTGCGGCAAGGGCAGGCGATTTGGAAACCCGGTTTGAAATATCCCGAGCTCGCCGGCGAGATCGTGCTGGCGCAAAATCCCGACGGCCGCAGCAGCCTCGAATTCACCAAGACGCTGCTGCCGGTCGCGCTGGCGCAAACAACGAAAACGAACTGGCTCATCCAGTTTCCATCACAGCAGTTTGGCTTCACCGGACACGGCCGGCCGCCGCAACGGTTTGTCTGGCTTCAACTGTCCGCCGCGCTGGTCGGCAAAAACTTGCCGGAGAATTATCAGTTCACGCGTTCGCCTGACGGCGGCTGGCGGCTGGAAAACCGGCGCACGGGTGAATTTGTCGCCGGTTTTATTTCGCCATGAGCGCGCGGCTGAAACGCTGGTGGTGGGTGCTGCTGCTCATCGCGATTGCCGCCGGCGCGTGGCGGCTGCGCTTTGATCTGGAGATTCTGGATTTGCTGCCGCCGGACGAACCGGCGGTGCAGGGGCTGAAACTTTACCAGAAACATTTCACCAACGCTCGTGAGCTGGTCGTCACCGTGCGGGCGTCAGACGCAGACAAGGCGGAGCAGTTCGCCGGCGCGCTCGCGGAAAAACTGCGCGCGCAGACCAACCTGGTTTCTGGCGCGACATGGCAGCCGCCGTGGCTGGAGCAGCCCGGCCAGCTCGCGGAAATCCTCGCTTGCCTCTGGCTCAACCAGCCACCGTCGGATTTCGCCGCGCTCACCAACCGGCTTGCGCCCGGACACATCGGCGCCGTGCTGGCCGAAACGCGCGAAGCACTCGCCACATCGCTTTCACCCACGGACATCGCGCGCAGCGCTTTCGACCCGTTCAATTTTTCAACGCTGCCCGCGCTCACGAACGTCAGCGGGCTTTCGATGGATGAGGGACAAAAAATGTTTGTCTCGGCAGATGGAACTTTCCGGCTGATCTTCGTGCAAGCACAGCCGGAACTCGGCGGCTATCGTGAATGCACCCGCTGGCTGCAAGCCATTCAAACCGTGGTGAAAAGCGTTCAAGTCGGCGACACGAATTTTACGGACGTAAAAATTCATTTCACCGGACGCCCGGTGTTCGTCTCGGAAATTGCCGGACAAATGCAGCATGATTTGACCGGCTCCGTCACCGGCACGGCGATTGTCATTGCGGTTCTCTTCTGGCTCACGCACCGGCGCTGGCTGCCGTTGCTGTGGCTGTTGACGCTGCTGCTGCTGATCCTGGCCGCGACGCTCGCGCTCGGCGGCTTGATCCTCGGAACGATCAGCATCGTGAGCATGGGCTTCGCTGCGATCCTGCTCGGCCTCGCGGTGGATTACGCGGTGGTGCATTACCAGGAGGCGCTGGCGCACCCGCAGTTGAGCGTGCCGGAAATCCGCCGGGCCATCGCGCCGAGCATCCTGTGGGCGGCCATCACGACCATCAGCGCGTTTCTGGTTTTGAACTTCGGCGGGCTGCCGGGCCTTGCGCAGCTCGGCTCGCTGGTGGCCATCGGCGTGGCGCTCGCCGCGCTGGTGATGGTGATGATTTATCTGCCGCCGCTGTTTCCGGGCCGGCGCAAAGCCGCGTCGCCAGTCGCGGCAAACTGGTGGAGCTATTTTATTCCGCCGCGCGAAAATGCCGCCGCCGGCAACGCGCCGGTGAATCAAATTTATTGCCGCAGAATCCTGTGGCTGACGGCGGCGCTGGTAATTGTCGCGGGAACAATTTTATTTTTCCACCGGCCCAAGCTCGACCAGACCGCTGACGCGCTGAAACCACAGCACAGCCAGGCGCAAACCACGCTGGACGAAATGACCGCCGAGATGGGCATTCCGCAGGACGCGCTTTGGGTTATTATTTCCGGCACGGACGAATCGGAGGTTTTTCAACGGCTTGAGCTTGCGGAAAAGACGTTGAACACGGCGCGCTCGCAAAACATCGTCGGCGAATTTTTGCTGCCGACGGCACTGTGGCCGCGCCCGGAATTTCAGGTCTCCAACCGCATCACCGCCGCGTGGTTCGCCGGGCAGCGCGCGCGCCTGGGCGAGGCCGCGCTGGCGGCGGGTTTCAACACCAACGCGCTGTTCCTCACCGATGAATTGACCCGCACCTGGTCGCGCGCCGCCGCCGCCACCGGCACCGTCTGGCCGACCAACGACGTCAGCCAGTGGCTGCTCAAACGCTTCGTCACCCGCGCCGACGGCCAGTGGTTTGTCATGGGGCTGGTTTATCCGGCGACCAATCACACTGATTCCAAAGCACTGGCCAATTTGTCCGCGCAGCTCGCGCAAAATAAAATCCTGCTGTCGGGCTGGAGCCTGCTCGGCAGCACCACGCTCCAGCGCGTGCAGGAAAAAATGTGGGCGGTGGTCACGCCGATGGTGCTACTCGTCTTGACATCGCTGTGGCTGGCGTTCCGCCGGCCCACCGAAATTATTCTCGGCCTCGCCGTGCTGCTGTTGAGCGGGCTTTGCCTGCTGGCGGTCATGGCGTTGGCGGGCTGGTCGTGGAATCTGCTTAACCTGATGTCGCTGCCCCTGCTGCTCGGCACGGGCGTGGACTACGGCATTTTCATGCAACTCGCATTGCGGCGGCACGGCGGCGATCTCGCGCTGGTGCGGCGCTCCATCGGCCGGGCGCTGCTGCTGTGCGGCGGCACGGCCATCGCCGGGTTCGGCTCGCTTGCGTGGTCGGGCAACGCCGGCATGGCGAGCCTCGGCAAAATCTGCGCGACCGGCATTGCCGCCAACATGCTAATTTCCATTTTTCTACTGCCGGCGTGGTGGATGAAGCTCAATGCGGATTACGGATTGCGGATTGCGGAATTAAAGAATACCAGCGCCCCGTCAGTTTTTTACCGCGCATGGCTGTGGAAATTCGGCTTGGTCTGCGTCCGCATTTTGCCACACTTCGTGTTGAAATTTATTTGCGTCGGCGTGGCGGAAATATATTACCGGCTGAATCCGCGCCGGCGGGAAATTGTCGTGCGCAACCTGGTTCCGGTGGTTGTCGACCGGCGGCTGGCGGAGCGAACGGCGCATGAACTGTTCCACCAGTTTGCCGTGAAGCTCGCGGAACTGTGGCGGTTTGAAAGCGGCATTCCCATGGACCGCTGGCTTACGGCAGGCACCGACTGGGACATTTTGGAAACCGCCTGCGCACGGAAACGCGGCGTGCTGCTGCTCACGCCGCATCTCGGCAACTGGGAACTCGGCGGCGCGCTGCTCGCGCGGCGCGGCATCAAAATCGTGGTGCTCACGCAGGCCGAACCCGGCGATGGCCTGACGGAATTGCGCCAAGCCTCGCGCGCCCGCTGGGACATCGAGACCTTTGTCATCGGCAGCAACGGCTTTGATTTTGTGGAAATCATCAAACGGCTTCAGGCCGGCGAAAACGTGGCGCTGCTGATTGACCGGCCGCCGGAAGTGAAAGCCGTGGAAGTAAATTTATTCGGCCAGCCATTTCGCGCCTCGGTGGCGGCGGCGGAGCTTGCCCGCGCCTCCGGTTGCGCGCTGCTCGGCGTGGTGGTTGCGAGTGAGGCCGGCGGTTACGCCGCGCGGATTTTGCCGGAGTTCACCTACGACCGCTCTGTGCTGGGCACACGTGAAAACCGCCAGAAACTCACGCAGCAGATTTTATCCGCCTTCGAGCCGGAAATCCGCCGTTACCCGGAGCAATGGTTTCACTTTGTGCCCATCTGGCCGGACACAAAAACAAAATAATGCCGGAACATTTCTGTTCCGGCATGAAATGGGGGGAAGACCTGTCTCCGAATTTGTTATTTCAGATGGATGCCAAAGCAAAAAACCCTGACGGCTGCACCTTGCTGCACTTGTGATGGGGAATAAAAAAAGGCGTATTCACCGTCGTCGAGATCCTGTTGCGGACTCACCTTGTAAAATCCAGGCCCGACTTTACTCCAATCAACTGACCGCCGCTCTTTCATGGGAATTCCCTCATGCCCGCCAAACGCACCGCCGGAACCGATCGAAACGGTGCGTTCTTGCTTCTTTTTATTGTCGGTGACCTTCAAATGGGCGAGCGGCAGTTGATCCGGAGTTAGCGTTGCCATCATGTCCATGTTATTCTGCCTGCCTTCACCAAAATACATATAAAAAACCGGGCGACGCGACGATGATTGGGTTTTAGCCGCGACTCCGGGCAACACCGCAGCAGAACCGGATATTCCACCACCAAACGGAATAAAACTATGTGAGATGTCATAAGCTTCCGTGCTTAATTGCGTCATTTTTCCTGCCCCGTTAGTTTCTTCATAGAGCCACACACCAGAATCGTGATATGTGTTAGGATCATTAATATCGCCAGCAGGCAACTGTTTGGTTGCAGCGTCCGCAACAGTTGAAGTTGGAGTCACTGATGTTGCGGAAATCGGCGGTGGCGGTGGCATAGGCGTTTTTGCGTTAATCATCGCCTGGATCACCAAGCTGGACACATTCGCCTCTTTTAACTGTTTAAGCCCGGCCAACGTCACATCAAAGTCACATTTTGATGTTTTGATCTTATCCAGAATGACACCATCGCCTAGATTTAGACTTTGCAGTTCGATAATGGAGGCGTTGTTCAGCGTTTCGGCATTTTGATCCGCTGCCCAAGCCGATGGACAAACCGAATAGTTTGCCAGCGTGCTGGCAACCAGCGCCCACACTACAACCAGTGCGGAAGAACGAACAATTTTGATAAGTTTCATAATGGTTTTTGTATTTGATTTTTATCCCGACAGTGGTTTCTTGATAACATCTGAAACCATCGCATTGCAATCTTTTTGTCAACATTGGCATACCGAGCATTTCCACAGCAACAAATCATTGCAGTCGTAACTGCAAAGCAAATATCATTGCTGCACGATGATTCAACTGACGGGACACGCGCTGACGCTCGCTGACGTTTGGAAAATTTCGCGCCGGCAGGATGAATGCGAGCTTCCCGGCCTGGCGCGTGAACGCATGTGCGCCAGCCGCGCGCTGGTGGAAAAAATCGCCGCCGAGCCGCGCGCCGTTTATGGCATCAACACCGGCTTCGGCCCGTTGAGCGGCACGCGCGTGTCGCCGGCGGATCTGGCACAGCACCAGTTGAATCTGTTGCATCACCTTTCCGTCGGCCAGGGCGAATTGTTGTCCGCAACAGAAACCCGCGCCGTCATGGCCGCCCGCGCCAACGCGCTCGCTCGCGGTTTTTCCGGCATCCGTCCGGAAATTGTCGAGCTGCTCATCACCGCGCTGAACCGCGACCTGCTCCCGGAAATTCCCAGCGAAGGTTCCGTCGGCGCCAGCGGCGACCTCGTGCCGCTCGCGCACATGGCGCGTTTTCTCGTCGGCCTCGGCCATGTCCGCAGCGGCGAAAAACGCTTGTCCGCCGCCGACGCGCTCGCGCAAAACGGTTTGTCCCCCGTAACACTTCAGTGCAAAGAAGGTCTCGCGCTCGTCAACGGCACGTCGGCCATGACCGGCCTCGCCGCGCTCGCCACCTGCGAAGCCGCGCAACTCTTGAGCTGGATGGAACTGCTCTCCGCATGTCTGTTCCAGGCGCTTTGGGCGTCGCCGGAAGTGCTGTGCGAGCAGGTTCACAAGGCGCGCGGATTTCGCGGGCAATCGCTGGTTGCCGCGCGCATCGCCGCGCATCTGCGGACGCATCCGAAATTTCAAAAGGAAATTGACGAGCACCAGTGGGGTTCGCACGCCAAACCCGTTGAACCGGGCGTGGAAATCCAAGACCCGTATTCCATCCGCTGCTCGCCGCAAATTCTTGGCGCGTTTCAGGAGGCGCTCTGGCACATCGAACAGGTTGTTGAGCGCGAACTCAATGCCTCCACCGACAACCCGCTTGTTTTTCCCGAAACGCAATCCATCATCCACTGCGGCAATTTTTACGGCCAGCAAATCGCGATGGCGTGCGACTACCTGCGCATCGGCCTCGCCAAGTGCGCGCTGCTGCTGGAACGTCAGTTGGAACGGCTCGTGAACTGGCGTTACAGCCTCGGCCTGCCGCCGCTGCTTTCCGGCGGCGATCCCGGCCTGAACTCCGGTTTCATGGGCGTGCAACTGCTCGCTACGTCGCTCGCCGCCGAATGTCGGATGTTGAGCGCACCCGCGTCCGTGCAGACAATTTCCACCAACGCGAACAATCAGGACGTGGTCAGCATGGGCATGATTTCAGCCCGCATGACGCGGCAGCTCACCGAAAAAGTCTGGAAGCTCGCCGCGATTCAAGCGCTGGCGCTCGCGCAGGCCGCCGATTTGCGCGGCGGCGATTTGATGGGCAAAGATTACGCGAAACTGCATGAACTCATTCGCGGCGTTTCGGAAAAACTTTCCGTGGACCGCCCGCTGGTGGAAGACATCGTCCGCGTCCGCGAACTGTTGGAATCCGGCGACGCGCAAACGCAACTGCTGCCGCCCCGACCGCCGGCGCCGTGAACCATTATGAGCGGCGGCAATTCTCCTGAAAAAAGTTCCGTCCGCTGGTCGGGCCGCACGCGCGGCGGTTATTTGGGCAACTGGATTTTTGTCCAGCTCATCCGCCGGCTCGGCGTGCGTTGGGCCTACGGACTTTTGGTTTTTGTCGCCGCGTATTTCACGCTTTGCAATCCGTCGGGCTACCGCTGCTCCAAGGATTTTCTCCGCCGCGTCCTCGGCCCGCAGCCGTTCTGGAAATGGCCGTGGCTCGTCTATCGCCACTTTTTTTCCTTCGGCGTCACGCTGTTGGATCGGCTGGCGGTCATCATGAGCCGCACCAAAATCGAATGCACGCACGAGGGGGAATTTCTGTTCAAAGATTATCTGGATCGTGGCAAAGGCGTCATCCTGCTCGGCGCGCACGTCGGCAGTTGGGAAATCGGCGGCCACCTGCTGGGCCGCCTCGGCCAGCCGGTGAATGTCGTGGTGCTGGAAAAAGACGAGGCGAGGCTGCGGCAGTTGTTCGACCATGCGCTCGCGGCAAAAAAATTCAATCTTATCGCTACCGACGGCCATCCGTTGCGCAGCATTCCGATTTCGGCGGCGCTGCGGCGCGGCGAAATCGTCTGCCTGCTCGGCGACCGTTCCTTTGGCGGCGCGGATGTCCGCACGCCGTTTCTCGGCAGCCCTGCGCGGTTTCCCGTCGGCCCGTATCTGCTGGCGGCGGTGAGCGGTGCGCCAATTTTCCAAACCTTCGTCGTGCGCGAAAAGCTTGGCCATTACCGGTTTTTCTCCTTTCCGGCGAAATTCATTCCCCGCGAAATGTTGCACGCCGGCACCGAAGCATTGCAACCGCACGTCGCAGAATATGCCGCCCGCCTCGCCGACGTGGCGAAACAATATCCGTTCCAGTGGTTCAATATTTATCCGTTCTGGGACGAAACTCCGACGGCGGAGAAAGCTGAAAAAGTTTCCACCGGCGCAATCACTTCGGCAAAATCCACACCATGAATTCACCCGCCATTCCCGCCCGCAGCCGCGCCATCCAGCGAAATGCGCCCCGCGCCATCATCGAAGACCAGACCACCGTGCTTGTCCGTTTCAACGAGGTAGACGCGTTGCACATCGTCTGGCACGGACATTACGTCAATTATTTTGAGGAAGGCCGGCGCGCGTTTGGCCGGCGGCTCGGCATTGATTATCCCGCGTTCATCGAGCAGCGCATTGCCATCCCGGTCATCCGTCTGGAAGTGAATTTTCTCGCGCCGGCGAAATTGCCGGACACGCTCACTGTCACCACGCGCCTGCTCAAATCCGAAAGCGCGCGGCTGGACTTTGATTATGAAATCCGCCGCGAAACTGATAACAAGTTGCTCGCCACCGGCAGCACCAGCCAGGTTTTCACCACGCCGGCGGGCGAACTGATTTTGAACTGGCCGCCATTCATGCTCGAACGGCTCAAGACTTGGGAAGCACTTTGGAAACAGCCGTGAACAAAATTGCCATTGCCGGCTGCGGTGCCGTCACGGCCGCCGGGCTGGGAATGGAAGCGCTGCAACGCGCCGTGTTCTCGAACGCCAGCGCGTTGCATCGTCGCGAATTGCTCATCGGCAAAACCAGCCAATCCGTCGTCGCCGGTTTTGTTGCGGACGAAATCGTCGGACAGCTTCGCGCCGCCGATGCCGCGCATGTCGATTCGCGCACCTTTCTTTTCGCCACCGCCGCTTTGCAGGAAGCAGTGTGCCAGACGGAAAATATTTTGAATTCCGTTCCCGCTACCCGGCGCGGATTGGTCCTTTCCACCACCAAGGCCAACATCGAAGCGTTGGACAAGCTTGTGCGCCGCGAGCCGGTTTCCGCTGTCGCGCAGCGGCAGATTCAGCCCGCATTTCTGGCTGCCGATCTCGCGGCAACGTTTGATTGTCGCGGGCCGGTGCAATGCGTTTCCGCCGCGTGCATTTCCGGCTTGAGCGCGCTTCAGCAGGGCGCGGCGCTTATCCGGCGCGGACTTGCCGATTTGGTTTTCGTCGCCGGGGTGGATCTCATTTCGCAGTTTGTCTTGTCCGGTTTCAACTCGCTGAAATCGCTTGATCCCGACGGCTGCCGACCGTTTGACAAAGCGCGCGTCGGCTTGAGCCTGGGCGAAGGCGCGGCGGCCATTATTTTGGCGCGGCGCGAATTGCTTTCGTTGCCGGCCATTCTACTTTCCGGCTGCGGCACGAGCAACGACGCCAACCATCTCACGGGCCCGTCGCGCGACGGCTCCGGCCTTGCGCTGGCCATCCATCGTGCGTTGGCCAAGGCGCAAGTCGCGCCGGACCAGATTGATTACGTCCACGCCCACGGCACTGGCACGCCTTACAACGACGCCATGGAATCACTCGCGTTGCGTGCCGTCTTCGGCGACCTCGTGCCGCCGTTCAGTTCCAGCAAGGGTATTTTCGGCCACACACTCGGCATGGCGGGCGTTTTGGAAACCGCTCTTTGCGTTGCCGCGATGCAAAATAAAATGCTGCCCGGCACACCGCGCCTGCGCGAACGCGATCCGGTTGCGCCGGATTCTTTGCTCGCCGAGCCGCGCACCGCGGCGAAGCTGGATTACATTCTGAAAATCAACTGCGGCTTTGGCGGCACAAACGCCGCGCAGGTGCTGGAAAGGGAATTGCCATGAAGAATTTCACCATCCACGCCGCCGGCTATCTCGGCCCGGAAGGTTTTGGCAACGACCAGACCGGCTTGCGCAACTGGCCGCCGCTTCTGAAGGAAGATTTAGCGCGCGGCGAATTCGACGGCCTGCACTGGTCGCTGCTGTCCGATTCCGATCCGTCGCGGTTTCTGCGGATGGACTTGATGTGCCGCCTCGGTTTTCTGGCGGCGGAACTACTGGCCGTGAATTTTGACGCGCTGCCCAACGCGCGCCGAGACAAGCTTGGCGTGTGCGTTGAGAGCTTCACCGGCTCGCTCGATACCGACATCCGGTTCGCGCAGACGCCGCGTCCCAGCATTTTCGCCTACACGCTGCCCAGCACCGTCATCGGCGAAATCTGCATCCGCCATCGGCTGAAAGGCCCGGTGCTGTCGCTCATTTCCCCGAACTCAAATGGTGAGAGCATTCTCACCGAAGCCGCCGAATGGCTGCGCGACGGTGACGCAGAAATGGTTCTGTGCCTCGGCATCGAAGCGATAAATCGTTCCACGGCAAATTCCATTTCGCTGCCGGAAGACCTTTCGCCGCGCGGCTGGCACGGCGCGGCGCTGTTGCTGGGACGTTCCGGAAATTCCCCGCGTGAAAAACCGCTTGCCAACGGCGCACTGTCGGAGGTGTGCCGGAATCTATGTTTGGCGCCGGAACGCGCTTGCTAAAGCAATTCGCGGAAAGTTACGCTTGAGCCACACAGTCATGGAACCACTCATCGAAGAACTGAAAGCCAAAATCATCGCCGGGTTCAACCTCGAAGGCGTCACCCCGGCGGACATCAATTCAGACGAGCCGATTTTTGGCACGGGACTGGAGTTGGATTCCATTGACGCGCTCGAACTGGTGGCGATTTTGGAATCGGACTACGGCATCGTCATCACCGAACGCTCGGTCGCCGACAAGGCGTTCGCCTCGCTCCGCGCGCTCGCCGAATTCGTCGCCGCCAACCGCACCTGATGTCCCGGCGCGCTCCAGTCATCACCGGCAGCGGCATCATTTGCGCCGCCGGCTGTGGCGTGGCGGCGGTCTGGGAATCGGTTCGCGCCAACCGCTCCGGCCTTGGCCCGCTCACGCTGTTTTCCTCGCCGCGATTTGCGAATCACCTCGTCGGCCAAGTCCGCGAAGACGTGGACGAACTCGCCGGCAACATCCGCGGCTCGCGCCCGGACAAACTTGCCTGGATCGCCGCGCGCGAGGCGCTGGCCGCTGCCGGGCTGGAATCTGGACTGGGTATAATCGATCCCGCCCGCGTCGGCGTGATGCTGGGTGCGACGGTCGGCGGAATGTTGGGAACGGAACAATTTCTCGCCGCGCTGCTCCGCGAAAAAAACCACCGCTTCGGTCCGCTCCGATTTCACGAATGCGCCGGCGCGGCGGATTTGTGCGCCAAAAAAATCGGCGCACTTGGCCCGGTGGCGACGCTCTCCACCGCGTGCTCCGCCGGGGCGATGGCCATTCTTGCCGCCGCCGAATTGATTGGACAAGACGAAGCCGACATCGTCCTCGCCGGCGCGGGCGATTCGCTGTCGCGGCTCACGCTGAATGGTTTTGGCTCGCTGCTGTTGCTCGACCCGAACGGCTGCCGTCCGTTCGATGCGCGCCGCACCGGCATCAGCCTCGGCGAAGGCGCGGCCATGCTCGTCATCGAAGCCGAGGAGTCCGCCCTTGCGCGCGGCGCGAAAATTCTCGCGCGGCTCGCCGGCTGGGGCGCAAGCTGCGACGCCTTCCACGCCACCGCGCCGCAAGCCGAGGGCCGGGGCGCGCTCGTCGCGATGCGGCGCGCACTCGAACGCGGCGGGCTTCAGCCGGACGAAATTGATTTCGTCAGCGCGCACGGCACCGCCACGCCGGACAACGACGCGATGGAGGCAAAAGCGTTGAAAATACTTTTCGGCAACCGCATTCCGCCGTTCGCCTCGGTGAAACGCTTTTTCGGCCACACGCTGGCGGCGAGCGGCGCGATCAAGGCCGTCCTTGCGGTCCAATCGCTCCGCAAACAGGCTGTTCCCGGCACACCCGGCTTTGAAGTCGCTGACGAAAAGCTTGGCCTGGAGCCGGTGAAGGAATTCCGCGCGCAGCCCGTCTCGCGCATCTTGAGCAACTCCTTCGGTTTCGGCGGCAACAATGTTGCGCTGGTCTTCGAGCGTGCGGATTTATCTTGTAGCAGCCGACGTGAGGAGGCTCATTTCAAAGCTGGTTCAAGTCAGAGCCTCCTTGCGTCGGCTGCTACGAAAAGAGGATTCGCCGTTCTCGGCATTGGTGCGGTCAGCGCGGCGGGGAATTCACTTTCGGAAATCGCGGCGGCTTTCCACAACGGTGGCGTAGCGACTTCGGCCTTTGCCGTTCCAGCTGTTTCGCCAACCGCGCAGGCGAAGGTTTATGCCTGCGGCGACTTTGGCGCGGAACAATTCATCGAGCCGGCCAAGCGCCGCAGGTTGAGCCGGCTGCAACAAATGACACTCGTCTCCGCGCGAAAGAGTTTCGGCTGCGGTTGCGACACCGGGGCACCGGAAAAAATCTGCGCCGCCATCGGCACCGGTTTTGGCTCGCTCAACGACACAACGGCATTCGTGGAAAACATGATTTTGAAGGACGAACGCGCACCGCGCCCGTCGCTGTTCACCAGTTCGGTCCACAACTCGCTCGCATCGCAAATCGCCATCGAACTGAATTTCTCCGGTCTGAATTCAACGCCCATCCAGCGGGAAGTTTCTTTTGAAACGGCGCTTTGGCAGGGCGCAACCGAGCTTGCGTCGGGCCGCGCGGAACTTGCGCTGGTCGGTGCCGCGGACGAACTGAACCAATACCAGCTTGCCGCCGGAATGCGCTGGGGTTGGTGGCATGAATCGTCGCCGGAAATCCGCCCGTTTGCCGGCGCGCTGAAAAACCGCGAGCGTCCCCTGCCCGGCGAAGGCGGCGCGGCGGTCACGCTCGCCAGCGCAAAAAATGCGGTGTCTCCGCTTGCGTTTGTTTCCGCCATCCGCATTGGCCGTTCGGAAAATCGGAATGCCGAGGCCGAGGCGCGTTGGATTTTACAGACGCTGGACCGTGACGGCATTGCCGCTGGTAACGTGGATTTGCTCCTAACCGGCGCGAACGGCTTGACGAAGCCGGACGAGTTTTATCGCGCCGTTGCCGTTGAATTATCGTGGCTGGCCGGACGAAATGTTGCGTGCGGTGCTTACAAGCACGCTTGTGGCGAACATCATTCTGCGTCGGCCTTCGGATTTCTCACAGCGGTTGGCTTGGTGCGCGGCGACATTGCGCCGGAATTTTGCACGCTGAACAAATCTGCTTTGTCCGGCGCGTGCCGGACGGTCGTGTTGTTCACTTTTTCACCAACGGGAACGAAAGGAATGTGTTGCCTCCGCGCCTGACCAGATACCGGATGATTCTCGCCGCCACGCTCGTCGCGGCGGTGCTGATATTTATTTTGGTTCAGGGCGCGGCGCGTTTCTGGTGGCTCGCGGCGCTCTGCTCGTTAGCTAGCGCGTTGATCGGGCTGGGTGTTTCGTTCCCGCAATGGCAGATGTTTGGCGAAAGCATTTGCGCGGCACCGACGAAACGGAGAATCATCGCGCTCACGTTTGACGACGGCCCGGACGCGGAAAACACCCCGGCGTTGCTCGCGTTGCTGGCGGGGCGAAAAGTGCGCGCCACCTTTTTTTGCATCGGCAAACGCGTCAGCCAGCAGCCGGAACTGGTGAAGCGCATGGTGGCGGAAGGCCACGAAATCGAAAATCACACATTTCAGCACAGTCCAGTGACGAACCTGTTTTCCGTGCGACGGCTGCGCGAGGAATTGCTCCAGGCGCAGGCGGAAATCCAGCGCGTCGCCGGCTGTGCGGCGGAATTTTTCCGGCCTCCGGTGTGTTTGACAAACCCGCGCATATTTCGTGTGACGGACGAACTCGGCATGAAAGTTGTTGGCTGCACGGCGCGCGGATTGGATCGGCGAAATGCAGCACCGGAGAAAATCGCCGGGCGGCTGCTGCGGAAACTCCAGCCCGGCGCGATTTTTTTGCTGCATGACTCCGGCGTGCCGCGCGAACGGCTGCTGGCCGTGGTGACGTTGCTGTTGGACAAACTGGAGGCCGGCGGCTACCAATGCGTGCGGCTGGATGAATTGATGGCTCAAAAATGAAATTATTTGCCAAGTTCAAAATCACTTTGGGCGCGCTGCTGCTGGCATTTGGCTGGAGCCAGGCCGGCGCGCAAACCAATGTGCCGGTTGCATTGGAACAAATCAGCGGCGCGATGGGCCGGGCGCAAACGGTGTTCACGCGGTTTGTGCAGGAACGGCATTTGTCGCTCTTCAACGAGCCGCTGCGGTCGGAGGGCTTTCTTTGCTTTCAAAAGCCGGGGCGCATCCGATGGGAAACCACCGTTCCCTACAAATCCATTTTGGTTTCGGACGGCTCCAGCGTGGCGCAATTCGAGTGGACGGATGGAAATTGGCGGAAGCTGGAGCTCGGCCTTGGCGGCGCGCTGCAAAATGTCGTGTCGCAGATCGCCGGCGTGATGGATGGCCGCTACGCCAGCGGCAGTCGCGACTATACTGCCACCGTGACAAACAACGCGGATGAAGTGGTCATCACGCTCATCCCGCAAAATGAGACGGTGCGCAAAATGATGGCCGCGATTGAAGTGCATCTGGCGGTAGATTTGAAGGGGACGCGGCGCGTGGTGTTGCGCGAAACTGACGGCGACTACACGGACATCCAGTTCAGCGAACAATTTGTGAATCTGGAATTGCCGCCCAGGACGTTTGATCTCAACGCGCCCGTGGACCTTGAACACATCCGTGCGGCAGCGGCAAACGCCAAACCAAAACTATGACCGTCCGGCGGCTGCAAAGGATTTTGTTCGCCGTGCTGCTCGCCGCATTGACCGGCGGCTGCGCGACGCAGAGTCATTTTTCCACGCCCACGGTTTTGCCTGATGACGGACAGCATCAAGCCGCGTTTTTGCGCGCGGAGCAGACGCTCAAAAATCTTTTCCCCGCGCGGTATCGCGCGACGCAACGCGCCATTGTGACGGTTGGCGGACGGCAGTTCACCTGCGACGGGCTGTTGGAAGTTTCGCCCGCCGAAGGCTGTCATCTCGCCATCGTCAGCAGCTTTGGCGTGGTGACGGATCTGCGCGTGAAGGCGGACGGCGGCTGCGAGTTGCTCAAGATTACGCCGCTTTTTCGTGAAGACTGGAGCCGCCGGTTCGTCGCCCGCGATTTGCGCTGGCTGTTCATGGCACCGGCAAATGTGCAGCCGGCTGGACAGCTCCCGGACGGAAGAATTGTTTTGCAAACCCCGCCGGATGCTTCAGGTATGATCGCATATTACATTTTTTCCACCGATGGAGCCCGCTGGCGGGAATTGGATTTGACGCGATCCGGAAAAATATTTTACCGCGCCACGTCGAAAGATTTCCGGAAATATCCTGACACGTCCGCCGAAATTCCCGGCGAGTTTGATGTGCGAGCAGAAGCCTACCGGCTCGAACTGCGGATCACAGAATTGACCGTGGCGAAGGAGGCGCAGCCATGACCCGTCGTCGAAAATGGCTCAAGCGGCTGCTGTGGCTCGCGGGCGGCGGCATCGCCGCGCTGCTGATTTTATGGGGCGTGATGCTGGCGCTGATGTATCTCTGGGTGGCGAAACCGCCGGTGCTGACGGCAACGCCTGCCATCGTTTCGCTCGCGCCCGAAAAACGCGGCGACCGGGTTTATCTGGGCGCGAACTGGTTTGGCCAACACGACGGCCTGCCGGTGCTTTACCTCACCGGCACGCCGTTTGGGATGGGCTATGCCAATGGCGTGCTGACGCAGAAGCTTATTCACCAGCAGGAGGATTCCGTGGTGGCGCTGGTGAACCGCGTCGCGCCGTATCGCTGGATGCGGTTCGTGCTGGAGTTTTTTGTCACCTACAAAAACCGGCACATGACGGAACACATCACGCCGGATTTGCAGGTGGAAATGCTCGGCATCTCGCGCGGCTGCCCCGACAGCCATCCCGAACTGGGGCCGTATTACAACCGGATTTTGAATTATCACGGCGCGCAGGACATTTCCTACATGCTGATGCACAGCCCGCTCATCCGGCCTGGCTGCACGGCGTTCGGCGCGTGGGGCGCGGCTACGATGGAAAATCATTTGTTGTGCGGACGCGATTTCGACTGGGAGGCTGACCCGGTTTTTGACGAGGACAGGATTTTGATCATCTGCGAGCCGACAAACGGTATTCCATTCATCTCGCTGGCGTGGGCGGGCATGGCAGGCTGCGTTTCCGGCATGAACCGCGATGGCGTTTCCATCGTTGTCAATGGAGCGCCGTCACATCTGCCCGCCGATTCCGCCACGCCGACGTGCCTGGTGGCGCGCGAAGTTTTGGAACACGCGCACAACCTCGCCGAGGCAACCGAAATCATCCGCAAGCGGCAGGTGTTCGTGTCCGCAATGTTTCTCGTCGGCAGCCGCGCGGACGGAAAATTCATCGTGATCGAGAAAACGCCGGAAACAACGGCGGTGCGCGAGCCGGAAACCAATGCAGACTCGCTCGTCTGCGCCAATCACTATTTGACGCCGGAATTGAAGGACGACCCAATCAACGAAACCTATAAACGCGCCGACACGTCGGTCTCGCGCTTCGACCGGATGACGGAAATGCTGCGCGACGAAACCAACCGGCTGGACGCGGCGGCGTGCGCGGCGATTTTGCGCGACCGGCGGCTGCCCGGCGGCCAGTTTGCCGGCGACGGCAACCGCGGCTCACTGAATCCGCTCATCGCCACGCATTCGGTGGTGATGGATTTAACGGCGGGAATTTTCTGGGCCGCCTCGCCGCCGCACCAGCTTGGAAAATTTGTCGCGTTCGATTTGAGCGCGCCGGAAAAATTATTGCCGGAAGAAACCATCCCCGCCGATCCGATGCTCGGCGACGGCGAATACAAAAAATATCTGGCGGCCAAACAGGATTTGAGCGACGGCCGGCGGGCGTTGAAGCAGGGCGACTTGGAAGCAGCGCTGGCTTGCGAAAAGGCGGCGGAGCAGGACAATCCCGGTCTTTACCAGAACTCGTGGCTGCTGGCCGACGTGCTTTTCCGGCAGGGCAAATATCCAGAAGCGGCTGCGGCTTGCCAGCGGGCGCTGGCGGAAAAGCCGGCCTTGGGCGGCGAGAAGCAGCGGATTGAAAAACTCCTGACCGAAGCGGAAGCTCACAAATGAGGGCCGGTTCAAAATCCTTCTATCCGCTAAAGGTCGCGCTGGGCTGTCTCGGCTATGCCAGTTATTTTGTCTCGAAGATTTTGTTTGTCGCGCTCGTTTTTCCGATTTTCCTGATCATGCTGCCGTTTCCGCGGGCGCAGCAGCGTTTCCTTCAAGTCGTGACACACCGCTACTTGGGATTTTTTTCCCGCCGCTGGCTGCCTTTGCTGGGCGCGTATCGCATCGCCGAGATTTCCGGCCTCGAACGGGCGCTGGCCGTTCGTCCCGTTGTGCTGGTGGCGAATCATCGCAGCCTGATGGATGCGCTGATGCTGATCGGATTGCTGCCGCGCACCGGCGTGTTGATCAAATCGCGCGACACGCGCAAAGTGATGAACGGTTTGCTGGCGCGCTATTTTGACTTGGTGAGCATTGACCGGCACTCGCTGGAATCCCTTGCCGCCACGCTCGAAAAAAGCCGGCGGCTGCTGGGCGACGGCAAGAATGTGCTGGTGTTTCCCGAAGGCACGCGGGCGCGGAGCGGACGGCTGCAACATTTCAACCGCCTTGCTTTTGACCTGGCTCTGGCCGCGCGCGTGCCGGTGGTGCCGGTGATTCTGCACACACCATTGCCGTTCATGGCCAAGCTGCCGGGCAGCATCTTTCCACGCCGCCGAAACGATTATCGCATTCGGTTTCTTGACCCGGAAATGCCGCGCCCCGATGATGACGCCGACGCACTGTGCGACCGCGTCCACCAGCGCATGGCGCGGGAACTGAAACAACTGGACGCGGGCACAATCTGGGAAATCAAATCATCTTAACCATGAACCATAAATCCGTTTTTGAATTGGACGACCTCCTGCCGGTGCTGCCGCATCGCCCGCCGTTTTTGTTCGTGGACCGGGTGATTCAATTGGAACCGCACAAATCCATCGTCGCCGAGCGCACGCTGCGCGCGGACGAGCCGCAGTTTGCCGGACATTTTCCGGGCCGGCCCATCATGCCCGGCGTGCTCATCGCCGAGGCGCTGGCGCAGACCAGCGGCCTGCTCATCGGCTTGAGCGAAATGATTTCCGCCAGCGCGCCGCCGGAAAAGCCGAAGGTGTTTTTCCTGGCCGTGACGAACATCAAGTTCACCCATCCCGCCGTGCCGGGTGAGGCGCTGGTGCTGCGCGCGACGAGCGAACGCCAGTTCGCCGCGCTGCATCGGTTCAACGTGGAAGCCACCGTCGGCAGAAATCTGATCGCCAGCGGTTCGCTGACTTTGGCGCTGGTTGAGGGAAACTCCTGAAAAATTCAGACGCGAACGCCAAGCACTTCAAAGATAATTCTCACCATCCGCCGATTGGTTTCGGCGTCCTTGACCGCGAGGCGCACGGTGCGGTTTCCAAAACACGTTCCCATTGTGTCCACGTTGCGCAGGAACAGTCCGCGTTCGCGGCAGCGGGCGACCAGGGTGTCGGCGTCCGGGCCGTTTTCCGGCAGGTGGCACAGGACAAAATTCGTGACGCCGGGAATAATCTCCCAGTTCAACGGCTTGAGCGCCTCAACCAGTTGCCGCCGCAAGGCGTGCGTCTCCTCGTATTTGGCGGCGTAATAGCCGGGGTCTTCAAGCGCTTTCACTGCGGCGATTTGCGCCGGCAGGCTCACGGCCCACGGCGGGGTGAGCGGCCGCAACGACTCCAGTTGATGCTGTCCGGCGCACAGATACGCCGCGCGCGCGCCGCTCAAAGCATAGACCTTGGACATGGATTTGCAGACGACCACGTTTTCCGACCGCGCGGCGAACGGCTCAAGCGACTGGCCCGGTCCGGCGTATTCCACGTAGGTTTCATCCACCCAGACGCGCGTGGCCGGGGGCGCCTTGCGCAAAACTTCCTCCAGTTCTTCGCGCGGCACGTGCTGGCCGGTCGGGCTGTTCGGATTGACCAGCACAACGAGGTCGTATTCGCCGGCCAGGCTCAACTCCAGGCGGCCCGGATCGAGGCGGTATTGCTCGCCGCGCGGCAGCGACAATCGTTCGACGCGGCAGCCGACCACGTGTTCCAGGACATGCGCATACTCTCCGTAAGTTGGATCGAGAATCAGCACCCGTGACGACGCCGTCAGCCAGTGGCGCAACGCCAAAAAAATCAGGTCGGAGGAACCGGCGCCGGGCAGGATGCATTCCGGGCGCACGCCGCGCACGCGGGCGATGGTCCGGATCAATCCTTCGCAGCCCGTCGGCGGCGAGGTGCGCAGGATTTGCGGTAAGTGCCGCTCAATCGCCGCGACGGCCTTGGGCGACGGCGGGAACCATGCATCCAGCACATCGGCATTGATGACAGAATCCAGCCGTTCGAGTGTTTGAAATTCATCGCCGACGGCTTCAAAGAATTTTCCGCCGTGATAACAAGTTGCGGGAGTGTCAAACGCCACACCGATCCGCCACGATATTTCCGATTTCACCCGGTCGAGAATCGGGCGGACGCCGGGAAGGGCGGCGTGAATATCGGCCATGGTTCCGTGAAGCAGACCGTAGGTGACGGCGCCGGACTGCACATCCTGGCCGGTGGGTTTCAGTCCGACGCGGAGATGGATGTTGCGGATTTCCTTGCGGCCGATGGCCACGATGCGCGTGCCGCCGCGCGCCTCGCTCCAACGAAACGCGGCATACATGAGCGCCGAGGCCAGCATGCTGCGCCGGGAGGCCTGCGGCACCGTAAGCAGGCGGATTTCGTAAAGCTTGTCGTCCACGGGGAACGGCAGTTGTTCGCGCTTGAAATACTTGTCAATGGAATAACCCGGCCCGCCCGGCGGCGTGATGGAAACGAATCCCACAATCCGGTCGCCGTCGGCAGCCACAATGTAATGGTTGAAGGCGTCGAGCGAATCGGTGAGCTGGCCGGCGGCGTTGCAGGAATGCTGTCCCAACTCGGCGGCATAAACCTCATGACGAATCCGGTAAATCGCCTCACGGTCGCGATCATCCGCCATGCGCATGACGAGCCGGCGGCCAGTCAGTTGATTTGCACCGGTTTCGTCACCGGCCATGCTGGAGAATGGAACGTCTTCTGATGGCACAGCGGGAGGTTAGCCAAGACGCGCGGCCATTTCAACCCCGCGCAGGTTGTTGATGTTGAAAATTTTCACGCCGTCGCCCATGCCATTGGCCCGTGCCAGTCCGGACAACACGCGCCCCGGCCCGATCTCGAACAGTGACAAGTTTTTTGCAGCGCGCAGCAAATCCATCGCCGTCCGCCAGCGAACCGGCGCGATGAGATTGCGCGCGACAAGCTGGCGAATCTTTTGCGGATCGGTTTCCGAGCCGGCGGTGAGGTTGAAAATCAACGGCACTCTTGGCGGGTGAAATTCAATTGTGTTGAGCCAGCTTGAAAAATCCTGTTGCGCCTCCGTCATCAAAGGACTGTGCCACGGCCCGGCGACGGCGAGGCGGCGGCACTGGCCAAGTTTTTTCGACGCGATCAACGAGGTGAATTCTTCCAGCGCGGTGATTTCGCCGGAAATTACAAACTGGCCTGGCGCGTTGTCAGTGGCCAGAACAAGCTGGGCGCTGGAATATTTCTGCGCGAGCAATTGAAGCACCGCCTCGCGTTCGCTGCAAATGACGGCGGCCATTCCGCCGGTCACGCGCGCGGCGGCCGCGTCCATGAGTTCGCCGCGCATGGCCGCAATGTCCACGGCGGTTTCAAAACCGACGATGCCCGCCGCCGCCAACGCGGAGATTTCACCGAGCGAATGACCGAGGACTTTGTCCGGTTGAATTCCATTGTCCGTCAAGTGCCGCAGGTAGCCAAGCGAGATGCAGACGAGCAGCGGCTGGAGATTTTTGGTGCGTGTTAGTTCGCGTTCCGGCCCGCGCAGACAGATTTTTTCCAGATCGGAGCCGGTGCGCTCGCTGGCGCGGCGGACAAGTGCACGGAACACGGCGTCGGTCTTAAACAGGTCCGCCGCCATGCCAATTTCTTGCGAACCCTGGCCGGGAAAAAGAAAGACGTTCATTGCCGATCAGGCCGCCGTCGCCGTCAAGCCGCCATCCACCACAATGGCTTGGCCCATGATATAGGACGCCGCGTCGGACGCTAGAAACGTGACCACTGAGGCAACTTCCTCCGGTTTGCCAAAGCGCTTCTGGACAATATGATCCAGGTTTTTCTGTTTGATTGGGCGTGGCACGCGGGCGGACATGTCGGTCTCGATGAAGCCGGGCACGACGGAGTTGACCCGGATGTTTTTCCCGCCGAGTTCCGCCGCCAGCGCGCGGGTGAACGCCAGCAGCGCGCCCTTGGAGGCCGCATAATTCGTCTGCCCCATCACGCCGACGAGGCCGGCGATGGATGCGAGATTGATGATGACGCCGCGACGCGCGCCGAGCATCGGACGCGTCACGGCCTTGCACCAGCGAAAGGCGCCGTTGAGGTTCGTGTCAATCACACGGTTCCAGTCGTCCGCCGGCATGAGCATGAGAAACGTGTCGGCGGTGACCCCGGCGTTGTTGACCAGCACGTCAATTTTCCCGGCAGCGGAAATAATTTTTTCCACGGTCGCGTTGATGGCTTCGGCGTCGTTTTGTGAACACTGGACAGCTTCCGACTGCGTCATGGCGGTCACCTGCGCGGCGGCCTCCGCGTTCTGATGAAACGTGAAATAAACCTTTGCGCCCTGCGCGGCAAAGCGTTCCACGATGGCACGGCCAATCCCGCGCGACCCGCCGGTGACGACGACCACTTGTCCTTCAAATTCGCGGTTCATAATATTATTTCAGCAACTGATAGCGCCGCCAGATTTCGGCGGGCCAGTCTTTGACGAGCTTGTTTGTCTGCGCGTCCACCAATGTCATTGCCGTCTGGCCGAATGCCATTGGCGTGCGCAGTTTTTCGTGGATGAGATAGTGGCTGAACATGAGCCGGCCTTCGTAGCTGGGCTGAATGTTGTGCGACGTGTAAAGCAGCAGCGGCATTCCAAATTTAACCGGCTTGCGATAGTGGCAGACGTTTTCCACCACCGGCATGAACACGCCGAGCTTGATCGCCTCCGCCAGCGGCAACACCTCGAACATGATCTGCAAACGTCCCTGCTCAAACCACAGGAAATAATTCGCGTTGTGGATCACGCCCATCATGTCCGTCTCGTGGAACGCCGGCTGGATGGCCAGTTTGCGCTTGATGAGCCGGCCTTTGGTCTGGGGCGATGGTTTCAACATACGCCAGCGGAAATTACATTTCGTCCAGCTTCACCATCAGGCTCTTCGGCATGATCGGCGGCATGGAAATCGAGCGCACCACCGCGCCGTCCGACGAGCCGACGCCGAATTCCAAACCGGAAAACGCAATTTCCAGCGGGAACAATCCCAGCGCCAGCGGCTGGTTTAGCACATGCGAAACACAATCCGTCACCACTTCGCCCACCGGCTGGCCTTCGTGGAAAATTTTCGCGCCGGTTTTCAAAGCCGTGCAGCCGGCATCCGCCGCCAGCCCGATGATTTTCTGTTTCAAGCCCGCCGCGCGGCGTTCCTTGATGGCCGCGCTGCCGTTGAACTTTTCCTTTTCCAAATCAATCATCCATTGCAGGCCGAGCGGCAGCGGATCGCGCACGCGTTCGCCTTCGCGGAAAATGTTGAAGAACCGGCCTTCGAGCCGGAGCGCGTCGTGGGCGTCCGCGCCCACGAGCCGGCCGCCGCGTGCCTCAACTTCCGCTTTGAGCACGTCGAACAACTGCGCCGCAATTTTCACCGGCGCGATGAGCAGATAACCGAACTCGGAGGTCTTGCCCGCGCGGATGAACCGCACCGGCTCGCCCGCGAACTGGTAATTTTCAATCGAGAGATACGGCAGGCCGATGACGTCCGCGCCAAAAATTTTCTTCACGATCTCCCACGATTTGAAACCGTCGAGGCTCAAAACGACGTGGTCGGCGGACAAATCTTTCAGCGCCGGTTCGTCGCCGTTCGTTGCCAGCAGCGCATCCAGCTCGGCGTCAGGCAAAATGCTTTCGCAGATGAAAACGAATTCCTGGTCGTTATTCGCCACAAAACAATCCGCCGCCAAATTTCCGTTCTTGTCAGCAAGGAACGTGTGCAGGACGCGGCCAAAGCGGATTTTCGGCACGTTGCCTGCCAGCAGCGCGTCGAGGAAATCAATGCCCGGCGTCTCCGGCAACGTAAAAATGCGGACGAACGAAAAATCCGACAGCGCCGCCGCGTCGCGCACCGCGCCGCACTCGGCCCGCAGATCACCGAAATGCGAAACCACCTCGACGCCGTGGCGTTCACGGAAAATGGCGCCAGCGGCGGCGAGTTTGTCTTTGAGCGGGGAAGTTCTCACGCTCGGCCTCCATTCTTGTCCTGCTGTTCAATCACGAAATCCACGACGGTGTTGATGGAGCGCAGCACGGAAATATTTTCGTCGGGAATTTTAATTTTGAAGCACGTCTCCACGCAGAGGACGATTTCCAGCGCGTCGAGCGAGTCCAGGCCGAGGCCGGAGCCGAGCAGCGAGACGTCCTCGTGCAAATCCTCCGGGGCGTAAGGCAGATTCAATCGGCGGATCAATTCCTGCTTGAAGGTGTCTATCACCTGGCGCCGCCGCGCGATTTTCTGATGCGTTGGTTCGGGCATTGTGGCTTTGCTGTTGCGCTAGATTCTGCCGTTGCGCGGCTGATTATCAAACCGAAACTGGTTTAATTTCACTTTTTGAAAAATCAGGCAGCCCGCGCCGCAGGACGACAGCGAAGTTGTAGCCGACATCCGAGCTGGCCAGCGCCAGGATGAATTCCGGCGGCGCGGTCAGCGGGCGCTGATCCAGTTCCGGCAGGCCGGTGCGCTGCGGCCACAGTTCCGTTCCCGCATCCAGCGCCGCCAGCGCCGACACGAGGCTGACTAGGATGGAAGCGGATTCGATGTAGCCGGTGTTAAATGTGGTGGTGACCAGCGGCAGTTGCGAGAACCGGTCGCCGAAAATTTCCGTGCCGGCTTGGAGAACTTTTTTATCCTGCCGGTTGCCCTGTGGCGCCCAGACGAGCAGGCCGATTTGTTCCGGTGCGATGCCAGCCCGCGTCAGCGCGAGCCGCACCGCGTGTTTGAGTCCGTCGGTGCCGAGATTCGCCGCGAGAAAACCTTCGGCGTCCATGCTCATGCCGTAGCTGACCATCTCGGCGAGAATCTTTGCACCGCGTGCCATTGCCGATTCGGCGGTTTCCATGACGAACATCGCCGAGCCTTCACCGAGAACTTTGCGTTTGTCAGCCTCCAGCCGGAGGCGATAATTTTTTTCCTCCTCGCCGGAAAACAGGAAGTCCATGCCGTCGTAATTATAAAACGTCTGGGCATAAACCTCGTCCGCCGCGCCGGCGAGGATGGCGCGGGCGCGCTTTTCGGCGAGCGCATCAAAAGCGTAGGCGAGGCCTTGCAGCCCGGCGTGCGGCCCGGCGCAGAACGACGAGTTCACGCCTTTGAGATAAAGCTGCATCGAGACCCATCCGGCGGTGGAATTGGGGGTGATGTTGGAAAAGCTCGGAATGTTCGCCGCAAAATTCTCGCTGGTGAACACGCTGTCCATGTGACCCATCTCGGACGGGCCGTTGCAGACGCCCATGACCACGCCGATGTCGTCGCTGTTGGCGGGCGTGATTTTCAACCCCGCATTTTCCAGCGCCAGCCGGCCGGCGGCCACGGCGAACTTGCTGATCGGATTCAACACGGAAAAATCCAGCCGCCGGTCAACTTGCGCGGCGGAGAAATTCGTCACCTGGCCAGCGAGCCGCGAGGTCTGGCCAGTCAGCGGGAAATTCGTGACGGGCGAAATGCCCACAGTGCCGCGCCGCAGTTGCTCCAGCGTCGCCGCCACGCCCAAACCGAGCGACGTGACCGCGCCGACGCCGGTGATGACGACGCGTTCGGATTTTTTTTGACGCGGCGGAATGGCGGCGTCCCATTTGCAAACCACCGCCGCCGCATTGTTGCCGCCAAAGGCGTAATTGGCGGAGATGAACGCGTCGTATTTTTTTTCTCGCGGGAAATTTGGAACATGATCCAAAGTGCAGCCGGGACGCGGCTCCGTGAAATTGAGCGTGGGCGGAATAAAATTTTCATTCATCGCCAGCAACTGGCAGGTGGTTTCGAGAATTCCGGTCACGCCCATGCAGTGGCCGAAAAATGATTTCGTCGAGACGACCGGCAAATTGTGGCCGCCGAGAAATTTGACGATGCCTTTGGTCTCCGCCCGGTCGTTGGCCTCGGTGCCGCTGCCGTGGGCGTTGATGCAGCCGAGATCGGTAACGGCCAGCCCGGAATCGGCGAGCGCGTTTGTCAAGGTGCGGGCGACACCATGACCGCGCGGATCGGGCGTGGTTGGGTGATAGGCGTCGGAAGTCGTCGCGTGGCCGATGAGTCGGCCACGGCAATGCGCCTGGCGCAAAATGGCTTTCTCCAAATCTTCAACCACCCAGAAACACGCGGCCTCGCCGATGTTCAAACCGGGCGGCACGGAGAACGGCGACATCCGCGTGGTGGAAGTCGCCTTGATTGCGTCGAAGCCGGAGACGTTCGCGACGCACAGCGCGTCCGAGCCGCCGACGAGCACGGTGTCGTAATAGCCCCGGTTGATGAGCGTCTGCGCGAGGCCGAGCGCCAAGGTGGTCGAGGAACAGGCAGTGGTGACGACCCATGTTTCGCCGCCGATTTTCAGCGCGCTCGCCAGCGCCTTGCCAAAGCCGTAAAGCTGCGCCTGCAGATTCATCGCCTCGTCGAACGGCCGCGAGCTGCGCCCGTGTTTCCAAGCATATTCAGCTTCAGCGGAGGCCAGGCCGCCGTTGCAGGTGCCGAGGACGATGGCGATGTTCCGGCGGATTTCGCCGTTGACCTGTGCCAGCCCGGCATCTTCCAAGGCACGGCGCGCAGCGACGATGGCGTAGCGCAAATACAAATCTTCGTATTCCGCGATTTCGGCGGGCGGGAACCAGTCGGCGGCGTTGAAATTTTTTATTTCACCAAACAGGTTCGCGCGAAAATGGCTCGCGTCAAAACGCGTGACTGGCGCGATGCCATGCTGGCCGGAGCGCAGCGCGGCGGTGATGGTCGCAGCGTCGTGGCCGATGGGACTAAGCAGCCCGATGCCGGTGACGGCGGCCTCGTCGCGCGTGCCCTGGCGCTGAAGCGGTTTGCCCAGCACTTGAATGCCATCCTGCCAGGTCGCCGGTTCAAGCGAGGCGGCGTGTCGGTTTTTTTGCATTTGAAAAAATTCGCGCCAGATGCGGATGAACTGTTCGCGGAGCTGGTCCACCGTCATGTTCTGCGGCGTGGCGACGACGTGCGAGCCGTTGTAACGCGACCATTGAAAATCAAAAATGCGTTTCTGGCCCAGCATCCGGTCCCAGTGCGGCGAGCCAGGAAACGGCGTGAAGATGAAAAACTCGGCGGTGTGGATGTCCGCCGCCGCGAGCAAATCCAGCGTGCGATCCACAAAGCCCAAGTCGTCCCAATCGCGGCCCATGCCGACGGACGCGAAGAAGCGGATGTCGCGGTCCTGCGTGGCTTTCACGAGGTCAATCAGGATTTGCCGCTCGCGCTTGCCGCCTTGCAGCGCGCGGATGGACACCGGCTCGACGTTCATCGTGCAATAAAAGTTTTTCACGCCTGCACGGGCAGCCACGTCGAAAAATGCCGGCTCCATGTTCAAACCCATCGTGGAGTTGACAAAATACTTTTTGCCCAGCGGCGCCAGCGCCTCAAACAATTTCAGCGAATACTCGCGGACGTGCCGGTGCGGAAAGAACAGCATATCGTCGGCCAGATAAACATTCTCGTGCTTGAGCTGGCGCATCTCGGCGACGATGTTTTCAATCGGGCGGAAGCGGATGCGGTCGCCCATCTGCTGCGGCAGGGGACACATTGGGCAGTTGTAAAGACAGCCGCGCATGACCTGGATCAAATCCTCGTCCCAATCGTAATGTTCGTTGCGGTAAAAAATTTCGCGGCGGGCGGCGGGTATTTTCGCCGCGTCCATCGAACAGCCGCCGTCGTAGCGGCGCTGAAGCTTTCCAGCCTTGAGGTCGGCAAGAATTTTGGGCCAGCTCGGCTCGCCTTCGCCGACGTTCACGGAATCTGCATGCTTCAGACATTCATCCGGCATGGTCGAGGGAAAAATTCCGCCCATGATGACCTTTTTGCCGCGCGCACGAAAACCGTCCGCGATCTCAAACGCCCGCGTGGCCTGCGGCGTGAAGCAGTTGATGGCGACGAGATCGGTGGCGGCGTTGAAATTCACCGGCTGTCCGCTGTTGTCGTCCAACAGTTCAATTTCAAACTCTTCCGGCGTGAGCGCGGCGAGCAGTGGAATTCCCAGGGATGGCGGCGTGGTGTAATCGCCGAGAAAATAATCTATCAAGCCCGCGTCCAGCTCCGGCACGCTGCGCAGGAACTTCTCAAAACGCGGATAGACAAAGGTGATCTTCATGGCGGCACAGCGGGCTGCGCCGCCAAATCCTCATCGGCAACGCCGCGCGCTTCAAGCGCAAAACATTCGGGCGGCCGCTCGCTGTGGTGACGCAGGCCGGAGGCGGGGTGTCTTGCATTTGAAAATGGCATTCATGCGCCGTCAAAATTTGATTCCCGCGATTCTGTGTGGCTTTCCGTCCGCTCGCGCCGCCCTGTTTTGAGCCTTTTGCAGCCCGTGATTGTTCACGTGGAGCCATGTGCCGGCACCGGGAATTGCCATACCGGTTGATTGAATCGGGCTGGCACTATATGTTTCCGCCCATGAATTCATTTTCTCCATCGCAACTCGCAGCCTTCATTGACCACACGTTGCTGAAGGCCGACGCCATCGCCGGGGACATTGAGAAGCTCTGCGCCGAGGCGCGGGAGCACAAATTTTTCTCCGTCTGCGTCAACGGCGCGCGGGTCGCCGAGGCGCGGCATTTTCTGGACGGCTCGGACGTGAAGGTCGCCTGCGTGGTCGGCTTCCCGCTCGGCGCGATGTCCACCGACGCGAAGCGTTTTGAGACCGAGGCGGCCATTGACGACGGCGC
>CAZZPE010000016.1:0-56589 GCA_964655855.1 uncultured Bifidobacteriaceae bacterium
TCTCGCGGATGTCCGGCGGCGCGTCGGTCTGCTTGGAAAGCATCTGCGCGAGGCCCCGGATGATGTTGAGCGGATTGCGGGTCTCGTGGGCGAGGCCGGCGGCGGCGAGGTTCATTTCCTTGAGGTGCGAATTGAGCTCGCTGGCGCGGACGAGGCGGATCTGCAGTTGCGCCGTCTTGGAAACGTTGCGCAGGGCCAGCCCGGCGCCGGCGGCGGACATGCCCGCGAAGAAGGCGATGACGAACCGCAGCCAGAGGTCGTGAACGCAAATGGCGCGGTAATTTTCCGTGGACATGGCGAGCACCAGTCCGTGCAATTCATGGGTGGTGACGAGCGTCTTGAATTCGGCGTCGGACATCCCGCGCATCCAGGGCGGGCGACGGTAACCGCCGCGCGGGCGTTCGCCCATGTCGTTGGGCGGCGGCGGCATGACAATTTGTCCGGCGGCGTTGGTGAACGGGGCCTGATAACCCCCACCCGGCGGTCCGAAATCAGGATTAGGATTGTTGGTGCCGTCCGGCGGCGGGCCGCGTCGAAAATCGCGACCGGGGTCGTTGGTCGGATTATGCGGAATGACGACGGTGGCCTCGTTGGTCAGACCTTCAGAGCTGAAACTGGCGCCTTCGATCGGCAGGACAAAAGTCACGCTGGTGTCGGACCAGCGCTCGCTTTCGCCGAGGGTCTCGCGCGAAAGCAGATTGGTGTTGCCGGCGGAGATGAGCGGATCGCCCTCGGCGTTCAACAGGCTGACGGCCAGGAGCCCGCTGGATTTGACGAGGGCGTTGGTGCGGACCTTGACGAGTTCCTTGAGCACTGGATCGAGGCGGTCTTGAAACAACGTGCCCCGGAAACTCATGGCACGGGTGACGGCGCCCAGGGTGCGGGCGATCTCGTGCGAGCTGCCGCGCAGGTCGGACTTGGAGGCCTCGACGACACGCTGATGTTCCTCCACCTGCCAGCCGACCACCAGCAGCCATGCCCCGGCGAGCAGGCCGTAAATCAAGGTGCTGTTTCGTCGGGGTTGCATGGGCTGTCTTTAGTTATGTGCCAGCTGGCGGAGAAATCAATCCCAATCCGCTAATTTTTCTTCACCGGCAGGCGATCTAGAAAACGATCCAGTTCCTGCTCCGAAAATGAATTGGTATTGGTGACCATCGGCGCCTGGCTGGTTTCATGCGCAGTCAACGCGGCGAGCTGTGACGGCATCTGGACGATGTGCGGCGTGATGAACATCAGCAGCTCGTCCTTCTGATTTGAATTGCTCTTGAACTTGAAAAGGTTGCCGAGCACCGGAATGTCGCCGAGCAGCGGCACCTTGCTCTCGCTGGACTGCTTGTCGTTGGAAATGAGGCCGCCGATGACGACGGTCTGACCGTCGGGTGTCACGACCACGGTGTTGGCGGAACGCTTGTTGAGATTGGGTGCATAGACGGCGGATGAAATAATACTGCCGCCTTCAATCACCTGACCAGGCGTCGAACCGTCAATGGACGTGATTTGCGGCTGGAGAATCATCTGCACCAGATTGTTCGCACCGATGAACGGCGTGACATCCAGTTGAATGCCGACGTTCTGGTAGCTGCCGTTGATTGACGGAACGGTGGAGCCGGTGCCGCCGACGGATGACAAAGTAACGCTGCTGGGCAGATAGATGCTCTGGCCGACGACAATCTCCGCCATCTGACCGTCGCGCGCGAGAATGGACGGACGGGAAAGAATCTGCGCCTTGCCGGCGGTGGCGATAGCCTGGATTGTCCCCGTAAAATCATTGCCCATGATCTGATAAAGCCCGCCATTGCCGGCCGCCCCCGGCAGGGACGCGGGCAGGCCAAAACTGTTGCCCACACTGTAACTCGTCGTCAGCGGGGTAAGGCCGCTGGGCGCGATGGTTGGAGTCCCATATGACGTTACTGGGGGAGTAGTTTGAGAAGTTGTTGAAGGGGTGTTCAGACTGTAATTGGTTATATACCCCGTGACTACTCCGAAGTTTTTGCTGAAACCGTTGTAGTTGCCCTGAGCGCCGAGGTCGAGCGCCTTGCTGTCTTCCACTTCGAGGAAGACGGCCTTGATGAGCACCTGCGGTTCGGGGGCGTCGAGGCTGGCGATGACCCGTTTGATCTGCTCGGTGGTTGGCCCGTCGGCGGTGATGACAAGGTTGTGCGTCACGGGATCCACTTGGATGTTTGCGCTGCCCACCGTGCCGTTGTTGTTGTATTGGACGCTGTTGGCTGTGCTGGCAGTGCCGCGGTTGAAAGTGCCTCCACCGCCACCGCCGCCAAAGCCGCCAAAGCCGCCGCCGCCGCCTCGTTGTTGTGCGTGGAGATTAAACGCGGCACACAGAAGAAAAATCAGGACGCCGCCGAAATATTTTTTGAAATGGTTTGTTTTCATAGTGTTTCTTTTCGTTAAACGATTTGTCTTCGATTAAAATCCGCCGCCACCGCCACCGCCACGCCCGCCACTGCCGGTTCCGGTGGTTCCGATTCCGGTGGAGGTGGTGGCCGCGCCCATCGAGGTTATGGTGCTTTGGTTGCGTTGCTGGAGAGCGCTGTTTGCCGATGAGCCGCTGCGCGACGATGAGCTGCTGCTGCCGAACATGTTTTGCAGCACCTGCGCCACCTGTTGTGGATCGCCGTTTTGGAGCGGGACAACAGTAACGTTCTGGTCGCGATCCGAGGCCACGTCCAGTTCCGTCATCATGTTGGCGATTTCGGTCATCAAATCCTTCGGCGCGGTCACGATGACGGCCTGGATGCGCGAATCGGCCACCGCGCTGACCTGCGTCGCCTTTTGGATGCGTTGCTGGCTGCTGTTCGCGGTTCCGCCGCCGCCCATCATGGCGGCAAACATTGCGCCCGGTCCGCCGCCAAATCCGCCGCGTCCACCGCCGGCACCCCCGCCAAATCCGCCACGACCGCCGGTGGCGGCACCGCGACCGAACTGGATGGGCGACTGGCTGCCGGAACTGGAGCTGGGGAAAACGCTGGCCAATTCGCTGGCCACATCATTCGGGTTGGCGTGCTTCAGGGGGAACACGCGGATTTCCGTCTCCGCCTCGGCGCTGTCGTCCACCGCCTTGATGATCTGGGCCAGATGCCGGATGTTGGCCTGCGTGTCGGTGACGACGATGGAATTGCCCGCCTCGTTGGCGACAATCGTCGCCTGCGCCGAGACAAACAGCGACAAATCCGAAACCAGTTGCCGCGCCTCCACAAACCGGATGGGGATGATCCACGTCGCAATTTCGTCATTGTTCGGGATGGAGTCGGGATTGTTGCCGATCTTGACCGGGATGCGGCTCGTCTTGGCGTCGCTCTTGTTCACAATCGTCAGCACCCGGTCGTCGCGGATGGCGGCGTAATTGTTCCGGTTCAGCTCGCTGTTCAACAAATTCACCGCCTCGTCCTTGGTGAGGTGCTTGCCGACAACCGTCACGGTGCCGTTGACGCGCGTGTCCAGCACGATGATGAAACCCGCCGCGTCGCTCAAGTAATCCAACACCATGTCCAGCGGCGCGTTGTTGAAATTCAGGTTCAAATCATTCTGGTTCGTGCCAATGGCCAGCGCGGGCGGTGCGAAGGCCGACGCCACGGCCACCGGCGCGCTGCCCCTCGGCGCAATCATCGTGGACGTGATGGGCTGATTTTCCGCCGGGGCGGTTTCCGTTTGCGCGGGCGTTGCATCCTGTCCGCCCGCCGCGCCCTGATCCATGGGTGGCGCGTCCGGCGGCGCGGCTTCCGCGTTGGCGTCGGGCGGCGGCCCGGCGGCGTTGTCGTCTGCCGGTCCGCCGTTGGGCGTTTGCGCGGACGCCGACAGCAGCAGTCCCGAAACGCAAAGGGTTGCGAGGAGGGTTGTGATGGTGGTTTTCATTTTAATTCCTGTTCTCTTTGTTGCATGAGTTTTTTCAAAACGTCGTTTCCTTCAAGCGCGGCGCTGGGGGCGGCGCTGGTCTCCGAACCGCCGGAGCTGTCCGCCGACACCGGAGCCGCGCTTTCACCGGAGCTTGATCCGGCGAAAAACCCGCCCTGTCCGGTGGCCAGTTGCCAGCTGGTGCCTTCCTGCCGCATCGTCTCGCCGATTTTCAACTGCAGGGTTTGCTTCTTGTCGGCGGTCTGCAATGTGACGCCGGCCAGCGTGATTTCCGTCACGGCGAAACCGGCGATGTCGTTGGTATCCGACTGGTAAAGCACCTTCCGCAAATAGGACTGGTTCCCGTCGAAAAACGCGAACATCCCCTTTTCGTAGCTCATCGTGCCGACCAGCGAGAACGACGGCGCGGAACGGTTGATTCGCGTCGGCACAAAGCGCCGCGGCGTCGTCGAATTGTGCGCGTAGCGGTTCGGATCAAAAATATTGCGCGTGGTAATGAACGAGCTGAACCGTGCGTAATCCGTCGGGCCGGGCACGGTGTTCATCTGCGCTTCGGCAAGGCAGCCGTTTGCCAGCGCCAGCGCCAGCACGGCCCATTTTTTGTATCGCGTCGGTTTCATTATTTTTGCAGAAGAAGAGCCAGGCCGCTGATTTGCAGGCCAAGCGTGAGTTGTTCGCCGGTGTCGCTCTTTTGCGAACTCAATTCCACGGAGTCCAGCTTGAGCGCCATCGGCCCCTTTTCGATGTCGTAAAGGAACTGGCTCAAGGCGCTCATCGTGCCGTTCGCCTCGACGCGGCAGTTGAAGGTCATGTAATTCGTCGCGTCATTCTTCCATTGCGGCATGATGCTCGTCACCTCGGCGCCGCTGGAGCGCGACCAGTTGTCAAACGCCGCGATCACCTGCTGTCCGGCCAGCGACGGGTCGGCCGCCAGCGCGTTCGTGCGCATGTCGCCCCAACGACCGCGGAGCCGCGCCTCGCTCTTGATCAGGCTGTTTCCATCCTTCACCTTCAGGCTCAAATCCCGGATCTGCGTCGAGCGCGACGACCATAATTTGCCGAGCGGCTCGAAGACGATCATGTCGCACAGCCAGAGCGCGACGACCGCGGCGGTCAACATGATCAAAAACTGCTGGCGATTTTCAATTTTCATTGTGCTCCTCCGTTTCCGTATTGGAAGTCGAACGTGAACTGCATCGGCGACTTGCCGTGGATCAGGTCCACCTTCAGGTTGCTCACGCCCTCCGCGCCGCTCAACCTGCCCAGGGTTGCCAGCAGCGCCGCGTTGTTCTGCGCGGTGCCGGAGCAGCTCACCGTGTTGTTGTTTTGAATTTCAATGCTCTTGGCCGTCACGATGCCGTCCTCCGGAAACGCCACCGACAACTGCCGCAAAATCGCCAGGTCGCGGAACGTGCCGTCATACCACGGCTGGAATTGCCGGATGCGGTCCTGCACGCCCTGCAGCTCCGCAACCTTCACCTCCATCGCCGACCATTGCGAGTGCAGCCGCCAGAGCTGGATTTGCTGGACAAAAAACGCCCCGCCGACAATCACCACGATGCCCGCGGCAATCGCACCCGTCGTCCGCAGGCGGCCCGACGAATACTTCGCGGCAAACTGCTCGAGGACCGTCGGCTTGGGCGGCAGAAAATCAAACGCCGGCGGCTGCTCCACCAGCAAACGCCCAGCGAGGCTGAACGCCGCCGACACCGGCGCTTCCGGCGGAAGCTGAACGCCAAATTCATCCGGCTTGCAGGCCGAGATCACCTCCACCGTCAGGCCCATCGGTTCAAAGCGCAATTCCATCTCGTCGGCGAGCTGCTGCGCCAAATCGCGCGGGCCGAAAATGCGGATGCGCTTGACGGCGTCGCGCAGCTCGGCAGGCAGCTGGCCCAGCGTGATGCGGGTTTCGCGGGCGACGAGATCCGGCAGCAGCGCGGGCCGGCCGGTTGGATTTTCAATCGCGCCTTCGAGCGAGCGCAACGCCGCCACGCCGCCGCCGCAGGTGATTTGCAGCGACACCGTGCTTTCGCCAATCGCCAGCGCGAGCACGCCGCTGGATTTTTCCGCCGCCGGCAACTGCAATGCCGACATGCCGAGCGCGAAGGCGACCGGCTTCAATTTCGCCGCCACGAGGACCTGTTCCAGTGTCGCGACATGCGCGCTGGGAATTCCCGCGAGCAAAACGTGTTTTTTGTCCGCCGCCATCGGGCAGCTTGAACTGGCCAGTTGCAGCGTGGCGACATCGGTGGAAAAACCGCGCTCGGCCTCCAGTTGCAGCAGGCTCGCGGCGTCGGCCTCCGGCAGCGGCGGCAGCTCCGTTTGCGCCGTCAAAACCCATTTCAACGGCACGCCGAAGATGCAATGGCGCTCGCGCACGCCGGCGGCGTCGAGCTGGTTGCGGATTTCGCGGCCGACCAGCTCCGGCGCGGCGGTCAGCGGGTCGAGCGTGAGCACGGCGGAAAAGGTCTGCTGCAATTGCAGCGAGCCGTTCGAGCGCCGCAGCACCACGCCGTCCAGCCGGCTGCCGTCCAGCGCCAGACCAAGCACGCTCGTCAGTTTTTTTCGTTTCCGAAAGTTGATTTTCAGGATGTTGTTCATGGCGTTTCTTTCGCAACCAAACTTTGTCGGGCCTTGTCGCCCAGCGCCCAGCCGAGCCGGCTCAGGTCCTGGCGGTAAAGGATGATGGGCGTGCCTTCGCTGGTGTCAAAAATGAACTTCACGCGCCGGTAGCCGCGACCGAACGGCCCGACCGCCGCGATGTCGGCGGTGAATTGAAAGCTCTTCGTGGTGACGTAACCGCCGCCGCCGTTCGCCTTGCTGGCCGCCAGCGCCGTGAGGATCTGGTTGTTGCTGCCCAGCGCGTCAATGAGCCACCAGATGGTCGTGAGGTTGCCCGGATTTTGCGTGCGGTAGGTGACGAGCGTCTGCGCCGCGCCCGCCGCGGTCTGTTCGTTGATGTTGTTGTTCAAACCCTCGAACAGCGCCGTCAGCACGTCGGCGCTGGCGGTGTTGACATTCACGCGGCCGCGGAAGTAGGTGTTGGTGCTGGTGGTCACGTCGTTGTAAAACTTCCCAAAATCCGCCTCGCTCATGCCCAAAGCCTGACAATGAACGGCCAGATCCAGAATATTATTGCAGGGGGTGGTCTGGCCCGTGGTGCCGGAATTGCCTTGAAAGGCCCGGTAAATGGACTGGGCCATGGTGGTGGCGTTGCCCACGCCGTCGGCCTGGAGCATGGCCTGAATCGTCTGCTGGCTGGCGGCGTTCACGTTGGTCAGCGACGAGCCGTCGGCGTGGAAATTCGGCTCGCGCGTCCAGACCGTGGTGTATTCAAACAGCCCGGAATTCAACTGGCCGGTGCCGGTCGTGTCTTTTTCGTCACCGTCGAGCACGCCGTTGCGGTTGATGTCGTCGCCGGCGAGCAGGTCCGCCGTCGCGCCATAAACCAGCCGCAGCTCGTCATCGGTTTCAAACGGCGCGTTTTTCGGCAGATAGCCGAGCGACGCGTAATCCAGCGACACCACGCCGTTCGTGCCGCGCCAGTCCATGATGGCCTGCGCGAAATCCACCGTCATGTTGGGCAGATACGAAAGGACGTTCGTGTTGGCGGTGTTCAAATTCAACTTCGACGCCTCGTCCACCAGCCCGAACGTCGGCTCGGTGGAATCCCCGCCGGTCGTGTCGCGGCCGATGAGCCAGAATTCCGCGTCTCCCACGGGCACGGCCTCGCAGGAGAACTGCGTGCTGGACGGCACCGCGCCGTTGGTCGCGTAATTGGACAGGACGTAGCCGACGTAGCGCGCCGCGCCTTCGATGGTCTGGTCCGCCGCGAGGCCGCTGACGCGGTTGTCCGCCGCGCGCAGCTCATACGTCATCGAATTGGCGAAATACAGCGAGATGCTCACCAGCCCGATGCAAACCCACAGCACGATGATGAGAACCGATGCGCCTTCGCGGCGCTTCGGCGACACCAGCGCCTTATCGCGCCGTCCATCCGGTGGCAGATTGGATTTGTGCAGTTTCATTTCAACTTCCGGTGGCCGCGGTCACGGTCGTGTTCGTGCGCGTCTGCGCGTCAATCGGCACGACCAACACGATCGGCTGCGCGTTCGCGCCGCCGCCCGACATCTGGATGTCCACGCGGACGGCCAGCGGCAAATTGGTGTAGGTCGAGGTCACGCCGGTCGTGTCCCAGACATCCTGCCACTGCATGCCGTCGAAGCAGGTGAACTTGATGTTCTGGACGCCGCTCAACATCAGCTGGTCCTGCGTTTCCGGCGTCGTCAGCGTCAAAAGATTCCGCACGACGCTGCGATACAAATCCTTGCCCGCGGCATTGCGGTCGGTGGACTGCCTCAATTCATAGGTGACGCGCTGGATGTCGGCCCACGGCGCGCTGGCGCTCAACGCGCCGGTTGCGGTGAACATTTCAATCGCCACCGGTTCCGGCACGCCGGGGCTGGTGACGTTGCCCACCCGGAAATCGCCGGACAAAACCTTGGTCGTGCCGTTGGTCGGCGTCACGACGCATTCCAGATCGCGGCGGATGAACGTCATCGCCTGGTCCACCGGCGTGGCCGCGTCCACCACATCGGTCGTCGCGTCGCGGAGGCGCAGCGAGGCAAACAGCACGGTGTTGACGGCGATCAACACGATGGAGGCCACGCCGATGGCCAGGATCATTTCAATCAGCGTGAACGCGTGCATTTTGTTCAATTCAATTTTCACTGCCGCGAATTCAGGTTTGCCGTCGTGGACTGGTTCTGCGAACTGGCCAGCGTGCTCAAGGCCACCGAGTAATCCTTGCCCTGCGCCTGGAATTTCACTTCCGCCGTCAGCAGTTGCATCGAATCCTTTGGCCAGTTCTTGCTCGTCAGCGTCCAGTTGAAATCCAGCGCGCCCTCCGGGATCGTCCCGCTCTGCGTGCCGCCGGTCCAGTTGGTCGTGACAAGGCTCTCGCTCAAAATCCGGTCGGCGATGCGCGCCGCCGAGCTTTTCCGCGCCGCCACCTCGCCCGCGAGGCTGGAGACATGCAGCGCCTCGACCGCCACCGGGATGACGATGGCCAGAAACAGCATCGCCGCCAGCACCTCGGCCAGCGTGAACGCCGACTGATTGCGGATTGCGGATTGCGGATTGCGGATTGATTTACAGCGCAGGCTTCCGCGCCGTTCAATCCGAAATCCGAAATCCGAAATCCGAAATTTATTTGCTGTCGCTAATTTCATAACCCATCCGGTTGCGCGACTCGATCAGCCAGCGCGAAAAGCCGGCGGAATCGGTCAACTGAATTGTCTGCGGACTGTTTTCATCCACCGTGCCGTCCGCCAAAAAACGGATCGCCGGCAGATTTTTGAACGTCGTCGGCGTGCCCAGGCCCGCGTTCAGCACCGTGATCTGCAACGTCGTATCCACCGTCAAATCTTCCGCCTTCGGATCGCCGGTCTTGCCGGTGTCCTCCGCCGAGAGTCCGTAGGCGCCGTTTTTTTCGTCCACCCAAAGCGCCATCGGCATTCCCTCCGAAACCGCGCGGCTCTGGCCGGCATGAACCAGCGCGAACAGCCGCCGCGACTCGGAATCCAGCGCGCGCCCGCGGATGAAATTCGCCATCGCCGGCGCGGCCAGCGACGTGATGACCACCAGCAGCGCCAAAACGAGGGTCAGCTCGATGAGCGTGAAGGCTTGGCATCGTTGCCATTTATTTTGTCCAACTGACAATGTCATCGTCGGTTCCTTCCTTGGCATCGAGTCCGACCGACAGCAAATCGTAACCGGTGGGGTTGTGTTTGCCGGGGAAATAATAGACGTAAGGATTGCCCCACGGGTCAACCGGAAGCACCGCCGGGTCAAAATACGGCCCGTGCCAGTTTTTGGCGTTGCTGGGCTGCTGGATCAAATCCTGAAGGCTCTTGGGATAAGAGCCGTTGTCCACCTCATACTGGTCGAGCGCGGATTTGATGCCGCCGTGAATGTCGGCATAGGCGGCGCTGACGCGCGCCCGCTCGCCCTGTCCAGAAATTTTCGGGATGACCAACGCCGCGAGGATGCCGATGATGGTGACGACCAGCATCAGTTCGACGAGCGTGAACGCGCGACGGCGGTTCTGCGTTTCGGATTGTGGATTTCGAATTTGGATTTTCATAATGTCGGGTGTTGAGTTTTATTTGATGTATTCGCTCATGGAAAGGATTGGCAGCAGCATGCCGATGAAAATGGTGCCGATGAACGCGGCGATCAAAAACAGCATCGCCGGCTCGGCGAATGCCACGGCGGTCTTCAGGTTGCGGTCCAGATCCGCCTCGGTGACGACGGCGATGCGCACCAGCTCGCCGTCGAGCTTGCCGCTTTCTTCCGCGACGGAAATCATTTCCAGCGTCGAGCCGGAGAAAAGCATCTTGCAATCCGCGAGGCTCTGTCCGAGCCGTCCGCCCTGCTGCACGCGGTCAATGGATTGCGCGACGGCATCCACGAGCACCTGGTTGCCGATGGAGCGGCGGGAAACATTCAGGCCATGCACCAGCGGCACGCCCGCGCCAATCAAAGTGCCCAGCATCCGGCAGAAGCGCGCCATGGCGAACTGCGCGATGAGCGGGCCGACCAGCGGCGTCTTCAAGACAATTCCCTCCCAAACGCGCTTGCCCTTTTCAGAGGTGAACCAGGTGCGCAGCAGAAAGCCGACGACCACAAAACCCACCGCCACAAACAACCCGTAGTTGCGCACCACATGGCTGGCGCCGATGATGATCTGCGTGATCATCGGCAGCGAACCGTGGAGGCTCGCGAAAACCTTCTGGAACTTCGGGATGAAAAACACCAGCAGCACCACCAGCACCACCATCGCGAGGCAAAACAGGATGCACGGATAAATCATCGCGGTGATGACCTTCGATTTCAGCTCCTTGGCGCGCGCCTGGAATTCCGCAACCTGCGCCAGCACCACGTCGAGAAATCCGCCCGCCTCGCCCGCCTCGACCATCGCCACATAAACACGCGGAAACGTCTCCGGCGATTTCGCCATCGCGTCGGCCAGCGACATGCCGTCCACGACGAGGTCATAAACTTCCTTCCACTTGGCCTGCGCCGCCGGCGACGAGGCTTCCTTCGTCAAAATCGTCAGCGCGCGGCTCAACGGCACGCCCGCCGCGAGCAGGCTCGACAGCAGCCGCGTGAAATTTTCCAGCTCCTTCGCCGAAACCTTGTTCGACCCGAATTTGAGGGAAACTTTTCCGAGGCCTTGCAGCCCGGCGGGCGTGCCCGCGCCGTTTTTGGAACCGGAACCGTTTTTGGCGGCGGCGGCTTCGGCGAGGCTGATCGGGCGCAGACCGAGCACCTCCAACTGCCGCAACGCGTCGGGCCGGCCGGGGGCTTCGAGCTTCCCCTCGGCGATTTTGCCGTCGGCCTTCAAACCTTTGTAGGTGAACGTGGGCATGAAAATTTACTTTCGGGCGACCGCGATTTCCGCGGGGGTCGCGCTGGTTCTGCTGGTCACCGTGGCCGCGATTTCCTTCGCGGTCGTCACGCTCAAAACTTCATCCACGGTCGTGATGCCCGTGCGAACGAGCCGCCAGCCGTCCTCGGCGAGCATTTTCATCCCCTGCTTGCGCGCGGCTTCGCGGATCTGGTCGGTTGAGGCGCTCTTCAAAATGAGCTGCCGGATTTCCTGGTCGGTGTCCATCCACTCAAAAATGGCGTGCCGCCCGAAAAATCCGGTGTTGCGGCATTCGCGGCAGCCGGTGGATTTGTAAATGACCGCGTTCGGCGGGATGCCGAGCTGCACCTTGAGCGCCTGGGCGGTGGGCGAATTGTCCGGCTCCTTGCAATGCTTGCAAAGCACGCGGACGAGGCGTTGCGCAAGCACGGCCTCGAGCGACGAGGCGACGAGATACGGCTCGACGCCCATGTCCACGAGGCGCGTCACCGCGCCGGGCGCGTCGTTGGTGTGCAGTGTTGAAAAAACCAAATGGCCGGTGAGCGAGGCCTGGACGGCAATCTGCGCCGTTTCCTGGTCGCGAATTTCACCGATGAGCACCACGTCCGGGTCGTGGCGCAAAATCGAGCGCAGTCCGCGCGCGAAGGTGAGACCGGACTTTTCGTTGACCTGGATCTGGTTGACACCCTTGAGCTGGTATTCCACCGGGTCTTCAATCGTGATGATTTTGCGGGCGGCGTCGTTGATGGCGTTCAGCGCGGTGTAAAGCGTGGAGGTTTTGCCGCTGCCGGTCGGGCCGGTGACGAGAATGATGCCGTGCGGCAACTGAAGCACGCGCTGGAAACAGTCCAGCTCGCGCTGGTCCATGTCGAGTTCGCCCATGCCGCGCAGCGTGGAATTTTGCCGCAGCAGGCGCATCACGACCGCCTCGCCGTGCAGCATCGGAATCACCGAAACGCGGATGTCCACGTCGGCGTCATCAAGGCGAATCTTGATGCGGCCGTCCTGCGGCAGGCGTTTTTCGGCGATGTTGAGATGGCTCAAAATCTTGACGCGCGAAACGATGGCCGGCTGGAAGCGTTTCAGTTGCGGCGGCACGGGAACTTCCTGCAACTCGCCGTCAATGCGGTAGCGGATGCGGAATTCGTCCTCGAAGGGTTCGAGGTGGATGTCCGACGCGCGCAATTCGATGGCGTCCTTCAAAACCTGGTTGACGAAGCGGATGATCGAGGCCTCGTCCTCGGCGGCCTCGTCCAAATTGGTGTCCTCGGCATTTTCATCAACGACCTGGAAACCTTTTTCCTCGTCGAGCGTGCCGATGGTGTCCGCGCCGACGCCGAGGCGTTTTTTGATTTCGCGCTGGAGGGCTTCGCTGGAGGCGAGGACGGGCTTGAGGTTCAAGCCGGTCATGGTTTTCAAAGCATCGAGGCCCTGCGTGGCAAAAAGCCGGCTGGTGGCGACTTCCACCGTGCCGTTGGTGCGCTGGAGCGGAAGGAGCTCCTCCTTCAGCAAAATGCGCGCGGGAAAAAGGGAGAGAAGCTGACGATCCGGCTCAATGTCATCCAGCGTTGTGAACGCCAGGCCGTATTCCTGGGCCAGCCAGCGAAGCGCTTCCTCCTCGGTTTTCACCGGGGGCTTCGCGACAGTCAGAACCTTGGCGTCGATCGAAGACAGTTGCCTGGCCGCAACCATGCGATCAAGCAACTGCTTCAACGGAGAATCATGGACGACGGATTCAGCCATATACGTCAGCTTCTCGTTGTGAACCGGATCAATTGAGCAATCCCGACAAGGTCGCCGCAGCCTCCTGCCGGACCGTAAGAACCTTGCGAAGATCGTCCTGGGCCGCAATCAGCGCGGCCTGTTTCGCTTTTTGGGAAGCCTGGTATTTCTCGAGCAGGTCTTTGATTTGAGCTGCCGGGGCATTGTCATCAACGGCCTGCTGCAACGCATCGGCGGCAGGGTCGGCCTGCTGCTGGCCAAAACCGCCAGGACCGCCGTTGCCGCCGCGACCGCCGCGACCGCCAAACATCCGGCCCATGTTGCCCATGGAGGCGCGCCGGGCGTCCATCACTTTTTGAACGAGCGGCTGGATTGCGCTCCAGTCAGTGTCGTTGGTGATGCCAAGCTGCTCCTGATAGCGCTGCATCATCCTCTGCTGCATTTGTGCCGGATCGAAATTGCCACGGCCACCAGGACCACCGCCGAATCCACCGCCAGGGCCGCCGCCACCAGGACCACCGCCGCCGTTGCCGCCGCCGTTGTCATTTTGAGCGAAGATGCTGCCAGAGCTCAACATCAGAGCCGCAGCGACCCCGCAGAACGTTAATAGACTTTTTATTTTCATCGCATTTTCCTCGTTTGTAGTTGGTTTGTTATTTTCGCTTCTTCGCGGGACATCACACACATGCTGCCCGTTGACCGCGCATCAACTTAAGCAGGGAACGTGCCAGCGCCAAAACCCCGCATTGTTCGATAGTGAAAACGCCATCTGCGCAATTGGTGCTCAAATTGGCGTTTGGACTGCGCAGGTTTTGCGCGGCCCGGCCGGGATGCTGGCGCAGCTAAAATCCCTGCTTCACAGTTCACAGAAGCCACGCTCTCCGCGCCCGAAAAAATTCTCACTGGTTCCACCGGCTTGACTTCTTGAAGCCACTTCGCTTAAATTGCTTTGATGCAAACAACATTTGTTGGACAAGGTCCGGGGATCCAATCCCCTCCGCGCCGTCGTTTGCGTCAGAATTCTCCTGTTTCACCGCGCGTCAAGTCGCGCAATGGCGTTGCCGTCAACGGATCCGCCGCCAGGGAGAAGGCTTCCGTCACCACCTCCAACGAACAGGGAAATGGCAACGGCAACCGCGCCCTGATCGCGGCGCTGGTGAATTCAAAAATCTACCGGGAATACGAACAGGCGTTCACCAATTTGACGGGGCTGCCGGTGGCGTTGCAGCCGGTGGAGACGTGGCAACTGCCCCACCACGGCAAGCGAAACGAAAATCCATTCTGCGCGCTGGTGTCACAGAAGAGCCGCGCGTGCGCCGCCTGTTTGCAGGTGCAGGAACGGCTCTGCGAAAAGGCGGCCCATGAACCGCGCACCGTCACCTGTCCGGTCGGGCTGTGCGACACCGCCGTGCCGGTGCGGTTGAGCGACAAATTGATCGGGTATCTGCAAACCGGCCAGCTTTTCCGCAAGCAGCCCACCAAGGCCCAGTTTGAACGAGCGGCCAAAATGGTCGCCGAGTGGGGCATCAGCACGGATCGCCGAGTGCTTGAAAAGGCCTATTTTGCCGGCAAAACCGTCTCCGCCAAGGGACATGAATCGGCGATCAAACTGCTTGCGGTTTTCGCCCAACATCTGGCGATCGTCAGCAACCAAGTGATCATCCAGCAGGAAAACGCCGAGGTGCCGGTCATCAAAAAGGCCAAGGAATACATCCGCGAGCACCAGTCCGAAAAAATTTCGCTCGGCAACGTGGCCAAGGCGGTCAACATGAGCGCCTTTTACTTTTGCAAGATGTTCAAGAAGGCCGCCGGCATCAACTTCACGGATTACCTCACGCGGGTGCGCATCGAGCGCGCGCAGAACCTGCTGCTCAACCCCAATCTGCGCATCAGCGAAATCGGATTTGAAGTCGGCTTCCAGTCGCTCACGCATTTCAACCGCGTGTTCAAGAAAATCGCCGGCCAGTCCCCCACGGACTACCGCGCGCAGTTGCTCGTGCCGTGAACGCAAGCTGGCGGGTGCAAGGCAAATTCAATTTCGCCGCCGCAGCAGCAGTAGCGCATTCCCAATCACGATCAAATCCGAGCAGCCCATTGCCGCCGCGCAGAAAATCGGGCTGATGAATCCCATCGCCGCCAGCGGCACACCGAGCGCGTTGTAAAAAAACGCCCAGAACAAATTTTGCCTGATGGTGCGCAATGTCGCGCGCGCCAGACCGAGCGCCTCCGGCACGGCCTCAATTTCCGATTTCAGCAGAATGATGTCCGCCGCCTCGCGCGCCACGTCACTGGCACGGCTCACGGCAATGCCTAGATCGGCCTGCGTGAGCGCCGGCGCGTCGTTGATGCCGTCACCCACAAACGCCACGCGCCCGCCGCCCGCCTGAAGCTGCTTCACAAACTCCGCCTTCTGCTCCGGCCGCACCTCGGCGAAGATATTTTCCGCCGCGATGCCGACCTGCCGGGCGATGCTCGCGGCGGTCAGGGAATTGTCGCCGGTGACGAGATAAATTATCAAGCCCTGCCGCCGGAGCTGATCCACAACCTGTCCGGCATTCGCCTTCACCGCGTCGCGCACGGCGAACAAGCCGAGCAGATTTTCTCCCGAACCCAGGCCGACAATCGTCGCGCCCTGCCCCGACCATTCGGAAATGAATTTTCCGCCCGCCGCCAGATCCACGCCGGATTCCCTGAGCCAGCGGAGCGAGCCGAGGCGGACGATTTCGGATTGCGGATTGTGGATTTCGGCTTCGATGCCGCAGCCGCGGATTTCCTTCCAGTTTTCAATCCCTGTTTTCTCGGCGGAAATTCTGGCAATCGCCTGGCTGATGGGATGAGTCGAGTTGCGCGCGAGCGCCGCCGCCAGGCTTTGGACTTTGGACTTTGGACTTTGAACTTCCAAAGTTGCCGCCACTTCCGGTTTGCCCATCGTCAGCGTTCCGGTCTTGTCGAAAATGACCGCCGTGATGTTTCCGGCCTTTTCCAGCGCCACGCCGTCGCGGATCAAAATGCCGCGGCGCGCGGCGGCATTTGCGCCCGCCATGATGGCCGCCGGAGTGGCCAGGCCCATCGCGCACGGGCAGGCAACAATCAGAACCGCGGCGGCAATCATGAAGGCCGTTCCCGCACCCGCCGTCAAATGCGTGTGCCAGAGAAACTGCGCCAGCCAGTCGTGAACGCGCGCTGCCGATTCCGGCGCGAAGCCCCACCAAAGCGCGGCGGCAATGGCTATCGCAACGACAATCGGCACAAACACGCTGCTCACGCGGTCGCCGAGCCGCTGGATGTCGGCGCGGCTGGTCTGCGCGCGCTGGACGGCGGCGATGACGTGCGCCAGCGCGGTGCCTTCGCCGGTGGCCGTCACGCGCATGACGAGGCGGCCGTTCAAATTGACCGTGCCGGAAAACAACTCGCTCCCGGATTTTTTGTCGGCGGGGATGGATTCGCCGGTAAGCGCGGATTCGTCCACGGCGGAATCGCCTTCCACCACGACGCCGTCCACCGGCACGCGGTCGCCGGGACGCAATGCGACGCGGTCGCCGATTTTCAGCTCGGAAACGGGAACCTCCGTTTCAATTGCGGATTGCGGATTGCGGATTGCGGAATTTGAGAACGAAGCGGTTCTCAAATCGAAATCGCCCATTGAACTCCGAACTCTGAACTCCGAACTCCGGACTCGTCTGGCCGTTTGCGGCGCGAGGTTCAGCAGCGATTTCAACGCGCCGCCCGCCTTGTCGCTCACCCGGGCTTCGATCCAGTGGCCGAGGCTGATGAGCGTGATGATGGCGGCGGCCTCCATGAAATAAAGATGCCCGCCCGCACCGCCCAACAAGTTCCACGCGCTGAAACCGAACGCGGTCGTCGAGCCGAGCGCGACAAGCGTGTCCATGTTTGAAGCGCCAATTTTGAGCTGCCGCCACGCACCGCGATAGAATTGCGCGCCGCAGAAAATTTGCACGACGCCCGCGAGTGCGAACGAAAACCACCGGAACCACGGCGTCGCGGCGAGGCCCAAAATCCATTCGCCGGCCATCAGCGCGGTGGTGACGGAGATGCCGAGCCACAAATTGAGCTGCCAGTTTTTGCGTTTGGTTTCGCAAGCTGTTCCAGCGGCGGCCTGAATTTCCTCCGCCTCGTAGCCGGCATTTTTCACGGCCTGAATGACGGCGGGGATGTTCGCCGGCACGCCGGGATTCCAGCGCGCGGTTGCGTTTTTGTTTTCGAGCGAGACCGTCGCGCTGCGCACGCCGGAGACGGATTGGATTGCCTCGGTGACGTGCCGCGCGCAGTTGGAGCAGGTCATGCCGCCGACCCGCAGTTCCGTCGCGGCGGCGTTTTGCGGAGCATCCGGTTGGACCATGTTTGGCGACGATGATTGCATTTGCGCGCTCGCATAGTTTATCGCGGGCAAAGGCCTTCGTCGAATTTTGTTTGGGCCGCCTGCGGCAGGCGGAACCGGGCAATCTCAAATGCCGGTCGTGTCACAGCCATCAAAACGGTCTCGCTGCAAAATCGCCGCAAATCACGCGAACAACTCGTCCGCCTCCCGCATCAATTGCCCGATGGGCATGCCGTGCGGACAAGCACGTTCCGCCGCCGCGTAGTCGAAGCCGGCCAAGCCGCGCCGGGCGGTTTCCGGCATCTGGCGGAACACCGTCCGCGCCAGTTCCGAGTCGCCGTAGCTGCGGTGATACATGAGCGCCCGCATCACGTCGCCCACCGGCACCTGGTGGTTGAGCGCGGTTTCGCAAAATTGCGTGCAGCCGGCGCAATGCCGCGATTGCGTGGCCGCCGCGTATTCGCGCAGCGCCGCATGGTCCGCCGCCGTGAGGGCGGTTTTGTCCAGAGCCGCCGCGATGTTCGAGTGGAGAATGGTCACGTTCGGCATTTGCGAGCAGACGGTGGCGAGCTGCGGGTTCTCCCACAGGATTTTGAGCTTGGCCTGATGCTGCGTGAATCCGCGCTGGATAAAATGTCCGCCGAGTTTCAAGTCATCCTCCGTCACCGTTGGAATCGGGCCGCTGCCCTGCGTCTTCATCGCGGTCAGGCCGATGCCGGCCTTTGTGGCGGCGTCCATCGCCGCCTTCATGGCGTCGGTCTGCATGATGCGGAAATCGTATTTCAACATGATGCCGTCCACCCAGCCGAGCCGGGCGGCGTCTTGCAAACAATTTTCCATGTTGGAATGGGTGCTGAAGCCGAAGAACCGGATTTTCTTGTCGGCCTTCGCCTTTTCCACCCAGGCCTTCAAGTCGCCATTCAACCGGTCGGCATTGCTGATGCCGTGCAGAAAATACATGTCAACGTAATCGGTCTTGAGCCTCTCCAGCGACTGGTTCAGCGCGTCGGTCATTTCGCCGCCGTCGTGCTTGGTCACCAGAAAAATGTCCTTCCTGGCCTGCGGATTTTTCTCCAGAAACATCCCGATGCCGCCCTCGCTCTTGCCGCCATTGTAACCGGCCGCCGTGTCCCAGTAGGTCACGCCCCAGTTCAGCGCCTGTTGCAGGACGAGCTGGTTGGACACGATGTCGAAGATGCCGCCAAGGGCGAGCATGGAAACCGGCACGCCCGTTTTGCCGAAAATCCGGGTGGGAACTTTTGCCGGCACGGCGGGACTGGCCGTGGTTTCGGCGGCGGGAGCATTGGATTGCGCGAGGGCTTGGCCGGTGCCGACCATTGAGCCGACGCCCACGACGCCGAGAGTTTTGACAAAGTCCCGGCGGGAAACAGGATTTTCTTTCATAGATTAAATTATTAGTGTCTGGCACAGGTTATGACGGTGAGCAGGGGCTGGCGGTTTCAAATTTAATGCAAGGTTGTCATTACCCGAACAATTCACCGGCCTCCCGCATCAATCGCGCGATGGGCAGGCCGTGCGGACACGCCCGCTCCGCCGCCGCGTAATCAAATCCGGCCAGGCCGCGCCGGGCGGTTTCCGGCAATTGGCCGAACACCCGCCGCGCCAGTTCCGGGTCGCCGTAGCTGCGGTGATACATCAGCGCGCGCATCACCTTGCCCACCGGCGCTTGATGATCCAGCGCGGCTTCGCACAAGCGGGTGCAGCCGGCGCAATAACCCGGGCGCGTGGCGGCGGCGTATTCCCGCAACGCCGCGTGGTCCGCCGCCGTGAGGCTGGTTTTGTCCAGCGCCGCCGCGATGTTCGACTGCAGGATGGTGAGGTTCGGCATTTGCGAGCAAATGGTGGCGATCTGCGGATTTTCCCAGACGGCCTTGAGCTTGGCCTGTTGCTGGGTAAATCCGCGCTGGATGAAATGGCCGCCCAGCTTCAAGTCCGCCTCGGTGGTTCCCAGCGGGCCTCCGCTCTGGGATTTCATCGCGGTCAGGCCGATGCCGGCCTTCGTCGCGGCGTCCATCGCCGACTTCATCGCGTCGGTTTGCATCAGGCGGCAATTGTAAGTCAGCATGATGCCGTCAATCCACCCCAGCTTCGCGGCTTCTTGCAGGCAGTTTTCCATGTTGGCGTGGGTGCTGAAGCCGAAGAAACGGATTTTCTTGTCGGCCTTCGCTTTCTCCACCCAAACCTTCAGGTCGTCGGTCAACGACTTGGTGCTGTCGAGGCTGTGCAGGAAATACAGGTCAATGTAATCGGTCTTCAGCCCCTCCAGCGATTTGTTCAACCCCGCCGTCATTCCGCCGGGGTCATCGTCATATTTGGTCACCAGAAACAAATCGCGTCGGGCCTCCGGATATTTCTCCAGAAACATTCCCATGCCCGCCTCCGAGCCGTAACCGGCAGCCGTGTCCCAATAGGTCACGCCCCAGTCGTGGGCCTGTTTCAAAACCAGTTGATTGGACTTGATGTCAAACATGCCGCCGAGGGCGAGCATGGGAACCCGCGCGCCCGTCCGGCCAAACGGACGGGTCGGAACTTTTGTTGGCGCCGCCGTCGGACTAGCCGCGGGCGCATTTGATTGGGCGAAGGTCTGGCCGGCACCGACCATTGAGCCGACGCCAACGGCGCCGAGCGTTTTGACAAAGTCCCGGCGGGAAACATGATTTTCTTTCATAGGGTTGTTCGCATTTGGTTCAAGTCCTCGCCATGAGCGAGTGCCGTTTGTTTCGAGATTCGTTTTCCGCGCTGACGCGGATCGCCCGCAGGCCGCTCACGGGACACTCGTGCTCGCAGATGCCGCAACCGGTGCACAGCGTCGGATCAACGCAGGGCTTTTGCAGGCGCACCTCGATGGAAATCTTGTCGCCGGCTGCCGGCGCCGCAACCCACTGTCCGGCGAGCTTCACCTCCTGGCCGGAATTTTCCGTGATCAAATGGCGCTCGCCAGCGGCGTTTTCCAGCCGGACAAAATAATCGCCCGTGCCCAGCGCCCCCGGCGGCAGCGCCGCACCGTCGAACGTCAAGCCGTCCGCCGTGGCAACGGTGACGGTTCGGGTGCCATCGCGAACCAATTGAAATTCTTCGCGGATGTAAATCGCCTTCGGGCTGACCGGGCAATTTTCCTGGCAGACGATGCACGGCTTGTCCATCGCCCACGGCAGGCAGCGCCCCTGATCCACAAACGCCGTGCCCAGCCGGATCGGCCCGCGATCCGCGAATTTGCCGCGCCCCAGTTTTTCATCCAGCGACAACGGGCGGATGGCGGACGTGGGACAAACATTGCCGCACGCGATGCAATTGAGCTGGCAACCGCTGGTGCCGACGCGAAAATTCAGCATCGGCGTCCACAAACCTTCCAGCCCGGCCTCCAGCGTGGCGGGCTGAATCACGTTGGTCGGGCAAACCCTCATGCACTGGCCGCATTTGATGCAGCGTTCCAGAAAATCCTCCTCCGCCAGCGCGCCCGGCGGGCGAATCACGCCGGGATTCCAATTTTGATTTGTCAATCCGGCCAGCCGCACGGCTGGCACCGCCGCCAGTCCGGAAACCGCCGCCGTGAGAAAACCGCGCCGCGTGAGTCCAGGCGACGGGACCTCGCCCGCCGCCGAGCGATCCGGACCGTAGGTCATTTGCGCCTGGCGGCAGGCGCTCAGGCAGTTCATGCACAGCAGACATTCGTGCGGATGGATTTTGCCGAACGGATCGCACGCGCCTTCGCAATTGTTTTCGCACAACTCGCAGCCGGTGCATTCGCCCTGGCGCTTGCCGACGCGCCACGGCGTCCAGCGCGCCAGCACGCCAAACAGCGCGCCGAGCGGACAAATGAAGCGGCAATAAAACCGCGGAATCCACAAATTCAAAAGCACCGCGGCGAAAAAGACGGCGGCGATGGACCACGCCGCGAGATAAAACCGGGACGCCGTCGCGAGTCCGTCAAACGCGGTTAAAATCACCAGATTCATTGAGCGATGAATGAGCGGAATCGGATCGAGCAAACCGGTTTGCAACGACGAGGCTACAATCGCCTCCGGGCGGACGAGAAATCCCAGCGCCGTGCCGATGAAAATCAAGCCCGCGAACCATTCGGCGGTTTGCTTCCAGCCGCTCAACATTTTCCGCGTGGCAAACCAGAGCGCCACGACCAGGCTCGCCGCCAGCACGACCAGTCCCGCCGCCGGCTTTTCGCGCGGCCACCGCAGAACTTCCGCCAGCAAACCGCCGCCGGCAGCCGCCAGCGTGGCGATCAGGATGTAATATTTGATCACCTGACCTTTGCGATATTGGTTCATGGCCACGCGCTCGGCGTGTTTTCTGCGCCGGCGTCCGAGCCAGCCGATGAATTGATGCAGCGCGCCAAACGGGCAGACCCAGCCGCAGAAAAACCGGCCGAGCAGAATCGTCAACACCACCGTGGCCAGCGCCCAGAGCAGCCCGGCGTAAACCGTCCTGGTGGTGAGCAGCGTGCCGAGCGCCACCAGCGGATCGAGTTGCAACAGCCAGTTGACCGGCCAGCCGCGCAATTGCCACCAGCGGTCGCCGACGGTGGTGACGACACAAAACCAGACGAACAGCGCGAAGAAAAAAATCTGCGCGATGCGCCGGACGGTGACGATTTTCATCGGCGGCACTCCATTCGTTTCGCGGTTGTTGTTTTAATCCACATGGTCTCGGAGCGGGTTCAGGGATTCAAAATCGGCGGTGCCGAGTCCGGCGGCGGCACATTTGCCGATGAACGGCAGGCTGGCGGCGGCCTTGCCGAGCAGCGTCGCGCCAAAGGCGTCCGCCGCCACAGCGTCGGTGCTGGCAATCATCGTGTTCGTGGCCTTGAGATCGGCGAGCGAACCGCCGGTCGGCCCGTTCGTCATCATCGTCGTCGTGCCGTCGAGGATGACCAGCGTTGGCCGGACCAGCCGTGCCAGTTCAAAAATGATGGTGTTGATGTCTTGATGAAAAACATTCCGCCGGCCGCCGAGCAATCCATACCAATTTTTCATCGTCATGGACGCGCCGGCGCGATTGTGATCCTTCACCGGTGCCAGGCCGATGAGCTTGGTCACGCCATGGAACGGCTCGATGAGCAACGGCCAATCCTTGATCAACGCGGCATTTGCCAGCGTTGTCGGCTTGAAAGCAGATGCCGTCGGCAGTGCGATTTTCGCGCCCGCCGCCTCCGCCGCCCTGGCGATGCCGGTGAGCGCGAAGCAACTTTGCGGGTCGTTGATCGGATTGTCCGTCACGATTACGGACGCGGCACCGGCGCGCAGACAAAGCCGCGCCACCTCGGCAACGAGATCGGGATTTGACGTGGCACCCAGCGCGGCAGGCGAGGCGAAGGCGGCATTGACTTTGAGGACTACGCGATCGCCGGATTTGATGAAACGCTCGATGCCGCCGAGCGCGGCGAGAGCGCGGTTGACGGTTTTCACGCGATCCGCGCCGGTGACGATGCTCATCTTCGGCGCGGCGGACAACGGCAGGGAAAAATCCGGCAGCGAAACCGATTCGCTGACGATGTTGCCGGACGGGACTATGCAGTCATGCAGCCACAAGCCTGCGCCGCCCGCCGCCACAATGGCCGCACCCGCCTTCGCGGAGCGCACGAGAAAATCGCGCCGGGCGAGTTGATCGGACCGGCTCATGGCTTTCCTTTCCGAAGACTGTTGGCCAACTGCTGCGCGACCTTTGCGGCAGAGGCGGCGTCCGGCGCGGCGTGAACGCCCGCCACAATGTTGCTCTGCGCAAAAACGATTTCAATGCTGTCCATGAAATTGACCGGCTTGCCCAACCCGGTTGCGTTGTCGGCATCCATTTCCCTGCCGCCGTTCGACAGCAAGAAGGAGCGGTAGGCATCGCGCAGCGCCGTGGCGTCGGCGGCGGTTTTGGCAATTTCCAAATAGGCGAGCACCTCGACGTTGGTCGCGCCGGTCGGCACCTGATATTTCGCCGTGAAAACATTGGTGAAGCCGTCGAAGCCGAAGGCATCCGCCATTTGCAAACCCTGGCTGTCGGCTTCCAGATTTTCCGGCGGAAACAGTTTCAGCTCCGGGATCACCGACGGGCCGGGCGGATGCGCCGCGACGAACGACCGCGCCATCGCCATCATCCCCGTCATCATCGCCGGCACCGGCATGGCCGTGACCGCCTCGACATAATAGCGCCCGCTGACGAAATAGATTGCGTTATCAGTTTGATAAGCAAACGGCGTCAGACCGACGGTCTGCCCCTCCGCGCGACGCTGGAGGCTGAACACCGAGAACGCCTGCGGTAGCGCGCCCATGTCGTAGACGAACCATTCCATCCAGTCGTCGTTGGTCGCCTTGAGCGCAAACCGCTGGCAGGTCATGTGGACGAACCCGGCGGTGAGATACAAATCCGCCTTGCCGTCAATTTTGTTGTAGACGTCGTCCGGCCCGAAATTTTCCGGCGCGCTCATCACCGTGAGTTCCGGCGGCAGGGCTGGTGCCGCTTCGCCGGACGCCGGCGCGGCGGCGGTTTTGGCCGCTTCGGGCGCGACCGTGGCGGCGGCGAGCACGGCGGGATTGAAGGAAAATTGCCGGTGATAGACAGCCGCCGCAATGCCCGCGAGGCAAAGCAAAATGATGAAGCCCGCCCATTGCTCCGCCCCGCCCCGCTGGTTGCACGACTTGTTCATGACTGTTTGTCTATTAATACAGCATGGGAAAAATTGTCAATTCACATCGCGAATCGGGCGGCCCCGTCTCGACTTGGCGGACCGGAAATGTGCAAGCCCATCACCGGCGTGGAGTTGACGCAGGTGCCGGGGTTGCAAGTCAGCACGGCGCTGGTCTTGTGTGGCGAACTGGGGCCGGACTTTGTGCGGCGATTTCCGAAGGTGAAGTGTTTTACCTCGTGGCTGGGACTCTGTCCGGACAACCGGATTACGGGCGGACGGGTGATTTCGGTCAAGACGCGCGCAGTCAAAAGCCCGGCGGCGGAGACGTTGCGGCGGGCCGCACAGCACAGGCACTCTGGCAAAGTAAGACTTACTTGGGCGATTGCTTCCGGCGCTGGAAAGCGCGACTGGGCACGCCCAAAGCGATCACCGCGATGGCGCACAAGCTGGCGCGCATCCTCTGGCACCTGCTGAAATATCGCGAGGTCTACAATCCGCAGGCCTGGGCGGCGGCGGAAGAAAAACTGCAAGCCAAGAAGTTGGAACTTTTTGGCGGTTTACACCAGCGATGCCACCAACATCATTTTGCGGCGTTATAGATTTGTTTGATTTCATGGGCGCTCAAGGCGCGGTTGTAGATGGATGGTCTGTCAATGATGCCCGCAAACATGCATAAATACGGCGACCAGGTGCCGGTGGTGCCGATGTAAACCGGATCCCTGCCGTAATCCAAGGCAAATCCCGGCGTGGCCGAGTCCTCCGCCACGCCATTGACCCAGAGGGTTGACTTGCTGCCGTCATAGGTTCCCGCCACATGATACCAAACGCCGCGTTGTGCGACCGTGGTGGAATGCAGTATAACCTGTTTGCCGTGGCTGGAGATGATAAATCCAAACCGATCCGTGCCAGTTCCATCAGCATTATCAACGTGATCCTTGATAAGGCTGTAGCCTTCAAAAAAAGCGCTCGCGGTGTTTTTTTTGAAGATGATTGCTTCACCGCCGTGATCCACCGGGGCGCTGGGATCCAGCCAGACCCACGCCGCCACGGTGACTTTTATCGGCTTGAGCGCGGTCGAATCGGGTATCTTCACATAACCGTTGGTTCCATCGAGCTGGAAACCCATCCCCACCTTGCCCGGGGCGAAAGTGACTCCGCTGGCGGACAATATGCCATTATGCTCGCCGCCCCTGGCTTTGGCATTCCCATCAGCCGGCCATGAAGCCACCAAGCCCGAAGGCAAATGTTCATACTTGTTGATCAAGCATCCAAACCAGCCAAAACCGGCCAGAACAATCGCCGAGGCGGCGATGACCAGAACATTTCGCAATGTCTGCGACCTCGCCACAGCAGGCACTGCGCCGGCGGCACGAGGCACTTGCGGCACGAGGATGGCCTGATGGCAGGCCGGACAGTTGATTTGCGTTCCCGAATAGCCGTTGTCGCACTGGATTTGCTGGCCGCATTGCGGGCAGGAGAATTGAAATTCAGCCATAAATTTTATTGGCCCCAGAATGGGCCGGTTTCAGATATTACTTGGGATTTGTCATTTGGTTACTTGCCCGCGACCAACGCAGGCTGTTTTTGGGGATTTTGACTGCTCTCATTGCTTATGGTGGGGTGCCGAGAGCGGTGCCTTCATTTCTTCCATTTTCTTGTCAGCAGCACCACAGTCACCACGACGGCGGAAATGGCGAGGATGCCGGAGATAATCCAGAGAGAGAAAAAGAAAATCCGCTTGTGAATCTCCGCCAGCTCGATGCGAGCGGAAATTTTCAATGTCTTGCCTTCCTGAACGGTGATGGATTTTTCCCTCCCGTCGAACTTGTAATCAATGCGAAGCTCCTTGGTCTTGCCGAACGCCGGGTCGCCGAAGGTATTATCGTCCACCGTCACATCGAGGCCGTCGTTTTCAATCATGTCCGTGAGGTCGGCGGCGACGTCGCGGGCCTGGCCATAGGGCAGGTCGCCATAAGCCGCCTTGACGATGACCAGCCGGGATTTTTTGGGCGGGACCGGAGGGTTGGCTGAAATTCTCAAGCGGCTGCCTTCAAGGGCGGTCTTCGTGTCGGCTACGCCATCAATCGTGTAATCCACTTTGAGCTCCTTGGGAAGGCCTTCGGCAGGGTCGGCGCCAAAAGCCTCGTTGTCTATGTGGAAATTAAGCGCGTTATCATTCACCATCGCGGCGACCGTCTTCGTGACGTTGGTGGTGGCCGCCGGATCGGAAAAATTGCCGTAGACCGCATTGACGATCACCAGTCTTGCCGGCGCGCCCGCTGCGGAAGCGGCATTGATCGCGCTGTCTGCTGCGCAGATGCCAATGCACACCACACTTGCAACGAGTCCGCAGAAGCGGACCATCCGTATGGATTTGATAAATTGAGGAATGATGTTGCGCATAGTAAAGCGGCCTAACAATCCGAGGTTGAGCCACGCCGACAGGCGAGCAGCTCCGCAAACTCGATAATCACTGTATAACTTAAACCGCCCATAAACTCAAGGGGCAGCCGGCATTGGCTCCGGCTAACGCCAAACCATTTCCTCGATTCGTCCTCGGTGGTCAGTTCGCGGTAGTGCCGGAAGATCATCTGTGGAGTTCGTTGAGCTTGGTGCGGTTGCTGGTGGTCAGGCCTTCAAGTTCGAGAAGCGTTTCTTGACCCGCTTCGCGACGTCGTAGCAGGCGAGGGTGAATTGGTGGTAGTTCGTTCCGTTGACGTGGTTTTTGCTCGCGTAAATTCCGACGGTGACGTTGCCGCGCTTTTTGACGAGCGGCCTTACGGGGCTGGGAGACGATTGCGTTTTCATGCGAAAAAGCGCCCCCAATCTGTCCCCAAAAGTCAATCGCTATCATCTCCACAAAACACTGGCGGAAGGGGCCATTTCTGAACCCTTTTTGCCATCTGGTGATCAAGGCTGTAAGGGTGGATTCGCCACCCCACCAAAACAGCCCACAAACACTGGCAGAATTACTTACGAAATACCGGCTGAAATCAAATCTTTCCTCGGATGTTTTGGCCGCAAAACTGGGCGTTAGCTTGGGAACTTTCAAAAATTGGGAACATGGCCGAACAAGACCAAGCAAGCAGTTTTGGCCTGCCTTAAAACTGCTGTAGGATGTTCTTGCGGTGAATGGTTTATTTCACTTTCTGCTTGAAAAACAGAACCAAAAGTTGGAAATTCTTACCATGACGAGCACCATTACAACCAAAGGCCAGACGGTGGTGCCAAGGGAATTGCGCCGACAATTTGAACTCGACTCCGGCGCTGTCCTCGATTGGCGTGCCGATGGCGATTCCATGCGTGTGGTCAAATTGACACGATCCGCAAAGGGCGGGTTCATCCAGGCGTTGCGCCGTCTGGGCCGTGTGCCGGCCGCTCCGCGCGACCACCAGCCCGTGGAGGCCGCTTGAGATTCCTTCTCGACACCAACGTCATTACCGAAGTCGCCAGGCCGCGACCCAATGCCCGCGTGTTGAACTGGCTTTTGGCGCATGAAATGGCCAGCGGTGTCCCCAGTGTGGCTGTAGCCGAGCGATACCAAGGGGCGCATAACGCGCCCAAGGAGCAGCGTGTCCGTTTGCTGGCGGAAATAGATCGTTTTATCCTCGAGTTCGGAGAGACCGTGGTTCCGTTTGACGCGGAAGCGGCCCAAGTGTGGGGCGAATATGTTTCGCGTCCCACTCTGAAACAGAACCCCCGCGGCTATCCAGACACGCAGATTGCCGCCATTGCCTTGAGCCGGGGATTGACCGTGGTCACGCGCAATACACAGGATTTCCCGGAAGTGCCCGTGCTTAATCCGTTTGAGGATTAAATTGCAACAGATTTTTCACTCATACCGGCCCATACCGGCCGCAGCTCTTGATCAATCTCCATTTTGAATTTGATAACCGACTGCTTCATAGCCACGCACACGCTTGGAATACATCGCCGACAGAACCGGCACGCAGCCGTCCACGTAATCATAAACGATGACCTCGCGTTTGCTGTCGTGCAGACGATGCAGGCGGCCAACGTATTGTTGCAGCGTGCCGCGCCATGAAATCGGCATGGCCAGGAAAAGAGTGTCGAGTCGTGCGTCGTCAAACCCTTCACCAATGTAGCGGCCAGTAGCCAACAGGATTCTCTCCTCGTCATCCGGGATTGCCGCCAGTTGTTCGGCTATCGTTCGTCGTTGTTTTACGCCCATGCCGCCTTTCAGCACAATGACGTGTTTGACAAGATTCTTCAATCTCCCGGCAAATTCATCTATTTGGCTGGTGCGTTCAGTCAGGAGGATGGGAGAGCGACCGGCATTGATGGCGCGTAGCAGGTCAACGCAGATTAGATCGTTGCGCGCCTTGTTCCCGGCCAATGCCGCATAAAGCGCATGCATTTCTGGTTTGTCGTTAGTGGGCGGCAATCGGAAATTGGTCGGCCTTGGAATGACTAGGTGTTTGAATGGTCGCGCGAGTGCCTGTGCTTTGGCATCCACGCGGTGCCGGATCGGCCCGCATTGCATCACGATGATGGGATGATGGCCGTCCTTGCGTTGCGGCGTGGCCGTCAAACCCGTGATGTAACGCGCCTTCACCTGCCGCAACACCTGTTCATAACTCACCGCTGAAAGGTGATGACATTCATCCACAATAACGTGGCCGTAGTTTGCGACGAGGTCGTCCACAACCTGTTTGCGGTTCAGGCTTTGAATGACAGCAACGTCAATCATGCCACCTGCTCGCCGCCGACCGCCCCCGATCTGGCCGATTGATTTGATGGGCAGATTCAGAAATGCCGCGAGCCGCTCGCGCCATTGATCCAGCAATTGCCGCCGATGGACGAGAACAAGTGTGTTCACTTTCCGCGCGACAATGAGCCATGCCGCGATGACAGTTTTTCCGAAGGCGGTCATGGCGCACAAAATGCCGTCGTCGGACGCAAGTATGGCACTGGCGGCGGCTTGCTGTTCGGAGCGAAGCTGGCCGTGGAATTTCACCTCAATCTGGTTGCCGGCAAATCGCTGATCGTCGAGTTGAACCGCAACGTTGTGCGATTTGAAAAACGCTGTGATTTCATCGAGACAACCACGCGGCAAGGCGATGTGCTTTGGAAATTCCTCCGCACACCGGATGACGCGCGGCTTGCCAAACGTGGAAAGTCGCATCGCCTGTGCCCGGTAAAATTCCGGGTTTTGGAACGCAGCCAGCCGGTGCAGGCGATTCAGCACAGCGGACGGCAGACCTTCTTTTTCAACATAAACAAGGTTGCTGCGAACAATTTTTACACTCGGCGGCAGTGGGCCGGGAATCGGCTGATCCTTTTTCTTCCGCGACGGCGGCAGCGTCCACGGGTCTTCATTTGAATCGTCGTCGGTAACACTGCGCCGAACACCGATGATTTCACCGCTGTGTTCGGCATCACACACCAGCGTTTCAATTTCGGAAAACGACATTCGCCGGATGCTCGACAGGAATGCCCACTGGTCGGGATATGGATTAAAATCAGCGTCGAGGAAAACACTGTTGCCGTGGCTGCGTGGCAGGTGTTGCAACGGCAGGGCGATGAGATTGCCGAAGCCGCCTTTCGGCATCGTGTCCTGGCTCGGAAAAAATCGGTCGTATGAATCGAGGCCAAGCTGGTGACGCCGCTCCATCGTCCGCGTGAGGATGGCTGCGCCAAGTTTTCGCGCCAAGTTGGCGGGCAGCGGCGCATCAAAGAAAATCCAGACATGACCGCCGCGTCCAGAACGCGACCGTTCGAGGCCGGCGGGAATTTTCCAATCGGCACAGGTTTGAAGAAATGCCCGCACATCATCTTGCCAGGTGGTCTTGTCGAAATCGGCAGCCAAAAACCAGCACGTTTCATCCGTCAGCAGCGGATAAACCCCCGCCGTCAGTTTGCCGGTGAGATGATCGTGAATCACTTGATCCGTCAACGGAAAGTATTCCTTCGGTTCGTCGGGCCGCTTTTGAAACAAATTGCTCCATATTTTTCGATGCGCGGGTGAATATCCGGTTTTGCCATTCCGTCCTTCCCAGCGCGCCGCATAAACATCATCGCGTCCACGAAATAGACTGCGGAACAACTTCACTTTTTCATCTGAACTGGATTTAGAAGTAACTTTAGCCAAAATGGACTTAAATTCAATGGTGTCGTCGGTTGATTGAGCCGCTGCTTCGGCCTGTGGAAGTCCTAGGTGTTCGCGAAGCTGCTGGTTTTCAGCACGCAACTGTTCACATTCCGCGAGCGCGGCGGCTAGTCTTTGTTCAATTGGCGAACTCACTGGTTCAAGACTCCTAAAATCCGGGGCCAATCGAAAGAAAAAGCGTGAGTGCTGATCGAGCTTTTGCAATCAGCATAAACTTTAATTATTAAAATTAGAAAAACTGGCGGAAGGGGTGGGATTCGAACCCACGTTAGGATTGCTCCTAAGCCTGATTTCGAGTCAGGTGCCTTCAACCACTCAGCCACCCTTCCGCTCGTTCATTTACAAGCACTTAACGAGGTCTTGCAATCTGCAAATTAACTTCCTGATACTGCAATCTGATGCTTCTCATGTGAATGACCGCTTTGCAGCATCAAAAGTCCTTTGGTCAAAGACACTATTTGCAAATTTGATTCGTTACATGCCACCGGGCATTTATTTCTCACGAATTCGGGTTCGGGGCAAGCTGATTCGCCGCTCGCTCAAAACAACAGGCTGGCCGTCGCCAGGCTCCGGCTGGGGATTTGGAAAAAATCGAACGCCAGCGGATTGAACGGCAAGGGGCAACTGGCAGCTTACGCATGGTCATAGACGTGGCGATTGGCTGACCTCACCCAATGCACGAAAACGCGCTGCCATCAACTTAATGACGACTCCGGTCATGTTTTGAAATAAGGCGGTTTTTAGCATGGTGACGTGATTAAAAAAGTTGCGGCTTGTTGCAACTTGGTATGCAAATATAATCGGGTTGTCAAATTGCATGACCAGTCAACTCACCCCCGAAACACCCGATGCCGAGTTGGTGCGCCTAGCCAAAGCCGGCGAGTTGGACGCCTTCGAGGCGTTGACCTACCGTTACGAACAGCGGGTCTATGGGCTGGCCGTGCGGATGTTGCGGCAAGAACAGGATGCAGAGGATGTGACGCAGCAAACTTTTTTAAGCGTTCTGGAAAATCTTGAAGGCTTTCGTGGTGAAGCGAGTTTTTCAACATGGGTTTTACACATCGCGAGTCATGCAGCGCTCAAAATCATCCGCAAACGAAAAGGGCTGAACACCGTTTCCCTGGAAGAGGCGACGGAGCCATCCGATGATTTGAATTCCATTCCGCACCCGGAATTCATCGCCGATTGGCGGCAGTCGCCGGAACATCTGGTGGAACGCAATGAAGTCCGCCGTTTGCTGGATGACGCGCTGACGCGGCTGGATGAAAAGCATCGGCTGGTATTTTTGCTGCGCGATGTGGAAGGGTTGTCTGTCAAAGAAACCGCCGCCGCGCTTGATTTGAGTGAGGGCAATGTGAAGGTGCGGCTGCTCCGCGCCCGGCTGCAATTGCGAGAGGATTTGACCCGCGTGTTGGGCGATCCGGCGCGACAGTTGATCCGGTCGCATCACCATCACGAATGAAAACTCTTTTTACCAGAAACCTTGTAACTTTTGACCGGCTCATGGCTCGGTCATCGAAGAGCTAAATACCATGAAGTGCGAAGAACTATTGGCGATGTTGAACGAATATGTGGATGGCACGGTTGACCCGGCTGTCTGCGTCGAGTTCGAGAAGCACATGGCGGGCTGCAATCCCTGCCAGGTGGTCGTGGACAACATCCGCCAAACCATCACGCTCTACAAGGACGGCCAGCCGTATGCGATGCCGTTGCAATTCCGCGAACAGATGCACGACACGCTGCGCAAAAAGTGGAAAGAAAAATTTCCCGCGAAGTGATTTCATTGCCGTTTTGCCGGCGTCAAACCGTTCGGGTTCTGCCGAATCTCGCTTCAAGTTTCCCCGCCTGCACAAGTTTTGTAACTTTTTTTCAATCGGCGGCTCAATGCCTGCATGAACAGCTTGGTATGGATTCTGGCCGGCGCTCTGATTCTCATTAGCGTCTGGCTGTCGCAAACGGTCAGTCAATGGTGGCTGCTGCTGACGTTTCTGGTGAGCGCGTATTTGGTTGTCTCCGGCATCACCGGCCATTGCCCGGTGAAGAATTTTTTTCAGAAAACAGCTTGGTGAAGCAGCGGATGATGATGACGAGGATTAACCCTATGAATTGGACAACCACTTTAATCATCGCGGCAGTCGTCGCGGTCATTTTTATGATGAAAAAATCCGGTCAAATTTCAGCCAAAGACGCGCTTAAAAAATTGAAAAATGGCGCACTGGTGATTGACGTGCGCAGCCCCGGCGAATTCAACTCCGGTCATCTGCCCGTCGCTATCAACATTCCCTTGGACGAAATTGAAACCGCCCTGCTGAAGCGCGTGAAGGACAAAAACCAGGTGCTGCTGCTGCACTGCGCGAGCGGGATGCGCAGTGGCATGGCAAAAAGCAAATTGAAAGGCATGGGCTACGCGAACGCCTTCAATCTGGGTTCGTATGGCCGGGCTGAAGAAATCATGGGCCAAGCCAAAGGCAATTGATTTCGTCGCCCGCGACGGATTTTTTCATTACCTTCGAGCAAATGAGCATTTCTCTGGAACGAAAAGTTGCACTGGTCACCGGCGCAACGCGCGGCATCGGGCGCGCGATTGCCGAACGCTTGAGCCGGGCAGGCGCGGCCGTAGTCATCAACTATGAGCACAGCGCCGACGAGGCACGCAAACTCGTGGGCGAAATTGAATCCTCCGGCGGGAAGGCGTTTGCCATCCAGGCTGATGTCGGGCGCGTGGCCGAAGTCGTCCGTTTGTTTGATGAAACCATCGCGCGCTTCGCGAAGCTGGACATTTTGGTAAACAACGCCGGACTCATGGTCACCAAACCGGTCAGCGCGGTGTCCGAAGCGGAGTTCGACCGGATTTTTGCGGTGAATGTGAAGGGGGTGTTTTTCGCCTGCCAGCAAGCCGCCACGCACCTGGCCGAAGGCGGGCGCATTATCAATGTTTCCAGTTCCACGACGGCGCGGATGATGCCGAACTATGCGGCTTATGTCGCCACCAAGGGCGCGGTGGAGCAACTGACGCGCTCGCTCGCGGGAGAACTGGGACCGCGCGGCATCACGGTCAATGTGATTTCACCCGGCCCGACGGAAACCGAATTGTTCACGGCTGGCAAAACGGCGGAACAGATCAAACAGTTCGCCCAAGCGGCGGCATTGGGACGGTTGGGCCAACCAGCGGAAATCGCCGACGTGGCGGCCTTCCTCGCGTCTGACGCCGCTGGCTGGGTCACCGGCCAAAATCTTCGCGTCAACGGCGGCATTGCTTGAAGCGATGGATTTGTTGCTGGATGACAGAGGCTAATCCCGTTTGAATTCAAAGACGGTCCCGACGCCGGCGGGACGGCAAATGTCCAGGAACGCCTGCCACAATTTGGCCGTCGCCGGCCAACCGGTGCAGTGGGCTGGCGCAAGAATTTCCAGTTGGGCGTCGCGCAGTCGGGCGATGGTTTGCTGAATGCGTTCCTCACCCGCTGAACCCAGATGCATACCGCCAATCACGGCGCGCACGGGCTTTCCGCCGGTCAGATGCCGGACGTGATCCAGCGTGTTGACCACGCCAGAATGAGCGCAGCCCAGCAGCAAAATGACGCTACGGCCAAGGTCAATCACCAGCGCCTGATCATCCACAGGCGGGTCGGGCTTTGTGCCTACCGCATCCAGAAAAAATGCGCCGCCAGTGTCTTCGTAACTATTCGCACGCGGAATTTCGCCGGTGGCAAAGATTCCTTCGATGATCTCGGTGTGCCCCGGTGTTTCGACGAATCCGCCCGCGTGATGGCGAACGGCCTGCGCCACGCAATCGCTCATGCCGATGGAGCGTAACTGGCCGGAGTTTTGACTGAATTTTTTCTCAAAAGCGGCGGGGTGCAAATAAACCCGCGCCTCGGGCGCAACGTCAAGGATCGCTGTCACTCCGCCGGTGTGGTCGTAATGGCCGTGGCTCAACACAATGGCTTCCACCCGGTCAAGCGGTAGCCGCAAGGTTTTCGCGTTGATCACCGCCAAGTCGGTCTGGCCGGTGTCGAACAGAAGGCTGCGTTCGCCGCATTGAATGTGAAATGAGAGTCCGTGTTCCGCGAGCAGCCCCTGGCGATGGACGCTGTTCTCGACGAGCGCCGTGACGCGAATGGTTTCACTCATGTTGTTTGATAAATTTGCCGGTGGCGCTGGTCTTGACCGCGCCGCCCTGTTTCAGTTCCGCGCGTAATTGAAAAAGCTCATGCGCGTCGTCCTCCAGCCAGGCTTGTAAAAATACTTCTTCGGATGCGGCGACACTTTCATGGTAGCGCACTTTCAATTCCGCCGTGAGACCGCAAATGCCGCGCGCAAAGAGGCAGTTGGTCATTGCGCCGTCGAGCATCGCGGCGATCACACCGCCATGCAGCAAATCGGAATAACCTTCCAGCGCACTGTGACCCAGAAATTTTGCACTCACACTGCCATCCGTCTGCGGCTCATAGCGCAGCGCCAGCCCCATCGGGTTTGAGCCGCTGCACACAAAGCAAAATGGATGCGCCTCGGTCTGATTATTCACCAAATGAATTTGAGCGAGGTCAGACGCAAGCGGGGTTGGCTTCATTGAGAAGGGCATTGGTGGCCGTCCTCGTGATGATGCGCGGCACAGGTCAAGCCGGAGTCTTTCCATTCGCCGGCAAGAAAAGTCTCCACGGCTTTGCGGGCGTCACCGGAACAACCACGGTGGACTTCGATTCCTTGGCGCTGGAGAACATCCACCGCTCCGGCACCCATGTTGCCCGCCAAGAGAATCGAAACGCCCTTGGCCTTCAAAACCACTGCGATATTGGACTTGCATCCGCAGCCCGTGAGCGAAGGCAGAATCCCGGCTTCCTGCACGGCGGTTTGATCATCGGCCGTAAACAGACTGTATTGCCGGCAATGACCAAAATGGTCATCTACGGTGTTGTCGAGCCGGGTGGGAACCGCAATTAAGATACTCATTTTTCAGCTTTCGTTTTTTGTTTTTGTTGATGGACAGTTCTCGCGGACCATTCTGGCTCCGCAGGATGGACATTGACTCTCCCGGCAAGGCTTGCCCCGCACATGGGCAATCTTGGTGTGGCATCGGGTGCAAATGCAAAAACCGTTGGTTTCGTTCGCGGATGGATCGGGATTCAAACGCCGCACGGTGGATCGGTGACAGAACGGGCACGCGGCCTTTTCGTCAGAGCAGACAAAAAGTTTGGAGCACCGTTCACACCGATTCCAACAATCGTTTGTCTGGTAATTGCCGCCTTCAATTAAAAGGGCTTTCCCCTCCACCAAGGCAGTCGAAAGAGTTCGCCGGGCCTTTTCATAGACGCGAGTGAAGGTGGGGCGGGACACTTTCATCTGCTGGGATGCCTCCTCATGGGAGAGCCCCAAATAGTCCGCCAAGCGCACGGCCTCATACTCCTCGAAAAGCAAAATGACCGATTCCAGATCGCGCATTGGAATGCCAAACGGCTTAAACCCCTCCATGATGGGAGGTTTTTCAATTGAGCGCCGGTTGACTGGTCGGGCCATAAATAAACTTGTTATGAACTATTGTTCATAACTATCTTAAGCTTGTCAACCGATTATGAAGACCGGACGCGCTCACATGAGTCCCCTTCGCCATAAGCGAACACCATCAGCACGCTGCACAACGAGGTTAACACTACGTTGACATGGCAAATCCATCTGCCTTTGTAACTTTTAAGACGCTCGCGGCTCATTCCTTTTATGAGAGAACACGCCCTGAAAGTTTTCCGGCAGCCGCCGGAACGGCTCAACTGCGCCCAAGCCGTGCTTCATGCCTGGCGCGAAGTTTCCGGCGACACGTCCATCGCGCTTGCAGATCTCAAACCGTTTGGCGGTGGCCGGGCACCGGACGGACTCTGCGGTGCTTTGCACGCGGCCTGCATGGTCGCACCCGGACGGGCGGAAGCATTGAAGCGAAATTTCGCCGCGCGGCTCGGCTCGCGCTACTGCCGGGAACTGCGCGCGGCCAAAGTGCATCCGTGCGAAACCTGCGTGGCGTATGCCGCCGAACTGCTGCGGCCAACATGAATGCAGTTCCAGCCGACAAAATGAAAAGCGACCACCAACGCCCGAAACCGATGGCCGGTCCCGGTCACCGCGCCAAAGTCTTCGCGCTGGCGTTTGTGGTCATCTGTCTGATGCTGTGGACGTCACCGCCAACCGCGTTGGTGGCGGGCATTTTGTTTGCGCTTTTGATCGGACATCCGTTCGCCCATTGGAATCACCACGTCACCAAATGCCTGTTACAAATTTGCGTGGTGTTGCTGGGCTTTGGCATGAATTTGCCGATGGTGCTGCGTTTGGGACTCAATGGCTCGGTGTTTGCCGCCACCACCATCGGGGCAACGCTGTTGCTCGGTTACTGGCTGGGGCGCAAGCTCGCGCTCGACGGCAAAACCAGCACGCTCATTTCGGTTGGCACCGCCATCTGTGGCGGCTCGGCCATCGCCGCCGTGAGTTCGGTCATCGGTGCTTCGGAAGCGGAAATCGCCGTGTCCATCGGCACGATTTTCCTGTTGAACGCCGTCGCACTTTATGTTTTTCCGCTCACCGGTCATTTGCTGCATTTGAGCCAGGCCCAATTCGGCCTGTGGGCGGGCGTGGCGATCCACGATATTTCCTCGGTGGTCGGCGCGGGCATGAGCTATGGGCCGGACGCATTGACGACCGCCACGGCGGTCAAACTGTCGCGCACGCTCTGGATCGTGCCGCTGACGCTCGCACTGGCCTTCGGCGTTGCCCGGCGGAAACCGGCGAGCGCGGAAGTTTCCCGGCGAAACAAACATTTCAAAATTGCCGTGCCGTGGTTTATCGGATTTTTTCTGCTGGCCTCGCTGCTGCGGAGTTATGTGCCGGTCATTTCGACCTGGTCGCCGCAACTTTCGGAAATCGCGCGCCGGGGCATGATTCTCGTGCTGTTCCTGATCGGCACGTCGCTTTCGCTCCGCGCGTTGCGGGCGGTTGGTTGGCGAACGGTGGTGACGGGATTAACATTGTGGCTGTTTGTCAGCATTGCCTCGCTGCTCGCCATTCTCCTTTTGAAACTGACAACCTGAATCATGGACGCCAAATTTTGGAACAACCGCTACGCCGCGCCACAATACATTTTCGGCGAAAGGCCGAATGCTTTCGTGGCGGAAATGGCTTCACAGATTCCCGCCGGGCCGGCGCTTTGTCTCGCCGAAGGCGAAGGACGCAACGCCGTTCACCTCGCGACGCTCGGCCATCAGGTGACGGCGGTGGATCAATCGGAAGCCGGTTTGGCCAAAGCCCTGCGACTCGCGGTGGCACACGGCGTTGAAATTGAAACGGTTGTTTCCGACCTGGACTATTTTGACATCAAACCCGGTGCATGGGCGGGAATCGTTTCAATTTTCGCGCATCTTCCGCCGCCGCTGCGTCGCCGGATTCACGCTCAAGTGGTGACAGGCCTTCGTCCCGGCGGCATGTTTTTGCTCGAAGCCTACACACCGGCGCAACTGGCTTTTGACACCGGCGGGCCAAAATCGCCTGAACTGCTCATGTCGCTGGCGGAATTGCATGAAGAACTCGCAGGATTGGAATTGCTGATCGGACGCGAAATTGAACGCGATGTCATCGAAGGCGATGGTCATACCGGGCGCGGCGCGGTGGTGCAAATTCTCGCCCGCCGACACGAGTAACGGTTCTGTCCAGCACGGCTTATGAACGGTGCGTGCAGCAATTCATTCCGTGGATTGACTGACTGGGCGAGTGGATTAATTGTAACTTTTCCGGTTCTCGCGGCTCGGTATGAGCGTATGAAAATGCACCTGCTTGTCCGCCGGTTTGCCGGCACGTTCATCCTCGCCAGCCTGCTGCTCGCGCATTACCAAAGCGCCTACTGGCTCTGGGGCGCCGCGTTTGTCGGCTTCAACCTGCTGCAATCGTCCTTCACGAACTTTTGCCCGCTGGAAATGGTGCTGAAAAAACTCGGCATGGGCGGCTCTTGCGGCTGCGTCGAAAAAAAATCTGGCGGTTCGTGCTGTTCGTGACAGAGTTGTGTTTTCCATGAAACGCCTTCTGCTTCCCATTCTCGTCGCGGCAGGTCCATTTTTCTCCGGCTGCCACAAAGCGCCGGAGCAAAATCAAACGGCACCGCCATCCGCCACCGTCCGCGCCGAAACCGCCGAACGCAAATCGCGCGTGGCCACGGAGGCCGTCGTCGGCACGGTGCGCCCGAAATTGAGCGCGGCCATCGAGTCCAAGGTGAGCGGGCGCATCGAGCAGATGCTCGTCGTGCCCGGCCAGATGGTGACGAACGGTGAATGGCTCGTCCAACTCGATGCGCACGAAATCCAATCGCGGCTGGACCAGGCCGCCGCCGCGCGGCAGCAGGCCGAGAGCGATTTCAAGCGCGCCAGCAATTTGATGGCGCAAAAAATCCTTTCACAGTCGGAGTTTGACAGCGCGCAATCGAAGTTCCGCATGGCCGCCGCCGCCGAGGCCGAGGCGAAAACGATGCTCGGCTACACCAAAATCGTCGCGCCGTTTAATGGCGTCATCACCCGCAAGTCCGCCGATGTGGGCGACCAGGCCGCGCCTGGCAAAACACTGCTGCAAATGGAAAATCCCGCCACGCTCCGCCTCGAAGCCGACGTGCCGGCGGCGCTCATCGGCAATGTGAAGCTTGGCGACCGGCTCGCCATGAGCATCGCCTCCGTTACCAACGAGCTTGAAGGTGTCGTCGCCGAAATGTCGCCCGCCGCCGACCCGAACAGCCGCACGTTTTTGGTGAAACTGGATTTGCCGGTCACGCCAGGGCTGCGGTCGGGACAATTTGGCCGCGTTGCCGTGCCCATCGGCGAGGTCAGCGCGATCCATGTTCCCGTTTCTGCCGTGATCCAGCGCGGGCAGATGGAAATTATTTTTGTGGTTGTGAACCGGCACGCGCAGTTGCGCCTCGTCAAAACCGGGGCGCACGTTACGAACGAAGTTGAAGTGGTTTCCGGCTTGGATTCCGGCGAACAGGTGGTGACCGACGGCGCGACAACCTTGATGGACGGACAACCGGTGACTCTCAAACCGTGAAAGCCAGCACAGACAATTCACCGGAAGCGCACCCCGGCATCGCCGGCCGCATCGCGCGGACGTTTATTGATTCCAAGCTGACCTTGCTCATCGTCATCGCGTCCCTGCTTCTCGGCGTGTTTGCCGTGGTGATGCTGCCGCGCGAGGAGGAACCGCAAATCAAGGTGCCGATGGTGGACGTGCTGGTCACCATGCCCGGCTCCGGCGCCAAGGAAGTCGAGGAGCGCGTCACCCGCCCGATGGAAAAGCTGCTCTGGGAAATTCCCGGAGTGGAATACATCTATTCTACTTCGAGCGAAGGCCAGTCGCTCGTGATTGTCCGGTTCAAAGTCGGCGAGGACATGGACAGCAGCCTGGTGAAGTTGAATCAGAAGCTGCAATCGAATTACGACAAAATTCCGCACGGCGTTTCGCAGCCGCTCATCAAGGCGTGGTCCATTGATGATGTGCCGATTTTGTGTCTGACGTTCCACAGCGCGCATTACGATCATCTCACGTTGCGCCGGCTCGTCGCGCAGGTGGACGACGCGGTGAAGCAGGTTCCGCAAGTCGCCGCGACGACCATCATTGGCGGCGAGCACCGGCAGGTGCGCGTGCTGCTGGACCCGGTGAAACTCGCGTCGCGAAATCTTTCGCCCGCCGGCCTGGTGCCGATGTTACAGCAGGCGGACAAACAGTATTCCGCCGACGACCTGACGAGCGACAACCATGACATCATCGTGGAAACCGGCGCATTTCTGCGGAATGCCCCGGACGTGGGCAATGTGGTGGTGGGCGTCTATTCCGGCAAACCGGTTTATTTGCGCGACGTGGCGGACATCGTGGACGGCGGAGAAAAACCGAGCCAGTATGTGTTCTTCGGCTCCGGCGCGGCGAATAAAATTTCCGCCGAAGAACCGGCCGTGACCTTGAGCCTCGCCAAGCGACCCGGCGCAAATGCCATCACGGTGGCCAGCGCGGTGCTGAAGAAAATTGCCACGCTCCAGGGCTACATCATTCCGTCCGACGTGCAGGTCACGGTCACGCGCAACTACGGTTTGACGGCGGAGGACAAATCCAACGAACTGCTCTGGCACATGCTGCTCGCCGTCGTGAGCGTGTCGTTCCTGATTCTGCTGGCGCTGGGCTGGCGCGAATCACTCATCGTGCTGCTGGCGATTCCCGCGACGCTCGCGCTGACGTTGCTGGTCTTTTACCTCTACGGCTTCACACTAAACCGCATCACGCTTTTCGCGCTGATTTTCTCCATTGGCATTTTGGTGGACGACGCGATTGTCGTGGTGGAAAACATCGTGCGCCATTTTCATCTGCGGGAAAGCCAGGGACGCAGCCGCGTCACCGTCGCCATCGAAGCCGTCAGCGAAGTCGGCAATCCGACCATTCTGGCGACGTTCGCCGTCATTGCCGCCGTGCTGCCGATGGCCTTTGTCGGCGGCCTGATGGGGCCTTACATGCGACCGATTCCGATTGGCGCGAGCGCGGCGATGGCGTTCTCGCTGGCGATTTCCTTCATCGTCACGCCGTGGGCGGCCATCCGCATTTTGCAATGGCGGAGGAAAATTCACGCGCTCGACAGTCACGCACCGGATCGTGAAGCTATGAGCGAAAATTTCTTTGGCCGGATCTATCGCGGATTGATGACGCCGCTCATCGCCAGCGCGAAACGGCGTCATCAATTTCTCGCCGCGCTCGTCGTGTTGCTGCTGGCTTCGATGACGCTCGTCGGCGTCGGCTGGGTGAAGGTGAAGATGCTGCCGTTCGACAACAAGAGCGAATTTCAGATCATCCTCAACATGCCGGAAGGCAGCTCGCTCGAACGCACCGCGCAATGCGCCCGCGAAATCGCCGCCGCTGTCCGCACCGAGCCGGAGGTGACGGACTACGAGATCTACGCGGGCGTCGCATCGCCGTTCAATTTCAACGGCCTCGTGCGGCATTACTTCCTGCGGAGCGGCGCAAACGTGGCGGATTTGCAAATCAACCTCGTGCCGAAAAGCGAGCGCAAGGCGCAGAGCCACGACATTGCCAAACGAGTGCGCCCGCGCGTGGCGGAAATCGCCGCGAAATTCGGCGCTCGTGTTGCCGTGGCCGAAGTGCCGCCCGGCCCGCCGGTGCTGCAAACTTTGGTTGCCGAAATTTACGGGCCGACCGAGCAGAACCGCCTCGCGCTGGCGCGCCAGGTGATTGATGTTTTTCACGGCACGCCCGGCGTCGTGGACACGGACTGGTATATCGAAGCCGACCAGCCGAAGGACGAGTTTGTGATAGACAAGGAAAAGGCGGCGTTGAATGGCATCAGCGCGGAGACGATTTCGCAGACGCTCAAGATCGCCGTGGGCGGCGAGTCGGTGGATTTGTTGCACGTTCCGCGCGAAAAGGAGGACGTGAACATCGTCCTGCAACTGCCGCTCGCCAGCCGCAGCCACCCGGAGGAATTGCTCGCGCTCGGGGTGCGTTCCGGCGACGCCAACGCGCTGCCCGAACCGCTGACCGCCGGTGCCGCTTCGCCGCTGGTGCCGCTGCGCGAACTGGTCACGGTCAAGCACACCCTCATTGACAAGAGCATTTACCACAAAAATCTCATGCCGGTCACCTACGTCATCGGCGATGTGGCCGGCGCGGTGGAAAGCCCGGTGTATGCGATTTTGAAAATGAACCAGGCGCTGGCGAAGCTCGACACGCGCGAATTCGGCGGCGACAGCTCGCCGTTGAAAATTTACAACTACCACATGCCGTTCACCGACCAGCAGCCCTCGATGAAATGGGATGGCGAATGGCACATCACGATTGAAGTTTTCCGTGATCTCGGCATGGCGTTCGCGGCCGTGCTGGTGCTGATTTACATTTTGATGGTCGGCTGGTTCAAATCGTTTCTCACGCCGCTGATCGTGATGGTGGTGATTCCGTTTTCGCTCATCGGCGTTTTGCCGGCGCACGCCATGTTGCACGCTTTTTTTACGGCGACCTCGATGATCGGTTTCATGGCCGGCGCGGGCATTGTGGTGCGCAATTCCATAATCCTGGTGGACTTCATCGAACTGCGGCTGGCGGAAGGCCATCCGCTGGCGAATGCGGTGGTGGAGGCGGGCATGGTGCGGTTCCGGCCCATCATGCTCACGGCACTGGCGGTGGTGGCAGGTGCGTCGGTGATTCTGTCCGACCCGATTTTCCAAGGACTGGCCATCGCGCTGATGGCGGGCAGTTTGATCTCCATGTTCACGGCGCCGGTGCTGGTGCCGCTGCTGTATTTCATGGCGAACAAATCAAACAGGCAGAGGTAACCACTGGCTGGCCCGTTGAATCTACTGATTAACAACAGTAACGGACATTTCATCTGCCCCACTCCATTGCGCACCCCGCACGGTTAAACAGCCGTTAAATGGCCGACCTTTAATGCTTCTGCCCGCGCGCCAAAAGTCCTTTCCCAATCCACGCCCGGCGCCAGGCCGCTGTTTTCCATGTGCGTGATAAGCGCGGGTTCCGGCGACCACAATTTCCGCCGCTTGCCGAAAAGGATTTGCCGCCAGGCATGGCGCCACGCCAGCGCGTGTGAGGCGGGAAAATACAACCCGTCGCCCAGGCTTCTGATCCATGACCACGGATTGCAGACGCGCTTTTTCGTCAGCGCCATCCAAATGCCGAGATCGGAGTTTTTCACATAGGTTTTGAAAACGGTTGCGGATTCCGCAACCACCTCGCGCCGTGCCATGAAGGTTAGGCAGGTAGAAGCAACCGTCCGCCAGCGGCAGCCATCTTCGAATATTTCCGGTCCGCGAAATTGGTGGACGAACTTTGAATGAAAGTCCGCGTGGTCGTAAGGCGTCACGAAGTCGGCTTCGGGATGGTGCCGCATGAAATTCACCGCGCGTTCCAGCGAATGCGGCAGATACAAATAATCGTCCTCTGCAAAATAAACCAAACCGGCATCAGTCTGTGTGCTCAAAATTTCCACCTGCCGGATGAAGGTTGCGCTGTTGCCTTCGCCGCCAAGCGGAATCAGTTCCATCGGTGTTTCTGGAAAAATGGATTTGAGCAGTTCTATGTAGGCTGGCGGACAATTGTCGAGCAGCACCCACAGTTTGATTTTTAGATCGCCGATGCCTTCCTTGAAAGTTTCCAAATTAAGCCGCGCGAGCGCCAGTTTGTCTTTGAATCCAAAAATCGGGTCGCGCGACACACCCGGATAAATGCGGTAACAAACGGCCAGATCAAATTTCCCCGGATTTGTCATGTGATGGTCATTTCGCATCCACGCGCGGCGGGCCGAGTTTCTGCCAGCGTTTCACCTCGTCCCAGCGGTTCAATCGCAATTTGAAAAAGCGCAGCATCCAGAAATCGGAACGCTTGCGAAACGCAGCGGTCTGTTTCCGCTGCCGCCAGATATGCCCGCGCAGCCGCCAGCAGTCGCGCAGCACGCTCCAGAAACTGGCCCGCGCAAACGACCAGCGCCGCAACAGCAACGCGCCGGCCAGCGATTCCAAAAACAGCAGCGCGAGGAGCGGAAGGATTGCCAGCAGCAGAATGTGCCGCCCGTTTTTCAGCAACGTCAGGAGGCAATTCCGGTTTGTCAGGAACCGCTTCCGGTCGTTCGTGCGGAATTCCACGGTCGTGATTCCGCCGGACGGATTCACGCCCGCCGCGCCGCGATGGTGCAATTTCGCCTCAAAAATGCCGGCGACTTTGTAGCCGGCGATCCACACGCGCCAGGACAAGTCGGCGTCGTCGGAGTAGATGAAATATTCCGCATCGAACATTCCAAGCTGGTTGAAAACATCGGCGCGGATCAAATAGGAACAGCCGCCGGCAATGAAAATTTCCCTGGTATGAGTTGCCACTGCGGACGGGCTGGGCAGACCAAAAAGGTCGAAGCCGAAAAAGCCGAAATCCTGATACGAATTGTCCGGATAATTCAAAACCAGCGGCGTGGAGGCGGCTGCGCCGAGCTTTTCGGTTCCGGCAATCAGCTTTTCCATGCAATCCGGTTCGAGCCAGGTGTCGTTGTTCAGAAAAAGAAGCCAGCGGCCTTTTGCCGCGCGCGCGCCGGAATTGTTGCCCTCGCAGAAGCCGAGATTTTCCGAGTTGTAGACGATGCAAGCCGACGGGAAATCCGCCAGCAATTTCCGGGCGACGGCGACCGAGTCATCGGTGGAACTGTTGTCCACCATGACCGTCTCAATTTGGTTGAGAATCGTCTGCGCCTTGATGGATTCAAAACATTTCGGCAACCAGTTCGCGCCGTTGCAATTCAGCACGATGATGCTGACCAGCGGCTGGCCGTCCGCGCGGCCGAAATGTTCGATGCGGTTTCCCATTTATTTCAAAGTTTGTTCCGGCTTCAGCTTCGCGACCAGATTTTTTTCGCCATGCCGCGTTTTGTAGGTCCAGACGCCCCATGCGTTGCCGAGCACGCTGCCGAGGCACGCCGGCAGGTGCCAGAGCCAGCGCGCGTCGCGGTCGCGAACCAGCCCGCGCAGCGTGTGCCAGAGCGGACCGAGGAACGTGACGCAGTAAATTCCCGCCAGCCACAGCGGCACCGGCGGCTTTTCCTTCATCCAGTTTGTTTTTGCCTCCTCCTGCACCTGAAGAAAATGCACCGTGGCGCGGCGGCGTTTTTTCACAAACCCCCAAAGCGTCTGGACGTAATAGTGATGAACGCCGCGTCCGCGGACGCGCAGCCACTCGCGTTTGCCCGCGCGCATGAGGTGCAACGCCGCGTGTGTGTCCTGAAAATGTTCGCCGGCCTTCACGGATTCCAAATCCGCGCGGCGATAAACAAAGCCGTTCGCGCCAAGCGGATACGAAAGTGAATTTTCCGGGAGCGTCCAGCGTTCGATCTCGCCCTCGCGGGCGACGAGCCGCGGGTTTGTGCTCATCAGCCAGGCGATCGGGTCGCTGATGTGCAGCAGGTGCGTGATGTAGGCGCAGAACGAACTCATTTTCGGCGACGGCAGATAATAGCTCTCGACGCCGAGCGCCTGCGGATTGGCGGCAAGCGCCTTCACGGCCAGCTCGATGTAGTCGGCGTGGGTGATTTCGTTGTCGGCGTCCACGAAGACGATGAATTCGCCGGTGGCGTGCTGGAGCGCGAGGCGTTTGCCTTCCTCCATGTTCTTGCCGTCGTCATCGAGGACGATGGCGCCGTATTTTTGGGCGATGTCGCACGTGCGGTCGGTGGAGTGCGCGTCAGCGAGGATGATTTCGCAGCGGTCGCGCGGAAAACTTTGTCGTGCGATGGACGACAAAATGTTGTCGAGCAAGGCCTCGGCATTCAGCGTCGGCATGATGAAGCTGACGCGCGGCAGATGTTCCAAACCAGACGGCATGGGGCTATTGTGTCTGACGGCGCGGCAAATTCCAATCAGCTTTGCACCGGGCCGGCGGTTTGGCGCGGACGCATCCCGGTGCCCAAAACCAAAAAGTCCTTTGCTTATTGACCGGTGAAGCGCAGGCGGTAGAAGGCGTTGGTTCCGGACATCTGGATGGGCAGCAGGTTTTGGTTGCCAATTGGGAATGGCGGTGTGGTGACGGGGACCCAGTTGGCCGGTGAAAGTCCGGTTGTCGTCTCTAGGACGAAGCCTGACGGGCTGGCTGGCCAGAAGATATAAAGGGTGCTGCTCGCCGGCATGGTTGTCAGCGCTGGCAGGTTGAGGATGCTGATCGGATTGGCCAGACCAGATTCCCCGAGGTTGTCCGTGGCTTGCAGCACCAAGTTTGTCGCGGTCTGGGCAACGGCGACCGCACCAGTCCAGACGCCTTGGATGAAATTGCCGGAAACCGACGGACAGACTGGTATGCCGTTGGTGGACAGGAGAACGACTTTGTCTGTGAAATTGGTGACTATGCCATTGGTCAGGTTTTGCGCCTGAATGACGACGGCAAAGGGCGTGTTTACAAACCGTGGCGATGGGATTTGATTCCAGATGAAGTAAAGCAGGGGATTGACCACGAGGATCGCATTGGAACTCAAAATGAAGCCGTAATTGTTGGTCACACAGACGGTGTAATCACCCGCCTGATTCAATCGGACGTTGGTCAGCGTCAGCGAGGTATTGGTTGCCCCAATGATGTTTGTTCCGTTGAAATACCATTGGTAGCTCAAAACGGGCGAACCAGAGGCGATGACGCTGAAAGTCGCGTTGCTGGTCAGTGTTACGGTCAGATTCGTTGGTTGGGTGGTGATGCTCGGCGGTTGGGTCAACACTGTCAGCACGGCATTCGAACTGATCGCAGAACCGTAGATGTTGGTCACCATGACCGAATATGTCCCCGCATTGGTGAGCTGCACATTAACAAATGCAAATGTGGTGTTGGTGGCCCCGGTGATGTTTGTGCCGTTGAAGCTCCATTGATAGCTCAGGGGCGCTGTTCCACCGGCCGCCACCGCTAATGTTGCCGCGCTTCCCAAAGCCACGGCTTGATTGGTCGGTTGCGTGACGATGAACGGGGCGGAAGGGGGGCATTTTCCTCCACTGCCGGCTGCATAAATGGCCTGGATTTCGGAAGCCGTCAGTGCCCGGTGATAAAGCGAAACTTCATCAACCAGGCCGTTGTAGAAATAGGCTGGAGAACCGCAGCATCCCTTTGCATTATATCCAATCCCCATCGGGTAGCTGTTCTGCACAATACTGCCCGTCGCCGGCGTCGAAACGTCCAATGTCCCGTCCACATAAAGACAGATGTTCGTCCCGTCATAGGTCGCAGCCACATGATGCCATTGTCCATCGGCCACGTTCCGGCTGCCGGTCACATAACTGGGATTGGGGCCACCCATGTAAAAGCCGGCCGTCTTGGCTCCCCCTGCGGTTTGGATTTCCCAAGCGGCACCCCCCTTGGACACCACCGATTCCCAATCCGAATTGACGTTGGTCTGACCGGCCTTGAGCCACAGTTCAATCGTGATGCAATTGGTGAACGAGTCCAGCGAGGGCGAATCCGGAATCGAGACGTAGCTGCTGCTGGTTCCGTTGAAGCTGAACGCCTGGCCCACCATGCCATTGGTAAAGCCAGCGCTGCTCCCCAGCGTCCCGTTGTTGGTCCCAATACTGTCATGGGCACTCCCCTCCGCCCGCCACCAGTCAACCAAACCCGAAGGTGCCGGGTCACATGACGGTATCAGATTGACGGTCAAAACCGCGTTGGAACTGGCGATCCAACCGAACGCGTTGCTTACCGTCACGGCGTAAGTGCCAGCCTGGTTGGTTTGCACGTTGGTCAGCAACAACGCGCAGTTGGTGGCGCCGACGAGGTTTGTGCCATTGAAATTCCACTGGTAATAGAGCGGCGGTGAGCCACCCGCCGCCACGCTGAAGGTTGCGTTGGCACCAACAACAACCGTCTGGTTGATGGGTTGGATGGTTATAAACGGCGAAATACCGGTGACGGTCAATACCGCATTGGAACTTAAGATGGAACCATAGTTGTTGGTGACCAGAATCGCATAATCACCCGATTGGTTGAGTTGGACGTTGGTCAACGTCAACGTCGCGTTCGTCGCCCCGACGACATTCGTCGTGTCGAAGCTCCATTGGTAGCTCAATGGCTGTGTGCCTGTTGCCATCGTTGCCAATGTCACCGCGCTTCCCACACCTGCTGTCTGATTGGTTGGTTGAGTCACGATGGTCGGTGGTGTCGGGTTAAAACATTTCCCTCCGCTGCCGGCTGCATAAATGGCCTGGATTTCGGAAGCCGTCAGCGCCCGGTGATAAAGCGAAACTTCATCAACCATGCCGTTGTAGAAATAGGCTGGAGAACCGCAGCATCCCTTTGCATTATATCCAATCCCCATCGGGTAGCTGTTCTGCACAATACTGCCCGTCGCCGGCGTCGAAACGTCCAATGTCCCGTCCACATAAAGACAGATGTTCGTCCCGTCATAGGTCGCAGCCACATGATGCCATTGTCCATCGGCCACGTTCCGGCTGCCGGTCACATAACTGGGATTGGGGCCACCCATGTAAAAGCCGGCCGTCTTGGCTCCCCCTGCGGTTTGGATTTCCCAAGCGGCACCCCCCTTGGACACCACCGATTCCCAATCCGAATTGACGTTGGTCTGACCGGCCTTGAGCCACAGTTCAATCGTGATGCAATTGGTGAACGAGTCCAGCGAGGGCGAATCCGGAATCGAGACGTAGCTGCTCGTGCCGTTGAAAGAAAATGCCTGCCCCACTTCTCCAGCCGCATAACCCGCTCCACCCACCAATGTCCCGCTGTTGTTGCCGATGCTGTCGTAGGCATTGCCCTCCCCAGCCCACCAACTCACCATGCCCGGTGGCGCCGGATCACAGGGGATTACCGTTAAGACGGCTTCCGAACTGTTCGTCGAACCATAGATGTTTGTAACCGCCACACTGTAAACGCCAGCTTGGGAATACTGAACATCAGCAAGCGTCAGTGTCGCATTGGTTGCGTCCACAAGATTTGTTCCATCGAAACTCCATTGATAAGAGAGCGGTTTGGTGCCCAGCGCCACCACGGCGAATTGGGCAGTGCCCTTCACCACCACCGTCTCATCCACCGGTTGCAATGTAATGACCGGTGCCGAGGGAGTGATTGTCAGCAGCGCGTTGGAGCTGGTCACCGTGCCGGCGAGATTGGTCACAACGACGGTGTATGTTCCCGCATCGGCTGCCGACACATCGCTGACAACCAGGTTGGTGGTCGTGGAACCGGAGATGTTGCCGCCGTCGGTCAGGTTTGTCCCATTGTCCTGCCACTGATAAGCCAGCGGCAATCCGCCGGTGGCCGCGACCGAGAACGCCGCAGTTGCTCCTTCCAAAACCGCCTGATTGGTCGGTTGTGCCGTGATGACGGGTGGGCTGACCACTGACAAGGTGAATTGACGGCATTGTCCAATGTTGTCGTTCAAGTTGGTGAACCAAAGCGTCGCGTTGTAAATGCCCGCCACCAGATTGCTGGCGACGGAATTCAAGCTGGCCGTCACCGTGGCCGCAGTGCCGCCGGGTGCGAGCGTGCCGCCGGTGGAAGTAACCGTCAGCCATGTCGAAGTGTTGGCAAGCGTCCAAGTTATGGTGTTTGTCCCGGCATTGGTCAGGGAAAGGGTTTGTGAAGTAATGGTGAACGGTCCGCCGAACCCGCCGGCGGAAGTGAAACCGGTCGGCGGCGTGATGAGCAGCGCTTCGGGATTCGCCAGCGCGTTGATCAAAGCCTGCCCGACCGGCGTGCCCCAGCCGGTGCACAGATCATAGCCGGTGACAGCCGAAAACTTCGTCGGGCTGCTTGGGCTTTCATTGTTGCCGGTGGTGATGTCGTGAAAGGCCGGCGCGTAGTTCGCCCCCGCGCCAATCACGTCAACAAGGGGGTTGATGAATCCAATTGCCGGCCTGCCGGCGGCCGCGGCCTGCTGGTTGGCCAGCGCGGCAAAACCCGCCCACAGCGGCGACGCGCAACTTGTGCCGCCCACGCTGTAATCACGTCCGTCCGCCCGCACATAAACATTGTCCGCCGTCAACGCCACGTCCGGGACATTGCGCATCGTCGTCGAACCCTGGTTGGCCGCCATGCTGATATTGGTCTGCCACGCCGGAATCGGATATTGCGTGCTGATGCCGCCGCCGCTGCCGATGCCGCTGCCCCAGTTCCACACATTTTCTGAAACCCATGAGCCGCCCGGGCCCGTTGTCGTCAACGTCGTCCCGCCAACCTCGGTGATGTAGGGAGTGTCACCCGGAAACGGAATCAGTCCGGTAAAGGCGTCGGAATCGCCCGACGCGCAGAAGAACGACTGTCCCTGTGCCGCCATTTGCTGGAAAATCTGATCTGCAACCGTGTCGGATCCGCCGTTGGGGTCATACCACGAACAGCTCAATTGTTTGGCCAGATTGTCCGTGGCCATGCGGTTCAAGATGTCGTGCCAGTTGCCATACGGCCCGGCTTCATAAACAATCACTTCGGACAAATTCGTCGCCATCGAAATCGCCATCTCAATGTCCAATGACACCTCGACCTCCCCGCCATCGCCGGTGGGAGTGCCGCTGAAGCCGTCCAGCAACACATTTTGCAGCGGCACACCGGGCAAACCGGCCGCGCCTTCGTAATAGGTGATGTCGCTGGCCGTGTAGCCGTCAAATTGCAACAACCCCACCACTTGTCCCGAACCGGTGAGCGCCGTGTCAGGAACGTAAGCTGCCCTGAAATCTTTGCCCATGTAGGTGCCATTCGGCCCTGAACCTGAATTGGGCGTGGCGTTTTGTCCACTGACCAGCGGGGTGGCGACAAGGCGCGGACGCGGCAGCGAGTAACTGTCCAATCCGCTGATTTGCAAAACGGGGGCAGCCAGATCAAAGGACGGTTCGGTGTCCGGCGCAAAAAATGTGCGGCCTTCCGTCGGATGCCGGTAGGTGCGCAGCGTCACGTGCAGGGCGCGTTCCACATCCGTCACCGTCCCTTCCACGTCAAGCAGCACGCGGTTGGGATGAGTGGAGGTGATTTGCAAACCGTTCGTCCGGGCAAATGCAATGACCGCCTGATAATCCGCCTCTGTCGGGCCGAACCGTTCCGCGAACTGCTCCGGCGTCAGGTAATGATGGTATTTGGGGCTGGCCGGGTCGTAGATTTGCCGGAGCAGGCTGGAGAGCGCCGCCTGATTCCGCAGCGGCAGGCCGATGGCGAGGCGCAAATGGTTCGTGCCAGGGAAACGTTCCAAGGGTTGGAGAGATTTCACGACAGCCGGCACATGGCCGGACAGAACCTGGGTTTGTGCCGCCGACGCGGCTGGTATGGTGAGGAATAACAGCAAGCCGCCAAATGCAGCGATTGCCCCCGACAGACATTTTGTTTTCATATTTGTTTGGCCAAATGATTGAAACAAGTCAGCGCCCGGTCTCCGCGGCCATTCGCAGCTTTTCTCAAAAAAGCTCGAAGAAAAAATGCCATTTCTATCAAAAAAATGAAATCTTTGACTGATTGATTGAAACAGACAATTCCGCCCACGGAACAGCCGATGCCGGCAACCGCAGAATCTTTTCACCCGCCCCATTCCGGGTCAAGCGCAATGATTAATCAGAATGTCTGACTGAATTTTTAAATAAAGACAGTCTTATTATTTTAATAAGTATCGCAATGGGCGGGTGCCGGGGCGGCGGATGGCGCGGCAAATTCCAATCAGCTTTGCGCCGGTGCAACCGTTTTGCGCGGGCGCATGGCGGCAATCCAAACCAGAAAGATGATGACAAAGACGATTCCGGCGGCCACTGGCATCACCCGCAGCAATTCCGCCGGCGATTTGCCGAGGAACAGAAGCGCCAGCCAATAGATCAGGCCGAGCGCGCCGTAGAGCAGCGAGATTTTGAGCCAGCGGCTGGCCAGCGCCCACATCGCCAGCGCCTGCAACAAACCGGCGAACGCCATTGTGATTGAAAGCGGAACGAGCATTTCGGCGGCTTCGGGCGTGTATTTGCCGAGAATTTTGAGGCAGACGACCCGGGTCACGAGGAGGATGGCGACGCCGCACCCCAGACCGACGGCATAAAAGCCGAGCAATCTCAATTGTTCGCGCAAGGCGCTGCCGTGGCGCTGGCTGGACCGGTGCGTGAACAGAACGGTCAGCATGGGGCCGACGGCCGTCGGCAAATTGCGCGCAAAAATGCCCGCGGCGACATAGGCGCCGAGTTCGCCCGGATGAAAAGCGGGTTGTATGCGCTGCACGACCAGCAAATCGCCCTGGGTAAAAAAATAAGTGCCTCCGGAAAATGCCGCCGCGACAATGAGATATTGGACAAATTCAGCGTTCCACGGCGAAACCGGCTCGGCTTTCAGCGACATATCCTTTCTCCAAAAAATCAGGGCCAGATAGGCCAGCAGCATGAATGCCGAGGCCAGCACGGCAGTTTCCGCCGTCGGATTTTTGATCGTCACCAGCCCGCCGAACGCCAGCCGCAGGCACACCGCCAAAATTCCGATGAACGCGAGCCGTTTGAACCAGCCCAATCCCTGGCAGAGCGCCGTGGCGAATGCGCTCCAAAAACCCATGAGGACACAGCACAGCGCCGCGAGCATCAGGCCGCGCGGAAAATGGAAAAAATCACTCAACGGCTTGAGCAACAGCACGGCCAGCACGGAGCTGGCCAGCGTCAAATGGAAAAGGAATTTCCGGCAGCCGGCGAAGAGCCCCCGCAGGCGCGCGTCGTCGCCGCTGAAATGAAACCGGGCGACGTAATGCGTGACGGCAATCGTGGCGCAGCCCATCGGCAGACCCAGCAGTTGCGCAAAGCCGAGCGTCGTGTTCGCCGTGCCAAAGGGGCCGTCCCCCAGCCGGCGGCGGATGATCATTTGGAAGGCAAAATTGCCCACCGCAATCAAAATGCTCGCGGCGGAAAAGATGATGCCGCTTTTCAGAAGCTGGTTCGTGCGCGACGGTTTTTGGGTTTGTGTTTCCTCTGGCATATTTCAGGCTGATTTGACGCGAGGGCGCATGGATGCAAAGCCGACCGTGGCCGGGAATTTTCCAGGACGGCTAGAGTTCCAACACGCCGATGCCATATTTGCCTTGATCCGGATTTTGGACGAATTCCCGGCTTTTGAACTGGGTCCGGATTTCCCGCCAGAACCTGTCCACCTCGCATTGTTCCTGGGATGAGTGAACGCAGATGTCGTGAAACGCCACCAGCCCGCCGCGCCGCACCAGGGGCGAATACATTTCAAAATCCTGTTTGACGCCAGCATAGGTATGGTCTCCGTCAATGAACAGATAATCAATGCCCGCCGCCGGGAGCAGGGTTTTCAAATGGTCACGGGTGCTGGCAAGATGCGAGTCCATGCGGAGCAAATGCAACTTTTGCGCCGGCTGGGCAAACCGCCGGTAGACGAGGGCCCGCCAGCCGGGATATCCGCCGCCGTGAATGCCACCGGGCAGGTCAATGCTCACCACGGTGGCTTTGGAATTGGCGGATGCGCACCAGATTGCCAGCGTTCCGCCCCATTTGGTTCCGATTTCAACAATCGTCTGCGGTTTGCTTTGATGGACGAGCGCGGCCAGTTGACTGATTTCGGACGGGAATTGTCCCGGCTCGATCAATTTTCCCGCAGGGCCGAAGGTGAAATCAATGGCTTCCCGGGGTGACGTGCCCTGGGGCGTCCGTTTTCTGAAGTAACGCAGCGCCCAGCCGATGTGCCGGAAATAAAGAAGGACATTTCGCGGCAGCGCCAGCAAGCCCTCGTCGCGAAGGGTCCGTCGCAAGCTGCTGAATTCGTAAAGCATTGCGACATTAAAATCACTCGCAGCCGGGATTGCACGCAAAATAAGGGCGAACGCGCCGGGCCTGTGATTTTTCCGGGCGGGTTATTTCGGCTGGGTTGGCGTAGCTTTCAAATCCACCTTGAGATAGCCCGGCGGGACCGGCTGGCCGTCCATTTGTGACTGTAGCATGTCCAGCAGCGTGTTCGGATCGTGCAGCTTCAGCAGGCGCTCGCGCCAGTTCAGACAGTTATCGCGCAAAACGGCATGACGCTCCAGCGCTTCGTGCAGCAGCGGCTTCAACCCGGCGGGCGTCAGGCGCATGATGTCCAGGGGAAAAAGGCAGTCGTCCAGCCACGGCGCTTCAAATGGCACGCCGCGCCCGATCATGGGCGTTCCCAAGCAGGCATACTCGATGAATTTCGGGCCGAGCGTGTCCTGCAAACCGCCGGTGGAGACAACAAAACGGCTCTGGCGGGTGAGTTCCACGTAGGCATCCCAATGATTGAATTTCCCCTGATTGTGATAAAACGTGAACGGTTTGCCTTCAAACCGCTGAATCATCCGGATCAGCCGCAACCGGTCACAATAAAGCGTGGCAAACGTCTGCTCAAAAGGCGCAAACGGATCGCGCATGACCCAGATGCCGGAGATGCCGCCCGTATTGGCAAAATCATATTTGAATTGGACGCCCCTTTTTAGCGGCAGGTCGTCCGGAACAACGGCGTAAGGCAAATACAAATACCGGCCCGGATCCGTGTTTTCCGTTTGCCGGCGGAAATGATTCACGGCGTTCACGAACGGCGAGACGACCAGCGCCGGCGGCCGCAAGGCCACCGCCACGAAGGAGTATTTTGAAATGCTGTTGAACGGGTTGAACAGCAGCGGTGGCGTATCGTTGCTCCAGCGCCCCTTTCCCAGACGGATGGCGATGCCGTTATACTTCCGGAAGACGACATATTGCGCTTCGCGCGTGAACCAATGCGGCATGATCCACCAGTCGTCGTAAACCACCGAAAAGTTCTTCCGTTCGGCCAGAATGGGTTTCATGGCCATCAATTCGCGCGGGTGCAACCGCGTCAGTATGACATGCGCATCGCTTTGCCGGAGCCGCCGGCGGAGTTGTTCGAGGCCGTCCGCGTCATCGGGGCCTTTGAGGCAGAAAACGGTCGCGCCGCGCGGCTTCAGTGCGTCAATCTCCGCACGGGCATTGCGTGTCCCCTGGTAAATGGCGTCGCCATAAACCCAGATGCATTCATTCAAAACAATTCGTTTTCTGGACATGGCTGTGAAATCAGGATTCAAAAACGCGGCGGCTGATTGAATCATGGCCGGTGCTGCTGTGCAATCTCCTAAAATCAGCCGCCCGCCGGAAGGACGGTTTGACTGTCCGTTGCGGCAAGGATAGCCTTTCACTGTCACTTTGACGGCATGAAAGGTTTGGTCCGCAAAATCGGCTGGCGCATCTACCACTTCGTTCACACGAACGGCGTGGCGGCGGACTTCGTTTATTGGGGCGCCTATTACGTCCAGAATTTCTTCCGCGCGCGGCAATACGACCGTTTCTCCAGGCACCACGTCACGCCGGAGGAACTTTTCAAATACCGCCAGCTCGCGCCGTCCGCTTATCTCGTCACCGGCGTGACCAACATCTGCAACGCCAAATGCACCTTCTGCGCCTACCCGAAGGTCGTCGCCAACAAGACGCTCGAAACCGGCGTCATGTCGTTCGAGGTGTTCAAGAAGGCTGTGGACGAATGGGCGGCGATAGGCGGCCAGAGCCTCGACCTCACGCCCGTCGTCGGCGACCCGCTCGTGGACCCGGGCATTTTACAAAAGGTGGATTACGCCGTGAACAAGGCCGGCCTCAAGGACGTTTACCTGACCACCAACGCCATCCTCATCAACAAAAACGACACCTACAAAAAGCTGGTTGACCTCGGCATCGCGGCGGTGTTCATCAGCACGCAGGGCGCGAACAAGGCCGTCTACGAGAGAATCTACGGCGTGAACCATTACGACGAGGCCATGTCCGGCATCCGCAATCTGATGGATTACAACCGCTCAAAGGGTGAGCCGGCGCGCATCGTCGTCCGCTTCCGCAACCACGAGCGGCCCAGCCAGATCATCCGCTCGCCCGATTTCAAGAAAAACATCCTGCCTTATTTGTCCGAGCGCGTCCGCGTGAATTACACCGTGGACTTCGACAACTGGGGCGGAACGATTCGCGACACGGACTTGAGCGGTTCCATGCGGATGCGGAAATTGCCGCCGATGCTGAACGTGCCGTGCAAGAACCTGTTCAATTTTGCCGTTCGCCACGACGGCCGGGTGCGGCTCTGCGGCTGCCGGCTGGCTACCAACGACAACGACGACCTCGTGGTGGGCAACATCAAGGGAAAGACGCTCAAGGAAATTTCCGAAAGCGACGAGGCGTGGAGCATCATCAAGGGCTTTTACGAGGGTAAGCGCCCGCACACCTGCCTGGAATGCACCTTCTACATGCCCATCAACGAGAAATGGTTTGAGGAACGGGCGAAGGATGACGGCATGGCGACCAAGGTATGATTTTTCGTGGCAGCCGACGTGAGTCGGCTCCAATTATCCCGCCGGAGAAAAATGAGCGGACTCACGTCCGCCGCTACGAAACCCAGCCCATCAACCAAGGCTGGCTTGAACAGCGGCGCGAAGGACTACGGAGCCCGCATCGCGGTGGGGTGGTGGAGCCGGCCCGCGTCCGGCACTTCGCCAAAGCCTGCGCCCTCCGCGCCGAGACCGATCGCATCGATGCGGCTTTGCTCGCGGAGTTTGGCCGGCAAACCTCCCCGCAAGCGCAGACCCCGCTGGATAAAAGCACCGCCGCCTTGCGCGAACTCTCCCGCCATCGCGCACAGTTGCAAACGATGCACCGACACTGGCGAATCAGGCGGGCGTGGCGTTGCGCGGCGGGCACCATTGCATCCATCGGTGTTGACGAGAATCATGGCGAACCGTTGCCGCCACCGACACCGCATGTGCAAGGCTCCGGGATTTTCAACGTCGGTGGCCGGGATCCCATCAATTGACAGCTCCATTTCTAAAAAGGAACCAAACCTTGACGCTTCACCAGACTTTGTTTAGTCTGTAACTCCCCCTTGTGGGGGCGTAGCTCAATTGGTTAGAGCGCTGCCCTGTCACGGCAGAGGTTACGGGT
>CAZZPE010000017.1:0-54293 GCA_964655855.1 uncultured Bifidobacteriaceae bacterium
TCATCAACGAGCGCACCGGCACCATCGTCGCCACGGCGGGCATCCAGATTTCCAGTTGCGCCGTCGCGCAGGGCAACATCGTCATCAACGTCGCCTCCACGCTCGACGTGTCCCAGCCCGCGCCGTTCAGCAGCACCGGCACGACCGAGGTGACACCGCGCACCACCACCGACGTCACGGAAAACAAATCCGCCATGGTCGTGCTGCCGGAGCTGCCGACCGTGGAAAAGGTCGCCGCCGCCCTGAACACGCTGGGCGCCACACCGCGCGACATCATGGCAATTTTCCAGGCGATGAAGCAGGCCGGCGCGTTGCAGGCCGAATTGATCATCAAGTGACATGAACGCCGCCCCGATCCAGAGCAAAATTTCCGCCGCGGACATTCCGCTGGAACAGGTCGCGCATGACCGCTCCCTGACCCAGCCGCAGAAGGTCGCCGAGGTTTCGCGGCAGTTTGAGGCGTTGATGCTGCGGCAGATTTTGCAGGAGACGCAGAAAACGGTCATTCCGTCCACCTATGCGGACACTTCCACCACGTCGGGCATTTATCACGACATGGTCATCAACCAGCTTGCGGACAACATTTCGAAGTCAGGCGCACTGGGGCTGGCGCAAACGCTCGAGCGGCAGCTCAGCCACCAGCTCAGCCCGGCTTCGTCGGCCGGATCCGACCGTCCCGCGGGAGCCACGCCCGCCTCGCATCCCGAAACGGACGCGGTCCGGCCAACCCATTTGAACAACACCAAACCATTTCAGTCCACCGCCCACCCACATCCATGAAAGACCTCTTGAACAACCTCGTTGACTCGCTCCGCGAAGAACTGAAGGAATACGGCGAAATGCTCGCCCTGCTCGACCAGCAGCAGGAAATGGTCATGCGCCGCCAGACGCAGGATTTGATCCAGTGCGTCCAGACCATCAACGCGCAGGTCGAAAACATCACCGCCGCGCGGCTGGAGCGCGAGCAGCGCCAGCTCAACCTGGCACGGCAGTTCGGCCTGGCCGAGGACGCGCCCTTCGCGGTCCTCCTGCCGCACCTGCCCGGCGAATACCGCCCGCTCGTCCAGGCGCTCGTCCAGGAAAACAACGAGCTGCTCACGCGCATCCAGCGCCGCGCGCGGCAGAATCATCTGCTGTTGAGCCGCATCGTCGAATTGATGCAGCGGCTGTTCGATCCGTTTTTCCCGAACAGCCAGCCGACCACCTACGACATCACAGGCGTCATGTCCGGCGCCGGACTGCCGAAGCATTCGCTTTACGAAGCCATCGGTTGAAATGCCATGCTCGGACTCTTCAACACCTTGAATCTCGGCGCGCGATCAATGATCGCGGAGGAACTGGGCGTGGAAGTGACGGGACAAAATCTCGCCAACGCCAACAATGCCGCCTACACCCGGCAGACGGTCCAGCTTCAAACCAGCACGCCCACGCCGTCCAACCTCGGCCTTCAGGGCACCGGCGTCGAGGCCACCTCCATCCAGCAGGTCAGCAACCAGCTTCTCAACGGCCAGATCCAGTCCGAGGCGAGCGTCGGTGGCTATTGGAATTCGCAGCAGACGGCGCTGCAAAACGCGCAGACGCAATTGGACGAGTTTCTCAACTTGAGTTCGAGCAGCACTTCCAGCAGCACGACAACCTCGACCGATTTGTCCGACCAGTTGAACAGCCTGTTCAACGCCTTTCAAAGCGTGGCGACCAGCCCCACCGATTCGACGGCGCGCCAGTCACTCATCAACACGGCGCAGACGCTCGCGTCCAGCTTCAACCAGGCCTCGCAAAATTTGAGCACGCTGAACAGCCAGCTCAACACCTCGGTCGGCGGCGACGTCACCTCCGCCAACCAACTGCTGTCCGACATCGCCAGTCTGAACGGCCAGATCGCCAAGGCCACGGCCTCCGGCGGCACCGCCAACGACCTGGTGGATTCACGCGAGGCGGATTTGGAAAATCTCGCAAAATTGGTGAACACGCAGACAACCACCAATTCCGACGGCACCATCAGCGTCAGCATCGGCGGCCAGGAACTGGTTTCCGGCAGCAAGCTCTCGGACTCGCTGGCGACGTATGCGGATGCGAATGGAAATTTGCTCGTGCAAACCGCCGCGTCCGCCACGCCGCTCACGCTCACGAGCGGCTCCATCCAGGGCACGATTGACGCACGCGACGGCGCGCTGGCCACGCTGCGCAGCGGCCTGGACACGATGGCCTCGACGCTCATCACGCAGGTCAACGGCATTTATCAAAACGGCTATGATCTCAACGGCAATTCCGGCGCGGAATTTTTCACCGGCAGCGATGCCGGCGACATCGGCGTGAATTCCGCGCTGCTGACCGATCCGTCGCAGGTTCAGGCCGCCGGCACCAATGCCACCGGCGACAACACGGTGGCGCTGGCGCTGGCGCAGCTCGGAAGCCAGTCCCTGACCGCGCTCAACAACCAGACGTTCAGCGGCGCCTGCTCGCTGGACGTGGAAAATTTCGGCGACGCGCTGTCCAACGCCAACGACCAGGTGACCAATTACAATTCCGTCAACACCATGCTGTTGAACCAGCGCGACTCGGTGAGCGGCGTTTCGCTGGAGGAGGAAATGGCGAATTTGATCACCTATCAGAAGGCCTACGAAACCTCGGCGCAGATCATCTCGACCGTCAACCAGATGCTGACGACGGTGGTGAATCTGAAGAGCAGTTGATTTTGATCATCTTTCAAACCCCACACGATTATGCGCATCGCCGGCACTTCATACACGGATTCAATGGTCAGCCACTTGAATCTCCTGTCCGCGCAGGAATACCAGCTTCAGAACCAGGCCTCGACCGACCAGAGCATTTCCGCGCCGGAGGACGATCCGTCGGGCATGGCGGCGGCGTTGAATTTGCAGGCCCAGAACAGCGCCGTCACACAATATGCACAGAATATCACGACGCTGCAAACCCGCGCCACCACCGCCGGCAGCGCCCTGAGCTCCCTGCAAACCCTCACCGACCGGGCCAGTGAAATCGCCACCTCTGCCGACGGTGCCACCTCGCCGTCAGCATTGCAGGCTGACGCGACCGAAGTCACCCAGTTGATCCAGCAGGCCGCGCAGTTGATGAACAGCAAGAACGGCAGCCAGTATGTTTTTGGCGGCACCGACTCCAGCCAGGCGCCGTTCACGGTGAGCACCGACGCCAACGGCAACGTCACCGCCGTCACCTATTCGGGCAACACCGCCGTCACGCAGAGCCAGATCGCGGCGAACACGACGATGTCCGTGGACGTGCCGGGCGAAAACAACAGTGGTTCCGGCGCGCGCGGAGTGGTCAGCGACAGCCGCTATGGCGCGGATTTGTTCAACCATCTGATCGCGCTACAAAACGATTTGCAATCCGGGAACACGAGCGCCATCACCTCGACGGACGCGGCGAATTTGAGCAAGGACGATGACAACATCATCTGGCAGGTCGCCAACAACGGCGCGGCGCAGACGCGGCTCACGGCGGCGGCTGCATTTGCCTCCACGCAGCAGAGCGGATTGCAGACGAGCCTCACCAACGTGGCCGGGGCGGACCTGGCGCAGACGCTGACGCAATTGACCCAGGCGCAAAATGCCTACCAAGTCGCGCTCCAGACCAGTTCGCAGATCCTGCAAATGCAACAATCCGTCTTGAGTTCACTGTCATAAGCCATGTCATCCGCTCAAACCCATTTTTCAGGAATGCACGGGGCAATTTCCGCCGGGCCGGAGACAAAATTGCCGGGCATCTTGATCCAGAATCTTGTCTTTCGGCGGACGGCCTGCCTGTCGGGCGGGCATTTCGCTGGATTTGGAGCCAATAAACCCATTCACGCCGCCGGATAATTCCGTGGCACACTCGTTGCTAAACAAACTTTACCATGAACAGCGCCAATGTAATTGAAATCGAGGAACCGGAAACGGTTGAAACCACTTCCGGTTGCGAAGTGCGGATGCCGGCAGGCCTGCTGGGATTCGAGCAAATCAAAAACTTCCTGCTCATCGCCAACCCTGCGGAAGCGCCGTTCCGCTGGCTGCAGGTGAAAGACAACCCGTCGCTGGCGTTTGTCGTCATCGAACCGTTCTTTTTCATGCCGGATTACAGCCCGGACATCCCGCAGCAGGACGTGAATTTTCTCGGCCTGTCGTCGCCGGACGACGCGGCGGTTTTCAATATCGTGACGGTGCATAATTCGAAAGGCGCAACGGTCAATTTGAAGGGGCCGGTCGTCATCAACCGGAACACCGGCGTGGGCAAGCAGGTCGTCATTGCCAACGCGGCCCAGTATTCCGTGCAGCATCCCCTGCCGGTCAACGAAGCCGCCTAATCGCCGGAAATATGCTCATCCTCTCGCGTAAAACCGGCGAAAGCATCGTGATTGACGGGCGCATTCACGTGAAGGTCGTGCGCGTGGAGGGCGAGGCCGTGAAAATCGGCATTGAAGCGCCGTCCGAGGTGCCGGTGCATCGCCGCGAGGTTTATGAGGAAATCCAGCGCAGCAACCAGCAGGCGCTCACCCGCCAGAACACGGCGCTGCCCAAGCTGCCGTCACCCAAGCCGGTGAAGCCGGCCAGAAAAGGTTCAAAGGTCCCATGACGACGGGCAAAGAAAATTTCTCCGGCCGCCAGCCCGGCCGGACAACGGATTCTGACGCAGTCCGGCGTGCAACCGCCGGCGTGCCTGACCACACGCCGCGAGCCACGCCAGGGTTGTGTCAGTGACACATGGTCAGCGAATTTCGTCCGTCCAAAGGACGGGACCGCTGGCTCCTTCCTCGGGCGGGCCGACGCAAGTCGGTCCGCCCGTAAATAAACGAACGAGACATTTTATGAGCGCCGCCAACCTTCTCGCACGAGAGCCGTTCCAGACGTTTGATCATTCCAGTTGTGGCGCGGCTCCAGCCATCTTGTGGGGCTGCCCGCTGCCGGTTGAATTCCAGGGCGCGGACCTGCCGGAGGCATCCGAGGCCGGGGACGCGTGGGCGATGGCCAGCTGCGAGGGCATCGTCAGCCGCTACGAATCTGGATTGAACGCCGCGAACGGCGCGATCCTGCATTTCGGCGCCGGCCACGGCGAAATGATGGACACGCTGCGCCAGCACGGCTTTGCGGTCATGGGCTGCGAGCCGTCGGCCCTCCTCGCGGAACTGGCGCGACGGGATCATGGTTTTGACGCGCGCACGCTGCATTGCTGCAGCGCGGAAAATTTTTTGGGCTGGATCCATCGCATCGGGCAGAAGGCGCAGGCCGTTTTTTTCCGGCACGATCTGGAACACAGTTTTGAATTGCACGCGCTCCTGCCCCGGATGGCGGACATCCTGCGTGAAGACGGCCGGCTCATCGCCCTGCTGCCGCCGCCCGATGCGGATTACTCCCGCGAGGCGCATTTGAGTTTCTTGAACGAGCTGGCCGTCGGCTGCGCATCCTGCGGCGGCGGATTTGAAGTCGAAGGCGTTGATTGCGACCCTGAAAACCGGTTCATGGCGTTTGTGCTAAAAAAAACGGCTGCATCGCTGCGCGATCCCACGCGCCACGCTGCCGTTTTGGATCCCGCCCATGCCTTCCCGCCATAAATCATGCCTTCATTCCCAACAAACAACACCGGAACGGAACGAGAAACCGGGTGCTGCCCAAAGCGGACGGATCTCCGGCCGGAAAGGTGTCAGCCGGCCAGTTCCGGCCCCAATGTCGCCGCGACGGATTTTGGCGCCATCTGTCCGGCCTTTGATTTGGGCGTGGTCATTCCCGTGCGCGAAGGCAGTTCGCGAATCAAGGACAAGGTGCTGCTTCCGTTTGGCGACCACTTAAGCCTGCTCGAATGGAAACTGGAGCAGCTTTGTCAGGTGTGGCCGGCTGAACGCATTTATGTCAGCACGGACTCGGACAATCTGAAGCGGCTGGCCGCGCCTTACGGCGTAAAGATTCACAACCGCGAAACGCGCCTTTGCCGCGGCCACGAAGCCACTTTTTCCGACGTCATCGCCGGCATTGTGCAGGACATTCCGCACGCGCACATTGCCTGGGCCACCGTGGTGGTTCCGCTGATGAGTCCAACCGAATACCGCGAGGGTTTTCAGAAATACCATGAGCATGTCGTGCAGCGGGGCAAGAATGATTCGTTGTTCGCCGCGAATCTGGTGAAGGAATATCTCTGGTGGCCGGACCGGCCATTGAATTATCGGGCCGACCGTCAGCACACCATCAGCCAGCAATTGCCGGACATTTACCGCGTCACCAACGGCCTCTATATGCGCGACCGGGAATCCATCCTGCGGGACAGTTATTTCCTCGGACCGAACCCGTTCAAATTTCTCGTGAGCAAGGTGGCGGGCGTGGATATTGATGTGTTGGAAGATTTTCAGATCGCCCGGAGTCTGCGCCAACTCTATGAGGAAAAATCAACGGAACCGGCACTGACATGAACAATCTTTGCCTGGCAACCAATTATCTGCTGATGACGCCGACAACCCGGCAGATGTGGATTGATCTGGACCGCCATCTTGAAGAATTTGGCAGCCGGCTGGTGCTCATGTCCACCATTGTGCCGGAAATACCTTTTCCATTTCCCGTCATTCCTATTCCGTTTCTGCTCCGTGATTACGCTAGCATGTTTCCCCGGGCCGGTGGCGCCGGTGGAAATGTGTCTGCTGGTGACATGGAATTCCTACGAACCGACAGGATTCGCTCCAACCATGCTTATCAGCCTGGTGAAGCGCTGCAAGGAATGTTCGCCTGCCGCGAATTACTGACGACACTGCTGGACACCTTGCAACCCGGTTACGTGCTCACATGGGATTCCACCTCACCGTTGGCTCAAATGCTCCAGTCGCTGGCCCGTGAATCCGGGTTGCCGGTCCAAGGCATCGAACGCGGACTGTTGCCGGAAACTTTGATGGTCGAAAGCCGCAACCTCCAGGGCTACACCGATTTGCGCACACACTGGCTCGCCCAGGAAATGCCGTCCTCCGCCTTCGACCCGGCGGCCTACGAACGGATTCGTTCCTATTACGTGTCCCGCAAACCGCAAAAATATGATCAACCCGAATTTGGCGGCGGCGGCAAAACCTTGCGCCAGAGTCTCGGATTGGAAGGGAAAAAGGTCATCGTTTTCCTCGGCCATTATGACGCCTGCGGACTGGCACCAAAGAACAGCAACCAGCGGCGTTATAACTCCCCGGTCTTTGACTCGACTGCCGACGCGCTGACGGCGGTGGGGGATATTCTGGCCAGGAATGCCGGAGTTGCGGTGGTTTTCAAACCGCATCCGCTCGACACTTGTTCCTACGCAGTCGCCAAAGTTCAAGGCGTTCACATCGTGCGCGACGTGAACGTGCATGCCCTCATCGAACTGGCGGACGTGGTGGCAACGCAGTTCACCACGCTGCAATTTGAAGCCGCCCTCTACGAAAAGGCGGTCGTGCTGCTGGGCCGCAGCGCCTGGTGGGGGCGCAACGCCACCTATGAAGTGGACCAGCGCGCCGGCGTGCTGGCTGCCTTGGATGCAGCTTTGAATCGTCGTGATTGGAACACCCGCCGGGCCAACGCCCATGCCTTTATCGCTTGGATGATGGATCAGTTTCTCATCGGTTGTTCCGAAAATATTCCAACACGCCGAAAGCTGCGCGATTTTGCCGGTTTCATCGCCCGCACTTCACTGGACAGCCGCCATCTGGCAACGGCGGAAGAACGCTGGCAGCACACCGAACAAGCCCTCGAAGAGTTGAGGGCAAATGTTCCGGCAACGATCGGCAGCGACGGGACGGTTGGTTCAGCGCCGAGCTACACGAAAGCCTTGAACGGCACGCCGGATGTGGCACGTCCCGCTCTTTTCTCATCATCCCAACCCACGGCGGCTCCCACCCGAAAAAATTATAATAACGGTCAGGGGGTTCCCATAACATTTGATTCCGGAATGGATAACGGAAAGGCCGAAAAAATCACGCCATCCGGTGCTCGCGCTGTCAACGGAAAATCCGCAATGTCGAAGGAAACCCCGCCAGAACAAGGGGAACAATCCCCGATCCGAAACGGGGTGTTGTCGGAAACACGCTTGAATCCCAGCGCAAACGGATCGCGTATGTTCCAGCAAGAGACAATTGAACCCCCAGCCAGCAAACAGGCGACGACGGAATCCAATGGAGACGCAAGCCACAACGAACCAAACGAGCCGCGCAAGGAAGCGCCCGATTTGACCGATCTGCACATTCAGGCAAAGACAAAGGCCGCAGCCGGAGATTTGGCGGGTGCTTTCCACTTATACCGTCAAATGCTGGCAGCTTCGACCACTTTTACGGACGAAGAAAATGCGGCATTGGCGAAGGAAATCGCGTGTCTCCTCCCCCGGTGGCTGCAAGGGGCGCAGCCGGCGGAAACGTCCGGCCTGGTGCGCGCACTCCGTTTGCATCCCCGGCTGGCGGGGCGTTTCGCTCTTGCGTTGGAAGAATTTGCGACCCGTGAGGCGGCGGCGCTGACCTTCGCACTGGGCGCAACTTACTTTGCCGCCAACCGTCCCTTGGAAGCGCGTTCGCTTCTGACCCCGAATCAAAAATCAGGAATTGTTTCGCCGCAATTCAACGAGGGATTCGAGGAACTGCGGGCCGCCGCTTCCGCAAATGTCGAGGCCAGCCAAGCAGGAGGATGGGCTGTCCAACGCCCAACACCTTATCCCCTGGCGGCCGACGGAAAGCCCAAGCTGAATCCGGTGTGGTTCGAGGTGACTTCGTTCTGCAACCAGAAATGTTCATTTTGTCCTGATCAATGGCGTCAGGCCAAACGCCAGTTCATTGATCTGGACGTGTTCAAACGATACGTGGACGAGTTGAGACGGGATTTCCACGTCGAATATCTCCAGCTCAACGCCTACGGCGAGCCGCTGCTGCATCCGAACTTTGAACAAATCCTGACCTACCTGCGGAACGGCAACGCGCCCAGTCCCTTCTTTTTCACCACTCACGGGATGACGCTGAACGAGCGCAACATTGCCATGCTTGACCGGGCACATCCGCACGGCATTTGCGTCTCACTGCAAAACGACGGCGAAGAATCCTACGCCTTGTCACGGGATTCGCGCATTGGCAACTACGCCAAACTGGCCGCGCAAACCAGGAATTTGATCGAACGGTTCGTCCAAAACCGCCGCGCGTGTCATGTGCGTCTCTATCAACTGGTTCGCAATGGCAAGGAAGGCTGGGGCGTTCCGGAGCGGGTATTGCAGGCGTTCCCTCCGGAATGGAAACGGTTTGCCGCCGCCGTGCGCAGTTGGGAGGAATCCCTCCGTCCGCTGGCCGACGGCCGCAATGTCCAGGCCGTGCGCAACACGGATGATCAGATTCGCGAGGCTTTTGAGCAGGCCGATCATCCAGCCTGGTGGGTCAAACTGGATTTGCTTCGCTGGAAGGACGAGCGCGGCGGCGAACAAACCGCCTTCATCAGCCCGAGACCCGTGGGCACTTATGCCAATCAATTGCCGCATCACACTCCCGGCTGGGCGGTGAAACAACAGATCCTCAACCCCGGCGGTTGCTGCTTCACCCGCACTCCCGGGCTGGCCATTTTCTCCAACGGCAATCTGGGCGTCTGCTGTTTGAGCGTGGACCAAAACGCCTCGTTTGGACGTCTGCAGGACTTCGGCAGCTTGAAGGACGCCCTGACCAGTGAAGCCTGTTTCCGTTTCTTTGCCGAACTGTCAAACGGCGTGGCGCGCAGCCGGGATTGTCAAATCTGCCTCGGACAAATTGAACGCACCGGCGACGCGCCGGTTTGCGCCAGCCACGAATGCAACCCTTCCCACGCATGAACCACCCCCCGCATCCATCGTCAGACCTTCCCGCCGACCTCTGGCAGCGCGACGAGCCATTGCGCCGCGCCGCCGAACGGATCGAACGCAGCGCCGGCCGCGTGCGCGCCGTCTCCTTCGATTTTTTCGACACCCTCGTCTGGAGACTCACCGGAAAACCCACCGATGTATTTTGTGAAGTCGCCCACCGCCTGACCCGCGAGAACCTGCTGCCCGCAACGGTTTCAACCGCCGATTACGAAGTGTTGCGCCGCCATGCCGAGATCAAAACCCGCGAACATCAGATCGCCAAGGATTCCACCTGGGAAGACATCAACATCAATGACATCTATTCGCAGATGAGGATGGTCGTCAAAGACCCCGTGGCGGCGGTGCAGATTGAGCATGCCGCCGAATGCGATTTGTGTTTGCTGAACCCCGTCATGGCTGGATTCATCCGGCACTTGCACCAGCGCGGCCTGAAAGTGTTGATCATTTCCGACATCTACCTTTCCGCCGAACACTTGAAGGAGATTCTCCGCGCGAACCAGTTCGACCCGGGCCTGTTTGAACTTGTGCTGACCTCCTGTGATGAAGGCGTTTGCAAGGGCACCGGAAATCTTTTCAAGCGGGCGTTGAATGCCTTGAAGTTGGAACCGGAGGAAATGCTCCACGTCGGCGATAATTTTCTGCCGGATGTGATCGGCGCCCGGAAGGCCGGGGTGTGCGGCTGCCACCATCTCCAGGCCTCGCCACAAACATGGGTCATTCTGGAACGCGAACGGTTTCTGCTCGGCGGGCAATCGCCCATTTTCTGCGCCGACTCGTTGCGGATGATGGCCGCGCGCCTGTTTCCCGGGGAAACTGACGAGGATTTTTTTGGCCGGGCCGGCGCGCTGATCATGGGGCCGGTGCTGACGCGGTTTGCGAGCTGGGCTTGTGATCAATTCGTTGCCAGCGGCGTCCGCAAGATTGGGGCGTTGATGCGGGAAGGCGAGCTTTTCGGCAAGTTGCTTCAGAATGAAGCCGATGCCCGCGGTCTGGATCTCGAAATCACTCCACTCTACGTCAACCGCCGGGCCACCGACCTCGCCGCCATTGGCCGGCTCACGGCGGACAATCTGATTGCCTGGCTGGAAGCACGGCCCACGTTGTCGGTCAAGGCCATCCTGACACAGTTCGGCCTGGACGAGGCGGAATTTCAGCACGCACCGGTTTCCCTCGACGACAAGGTGGATCAGACCGACAAAATCCTCCAACTCGCCAAATTTCTGTTCACACCCAAAATCGCCCGGCGCATAGAGGCCAAAAGCGCCGAGGAGCGGCAAAAGGTGCTTGATTATCTCCGCCCCTGGCTCGAAGGCGGAAAAGCGTTCGGGGTCTGCGACATCGGCTACAGCGCTTCCGCCCAAACACAGTTGAAGCGCATCCTTGATCTGGAAAAAAACAACACCCATGTCGTCGGTTGTTATCTCGTGAGCTACGAACGCGCCGCCGACCGAGTTTTGGACGGCGTGGACATCCGGCATTACCTCGGAGCCTTTGGTCACCCGGATTATTATTTTCGCTCCTTCATCCGCTCGCCCGCATTCATGGAACAATCCCTTGTGGCGTCCATCGGCACCACCCTCGGCTATGCCCGCCAGTCCGACGGCACGGTGGTCCCCATTTTGGATCAAGTTCGTTTCGACGATGCGACAATCCTCCGCCAGCGCCGTTTCAAGGAAGGCGTCGTGTTGTTTCAAAATCTCTGGCACTGGTTCCGCGCCACAAAACCCGGCTTGCTCGATGGGAAAACGGATTTGTCGCGGCGGATCCTGGCGGATCTGGATTGCCGGGTCACTCCCATTCTCGCTCGGGCCACGGCCTTTCCCACACAATCTGAACTGGCAGCCTACGGCACGCTGCCGCTGGACGACTATTATTTCGCCGACTCGTTCAAGCCCATGTGCGGTGCCAGCGACCGCGAAAAACTCCGCAAACAGGGATACGCGAATATCCTTGGTCAGGCAGGCATTCACTGGCCACAGGGCGTCTATCACGCGGAAAACGCCCGCACCGCCTCTGATTTCTTTGCCTGCGGCAAGGCGATGCTGCTGTGCAATCCCAGCGGAGACGATAATGGCGAACATCCGGAATTGACGATTGCGGTGTCGCCCCAACGCGACGTCCACTTGTTGCGCGAATGCCTGAACCGGCTAAAACTGATTTCCAGCCGCAACCCGCGCTGCGAAATCGTCTTGCTGGCCGAAAAGGACGATCGGGAAACCGCCATCATCGCGCAGGAGTTTACCAGCGAAATCAGATGGATTCGCGTCCTCAAACGCCCGCCTCAACAATCCTGCGTCCAGCAGTTGAATTATGTCGTGGACAGTTCCGTGGCCTCATTTGTGGTTTTCATTGACGGAAACACGCCGTTGTCGCCGGGCTGGGACGTGGCGATGCTGAACGCCATCAACGCGGCGCCCGATGCCGCCATTATGTTTCCATCACTGCGCCAACCGGAAGCAAATCCGGAAAAACTGGCGCTGGAAAATTCCATGGACGCACTCACCCGCTGTTTCCTCATCCGCCGTTCCGCCTGCATCGAAGGGCTGGGGTTCAATGAAAAACTGGGACGGGTGGCGACAATATTCAACCTCGCGTTCCAGATGAACGACTTGGGATGGAAGACCGTCGCCTGCCACGAGGCCGCGGCCGAAATAAAAGCCGCGTCCACCAGCCGGCTTCCGGCGGCGGATATCAAATTTCTGAAATCCCGCTGGCCGAATTTTGCCCGGCGGATCGCGGCGATTTTGCAGGAGCCTTCCGCAAACGCCGCCGCCGCGAACACCGGTGCCGCGGTCGTGGGCTGGATCGGATCCTTCCTGGACCACGGCAGCCTTTCCCATGTGAACCGGGAATTGACGGGCGCGTTGAGACAATTTCCCGGCATCGAAGTCCGGCGCACCAGCAACGGCGCGGCGGCAGCGCGGGGTTTTGAAAAGCTTGCGCAGGAAATTTCGCCGGTGGCCCCGGTGGACGCCGCCGTGACCGTGCGCCACGCCTGGCCACCGGATTGGGAACGCCCGCTCAACGGAAAACTGGTCGTCATCCAGCCGTGGGAATTCGGCCCGCTGCCGCTGGATTGGGTGAGCCGCGCGCGGGACGTGGACGAGTTTTGGACGCCGACCCGGTTTGTCCGCGACCGCTACATCGAGTCCGGCATCGCCGCAGAAAAGGTCTTTGTCGTGCCCAACGGGATTGACCCGGACAAATTCAATCCGCAGGCCGCGCCGATGAAGCTGGCCACGCAAAAGAAATTCAAATTCCTCTTCGTCGGTGGCACCGTCGGCCGCAAAGGCCCGGATGTGTTGCTCAACGCGTTTTTGAGTTCGTTCACCGCCAGGGACAACGTCTGCCTCGTGATCAAGGATTTTGGCGGAAAAACATTTTATCAGGGTCAGACACTGGCCGCGCAAATCCGCGCCGCCCAGTCCCGGCCCAACGCGCCGGAAATCCTTTATCTCGACGACGAACTTTCTCCCGACGCGCTGCCCGGACTTTACACCGCCTGCGACTGCCTGGCGCATCCCTATCGCGGCGAGGGCTTCGGTTTGCCGGTGCTGGAAGCGATGGCCTGCGGCCTGCCGGTCATCGTCACCGCCGGCGGTGCGACGGATGATTTTGCCGGCAAGGAATTCGTCTTTCACATTCCGGCAAAACGCATTTCCATTGGCGACTCCGTCAGCGGCATGAAACTCGCCGGCCAGGGCTGGCTTTTGGAACCGGACGGTCAGGCGCTCGTTGCGCAGATGAAATGGGTGGTCGCAAACCGCGAGGCCGCCCGCGACCGGGGCGTTCGCGCCGGCGAATACGCGCGCCGCGAATGGACCTGGAACCGCGCCGCGCAAATCGCCGGCCAGCGCCTGCAAATGCTGGCCGTCAACCGGGGGTCAGGCACCGCAAAATCACCTTTGCCGCCGGCTCAAAAAAATACATCGGTCCCGCCGCCAGCCGCCCGGCTCGGCAATCTGGTCGAAGCCCGCGCGCAGTTCGAACGTCGCGAACTTGAGACCGCCTGGAATTCGGCGTGCGTGGCGATGAGCCGGCGGCCATTTCATCCCGAAGGATATTTGCTGCTCGCAGACATCGCGCTGGCGGCCGGCGACGGAAAGGCGGCAAAGCTTTGCGCAATGCATGCCCGCGGCCTGGCACCGGATTGGAAAGCCCCAAAACAGTTTTTGACCAAGCCGCTCAAAGGAAATGTAAAACTGGATTGGCTAGTCCTGCCGGATCAAATCGGAAATAGATTGTCCGTCTGCCTGATCGTCAAAAACGAGGAGAAATTCCTCCCGCAGTGTCTGGCATCGGTCAAGGGCGTCGCCGGTCAAATCGTGGTCGTGGACACCGGCTCGACCGACCGCACGGTGGAAATCGCGAAGGAATTCGGCGCGGAGGTGCATTCGTTCGCCTGGTGCGATGATTTTTCCGCCGCGCGCAACGCCGCGCTCGAACACGCCACCGGCGACTGGGTTTTGATGCTCGACGCCGACGAGGAGTTGCCCGCCGATCAGCATGAACAATTGCGCGCCGACGTGAAACGCGCCGACGTGATCGCCCTCCGCCTGCCGTTGGTCAACAAGGGCGAGGAGGCGCACGGCCGGCATTTTGTCCCGCGCCTGTTCCGCAACGCGCCGGGCGTTTTTTATTACAGCCGGATTCACGAGCAGGTTTTTCCGGGCCTGATCAAATGCGGCCAGGCGTGGGAAATGAAAACCGCCATCGGCACGGCGCAATTGCTCCATCACGGCTACGCCAAGGAAATCGTCCAGGACCGCAACAAGATCGAGCGCAATCTCCGCCTGCTCCGTCAGGCCGTGACGGAATATCCGGACGATGCGAATTTGCAGATGAACCTCGGTCTTGAGCTGGTTCACACCGACGATTTGCAAACCGGTCTGGTGCATTACCGCGAGGCGTTCCGGCTCATGTCCGCGCAGCCGCCGGGTGACGTTGCCCCCGAATTGCGCGAGGTGCTGCTCACGCAATTCACGTCCCACCTCTACAAGGTGCGCGCCCACGACGAGATTGTTCAGACGCTGAATTCGCCGCTGGCGAAAAATGGCGGGCTGACCGCGTCGCTGCATTTCGCGCTGGGTCTGGCGCATTTTGAATTGAAGCAATTCCGCGAGGCGACGGAACAAATGCGCCAATGCCTGGCCAAACGCAAGCAAACCGCCTTCGCGCCAATCAACACGGACATCCTCACCGCCGTGCCGGCTCATTGCCTGGCCATGAGCCTGCTCAAAGACGGCGACGCCACCGGCGCGGAAAAGGCGTTCAAGGCCGGGCTGGCCGAAAACGGGCGGACGGAGGAATTGAGACTGGATTATGCAAAATTCCTCGCCGGCAAAAATCGTCCGGTGGAGGCGCTGCAACTGTTGCACGAGGCGCTGCAATCCAATGCGCAACAGGCCGGTGTGTGGCGGCTGGGCGGCGAGATTGCGTTGAGCCGGCCGGAATTTCTGGAATTCTCCCGCGAGTGGTTGAGCGAAGCCCTCCGCCAGTTCCCGGACGACGGCGTCATCGTCGCGCAGCGCGCCGAATCGCTGCTTTTGAGCCAGGAAATGGCGGCGGCGCTGCCGTTGTGGAACCGCGCCGTCAACGGCGCGCGCCCACCGCGTGCCGTGGCCGCGCAGATTCTTTGCGCGACGGCGGCCGCGCAGCCGGTCGAGGGGCTTTGCGACCGGGATGTGGAGGCCGCCGTGAGCCGGGCGTTTGTGGACTGGTATCGCCGCCTGGTGGCGGCCGGGGCGCGCGACGCCATTGTGGGTTTGAATTCACGGGTGGAAACGCTGCGTCCAATCCTGCCGGCGGCGGCGGAAGTTCTCGACGGCGTGATTGCCTCAACCCGCCAGGTCCAAACCGCCGATTCCGGCGCGCCTTGAAAAATATCAACCGCGCTTGGGCAGCAGGCCGATGAGCATGGCCGCGGCTTCCTGCATTTCGTAGGGCTTGGCCAAAACTTTGACCTTCAAATTTTCAAGCCGCTTCGTGACCCGTTCGTCAAGGTAGCCCGATGCCAGCACCGGGTGGATGTCCGGCCAGAGCGCGGCGACCTGCTCGATGAGGTCGGCGCCGTTCATGCCGGGCATCGCGTAATCGGTGAAGAGAATGTCCACCGCGCCTTTTTCCTTTTCCAAAAGATCGAGCGCCTCGCGCCCGGAGGCGGCCACCAGAACGGTCAGCCCGGTGGTTTCGAGAAAGGTCTTGGCGAATTCGCGCAGCAAATCAAGATCGTCCACGACCAGCACCCGGCCCTGGCCGGAAGGCAGGGCCTGCTCCGCCGACGGCGTCTTCGTCGTCAATTTTTCGCGGGCAACGGGGAAAAAAAGGTGGAACGTGGTGCCAAAGCCGAGCGCGCTGTCCACTTCGACAAAACCGCCGGCCTCCTGCATGATGCGCTGGACGATGGAGAGGCCGAGGCCGGTGCCGGCCTTTCCCTTGGTGGTGAAAAACGCCTCAAAGATGCGCGGCAATAGACTGGAGGCGATGCCAACCCCGGTGTCCGAAATGCTGCAACGGGCATGTTCAGCTTCCGCCGATGCGCCGTGCCGTGCCGTGGTTTCGGGAGGCAGTTTCACCAGGGCGTTGGTGATGGTGAGCGTGCCGCCGTCGGGCATGGCGTCCTGGGCATTGACGCAAAGGTTGAGCAGCGTCTGCGTGGCCCGGCTCAATTCGATCTTCACCGGGACGGGTTCCGGCGCCGGGATGATTTCCAGGTTCACGTTGGCCCGGAGCGTGCGGCGCGCGAGCTGGCCGGCCTCCTGGACAATCTGGTTCAAATCCAGCACGGCGCGCTGTCGGCCCTCGGAACGGTGGCTGAAGGAAAGCAACTGCCGCGTGATGTCGGCGGCGCGCGTGGCGGCGAGGCTGATTTGCTCGCCCCAGTGATGCAGCTCGGAATTTTGCGGCGCCTGCCGGATGACGAGGTTGGTGTTGCCTTGAATGGCCTGCAACAGGTTGTTGAAATCGTGGGCGACGCCGGCGGCGAGCGTGCCGATGATTTCCATTTTCTGCGACTGGAACAACTGGTTTTGCAGCTCCTGGTAGCGGGTCTGGTCGGAGATGTTGCAGATGAGGCCGCGCACCTGGCCGGCGTGAATCCACGGCGAGATTTTCACGAGCCAGTGGTGGCCGTCCGGCGCCTGGAACCGGCTGTCCTGCGCCAGGCCGGTCTGGAGGACGGCGTCAAAAATTTCCCGCAATTCCCGCCGGCGCGTGGCGTCGGGGACATATTCCAGCAGGGAGCGGCCGATTTCCGGAGGCCCGTCCAGCCGGAGGCCGCCGTGCTCGGCGGGCAGTTGCCGCCAGCCGTCGTTGGCGTGCGTCACGCGGAATTCTCGGTCGAGGCTGTAAATGGCGCCGTTGAGCGAATGCAGGATGCTGCGGACAAAATCGTGCTGCAACCGGAGATCGCTCTCCAGTTTTTTGCGCGCGGTGATGTCGCGCTCGCAGGCCACATAACCGATGAACCGGCCCATCATGTCGGAAATCGGCGAGATGGTGGCCTCGACATGGTAAGGCGTGCCGTCGCTGCGGAGATTGACCAGTTCGCCGATCCATTCGCGTCCCTGGCCGATGTGCTCCAGATAGGCGCGGACCTTTTCCGCCTCGGACGGCGCGCGCAGGAAATCGTCCGTGCGGTCCAGCACGGTTTCGATGCCGTAGCCGGTGACGGTGTGGAAGGCGGGATTGACGAAGGTGATGCGGAAATCGGCGTTCGTCAGGAAAAAAACATCCGGCGTGGCATCAATGGCGGTGACCAGGCGGTTGACGTGTGATTCCAGCCGCATCCGGCGGGCGACATCCTTGAAGGTGACGAGCGTGTGGTTGTCATCCAGCGGCACCAGTTCCAAATCCGTCATGCCGCCCTGCCGGCCGCCGGCCATGATGAGGACGGAATGCAGCGTGTTGGAACGGGCGCGTCCATGGTGGAACACCTCGCGCAGTTTCTGGCCGGAGGGAGGCAGCAGGACATCGAAAATGGAAAAGTGTCCTTCGGTCGCCGCGCCGTCGAGCTTGAGCAGGCGCTCGGCCTTGGAATTGATTTTCACCACCAATCCATCCGAACGGCAGACGACCTGCGCATCCTCGGTGGCTTCAAAGAAGCTGTTCCACCACTGATCCAGGCTGGGACGCGATATTACCCTGCCCCCGTCCGTCTGCTCTGGAATGATCGCAGGTGTCAGCATGGATTCAGCAATACACCACCAGCGACTGGTCAATCGGCTGAAGCCGGTCGTGGTTGAGAAGTTTTTCGATGTAGGTGAAGCTCAACTGCTGGCCTTCCGGTGCCAGCAACAGGCCGCTGGGCGCATAAATTTCCCGCGCCAGCACCATGCCGGGACGGAGTTCGGAAAGCGAAATCTGCCGCTCCTTGCGCGGCGCGCGGGACAGCGGCAGGGCGCGCAGAAAAACCCGGATCGCATCCGCATCAAAAGCGGTGTTGGCCTGCATCTTGATTTCCTCCACCGCGTCGTCGTGAACGAGTTTGCTGGAGGCAAAGGCCACGGCCACGGCCAGCAGCCGGCCCAGCCAGGGGATTTTGTCGCCGGCCAGCCGGTCCGGATAACCCATGCCGTCCATCCGTTCGTGATGGGCGCGAATGAGCACACCGGCCCGTTCCATGCCGGTGCCGAAGGCGGACAATTCCTGGCCGAGGACGGGATGCTGTTCGATGAGCGCGCGTTCGGCGCTGTTGAGCGACGCCGGATTTTCCAGCCAGCGCCGGATCAGCGAACGCGGGGTGCCGACCAGTCCGATGTCATGCAACAGCGCGGCGCTTTCCAGGGCGCGGCGGTCTTCGCCGGCCAGGTTGAGCACGTGCGCCATGGGGTGGCAGAGCTGCGCCACGCGCCGGCCCTGGCTGCCCAGCGTCGGATAGAACATCTGCGTGGTGTGCAGGGAAAGTTCCAGGGAACGGAGCAGGTTTTGTTCGAGGGTCTGGTTCATCTGCAGAAGCTGCTGGTTCTGCCGGGCGACGAGCTTCACCTGTTCCTCGAGCGACTGGTTCAATTTCAAAAGCTGGCCGTTCATCGTCTGCGTGGCGGTTTGCAGGCGGAGGTTTTGCTGGAGAAGCTCGTGACGCTGGACCGCGTTTTTGATGGTCATGAGCAGTTCCTCGCGCAGCCACGGCTTGACGATGAACCGGTAGATTTCCCCCTTGTTGATGGCGTCAATGACGGTGTCCAGGCTCACCACCGCCGCGATGAGGATGCGTGTGGCGCCGGGCTGTATCTGCTTGGCCTGATCCAGCAATTCCAGCCCGCTGATGAGGGGCATCCGCTGGTCGGCGATGACGACCGCAAATGGATTTTTCCGCAGCTCCTCCAGCGCGAAGGCTGGCTGGGTGGTGGCAACCACCTCGTAATTCTGGCGGCGGAGCGTGTCGCGCAGGGCGGACAAGACAATTTCCTCGTCGTCCACCACCAAGATGCGGTTCGACACGGCTGACTGCAGATTGTTTGCGCCACTTTCCGACATATCCTCGAATGACGCCCGATGTCTCCGGCTTCCGGACAGAGACACGAATGGGGAGGACAAGCCCCGCCACGGCATCACCCATCCATCGGCAGGGCTGGAACTAACTTGAGGATTTTTTTGGAAATACCCGAACGGCTAGGAAAATGAGGTCCACCTTGAGGAACTGGCCGACGTGTAACTTCGCTGGATGCGCCGCAAGGTGAGGCTGGCCTGCTCCAGTTTCGCCAGCTCCTCCAGTCCCAGACGGCGGCGGGCGTCAATCAGGGAAAGGTTGCGGGTTTCAAGTTCGATCAGTTTGTGGATCACCGCGTCCAAGTCGTTTTGCCTTGCCTCGGAATCCAAGCCCAAGGTCATCCATTCCCGGTGCGCCGCCTCGGTCTGGTGAACGATGCGCGGCTGAAGCTGGCGCAGGACGTTCTGGCAGTCGAAGACCAGCATCCAGTTGCCGGCGCGGATGGCTTCACCCTCCGCCTCGGCGAGCCGCTGCCATTCCCGGTAGCTTTTTCGCAAATCGTGGTCGGCGTTCATGGCAAAAAATTTCAGGCGGCCGCCAGCGCAGCGGCGCGACCAGCGGTTTCTCCCGGCGGCGTTCCCTGGTTGGCCAGCATGGTGGCCCAGGCTTCGCGCAAAACGGTGAGATGTTTGATGACTTCCCGGGCGCCTTCGGGGCGTTTTTTCACGTTGCTTTCCCAGATCTTCCGCTCGAAATAGTCGTAGAGCCGGCGGAACGTTTCCGCGCACTCGCCGCCCTGTTCCAAGTTCAGCGCGCGGTTCAATTCCCGCACGATATCCTGTGCGCGCTGAAAATTATTGTGGATGGTCATGTTCGCCTCGGCCGGGTCATTGCAGGCAAAACCCAGGAGCCCGCGTTCCAGAAACCGAAGCGCGCCGTCAAAAAGCATCAGGATCAACTGGCCGGGCGGCGCAGTTTGCGTGGCGATTTGACGGTAGGATTTCCAGGGGTTGGCGGCAGGCATGGCGTGCGGGCGGTGGCGGGTTTACTGGATTTTCTCCGCGATCAGGGAGGCGACGGCTTTCAACATGGCATCCGGCGGAAAATGCGTGTCCGAAACCGCGGCGCGCGCGCTGTCCACTTTTTCGGGGCGCACCAGGGGAATGTTGTTGATGGCCGACTTCAGCGCGTCCGTCGCGCCTAGCGACGCGCTGTCCTGTTGGGACCCCGGCGCGGCGCCTTTGGCGACCGGCTGGCTGGCGGCGGAGCCGGTGACTCGACTGGGATTAAATTCAATTTTCATATCCTCGCCCAAATTGTTCGTTGTGACGTATCGTTGTTCGCTGGTTTATCGGCTGTTTCGGCCGGGACTTTAACTGTCTTACACCACTTCGGGCATATAATTACGCCATCAGCCCTGATCCGGAAATTGAAAACGGACGCAGATTTTGTCCCAAGGAGCATGCATCTCCGGCGTAAAACTTTGAACGCCACACAAAAATCCCCGGCACACAAATTGTCCCAGATGGAAGCTCCGAGGCGCGGGAAGAGAATATCAGACGCGACGCCCAACCTCCCGCGCGAGAGCACAGGCCTTCCACTTTCCTTTGCGGAATTCGGAATCAAGCACGACGCGCCATCCCCGTTTGCGGCGGCGTTTGCCCGCTTGAACGCCCGGAGAGTTGAGGAACAACCGCCGCGCGCATCCGGCGTTTTCAAAACCGGGCGCAATTTTCTGTTGATGACCTGCCTGTGTTGGCGGGCGCCTTTCACCAGCAGCATCGCTTTCCAGACCGGCCAAATTAATTTCCAAACGCGTTGGCTAAAGTCCCGGCGCGTTTCACCGATAAGAAGGCGTCGCAAGACAGGCAGCCAGTCGCCACAAAGAATTGGCCGGGCAAACGACGAACCGCCCGATGACAATGGTTCGCCCGCGGCAAGGACGCCGCGCAAATCAAGGCCCCCGCCCACGGGGCGACTCAAGGAAAGAGTTAGAGTTATGGTAATTAATACAAACCTATCTGCAGAAAGCAGTGCAAACCTGCTTATGCAATCCCAAACGCAGTTAAGTCAGTCACTCGCCCGTTTGTCTTCCGGATCGAAAATCAATTCGCCGGCGGATGACAGCGCAGGCCTGGCCGTCTCCATGAACCTCACGGCTCAAATGGGACGGAACACGGCGGCGAATGACAACGTCAACAACGCCATCTCGTTCAATCAGACGCAGGACGGCTACCTCCAGCAGGTGGCCAACGCCCTGAATCGCATGAGCGAACTGGCAGTGCAGTCCCAGGACGTCACGAAGTCGGACAGCGACCGTTCGCTGTATCAACAGGAGTTCAACACGCTGGCCAGCTATATCGGCAGTGTGTCCACGAAGGACTTCAACGGGGTCAGCCTGTTCAGTGGGGCGCCCCTGAACGTGACGATTGACAGCGATGCCAACACGTTCGCTATGGGTGGGGTTGACCTCACCGGCACAACGTTCACCACGCTGGCCCAGACTGACAGCATTGGCACGTTGGATTCGGCCAAGACGGCACTGGGTGATGTCAAGACTGCCATCTCGCAACTGGCAAAGGATCGCGCCCTGATCGGCGCGAACATCGAGACGCTGACCGCCTACGGCAATCAGCTCTCGACGTTGAACAACAACCTGTCGGCGGCCAACAGCCAGATCACGGATGTGGATGTGGCGCAGGAAAGCACCAACTACGCCAAATGGAACATCCTGGTCCAAACCGGCACGGCGATGCTGGCCCAGGCAAACGCCATGCCTCAATCGGTTCTGAAACTTCTGAGCTAATTAAGACACAGCTTGGTCGCGGCAGGTGGGCAAACCCGGACGGCCGCAAGGTCGTCCGGGTCGTCCGCCAGCCGTCGAAAGGAAAGAGCCGGTGAAGCAGTTTGTCCCGTTCCATCATAATAATTAATCAAACTGTCCGTCCCAAAACCAAAGCTCCGCATCCAGCGAAGGCAAAACAGTGAAACGCCAACTCCTAGAAAAATCCGCAGCCCGCAGCATTGTCATGGTCAGGCATATGTTGTGGGATTGTGATGCAGACGGATTTTTCCCGGGGCGTGGCCGGGTGGGAACGCGGTTTGATTTCAAAGATTTCGGCGCTCAAGTCGCGGCGCAAGCCGCCGATAGTGAGTTGTCGGAAAACGGTGCCCGGCGACCGCAAACGGCCGGAAGGAACAATCGGCGGACGCCTGTGAAAAAAGGTCCGTCTCACGGCAGGGATGCCGTGAAAAACAAATCCCCCGAAAGGGGTGACTCAAGGAAGGAGTCAGCAGTATGGTCATAAACACAAACATATCAGCACAAACGACGGCTGGATTGCTCGGGCAGTCTAGCGCGCTGTTGAGCCAGTCGCTCGAGCGATTGTCATCCGGATCGAAGATCAATTCGCCGGCGGACGACAGCGCGGGTCTGGCCGTCTCAATGAACCTCACGGCTCAAATTGGACGCAACACAGCAGCGAGTGATAACGTCAACAACGCCATCTCGTTCAACCAGACCCAGGACGGCTACCTCCAGCAGGTGTCCAATGCCCTGAATCGCATGAGCGAACTGGCGGTGCAATCCCAGGACGTCACCAAGTCGGACAGCGACCGCGGGTTGTATCAACAGGAGTTCAGCACTCTGGCCACCTACATCAATAACGTGGCCGGGAAGGACTTCAACGGCGTCAGCCTGTTCACTACGAACACCCTGAACGTAACAATCGACAGCGACGCGAACACGTTCGCCAACAAGGGCGTGGACCTCGGTGCCACAACCTATTCGACATTGGCGAGCGATTCGATCGCCACGGTTGGAAACAGCTCCAGCGGTTCCATCAAGGCGTTGAACGATGTCAAGAAAGCCATCTCGCAGCTTGGCACGGATCGCGCTCAAATCGGCTCCAACATCGAAACGCTGACGGCTTACAGCAATCAGCTCTCGACGTTGAACAACAACCTGTCGGCGGCCAACAGCCAGATCACGGATGTGGACGTCGCGCAGGAGAGCACCAACTACGCCAAAGAAAACATCCTCGTGCAAACCGGCACGGCGATGCTGGCGCAGGCCAATGCTCTGCCGCAAATCGCCCTCAAGCTTTTGGGTTAAAAGCAGCAGGCCGGTTTGAAAAACTGGTAAAAATCCTCGGACGGTGCGCAAGCGCCGTCCGAGCTTTTTTTGTCTGAAGTCAGTTGCCGACGGTTCGCAGTCAATGGTTTTATGTGCAACAGCCACCAACTATTGACTGCTGACTACTGACTCTTTTTGGCGTTTCAATGCTTCGGCCACACGGAAAATTGGCTCTTCCCATTTGTTCCTTTCCGCCTGCCGGAACAATTGCGCGGTGGGATACCACGGCGAATCCGGGCGCTCCAAAAACCAGCGCCAGTCGGGTGAATGTTGAAGGAGAATCCAGACCGGTTTGCCCAGCGCCCCGGCCAGATGCGCCACCGCCGTGTCCACCGAAATGACCAGATCCATTTCTGCGACAACCGATGCGGTGTCCAGAAAATCAGCCAGCCTCAAATCCGACTGAATAACCGCGGAAAACCGTTGCAGGCAAGATTGATCACCCGCCGGCACGGGCAGCTGCAAATTGTAAAACACAACGCCCGGCACCTGCAAAACAGGCACGAGCTGTTCCAGCCGGAGCGAGCGCGCGGCATCCTGGTGATGTTCGGAATTGCCCGCCCAGGCCAGCCCGACTTTCAGCCGGCCCGGTTGCGCCGGCGGCAGCCGCTTGCAGGCCGGTGCCCGAAGATAAGGCGTCCGATTGGGAATCGTGTCGAGCGCGGCGCCGAGGACGCGCGGCAGGCTGATCAGCGACAGGCGGAAATCAAACGGCGGAATTTCCACGCCATACGGGATGACCCCGTCCGCGCAGTTCGAGTATTGGAACAATTTTTCCAGTCCCGGCCTGCATTCAAGGATGACGCGCCCGACCCGTTCGCGCGCGGCCGGAACAAACCGGACCATCTGCATCGCATCGCCAAAACCCTGTTCGGCGTGCAGAAACAACGTCTGGCCGGGAGCCGGAGTTCCATCCCATTCCGGCTGCCGGAACTGGCGCGGCGTGACCAAATGCCAGCGCCATTCATAATCGCGAAATCCCTCCGACAGCCGCCCCGCCGTCAGCAGGGAAACGGCCCGTCCATACCTCGCCAGCGCGTATTCGGGCGCGATCTCCAGCGCGCGGTTGTAGGCCGCGATGGATTCGTCCAGCCGGTTCAATTCCTTCAGGCATTTCCCCAGATTGTTCCAACACGCCGAGTCGCGCGGATCCTTTTCCACGGCGCTGCGGAACAGCGTCTCCGCCTTTCCAACCTGGCCCAGTTTATAGCAGGTGCTGCCGAGATTGTATTCGGTGGCCGCCGATTGCGGCTCCAGCTTCAGCGCCTTTTCAAAGGCGGCGGCGGCGCGCGAATGATCCCGCAGCTTCTGATACACGCAGCCCAGCCCGTTGAAAATCCGCGCGGATTGCGACTGGCATCGGGCGGCCAGCGACAGCCACTCCGCCGCCTCCTCGTCGCGGCTGCCTTTGTGGAGAATCATTCCGAGCAGGAAAAGCAACTGCGCGTCCTGCGGGCGGATCGGCATCAGGACGCGGCAGAGGGCTTCCGCCTCCACGCTGCGACCGGCGTTGTGCATCTCAAACGCCAGTTTGAGCGACCGGTCAAACGAATCCATCAGCCGGGAATTTCTTCCTTCCGGCCCGGTCCACCTTCCAAGATCGCTGGTTTTTGAATTCATGGGATCGCGTGCGAACCGGCTGAAGCATAATGAAAGCGGCGGGAAAGTCCTTCAAAATTCAATGGAAATCCGCCCTGCCCGCCGGACAACCGCCCCAGCCTCGCTGAAAAAATTTGCTCAAGATATTCGCAGGTTAGCCGATGAGAGAGATGAAGCAAACCGGGCATGATTGCCCGCGAACACGATTGATTGCCAGACATCGCCGGCGGCGAAACGGTCGCCGGCAAAATGAATGAACGAGTTGTGCAACGGTCGAAAGAATCGTCATCGGGATTTCTGATGAGATTTCCGACCAAAATCAAGATATGTCCTCCACAGTCACACAAATCGGCCTGACTCCAACCACCTCGACTTCACCGTCGCTGGCCGTGACCGGCCTGGCCTCCGGCATGGATTGGTCAACGGTGGTTTCGGAACTGGCCGACGCGGAACGCGCCCCGGAAACGCAATGGAAAACTCAACAAACCACCCTGAACAACCAGAACTCCGCGTTCACCACCATTCAGGGCGACCTGACGACGCTGCAAACGGACGTTGAGACGCTGCAGAATTCGAGCCTTTACACGAGCCGCACCGCGCAATCTTCCGACAGCAGCGCCACCGCCACCGCCGCATCCGGCACCAACATCGGCACCTACAGTTTTGACATCTCGCAGCTCGCCACCGCCACCACCATCAACGGCAAGAGTGGCGTCAATTCCGTTTTAAGCCCGGACGGCGATTTGAGCAACGTGACCATCGGCACGGCGGGATTTGCCACCTCCGTCACCTCCGGCACATTCACCGTCAATGGCGCACAGGTGACCGTCGCCACCACCGATTCCTTGCAGCAGGTTTTCGACGCCATTTCCAGCGCCACCAGCGGCGAGGTGACCGCCAGCTACGATTCCACCGCAGACAAAATCACCCTCACCGACACCAAGGGCAACAATATCACCCTGGGCAGCGCGGCGGACACGAGCAATTTTCTTCAAGCCGCCCGGCTGTATAATGGCAGCACCAGCGCCACCTCCATCACCAGTTCCGCCGCGCTAGGCAGCGTCCAGTTGAGCGCCTCGATGCAGGATGCGGATTTGAAAACCGCCGTTCAGGGCGACAGCAGCAACAATGGATCATTCACCATCAACGGCGTCTCCATCAGTTACAACACCAGTTCCGACAGCATCCAGAATGTTCTGGATCGCATCAATGGTTCCAGCGCCGGCGTCACGGCCTCGTTCGATTCCCAGAACAGCCGCTTTGTGCTGACCAACAACACCACCGGCAACGTGGGCGTTTCCATGAAGGACGTGACCGGCAATTTTCTCGCCGCCACCGGCCTGTCCACCGGCACGACGATCAGCGGACAAAACCTGCTTTACACGCTCAACGGCGGCACGCAGCAACTGACCAGCCTGTCGAACACCATCTCCAGCGGCAGCTCCGGCATTTCCGGCCTTACCGTCACCGCCACACAAGCCGCGTCGTTCACCGTCACGGTGGCCAGCGACACCAGCAAGATTTCCTCCGCCATCCAGCAGTTCGTCACGGATTACAACTCCGCCCAAACGTATATCACCAGCCAGATGGCGGTGACCAACAACTCCGACGGCTCGGTGACCGCCGGCCTGCTGACCGGCGATATGACCGCCAACGGCATCGCCTCCAGCCTGCGCGCGTTGAGCTTTGCGGGTATCACCTCATCCACCATCAGCAGCCTGGCGGATCTCGGCGTCACCACCAACGGCCAGAACAACACCGCCACCGTGGACACGGACACGCTCAACAGCGCATTGGCCTCCAATCTGAACGCCGTGCAGTCGTTTTTCACGAATTCCACGAACGGTCTCGGCACGCAGTTGATGAATTATCTCGATGACACCATCGGCGGCGCCAGCACCACGACGCCTGGGACGCTGACGCAGCATGAGACGGACTTGAGCACGCAAAGCAGCGACATCACCACCCAGATCAGCAATCTGGAGACGAAAATCACCTCGGACACCACAAATTGGAACAGTGAATTTACGGCCATGGAAGAGGCCGAATCGCAGACCAACCAGGAGCTGACCTACCTGTCTCAACAGGTCAGCAGCGGCGCGCTCTAAAATGAACGGAACCGCTCCAGCCGGCCATTTCAGAAGACCCGGACGCCGGCATCGGGATTTGATTTCAATTGCCGTTTGGATTCCAACCCTGGCAGCGGCGCTTTTTTTGAGCGGCTGCGAAACTTCCGGCGGCCCGGCGGTTTATTTAAGCCAGCCCTACAAACCGGACAACATCTTCCTAGCCGCTGCGCATCTGCCGGCTGATGTGAGGCGCGTGGCCGTGCTGCCGCTGGCCTGCGACGGGCAGCAGATGGATCTGGCGGCGGGACGGGACGCGCTCGAACCGGCCTTAACCGGCGAACTCATCAAGGCAAAAAAATTTGAAGTGGTGCCGGTGCCGCCCGGGGAATTAACCCGCCTGACCGGCCGCGCGAATTGGACCGGTGAAGAAGTCTTGCCCGCCGGCTTCCTGGATTTGTTGAAAAAGGAATACGGCTGCGACGCGGTTTTGTTCAGTGAGCTGACTGAATTTCAAGCCTATCCGCCGCTGGCGGTTGGCTGGCGGTTGAGACTCGTGGCGGTTCGCGGGCAGAAGACGCTGTGGGCTGGCGACGAGCATTTTGACGCGGGAACACCGACGGTGATGGCCGGTGCGCTGCTCTACCAGCGGCGGGAGCAGCGGCAATCGGGCGACGACATCACCATCTGGCTGGCGCTGAATTCGCCGCGGCAGTTTGGGCAATACTCCATCGCCCGCCTGCTCGACACATTGCCCGCCCGATAATGGGCGCACATCAAATTTTGCGGGAATTTTGGTGCGTCCGGCAGGAATCGAACCTGCAACCTTCTGATCCGAAGTCAGAAGCTCTATCCAATTGAGCTACGGACGCGCACGACGCCATTGTGCGCATTTTGGCGGCGCGATAAAGAGGATTGTGCATGCCGGTTGACTTGTCGGCCGGCTTTGTTAGCGTAATCGCCCATGTCGAAAAGGTCGTTCTCGCGGCTCGTCAGCATCGTGACCGGCGGTCACACCGGCATGGACGAGGAATTCAGCCGGCTGGAACGGTTCGCGCATTTCTGGGTGCTCGTCGGGAGAAGTTTCGTGCGCAACCGCTGTCCGGTGCGCGCGGCCGCGCTGTCCTACACCACGCTGCTGGCGCTCATCCCGCTGCTCGTGGTGGCCATCAGCATCACCAGCAGCCTGCTCAAAAATCAGGGCGAGGAAAAAATTTACGAGGCGATTGACAAGCTTGTCTCCAGCGTCATGCCACCCGCGCCCGCCGAGCTGGGCACCAACGGAGCCGCGGCATTAAACCTGTCCCAGGACTTGTCGGCTGCTTTGTCCCCAACCAATGCCATCGCGACAACCAATGCCATTTCGCTGGCGGGGTCCGACACGCGGGTGGACAACGCGCAAAAGGAGGCCGCGCAACGCATCCACGAATTCATCCAGAACACGCGCAGCGGCGCGCTCGGCGTCATCGGCATGCTGTTGCTGGTCTCCGTCGCCATCCGGATGCTCGCCAGCATCGAGTCCACGTTCAACGACATCTGGGGCGTCACGCGCGGACGCAGCTGGCTCTGGCGCATCGTGCTTTACTGGACGACCATCACGCTCGGCCCGCTGCTGATCGCCGGCGCGCTCGGCCTCGCGGGCGGATCGCACTTGCAGGCCGCAAAAACCCTCGTCGGAAGGATGCCCATCGTCGGCGAATTGATTTTTCAACTTGTCCCACTCGCGGTTCTTTGGCTGGCGTTCGCGCTGATTTACCTGCTCGTGCCGAACACCCGGGTCCGGTTCGGTGCGGCGCTCATTGGCGGCATCGCCGGTGGTTCGTTGTGGTATCTGAACAACATCTTCGGATTTCTCTATGTTTCGCGCGTGGTCTCCAACAGCAAGATTTACGGCAGCTTCGGCCTGGTGCCGGTGTTCATGATCGGGCTTTATTTCTCGTGGGTGATCCTGCTGTTCGGCGCGCAAGTCGCGTATGCCTGGCAGAACCGCCAGTCGTATTTGCAAGACAAGTTCGTCGAAAACGTGAACCAGCGCGGACGCGAATTCATCGCGCTCCGGCTGATGACCCTCATCGGCGGCCGTTTTCAGCGCGGCGAACCGGCCACCACGCTCCAGCAAATTTCCGCCACGCTCGGCATCCCCACCAAGCTCGCGCAGCAGGTCCTGCAGCCGCTGCTCGCCGCGCAGCTCGTCACCGAAATTGCCGGCGCCGAACCGGCCTACCTGCCCGCGCGCCCGCTCGACGCCATCAACGCGCACCACATCTTGCGCGCCATCCGGGCCGGTTCGGGACAGGACATCGCCACGCGCGACGAGCCGGCGCGGGCGGAGGTCCTCGGCGAATTTGCGAAAATCGAGGAAGCTGAGCGCGCCGCCGCCTCGTCGGTCACGCTGCTGACGCTGGCCACCCGCGCGCAACAACAAATCCAGAATGCCGCGTCAAAGGAAAAATCCTGAAATGCCGTGAAGTGCGCCGGCGTCACCAATCCTTTACCGGCCGGCTTTGGTCTTCCGGTTTGCCCTGCGGTTTCCATTGCAGAACCTGTTCATCGCCCTTCTGCGCGTCCAGCAACCGCTTCGCCTCCTCCGGCGTCATCTGCCCCGGTTTGGCCGGCTGGCCTTCGGCATTCTGCTGATCCTGCTTGTCGCCCCCTTTTTTTTGCGGGGAAGCCTGCTGCTGCTCCTGCTGTTTTTGCTGGTCGGCTTTCTGTTGAGCAGATTGCTTTTGTTTCTGTTCGTCCTGCTTCTGCTGGTCCTGGGAATTTTTCTGTGACGACTGTTGATTCTGCTGCTGATTTTTTTGCTGCTGTTGCTGCGACTGGTTCTGCTGATTTTGCTGTTGTTGATTTTGTTGCGACTGCTGCTGTTGCTGCTGTTTCAGCAGCGCCTCCAGCTTTTTCAGCTTTACGTCGTCAGGATGGGTTTTCAGCCCGCTTTCCACGCGCTCCAGCGCCGCCGGAACGTTGTTGGAAATGTAAAGCTGCGCGCCGCTGTTGAAAAAATCATCGGCGGGCGCGAATTGCGCGCCGGCGTTCCGCCATGACAACAGCAGCAGGCTAAGGCTGATGAGGAGTGACAATCGCATCAATGTCCTTCAGTTTTTTTATGTAGTCCTGAAATTTTTTGGCGGCAAGCGGGCTGTTCAGGCTCTCCATGATTTCCAGCGCGCGGTGAAATTCCGCGCGGCGGACCGCCTCGTCCGCCGACTGCTTGGCCCGTCGCATCGCCTCGCGGAGCTGGGCGATCAGTCCAATCTGCCGCTTCACGAACGTCAGATTGTAGGCCGCATCCAGATCGTTCGTGTTCAGTTGCGCCGCGTGCGCGTAACTGGTCGCGGCCTGCGTCCACGTTTCCTCCATGGCGTTCAGGCTGTCGGAATCCGGCTCGAATTTCAGCTCGCCCATCCGGTATTGCGTGTTGCCCAGATTGTAAAACGCCTTTTGTTGCAGCTTCAAATCCGGCGACAGCGCCACCCGCTGGAAATTTTCCAGCGCCGCGTCGTAATTCGTCGCCTGATACGCCGCCGCGCCGGCGTTGAAAACCAGCCGCAGGTCGTTCGTCCGCATTTCCGCCAGTTGGGAAAACTCCTGAAGCGCGTTCGTGTAATTTCCCGACTTGTATTCCCGCAGGGCGGACGCCGGAGAGGCTTCGGTGGGCGCCGGAAAACAACAAATTCCAATCAGCGCGGCGACCGCCGCGGTTTTAACCTTGAACTCCGGACCCTGAACATTGAACTTCCTTCTTTCCGGCAAAAACATCTCCGCCAGCAGCAGCAACACCGCCGCTGCCAGAGGCCACTGGAACTGCTCGTGATAGCGGCGGATCAATTTTTCCTGCGACTCGGATTTGGGCAGCGGCATCAGGCCGCGGTCGTAAAGCGAGTCCACCGTGTCCGCGCCGCGCAACGGCAGGTAAAACCCGCCCGTCGCGTTGGCGATTTGCTTCAGCAACGGCTCGTTCAAATGCGATTTCACCACGTTGCCCTGCCCGTCGCGGACGTAATCCGAATTTCCATTCGCGTCCGCCACGCGAATCAAATCGCCCGCCGCCGTGCCGATGCCGATGGTGAAAATTTTCAGCCCGGCCTTCGCCGCGCTCTGCGCCGCTTCCAGTGCGCCGGCCTCGCTGTCGTTGTCCTCGCCGTCGGTCAACAACACCAGCACCTTGTAATGTCCATTTTCCTTGAACGCCGTCTGCGCCGTGTGGATGGCCTCCGCCAGTGCCGTGCCGCCCTGCGGAATCGAGTTCACATTCAGCGCCTGCACGCTTTGCTGAAACGCCGTGTTGTCCACCGTCAGCGGGCATTCCAAAAACGCGTCGCCGGCGAACGCCACCAAGCCCATGCGGTCCGTTCCGACTTTTTGCATCAGCTCCAGCGTGGCCAGCTTCGCGCGCTCCAGCCGGTCCGGCGCGATGTCCGCCGTGAGCATGGATTTCGATGTGTCCACCGCCACGACAATGTCCAGCCCGCGCTGCTCCACCTCCTCCAAATCGAATCCGCGCTGCGGTCGCGCCAGCGCGATTATCAAAAATGCGGCGGCGAGAATCACCAGCCCGAACCGGATTTTCCGCCGCGTCAGCGAAAGGCCGACTGTCAGCGACGCCAGCAGCCGCGACTCGATGAATTGCGCCAGCAATTTCTGCCGCACGCGCTCGCCCCACCAGAAAAACAGCGCCAGCGCCGGCGGAACCACCAGCAACAGCCAGAGAAGTTGTGAATGCTCAAATCTCACGGCAGCCTCCTGAAAATGGTTTGTCCCAGCGCGATTTCCACCAGCAGCAGCGCCAGCCCGGCCAGGACCAGCCACGGAAACAGCTCCTTGAACTCGGTGTATTTGCTGATCGTGGCCTCGGTCTTTTCCAGCCTGTCAATCTCCGCATAGATTTTCTGGAATTTTTCCGCGTTGTCGGCGCGATAATATTTTCCGCCCGTCTTGTCGGCGATTTTTTGCAGCGTCTCCTCGTCCACGTCCACCGGCACGTTTTGATAGCCGACCTTCTGGCCGCCCATGAACACCGGCATCGGGGCCGAACCCTGTTCGCCGATGCCGACCGTGTAAATTTTCACGCCCAGCGCCGCCGCCGCGTCCGCCGCCGTCAACGGCTCAACCTTGCCGGAATTATTCTGGCCGTCCGTCGCGAGGATGATGATTTTGCTTTTGGCCTTCAAACCGCGCAGCCGGTTGATCGCCGTCGTCAGCGCGTCGCCGATGGCGGTGGCGTCGGAATTGATCGTGCCGATTTCCAGCCGGTCGAGATTTTCCTGCAAATAATCATGGTCGAGCGTCAGCGGCGCCGCGATGAACGCCTGCGCCGCGAACACCACCAGCCCGATGCGGTCGTTCGGCCGTTTATCAATGAAATCCTTCAGCACCGACTTGGCCATGTTGACGCGGTTCACGCGCTGGCCGCGCACGACGAAATCCTCCGAAATCATGCTGCCCGACAAATCCAGCGCGCAGACGATGTCAATGCCGCTGGCCCTGACCTCCGTGTGATTGTTTGCCAGACGCGGCTGCGCCAGCGCCACGATGAAGAGCGCCAGCGTGAGCCAGCGCAGCGCGGCGAGAAAAGTTCCGGCGCGCGAACGCCGTCCGCGCGTCAGGCCGGCCACCAGCTTCACCGACGAATACAAAAACGCCGGCGAGGAGCCGCGCCGGCCCTTCAGCCACGCCGCCAGCGGCAGCAGCAGAAACAGCAGCAACAACCATGGATGGGCAAATACCATTTTTAATTTACGATTCGTTCCATTTCGACTGCCGGCGGCGGTTCCGCGTTTGAAATTGGCGGCGGCTCGGTTTCTTCAACCAGCCGCAAAGCCGAGCCGTGCAGCTCGCGCAGTTCGTTTTCGCCCGGTTCGTATTTCGCAAACTTGACAAGATCGCAGCTTGCCAGAAATCCGCCGAGGCTGTCCTTTTGTTTCGGCGCCAGCAATTCCGTGCCGCCCAGCTCGCGCAGAAATTCCTCCGTCGTCCGCTCCGGCGCGCGAAATTGAAACCGCTCCTCCAGATAAAACCTCGCCGTGTCGGACACTGCAGTGACAAATGGCTTCGGCTGTGAAATCAATGCCAGCGCATCCGCCAATTTCTGTTTCGCGCGGACGTGCGCGGGAATGGGCGGCACGACGGGCACATCGGTTTTCCTCTTCTGCCACCAGCGCCAAATCGAAACCGCGACAACGATGACGCCCAGAATCGCCAGCCCCCACCAGAACCACGCCCAGCCGTCCGGGATTTCCACCGGCGGCTTGATGTCGCGAATGTCGCCGGCGGCCACAGCGGCGTTTTGAGCTGTTGCGTTGGTGATCATCCGCGCGCCCTCCGCTTCTCGCGCATCTCAAAAAATTTGCCCAGCGCCGCCGAGTAAGGCTGGTCCGTCCGCAACTGGATCGAGTCAATGCCCGCCGAACGGAACTGTTTTGCGAGTTCGCCGATCTGCCTTTGCTGGCGCAGCGCGAAGGCGTCACGCCCGGCGGCATTCGCGGTGTTCAGCTCCACGACTTCGCCCGTCTCTGCATCCTCCAGCACGAGCCGGCCCAGCACGGGCAGTTCCAATTCGTAGCGGTCGGTGATTTGCACCGCCACCACGTCATGCTTGCGATTGGCCATGCGCAGCGAGGTTTGCAAGGCTTTCGGCAACGCGCCGCCGCCGTCTGCCGTAAGGAAATCTGACACCACCACCGCCACCGCCTTGTGCGATTGCACGCGCAGAAAAAATTCCAGCGCCGTGTTCAAATCCGTCCCGCGCCGCTTCGGCTCGAAAAATAAAACTTCGCGGATGACGCGCAGGACATGGCTGCGGCCCTTGCGCGGCGGGATGAATTTTTCAATTTCATCGCTGAATAGAATCAGGCCGACTTTGTCATTGTTCCGAATCGCCGAGAACGCGAGCACCGAAGCTATTTCCGCCGCGAGTTCGCGTTTGGATTGCCCGCGCGAGCCGAACAGGCCCGAGCCGCTCACGTCCACCACGAGCATGAGCGTGAGTTCGCGTTCCTCGACGAACTTTTTGATGAACGGATGATTCATCCGCGCGGTGACGTTCCAGTCAATCGCGCGCACGTCGTCGCCGGGCTGGTATTCGCGCACCTCGTCGAAGTTCATGCCCTGGCCCTTGAAGACGGAATGGTATTGGCCCGCGAGCGTTTCGGTCACGATGCGGTTCGTGCGCAGCTCGATCTGCCGGATTTTTTTGAGAATCTCGCGGGGAATCATGCGGGAACAATATCAAGCGCCGTAGGCGCGACATCTTTGTAGAAACCAGCCCCGAACAAATTCAAGCCCCGTAGGGGCGGCATATTATGACTGTCAATTGTCATCGGTTTTGAAAATATATTTCTGGTCGTAGTCCACACCGAACTTTTCCAACAACTCCACATATTCATTGCTGAACGATTGCTTGGCTTGATGCTTTTGCTGGTTCTGGATGTAATGAATTACCGTGTCGAGTTGCGAACGGGCGTGCGAGAACGCACCAAAACCTTCCTGCCACGAAAACCGACCCATTACCCAACGCTTTTCGTTTATGAATTTGGACGAACCCGCTTTTACGTCACGCACCAAATCCGACAACGCCGCGTCCGGTCGCAGGCCGACCAACAAATGCAAATGGTCGGGCATATTGTTTATGGCAATCAATTTGTGCTTCTGTGCGGTGACGATGCCGGCGATGTATTTTTGCAATTCGTCATTGTGTTCCGGCGCAATGAGGTTTTGACGGCCTTCAACGGCAAACACGACGTGGATGTAAATTTGCGTGTAGGTGTTTGCCATTCGGGATATGTCGCTCCTACGGAGCTTAAATTATTTTTGGTTCTTGGTTCTACAAAGATGTCGCGCCTACGGCGCTGAACGATGTGCGCTGAATTTCATTCTGCATTCTTCATTCATAATTCTGCCTTCGTTTTCACGGCACGGGCAGTTCATCAAAGATTTTCCGGATGACCGTTTCGCTGGTTTTTTCCTCGGCCTCGGCCTCGTAGGTGATGGCCACGCGGTGGCGCAGCACGTCCATGCCGATGCTTTTCACGTCCTGCGGCGTCACGTAGCCGCGGCCTTTCAGGAACGCGTAAGCCTTGGCTGCCAGCGTGAGCGCGATGGTCGCGCGCGGCGACGCGCCGAGCTGGATGAAATCCTTCACCGCGATCTTGTAATGGTCCGGGTCGCGCGTGGCGCAGACGAGGTCCACGATGTAATCCTTCACCTTGTCGTCCACGTAAATGTCGTTGATGATTTCGCGCGCCTTGAGGATTTGCGCCGGTGTGACCACCGCGCTGCACGTGGGCTGGCCGGAAGTTTTCGCCATCGTCTCCAAAATCTGCCGCTCGTCCGCGCGCGACGGATAACCGATCTTGAGCTTGAGCATGAAGCGGTCAACCTGCGCTTCGGGCAGCGGATACGTGCCTTCCTGCTCGATGGGATTCTGCGTCGCCAGCACCAGAAACGGCTCTTCCAATTTGTAGGTCTGGTCCCCGATGGTGACTTGTTTTTCCTGCATGGCTTCGAGCAGCGCGCTCTGCACCTTGGCGGGCGCGCGGTTGATTTCGTCGGCGAGGACGAGGTTGGCGAAGACCGGGCCTTTGCGCGTGCTGAAGCCGCCGGACTGCGGATTGTAAATCTGCGTGCCGATGACGTCGGCGGGCAGCATGTCCGGCGTGAATTGCAGGCGCGAGAATTTCACGCTGATACAGTTGGCCATGGATTTCACGGCGAGCGTCTTGGCGAGGCCGGGCACGCCTTCGAGGAGGACGTGGCCGTTGGCGAGCAGCCCGATGACGAGTCGCTCGGTCAAATACTGCTGGCCGACGATGACCTTGCCAAGTTCGTTGAACAGCGGGTGCGTGAACGCGCTCGCCTCCTTGACCGCTTCGTTGATTGCGTTGATTCCTGTGCTCATGTTCAAATATGTTTTCTATGGACGATTTTCTGACAAAAAAGTTTTCTCCGCGTTCAAATCAACCTGTAGCGGCGCTCTGTGAACGCCGGCCCTTGCGGACGAGCACCACGGCGGTCACAGACCGCCGCTAGAGCGTTCACGCGCCGGGCAGAACTTCCACCTGCTTCTTGCTCACCCAGCCGGTTTTCCCGGCACCGTCGGCAACTTGAACCCAATCGTCATGCCGGTCCAAAACCGAAAGCTCCGCGCCGTCACGCACCGTGAACGCGCTCTGCGCATCGTCAAACGGCCCGCTGCGCGCGGTCACGTTGTCGGCAATCACCACAGCGGTCGCCGCCGAAAAATGATTGGCCGTCTGCACGGCGAGGATGGAAGCAGAGCACAGTGTCAGCACGACCAAAATTCGCGTGACGCCTTTCAGTTTTGGCACCAGCGCCGGACGAATCTGCCGCGCAACCAGCAATGCACACATCAGCCAGAACAAAACCGCCGTCAGAACCCCGCCTTCATTGAGCGTCAGGGTGCCAAACCATTTTTGCCAGAAGCGATCGCGCAGCGTCGCGCCCTGGACCTGGTTGCGGACAAAGGCGAGATTGGCGCGCAACTCCGCGTCGCGCGGAGCGAGCAGTTCCGCTTGGCGATACGTGGCAATGGCCCGGCCGAGGTGGCCGGCTTTGAATTCCGCATTGGCGTCATTGAACAGCAGCGCCGGCGACTGCGCGCCGGTTTGGAGGATTTTTTCGTAGCCGGCGGCGGCGTCCGCAAATTTTCCCTCCGCATAAAGCTTGTTTGCCGCCGAAAAATCCGCCGACACGTCCGCCGCGGAAAGGTTTCCGGCAAAAATCAAACCGAGCAGCAAAATTAAAATAATGTCACAGCCGACGTGAGTCGGCTCCAGCTTGCCGTTAATTTGAGCGAACTCACGTTCGCTGCCACGGATTTGATTTTTCATGCCCCCACCTCCTGAAGTTCGCCGAGGGTTTTCTCAAATTGCGCAACGACGGAATTCAATTCGCTCGTGCCGCGCACCGGCGCATAGCGCGCCTGATTGCACAGATGGAAAAGTTCGCGCAGCGAATTGAGCGTCGTCTCCGGCGCGGCGCGCAAGGCGGCGTGTTCATCAATCACATTTTCCGTGATGGCCGAGGCCGGGCAATCCAGCCGTTCGCCCAGCTGCTCCTGCAACAGGCGGAACAGCGTGGCGAAAAATTCATCCGGCCGGTTCGCGGCGGCGTGTTTTTTCAAATCCCCCAAGCCGTTTTGAATCAAGGCTTCCACGGTCAGCCGGCGGCGCAGGCGCGGATTGTTCGCCAGATTGTCCGTGCGTTTGCGCCAGATAAACGCGGCCAGAAACGCCAGCACCGGCACGGCTTGCGCGGCGGCAAACGCAGGCTGCGCGATGAGCGGTGACGATTTTACCGCGAGGGTTCCCAGATTTTCCTTGATGGGCAAAATGTCCTGCGGCGGCTGATTTTCCGGCGCGGAATTTTTCGTCGCGGCCAGCGTCGGCATCGGCGATGTGCCGGCGGCTTTGACGACGAGCGGCACGGCTGGCTGCGTCAGCGTGTGGTATTGGCCGTCGTCGGGATTGAAAAACGAGAAGGTCAGCGCCGGCAGTTCATGCACGTCGGAATTTTGCGGCGAGATGATCTGCTCAAAGGTCTTCGTGCCTTGAAAACCAAACTGGTCGCTCGTCTCCAGCTTCGACGTGGGCGGATAAGTTTTGAAATCGCGCCACGCGTCCTGGGCCGGCAGCGTGACTCCGTCCAGCGCGCCGCTGCCGGCAATCTGCACCCGCACGGTGACGGGATCGCCGGCCGTCACATTGGTCGGCCCGGCGGTGACGGTCATGGTGAAATCGCCGACGGCACCGGTGAAGTTCGCCGGTTTGTTTTGTTCCGGCAGCGGCAGCGATTCCACGCTGACCGGATCCGTGGCGAGCGTCACCTGTTTTTGTTCGCCCTGGTTGAAGAAGTTGAATGGCCAGTCACCGTTCCGGTTTTGCGACGGCAGCACGACGACGGCGCTGGCGGTGAACGGTCCGAGCGTGAGCGCGCCGGTGCGGACCGCAGTGAGCGGCACGGCGAGCGGAATGATGGTGTAAACATGGTTTCCAACCTGCGCGCGGCGGCGCTGGTTTTGCAGTTCGGCCGTCTTGCCGGCGCTGAAACCGTCCGTGGGCGCGCCGGTCAACTGGAAGTTGCCGAAATTCTGCACGTCGTCCCGCAGGTAAAGATCGAGCCGCCCTACCTCCGGTTCGCCGACATAAACCCTGTTTTTCGGGATGGTGAATTTCAGGAACGCGACTTCGCTGCCGGAATTGACGGCGTCGGCGGATGGCGCGTTCGCCTTCGACACGGTCAGCTTGAGGGGCAGCGATGCAAACTGCTGGCCGTTCACATCCACCCGCATCCCCGGAATGACAAAGGCGCCGTCGTGCTGCGGCGCCACGATGTAGTTGTAGGTGGTGCTGGAGCTGGTCTGGCCGTTGATGAAGCTGAAGGAACTCGATGGCCCGACGTATTGAAACCGCAGTCCGGCCACGGCGGGCAACGTCGGCGCATTCTGCGGCTGGATGCCGTCAAATTTGAGCGACAGCGTCGCCTGTTCGCCCAGCGCGATGGCGTCGCTGTCGAGCGACGCGGTAAAACTCGCCGCGCCGGAATTCAACGCAAGCAGGCACACAACGAGCACGGCCAGCCCCGGTTTTAAATTCGGGATCCGCCAACGAAGAAAAAGTTTTCCCAGTAAGTTGTCCGCCATTGCCATCCTCGCGCCGGTGTTAACTCCTGCCCAAAACGCGCCGGTGTTCCGGCCCGCCGGATCCAGCCCGCCTGATCGTCCAAAATGTCCCTCTGCGGCGGAGTTTTCCGCCGACATCATAAAAAATCAAACGATTCATGTTCATTTTCCAGATCTTGCAACTCGATCCAGCAGTTATGACATTTCCGCCCTAAAAATGTTCACAATTGAGCCGCCTGTCAACCGCCGGAATTGGGCGGCAATCCAGAATCCGGCCTTGCGCAGGAGCGCTTGATGAAATCATTGCGACCGAATTTGAGTCGCCATGGGAATTTGCTCCCGGCCGTTGGTCGGAATTCCGCAATCCGCGTTTGCACGGCAGGATCAAGCTTGCCGCGCCATTGCCGCTTTGCGGGCAAGCAGGCCGAGCAAGGCCAGCACCAGCGCGGTGACCGCCAGCACAAGCAAACGCGCGGACCACGGTGCGACGTTTGCCGTGCGCGCCTCCAGGCCGACGTTTAAGTCGGCCCAGGTTTCGACAACCACGGCGCGTTTGAAGGTGAGCAACCGGCCCTGCTCGGGAATGCTGGCGCGGATGACGGCGGGGTTCGCCACCGCCGCATCCTGCTGCTGGATGAGCCGCTCGGCCAGCTTCGTGAGCGCGCCGTTGTCGTCGGCGCTGTTGTTGCCGAAAATCTGCTGCGCGTCCTGCTGCGTGTAATTCGCATCCTTGTTGTTGCGCAACTGGTTCAACCGGCCGCCAACGTCGTCGTTGGCGCCGGCCACGGCGGCCTGCCGCGCGTTCAAGCCCATCAGCGCCTGTTGCAGCTTGAGGTTGTTGAGCTGGACGCGCGCGTCCTCATTGAACGCCTCGTCGTGCGCGGACAATCCGTAGGCGGACTCGAACGCGCGCCGCGCCTGCTGCGGATCGCCGTTTTGCAGCGCCGAATTTCCGAGCGCCAGCATCTGCTCGGCCTCCTGCGTTTTGGCCTGTTGCAAACTGGATTCGTTCTGCAAATAACCCTGCAGGTCGAGTGCGCCGCCGTTCGCCACGACTTCCTGCTGCTGCAACTGGAGCGCGCCGCTCCATTTTTTCAACTGCCATTTGTCATTCAGAAAAACGCGCCACGTCAAATTCTCCAGCGGCAGGTCAAACTTCGGCGCGAGCAAATTCAAATCCATTGCGCCGCCGTCCGCCCTGCCGACCGGGCTGCTGAAATAAATCTCCACCGGCACCGGCTGGTCGCCGCGCGACTGCTGCTCCAGCGGAATCAAAATCTGGTCCTGGTCACGCCACGGCCAGACGCCGTTCTGGTTCACGAAGGCGAACCAGAAATTCGCGCCCGCCGGCAGCGTGAGATGCAGCAGGCGCTTGTCGCCGGGCAGAATTTCCAGCCGCGCCCGCGTGAGCATGACCCCCGCGTCGGAAATGACGGAGGTGAACGTGATGTTGTTGACGCGCGCCGGCAGCAGCTTCGCGGCCTCGTGATGTTCGAGCTTCAACGGCAGCTCAAAATCCGGCTCGACGAGGCGGTAGGCGAAGCTCGCCGATTCCGTGGACAAATCCTTTTGCAACGCGCGCGGAATGCCCTGCCACTCGGTCGGCTGGAGCGACGCGGGCAGGTTGTCCACGCGCACCTGCAGCCGCCCGGCGGATTGCACGGTGGCGAAGCCGCGCTGCAAATTCACGTCCGCCGCCAGCACGCCGCGCAAAAGGTAGTGGGACAGGCTTCCAGCCTGTCCATTGGCAGGCAAGATGCCTGCCCCACTATCGGCGACCGGCGTCTGGTAATTCACCTGCAACAAATACTGGCCGATGACGCGCCGGTGCAGCTTGATTTCCCACGCCTGCAAACCGTTCGTCACCGCGCCGTCCGCCGCGAGAAAATCGGCGACTTGGTCGCCGCGAAACACCACGCCTTCCGCGTTTGTCGGGATGAGGACGCGGAATGATTTCAAGCCGGCGTTCTCTATTTGATACTGTAAATTCGCGGCGATTTTCACCTGCGCCTCGTTGACCGTCGCGTGCTCCAAGCTCGTCACCTGAATCCACGGATCCACCTGCTCGATGTCCAGCGCAAGCTTCCACGGCGTCTCCAAAATGCCGAAGGCCAGCACGCCCTTCTGCCGGACGCCGGCCTTTTGCGGGTCGAGCTGCGTCACGCCATCCAGCGCGGCGGCCTGCAGGCGCATGCCCTGCTCCGGCACGACGAGCAGCGTCCCGCGCTGCTTGTTTGCCTCGCGCAATAAAATTTGCGGCACGCTCCATGCGCTGGCGGCCTTCACGCCCGGCCCGGACAGGCTGATGATGAACTGCTGCCGGCCGTCGGTCTTGCCGGTGAGGTTCAGCGTGATGACGCGCCCGGCATCCGTCTTCAATTCCGTCCAATGGCTCAACGCGGCACCGCTGATGGATTCCACGTCGAAACCGTCCGGCATGACGAAGCTCAATTTGAAAATCCCCGCGCGGGTGATGCTCACGTCCACCGTCGTCGCCAGCACCGTCCGGTCTTCGCCGAGCGACAGCGTGTCCTGCGTTTCCGCGCGCACGTCCGGCTCGACCGGCGACGCCGTCAACACCGCCGTCGCCTGCGGGTCGGAATATCGGAAGGCGCGGCGCACGGTCAGCCCCGGAAATTGCGCCGCGAGCGCGTCCGCCACGCCGCCCGGAAAATCCTCAAGGTTGATCGGCGAAAAGTTGTCCGCTCCTACGTCATCAAGCTGCACCTCGTTGCCGGTGGCGACGCCGAGCAGGCCGATTTGCCCCGCCGCGCCGCCGATGGAAATCAAACCGACGCGCTGCGTGAACGGCAGCGTTCCGGTGGCGACCTGTGAGCGGATGACCAGCGCAAATGGCCGCGACTGCGCCGAGTTCAACGTCACGCGCAATTTCCGCGCGTCAGGATCGAAACGCCAGAGCGAGACGAGCGATTGCCGGTTGGCGGTTGCGGATTGCGGATTTGAAGACGAAGCGTCGGCGACATCCGTGATCGTCGCGCCCGCCGGCACGTCAAAAATCAATTCGCCCAGTTCGCCCTGCGCCGGGCGAATGGAAACCAGATGCACGCCCTCGACGACGCCGGCCGATGGAACGTAAAGCTGCGAAATCTCCGCGTAAAAAACCGGCTTCTCGTTTTTCACGTCGCGGCTGCGCGGCTTCCAGCCAATCCACGCGCTGCCGGGCGAAAGCACCAGCGTCGCCACGGTGTTGCTGCCCGTTGCGCCGCGCTGGACGGACACGGCCTGCGGCGAAAACACATCCACATCCAGGTTGGTGAGCGAGAGCGTGACGCGATTGACCAGACCGCCCGGCACCGGCAGCGCGAAGCCGCTTTCGGCGTTGCCCTTGTTGACTTGAACCTGATATTGCAGCTCGATGTCAAACGCGCCGCCGTTTTCTGCGACGAGCTGCTGCGCGCTGCGCGAACCGGCGGGCGACGCCTCAAGTTTCAGCGACTTCGGATAATTGACGCGCGTCAGCACCGCCGGCTCGAACAGCAGCGGCAGCGCCTGTCCCTTGTCCGCCTGCCAGTGGATTTTGACCGTCGCCAGCGCAAAGGAATCTTCGACGCGAATTTGCTGCGTGACGGAATCCGGCAGCGCCGCGGAAGCTTCCGCGCCGCGACCGGCCAGCACGCCGCCGAACAGACAAAGCCCGGCCAGCATCGCCACCACCGTCGGCGGCGGCAGATTGGGTTTGGGTCCGGCCGGCAGATGCCAGAGCGGTTTGAGCGACGGCAGCACGATTTGCAAAAGCAGGAACGCTCCGATGACGGCCAGAAATGCGGGCGCGCCGTTGGGCAGGCGCAGCGCCGCCCACGCGAGCAGCGTCCAGCCAAAAACCCCGAGCGCCGCCCGGGAAAATTTATTGACCCGCGACCGCGCATAAATCCACGCGGCCAGCGCCAGCAACGCCGGCCAGGCTTTGCCGATGGAGCTGCTGCCGGCCCCGGCCGACGGCACGTTGGTAACTTCCACCGTCAACGCGCTGTTCGCCTGCTGCACCGGCACGAGGAACGTCAGGCTGTCCGGCGCATCGGTGGGTATGGATTCAAACGAGCCGGCGGCGTGAACGAGCGAAATCGCTCCGAAAACAATCGCGGTGAGGCCGATGACGGCTCCGGCGAGATGGCGCACGCTGAATTTATGGACTCCTTCGCCCGCCGCCCAGCGCCACACAAAAATCGCCAGCACCACGAAGCCCGGCGCCACAAAAAGCGAAAGCAGCATCCCGCCGGTCTGCTGATTTTGCGCCAGCCGCGCAATTTGCGCGAAGCCCGACGCGTCGGCCGTTCCGCCGGCAGGCGCAAGCGTGCCGGCGCGGTAAATCAACCGCCGGCCGTCGTCGGGCAGGAGCTGCCATTCCGCGAGCATCACCGGCGCGGCCACGACGGGCGCGACGAGGCTCATGCGTTTTGCGTCCGGCGAACGCGCGGCGAGTTTCAAATCAATCGTCAGCACGGTGTCCGGATCGGCGTGCTGCGGCAGCGGAAGGAGGTTGGATTTTCCGTCCATCACCGGCACGACCGTCGCGCCGTTGACCGTGGCTGACCACAACTCGGTTTCGTCCGGCAGCGTCACGCGGAAATTCGGATTGCCCCGGCTTTTCACGAGGTAGCGCACGTCGGTGAGCGCCTGGCCCTCCTTGGAAATGTGCGTGGTGAGCGACGCGCGATCCACGACCTGCGCCAGCGAATCGCCCTGCGCCAGCGGGCCTAACGCGAGTTTCAAGTTGAACGGCCGCGCGGAATAGCGATACGCCGCGAGCACCGGCTGGTCGAAAAACAGGCGGTATTCCGCCGGCACTTCGCCGGGTTCGAGCGCGAGCAGGCCGGGCGAAACGTCCGCCGGCTTCACCTGGAATTGATACGCGCTGGTGATGATGGTGTGGCCGGACTCGGATTGCGCGTCGAGCGGGCGTGCGCCGGTGAACGCCAGCGTCTCGCCCTGCGGCTTGAACGGCCGCTCGTAGGTCGCCAGCAGCGTGAAGGCTCCCGACACCGGCGTGTGGAGCTGCACGAGCCAGCCGTTCGTGGTTTTTTCCCAGTTGCGGATGTCCTTGCCGGTGAACTCGACGTTGAAATATTCGTCCGACAACTCGACGCGGAATGCCGACACCGGCGCGCCGCTGACGACGTAATTCATCACGCTGCTGCCGTAGGCGATGCCTTCGCCGATGGAAAACAAATGAAACACGTCCGCCTGCACCGTCTGCGGCAGCCGCTCCACGCGCAGCGTCGCCGACCAGTTCGGATCGCTCAAACGAAACGCCGACTGGATGCCCGCCAGCGGCTTTGGGAAAAACGCCGTGGCGATTTCCGTCAATGATTGCGAGCGTTCCGCCGTCAGCCGGAAGCCGCTGTCCGCCGACACTCCGACAAATCCGCGCACGGATTTCGCCTTCGCCACCTCGATGCGCGGCAGTGCCCAGTTCGTTTCGCCGAGCGATTGATTCCGCTCCAGCCGGAGCTGGATCACCTGCCGGTCGGAAACCGGCTGGCCATAAACGATGCGGAGTTCCGCGCCGTCATGCGCCGGGTTTTCGCCCGTGAAATAATCGCTCATGCCGGAAGCCGTCAGCTTGGCAACGGCGTAGCCTTTGGGAATGTTCAGCAGCAGCTCGCGCAATGGCGCCTCGCGGATGTCGAGTTCGATTTCCGCATCCACCACGAGTTCGTTTTCGCCGAGATTATAGGCGAGCACCTGCGACACGCCGACCTCCGGTAAAATCTGGTCCGCCTGAATTTTCAACGCAAAATCCGCGCTGGAAAAACGGTAGGCGAAACGCTGGCTGCCCGTCGCGTGAAAAACATTCGCCTCCGGAAACTGCTCCGGCGAAATCTGCGAAAGGCCGCTGGCCTGCGTGACTTCCAGCCGCACCGCGCCGTCGTTCACGATGCGGAAAACGCCGGCAAACCGCGTCGCACCATCGGGCCGCACTTGAACCGCATCCACCGATTGCGGGAACGCGCCGAGCGGCGTCTGCATCTGCACCAGAAGCGCGAAGGAATCTTTTTGCGGCTGGTTGAACTGCACGACCAGCCGGCGATCCGTGGAGTTGGTGACGGCTTCAATGTTCCACGACAGCACTGCGTCGCCTTGGACGCGCGTCACTTCGCCGTCGCCATGCAGGCGCAACACCAGACCATTCATCTCGCCTTGCATGACCTTGTCGGTGATCAAATCCGCCTGCCGCACCAGACCGGGGCTGACGGTGATCTGCGAAATCATTTCCGCCGCGTAAAACAATTTTCCCTCCGCCTCCGGCCGCGACTGCTTCCACGCAAACCGCACCGCGCCGTCCACCGGCAGGTAGCTGACGAAATTGGTGCCGCTGCGCTCCGGGCGGGTGGCGCTGGCAAACTGAAATTCCGTGTCCGCCGGCAGTCCTTGCAGCACAACCGGTTGCAGCGCGCTCGTGGCGACGTGGAAATCCACCGCGTTCCAGCCGTTGCTCCGCGTGACGGCGGCATTGAAATGGACTTCAATGGGAAAAGTTCCGCTGCGGTCGAACTTCGCGACGAAACGATTTTGGTCAACGGTCATCTGCCATTTCTGTCGCGCGTCCAGGCTGGTGAGCGCCACCGGGCCGGAAAGCAGTTCCAGCGAACCGCCGCGCGCGTCCTCGACCTTCGCGTTCGCGGTGAGCGTGAACGCCGCGACGTCGCCGCCGAGATCGCCCGTCAGCTTGAAATCCGACAACGTGATGACGCCCGCCGCCGCGCGCGACGCGGCGAGGAACAGCAGTGCGCAGAAGATCGAGGCGGCAATTTTTATTTTCATAAGGCTTTCTTTGGCTTCAAAATCCCCCCGACCGACCCGGCGGACCCGGCCGGTCTGCCAGGCTCTTCGCCTGCCGGATCATCCATTCCAATTGTTTCGGGCGCTGGTCGGCACCGTAAATCTGCGGCACGCCGCTTAAATCCTTCAGCAGTTCATCCGGAGAAACTTCCTGCGCGAACGGACTCGCCGCCAGCCATTCGGAAAACGCACCCGCCGTGGCCGCGAGCCGCATCGCTGCGCTGGACTGTCCGAGCGCGGGCGCGTTGCCATTGTATGGCACGTCCCAGGAGTGTTCCTGAATTTCCATCGTGCCGGGAACTTTGTAGCGCACATAAACCGTCGCCACCGGGCCGGTGCCGTCCGGTTTGGTCTCGACGGTGTAAAGCGCATTGCCCGCCTCCTGCGCCGCGATTTCGGCGGCGATCACCGAGTTGTCGCGGAACTGCTCCTTGGTGAGTTGATGTTTGGCGTAGCCGATTTGCCGCCAGGAAATCACGCGCTGCGGATTGAATTCCACCTGCACCTTCACGTCCTGCGCGGCCACCTGCAACGCACCCGCGAGCTTCGCGGCAAATTCCGTTCCCGCTTCCTCCGGCGAATTGATGAACGCATAACGCCCGTCGCCATTGCCCGAAAGTTCCGCGAGCATGTCGTCGTTAAAATCCTCCCAGCCAATGCCGAAGCAGTCGAGCGCGATGCCCTGCTTGCGCTGCGCCTCGACTTTTTGCTTGAGCGCCGCCGCGTCCACGTTGCCGAGATTCGCCGCGCCGTCCGTGAGCAACACCACGCGGTTGACGCCGTTGGCGAGGTAATGCCGCCGGGCCGTTTCGTAGGCGAGGCGCATGGCTTCTTCAAGATTCGTGCCGCCTTCCAGCGTGATTCCGCCGACTTGCGATAGCGTTTCACCGGCCTTGTCGCCAGCCACGCCGTCCGCCCACAGCCGCGCCGTGCGCGCGAAGGTGACGACGCTCACCGTGTCCTGCGGATGCAATTGCATAGCCAGCACGCGCATCGCCTCGCGGATGATGGCCACGCGATCGGCGCGCTCCATCGAGCCGGAAGTATCGAGCAGCAAAACCAGGTTCAACGGCCGGTTCGCCGCGCGGCCCGCCGCCGCCGCCTTGATGGAAAACCGCAGCAGGTCGCGGTTCTGCGCGAACGGATCACGCGCGCGTTCCGACGCAAACGCCACCGGCCGGCCGGCCACCGCTTCCGGGTCGCGGTAGTCGAACGCGTTGATGAATTCCTCGCTGCGGATGGACGACGCGTCCGGCATCCGGCCATTTTGCAAACTTGCCTCCGCCAGCTTGAACGACACGTCGCTGACGTTGAGCGAGAAGGTGGAAAACGCATTTTCGCGCGTCAGGATTTCCGGCTGGGGAATGGGCGCGGTCATGGGTGTTTTTTGAATCGAGCGGTCTTCACCGGTCAATTCTTTTGTCGCTGCTGCTACGGCCGGAGGCACAGGCGCGACTTGCACCGAGGCCGTGTAGGCTATTCCACCGACAAAAGTCATGTTGACGTTGGTGTAAATAATGGCAGAGCTGCCAGGCAAACCCTGCGTGTCTGCGGTGGTGTTAAAGACCGGGGTTGCGCGAGCGACTCGCCTTCTGCTTTGAGTGGGATTTTCTGCGTCGCCGTTCATCGCGACGGCATTTGTGATGTAAAATTGGAACATTCCATCGGGCGAGGCTTTGGCCTTCTCGCGGGATGGAAGCGCGCCGTTCGGCGAGGGCGAAATGAGGCCGAGATTCATGGCACCGGATACATTGCCGCTGGCGGCTACAGGCGTGTCGAACGAGAGCGCGCCCGAATTGACCACCGATTCACCGGTGTAAGCGTTGACTCCATTCAACACCCTCGTGCCGCTGCTGGCATTCGACAGCTTTCGGAATTCTTCCCCTAGATTTTTGGGGGCGGTCGAGTCGGCTAAAAAGAACCCATCGGCCGGGGCTGGCGTGCCGGATAGAACGGGAGTCGCTGCCGGAGCCATCGTGCTGCTGGCAAACATTCTTCCCGCCGTCGGCGTGTCGCCCAAAAAGGGCGTTTTGTCCGCGCCGGTTTCTCCCGCCGTGTTCCGATATAATTTTTCTCCTTCGACAGCCCGGTTCTGCGAAGCGGCCACTGCACCATTAAAAACCGCGCCATCGCCCGCCAGTTCAAAACTTTTTGCCGGCGGTTGCCAGGCGTCGCCGCCGTTTGGTTGATTTTCCGCCCGCGAACGGTCGGGGCCGGAATCGTTCCAGCCAAGAATTGTGTCGGTCGAAATTGTATTTGCCTGTTCAGATTCCGCGCCTAGTCCGCTCTTTCCGGCTATTGCAAATCCGCCGCCACCGCCGCCGGTTTCGGCGCTTCCGATTCCGGATTTGGCGGCGACCGCACCCATGGAGGTCGTAGTGCTTTGAGCGCGTTGCTGGAGCGCGCTGTTTTGCGACGAGCTTGAGCTGCTGCGCGACGAGCTGCTGCTCACGAACATATTTTGCAGCGCCGGGGCGACCTGCTGCGGTTCGCCATTTTGCAGCGAGATGGCAGCAACGCCCAGATTCCAGCTCGAAGAGCCTTCGGTTTTGGGCAAAACAATTTCTGCAGGAGGCGGAGGCGCGAGCGCGACCGGCGCCGGCGATGCGGGAATGCTGGCAGGAACATTTTCGTCAACCGCCGCTGCCGGAGCCGATTTCATCCTCGCGCTCGCCATGCTCAACCCCGCAACGTTCTGCACCTTGCGTTTCGCCGCAGACATTGCCGGCAGCAACATCGCCGCAACGACAGAAATTATGGCGACGGCGACCAGCGCGGGAACGAGCGCCGGAAGTTTCAGCCGCTTCAGCCAGAACAATTCTTTTGGCGCCGGGCGCGGCGTTTTGAAATGCGCGAGCAGTTGTTTCCGCCGCTCGTCGGAAAGTTTCAGCGCGGCATCCGTCGTCACCGGCTTGACGGAGACTTCGCGCACCAGGCCGATGGCGCGCTTGAGCTGATCGTGCAATTTCGCCAGCCCGGCATCCTGCGAAACCGCCCAGCGCAACAGCCGGGCTTCATCGTCCGGCAGTTCGCCGAGCAGCAAGGCCGTCAGCTTGACCTCGATTTCATCGCGCGTTGGTTTGTCCGGGTTCATGGCGCAATCTCCGTCTTTGCCAGTTCGGCGGCGATGGTTTTCAGCGCGTGATGCAGGATGAAGCCGACGTTGCCGGTGGTCAGCCCGGTGCGCGCGGCGATGTCCTTGTAGGAAAGCTCGTCGTTGAATTTCAGCCGGATCAATTCGCGGCTGCGTTCGTCGAGCGCCTTCAGGCTGATGCGCACCTGGCCGATGCCTTCGAGCCGGAGCATTTGTTCGTCCGGCAGCGGCGCGGGATCGGCGGTGTCGGCGGCGGCTGCATTTTCATCCTCGGAAGATTGATCGAGCGAAACGGTTTTGCGCGCCGCGCGGCGCTGGTTGAGCGCGAGGTTGTGAACCGTGCGGTAAAGCCACTGGCGCGGCTTTTCAACCGATTCAAACTGGACGTGAAGTTTCATGAACGCTTCCTGAACCACGTCCTCCGCTGGCGCGCGCCCGCCGGTGTAGCGCAGCGCATAGCCCAACAGCGGCGACTCCAGGGCTGCGAACAGCTCCTCGATCGTTTCCCACTCCGGCGGCTCCGCGCTGGTTTCTTCTGGTCGCATCACGGCCATTCCTGGCGAGTCTCCACATTCCAGCCGGGATCACCCGGCCATCAAATCCCAAAGGACGTGGTATTCATCAGCTACGACACCCGGCCCGGCAGCTTATTAGAGAAAATCTCACGCCCACAACTGGCGGTCCAGCGAGCGATATTGAATCGCCTCGGAAATGTGGTCGCTCGAAATCTTCTCCGAGACGGCCAGATCCGCAATCGTCCGCGCCACCTTCAAAATCCGGTCGTAGGCCCGCGCGCTCAAATTCAAATCCGCCATCGCGTTCTGGAGCAGTTCCTTCGTCGCCTCGTCCAGCGCGCAGAATTGCTTCAGCTCTCGCGTGCCCATCCGCGCGTTGCAGGTGATTTTCGGCCTGTCCGCAAACCGCGCGTGCTGGCGCTGGCGCGCGGCGACGACGCGCTGGCGGATTTGCGCCGAGGTTTCGCCCGTGCGGTCGCCGGAAATTTCACGGAATTTCACCGGCGGCACCTCGATGTGCAGATCAATCCGGTCCAGCAGCGGCCCGGAAATTCGGCCCAGATAATTCTGGATTTCGCGCGGCGAACTGTGCGACTCGCCGGGCATTTTGCCGTCCGGCGTGCGCGATGTTGTCTTTTTGCGACCGCACAATAACCGTCGCTCGCAAGCACATTGCACCAGTTTGGCCGCGGAGTTTTCCAATCGCCAAAGAGCCTACGACCTTGGGCCAGCACCTCAAGAAGAAACGATTTCTGTCGGGCATCCGACAGCGGGAAGCTGCTGTAAAATTGGGGGTTAGCGCACGAACCTTGAGTCTGTGGGAATGTGACCGGATATACCCAGCCTGGGCTTTCCAGCCACGTCTAGCGGCCTATCTGGGCTATGACCCGTTCACCGAACCAATGCTCGGAAGCCCCAAACGCAACGAAACATCGTGCGTTGCCTTTTTATCAAAAGATGCCCCCGTCACCCTTGGCCAAAAGCTCATGCAGCATCGGCTAAAATTGCGGAAAACGAGGAAGCAAATGGCGTCAGAATTAGGCGTCAGCGTCAAAACACTTTGGGGCTGGGAAACTGACCGTTGGCTACCGACGGCCCGTGTTGTCCAGAATCTGGTGTTTTACGTAGTGACACCCCCAACCTAGTTTCCGGCAATATGCGCGAATTAAGCACTCACGCCTGAACAGGCAAAACTTGTCATTGCCGGATTGGGTCACATCTTCGCCTTTGCGCCGTGTTACAGCATAGGCCCGCCCAGCGCGGGCCGGGGCCAATGTGATGCCCCTCGGCCCAGCATCTCAAGGCCATGGGAATGCGTTGAGGCACCATTCCTTTTGCAAGGTAATGGAGTCGTCTTACCAAAAACGCACTACTTCAAAGAAGATTCAATGAATGCTGCAAAATCTTGATTTTGCAGCAGTTTGGTTTTGATCCAAACTACTTTCGGCACCGGCAGTGAGAAAAACCATTTTACATCCCGGCATAATCCTTCCTGCTCCGTCACCAGTTCGCTCTTGAGCGCTTGATATACACTGCTCGTGTGCGAAATAACCATATTCACGAAAAATCTCTCCGCCGGTGTGACCGGCTGTTTTGCCACATCCGCCGAAGGGTCAATGACACGGGCAAGTTCTGGAGAGTGAAAGAATTCTTTCCAGACCTCCCGGTAATTAGCAGTGATGGTAAGCAGATTGGCGACCCGCCGGGTTTTGGTTTCCGAATGAAGCGAGACAGCGGTGAACCACAAACCACCGATGATGCCAGTAGAGCTAAAAAGATTGAACCAATTTTGTGAAATCCATTCCCCGATTCCCATGCCGCCATTCTATCACAAAAACGCCATCCGCAACCAGCAGCTCGGAATGGAGGGAGCTTTTTAAGCGTCACGAACGATATCTCGCAGCTTGAAACCCAACCGCAGAGTTCTGTCTTGGGTTTTACACGCGCAAAAACCGCCTATTTACCTTTTGAAACCATTGCCTGTGCTTTTTTGATAAAGGCCGGGAGATCAATTTCCATGCCGTCGGCTATTCGCAACATGAGTTCCATGGAAGGATTGCGGAGCCCCCTTTCCACAAGGCTCAACATGGATTCAGAAACGCCCGATTTCTGCGAGACAGCGTAATTCGATAGCTTGCGCCGTTTTCGCTCCTCGTGCAAAAGCCGAATGATCTCAGCACAGACGGCTTCGTAATGGGCGATTCTTCGCACATTTGAAATTTATCGTAAATTCGGCTTGACTGTTACTTTGCTATAGTCAAGTATCGTCCCCTATGACTTTCGTTAAACGCATCGGTCCTGGCCCTCACCAATACTGCGCCAACACTGTCGGTTGCCCGGATATTTGGGAACTCGACGACGGCGACTTTGCCGTGATCGGCGTGGACATCACCGCTGCGGCAGAAATGCTGCCGCCAACCGCCGGTTGCGGCCCGGACGAGCGCATTGTCCGCATTCCGCGCAAAACGCTTGTTTTTGCCAAATCAGACATCCCCAACCAGATTTAGGCCAGGCATGGGAATTGTTTGCAAAGGCGAAAAGAAATGGAACGGCGCAAACCGCAAGGCGGGAGTTGGAAAGAAAACCTCTCAAAAACCTTACTATGCAAAGTTGGCCCCTTTTACGATGGCAAAAAAGTTCGTAACATTTCAATTTCCAGATGAACTTTCAACACGCTTGCCACCGAAACGCAAACCGTGGAAAAGCGAAGACAGTCGCATGGACATTTTTGATGCGGTGGCGCTGGCGGTGGTGTTCCGTTATTTTGATTCACCCCAACACGTCGGTCTTTAACACCTGTTCAACTACCTATGTCACATTCGTCATTCCCGGTGGTTCCCCCGAATTGTTTCCTGGCTCAAATGCAACTCCCGATATGTTGGAAACAAAATACGGACGACATCCATCCTTGGGGCTGGTTCCCAGACAATCGCTGGTTTCGGAACAAGTGCAATGGCTTCAGCTGTGTTCATATCAATTCCATTTATAACGAGAGAACATACTCGCAAAGGTCGTCAATTTCCCGGCTGGATAGCTTGGACACATCCCCATGCTGATCATTGACATTGCGGGTCGTCAGCACATCTTGAATAGTCATCGCCGAGCCGTCGTGCAGGTAAGGAGCTGTGCGCCACACTTCGATCAAAGTGGGCGTGTAAAATTTGTCCATTGGCCCGTCATATGCCGCACGGGTGCCGACATCGTGGGGATGTAAATCGGTGTAAAGCCCGGGCACATGACAATCGGCACAACCAGTTTTAAAAAACATTTTTTCACCGCGTTTGGCCGCCTTGGAGAGATTGCCATGCACCAGATACGGACTCGGCACTGGCTTGAGCGACTGGAGATAGGCGTCAATTGAATTGACGACCTCCTCTGGTTGGCTGGTGAATAGAATATGCTGGATGCCGGCGCGAACAGCGGCATCGGCATCGGCGCGAACGCCCAGACTCATTAGTGGAGGCGTTCTCGTGGCTAGCAGAAGACTTTTGGTATTCTTTGGATTGCCCACACCGTCATTGAGCAAATCCCAGTTCAAACCATCGGCGCGGCCACCGCCAGGGTGGCAACTGGCACAACTTTGCCACCCCTCATAACAAATCCCGGCATCGTTAAAGTAAAACTCACCCTTGCGGACGGCGGTTATTTCTTGTTTTGGGCCAAGTGCGATGGACTCAACTATTGGACCATTCGCGCTTAAGTCAATCGCGGCGAGCGTGTCGGAAAAAAAGTTGGCAACATAAACTGTGTGACCCACGACTACCGCCGCACGCGGGCCAAGGTCGCCGCCGGATAACTTGACTCTGAACCGGCTTCCAGCAAAGAATGGCAAATCATCCGGCAGTTCGGATTTGGCTTTTGATGCCACATAAACATTGGCTGCTTTTATCGGATCATAACTTGCGGGCAGGGCCTGCAGGTGGGCCAGCATCTTCTGAAAATCAATGATACTGACCTCGTGGGTCCCGGCGTGCGTGACCACCAGGGTTGCGCCGTCCGCAGACCACGCAATGCCCCATGGATTGGCCGCGCCTTGGAAATGATCATCCAGAAGCATTGTCCCATGAACCTTCATCTCCGCAAGGTCAATGACGGTCAGGGCATTTGAGTTTATCCAACCATAGCCGGTGTGGGTCGGTAACCGGTTGAACCGCCCAACAATGTGAATCACCACAGCGTATTGGCCATCCGGCGAAACCCGAATGTCGTTCAATGAACTGCTGCCGTTGGGCAACTGAATCTCTTTGATCACCTTGTTGAAAGCCGTGTCAATGACGCTCACTGCGGCGGAAACATAATTCACATCCGCGCGGCCGATGGGAAGATAATTGGCCACCAGCAGATATTTCCCATCCTTGGTGATTGCCGCCGCAACTGGTTCACGCTGGACGGCAACGCGGCAAACTTCTTTCCTTGCGACCAGATCAATCACGCCGACGTCATTGTTGAACCGGTTGCAAACATAGAGTGTTTTACCATTCGGGCTGATGACCGGAGCCATGGCCATGTGACCGGCAGGGATGGTTTCAACGATTCCCAGCTTGGTGGTATCAATGACGCATACTTGGCTCTCCGGCGCGGCACAGGTGACAAACAATTGCTTTCCGTCCGGCGAAAGGGTCAGACCTAGCGGCGCTGCCGAAACGGTGACGGAGCCTGAAACGCTTCGGCTTCCAGTATCGAAACACAAAACACAATCGGCGGTGGCACAGGCCACATAAATTATTTTGCCATCAGGAGAAGCGGCCAGCGCCGCCGGGGACAAGGGGATTGACTGAGCTGTTACTGTGCTTACAGTTGCCAATACCAGAAGCCCTGAAAACAAGCGCATAACTGGAAGGATTATATCGGGATATTATACCGAAGCAACTTTGAATAACAAATCGCGATTACTCCGCACCATATTTCGGCCAGATTGCCTATGCTTTTGTAGTTCAGCCCGCGTTGCCGCTGCCGCTTCTGTGCCCAAGTCGCAAACGTCGGGTATTTGATGCCCGCCAGTTCCGCAAACTTCAGTCCCGGCAACCCGCTCCGCTCAAATTCGTCCAGCAACTCTTCCCGGTGCGCCTTCGGCGTCTTCACACGCCCCAGCACATCCTGTTTCAAAACCACTTCATCGGTCGGTGTCGTATTCATCGTGTAAGCGTCACGCATAGCACCTTCTTGACAGCGTAGCTACAGCGGCAGTTTCGT
>CAZZPE010000018.1:0-12728 GCA_964655855.1 uncultured Bifidobacteriaceae bacterium
ACAAAAAATCCGCGTCGTGAAAACCTCGGCGGCGCGCGGCACGGGCATTTTGGAACTGCGCCAGGCGCTGCTCGATTCCGCGCCGGCGGACTTCATTGACAGCCCGGCCATTGTCGGCGATCTGGTCGGACCGGGCGAAATGGCGGTGCTCGTGGTGCCAATTGACAAGGAGGCGCCGAAGGGCCGGCTCATCCAGCCGCAGGTGCTGGCCATCCGCGATTTGCTGGACAGCGACGCCTATTGCCTCGTCGTCAAGGAACGCGAACTGCGCAGCGCGCTGGACCGGCTCAAATCGCCGCCGAAACTCGTCGTCACCGATTCGCAGGCGTTCCTGAAAGTCGCCGCCGACACGCCGCGCAACGTGCCGCTGACCAGCTTCTCGATCCTCATGTCGCGGTTCAAAGGCGATTTGCTCGCGCAGGTGCGGGGCACGCTCGCCATCGAAAATTTGCGGCGCGACGACCGGGTGCTGATTGCCGAGGCGTGTTCGCATCATCCGATCGGCGAGGACATCGGCCGGGTGAAAATTCCCCGCTGGCTGGCGCAATACACCGGCGAGAAACTGCGGATTGAGCACATGCAGGGCCATGATTTTCCGGCCGACCTGGCGGATTACAAACTGGTGATCCACTGCGGCGCGTGCATGTGGAACCGGCGCGAAATGCTGGGCCGCATCCTGAAATGCCAGCAGGCCGGCGTGCCGATCACGAATTACGGCCTGACCATCGCCTACAGCCTGGGCATTTTCGAGCGCGCGCTGCAACCGTTCCCGGCGGCGCTGGAATTTTTCCGGAACGCGGAAAGGAAGGCGGCATGAACATGACGCCCGACAAAACTGAAATTCTCGCCTGGCTGCGCGAGACGAACCCGGCGCGGCTGGAGGAATTGTGGCGGCGAGCCGATGAAACGCGCCGGAACTGTGTCGGCGACGCGGTGCATTTGCGCGGGCTGGTGGAAATTTCAAATCATTGCTCGCGGCAATGCGGCTACTGCGGCCTGCGCGCTGGAAACCGGTCGCTCGGCCGTTACCGGATGGATGCCAATGAAATTTTTGTGTCCGCGTTGCAGGCGGTGAAATTCGGCTACGGAACCGTCGTGCTACAGGCCGGCGAGGATTATGGCATCACGGCGGCATGGATGGCGAAAGTCGTCCGGCGGATCAAAAGTGAAACGCCGCTGGCCGTGACGTTGAGCCTCGGCGAGCGGACCGACGCGGAGCTGGCCGCGTGGCGCGAAGCCGGCGCGAACCGCTATCTGCTGCGGTTTGAAACCTCGGACCGCGCGCTGTTCGACGCCATTCATCCGCCGCTGGGCAACCGGCCGTGCGACCGCATCAAGATTTTGCGGCGGCTGAAGGCGCTGGGCTACGAGGCCGGCAGCGGCATCATGGTCGGGATTCCCGGCCAGACTTACGCCAGCGTGGCGGACGACATCGCGCTGTTCCGCGAGCTGGACCTGGACATGATTGGCATCGGGCCGTTCATCCCGCATCCGGCGACGCCGCTGGGAAATGTAAGCAAGATTTCTCCATCAGCAAACGGCGAACAGGTTCCAAACACCGAGCTGATGGTCTATAAAGCCGTCGCCCTGACGCGGCTGGTGCGGCCCGATGCGAACATTCCGGCGACGACGGCGCTGGCGACGATCAACAAAACGAACGGCCGCGAGCTGGGCTTGCAGCGCGGCGCAAATGTCTTCATGCCGAACCTGACGCCGGTGAAATATCGCAAGCTCTACGAAATTTACCCGGACAAGGCGTGCATCGCCGAGACGGGCGACGCCTGCAACGATTGTCTGGATCTCCGCATCAAAAAAATCGGCCGCCGCGTCGGCTCCGGCGCGGGCGGAAGGCGGAGGCAAAAAATCATGGTGGAGCCGCCCGCCGGAAAGGAGTTGCGCCATGCCTGAAATTCCCGCCGCCAACATCACGATTTGCATGGGCAGCTCCTGCTTCTCGCGCGGCAACAGCCGCAACATCGAGGTCGTCCAGGATTTTCTGAAGACGCAAAACCTGCCGCCGACGGTTGAGCTGCGCGGGCATTTGTGCGAGGGTCATTGCAAGTCCGGGCCGAACGTTACGATCAACGGCAAGATGTATCACGAAGTGGATCCCATCGTCATCGTCGGCCTGCTCAACCATTTTGTGCCAAAGGCCAGAGCATGAACTACCTGAATCCCATTTTCACGGAGAAGCGCGAATGCCAGGACTGCTACAAATGCGTCCGGAACTGCCCGGTGAAGGCGATCAAGGTCGAGGGCGGCTACGCGTCGGTCGTGTCGGAACTGTGCATCGTCTGCGGCTATTGCGTCGAGGTCTGCCCGAACGGCGCGAAAAAAGTGCGCGACGACCTGGCCAAAACCCGTCAGTTGCTCGCGGAAAAAAAACAGGTGTTCGTTTCGCTGGCGCCGTCGTTCGTCACGGAATTTCCCGACGTGAAACCGGCGCGGCTGATTCGCGCACTGAAAAAACTCGGCTTCGCCGGCGTGTCGGAAACGGCGCTGGGCGCGCAGCAGGTTTCGGCGCAGGCGGCCGCGCTGCTGAAAAAAAATCCGCAGCGCGTGCTGGTTTCCTCGGCCTGCCCGACGGTGGTTTGCTACCTGCAAAAGCACCGGCCCGGCGGCGCGGAGCTGCTCACCGGGCTGCTGTCGCCGCTGCTGACGCACTGCAAAATGCTGCGGCAGGAATTTGGCGCGGGCATCGGCGTCGTGTTCATCGGCCCGTGCATCGCCAAGAAAATCGAGGCCAGCCAGCACCCGGAACTGCTGGACGTGGTGCTGACTTTCGAGGATTTGCGGCGCTGGCTGGAACAGGAGAAAATCGCGCTGGATGAAATCACCGAAACGCCGAAGGACCGTTTTGTCCCGGAAAATTCCGCGGAAGGCGCGTGGTTCCCGGTGGACGGCGGCATGATCGCCGGCATGAAGTCCACCTGCGCGGTGAACGACTGCTCGCTGATGTCCTTTTCCGGCCTCAGCGCGATCAAGCGGGCGCTGGACGGCCTTGAGGAAATGAAGCCGGAGTCGGGCCTGTTTCTGGAATTGCTCGCGTGCGAGGGCGGCTGCGTGAACGGCCCCAAGGTGGGGCGACGCGACGCGACGGTGGTGAAACGCCGGCGCGTGCTGCGGGCCGTGCGCTCGCCGGACATCGCGCTGCCGCGCCGGCCGGTGATGGAAATCAATTCCAATTTCGCCTCCGACGCGCCGGCGACGGTGCATTATCCTGATTCGCAAATCCGCGAGGCGCTGCGCAACGTCGGCAAGTTTTCCTCGGACGATGAATTGAACTGCGGCGGCTGCGGCTATGACACCTGCCGCGAGTTCGCGATCGCGTTGATCAACCAGAAGGCCGAGCGCGCCATGTGCGTGACCTACATGCGCAAGCTGGCGCACAAAAAGGCCAACGCGCTGATCCAGAAAATGCCGTCGGCGGTGGTGATCGTGAACGACGCGATGCGCATCATCGAGTTCAATGGCGCGTTTGTCAGCCTGTTCGCCCGGGGCAAAACGACCGCGCCGGGCGATGTCCCCGCCATCGAGGGCGTCGCGCTGGCCGAGGTGATGCCGTTCGCCGCGCTGTTTCACAGCGTGCTGAAAACCGGCGAGGACATCCTGGACCGCGACCTGCGGTTTCAGAACACGATTTTGCACGCGACGATTTTCAACATCGAGAAGCACTGCCTCGTCGGCGGCATCATCCAGGACATCACCAAGCCGGCGGTCCAGAAGGAACAGGTCATCCGCAAGGCGCAGGAGGTGATCCAGAAGCAACTGGCGACGACGCAGCAGATCGCCTACCTGCTGGGCGAGAACGCGGCGGAGGCGGAAATCACGCTCAATTCGATCATTGATTCCTTTTCGCCGCCCAAGCCCGACGAGCCGAAGGACGACCATGAATGGCGAAAGCTTTATAGACGTTGATTTCTGCCAGCAGGCCAAGAGCGGCCAGATGATTTCCGGCGACGTCTTCCTTTCGCGGAAAATCAAGGAGGAGGGCCGGGTCATCTCCGTGCTTTCCGACGGCCTGGGCAGCGGCGTGAAGGCGAGCGTGCTGGCGAATCTCACGGCGACGATGGCGTTGCGCTACACCGCCGCGTTTGTGGACGTGCGGGAAAGCGCCCGGACGATCATGGACACCCTGCCGATTTGCGAGAAGCGCAAGATCAGCTATTCGACGTTCACGATTGTGGACCTCGACGAGGACGGCAAAACCCGCGTGATCGAACACGGCAACCCGCCGCTGGTCCTGCTGCGCGGCAACTGTCCGCTGCCGCTGGAACGGGTGAGCATCACGCTGGAAAAATGGAAGGATCGCGTCATCCGCTACAGCGAATTCGACACGCAGCTCGGCGACCGGATTGTTTATTTTTCCGACGGCGTCAGCCAGTCCGGCCTGGGCCGCGAAGGCCTGCCGCTGGGCTGGGGACAGGAGCGGGCGGTTGAATTTTTGAGCCGCCAGATTTCCGGGGAGAATGAAATTTCCTCGCGGGAGCTGTCCCGCAAGCTGGTGGCGGAAGCCCTCGTCAACGACAACCGGCTGGCGAAGGACGACATCACCTGCGGCGTGGTTTATTACCGTCATCCGCGAAGGCTGCTGGTCATCACCGGCCCGCCGTTTTGCAAGGAACGCGACGGCGAACTGGCGGAGCTGGCGCGGACGTTCCACGGACGCAAGGTCATCTGCGGCGGCACCACGGCCAGCATCGTGTCCCGCCTCCTGCAACGGACCGTCCGGATGTCGCTCGACCGGCTGGACCCGGAAATTCCGCCGGCCTCCGAAATGGACGGCGTTGACCTCGTGACCGAAGGCACGGTGACGCTGGCCAAGGTGGCGGAGATGCTGGAGCACGGTTCCACGGGCGATGGCACGCGCAAAAATCCCGCCCGCGACCTGGTGGCGTTGATGCTGGGAAGCGACATCGTGGAATTCCGGGTGGGCACTCGCATCAACGAGGCGCATCAGGACCCGAACGTCCCGGTGGAACTGGATTTGCGGCGGAACATCGTCCGCAGAATCGCCTCGCTGCTGGAAACGAAATACCTCAAGGAATCCAAGCTGCAATTCATGTAGCCCCTGCCGGCAGGATGACGGCCCGCGCCGGCTCACCGCCGTTCCAGCAGAAAAACCTTGGACGATTTCCGGTCCAGCGCGGATTCCATTTTCAGCATCGCCTGGTAGCCGGCGGGACTGACGATGGCCGGTGCGGTTTCAAATTCGTCGGTGACGACGCATCCGCCGGGCGATTCCTGCGTGGCCAGGCGGGCCGTCCCGGCACCGGCGGCAAATCTTTCATTCTTCGGCTCGATGAGAACCCTGGAAAAATCCGGCGGCAAATCAATCGCGACGCGGACGGTGTCCTTGTCTGCCTGCGAAACGAGCATGGGCAGCGCGCGTTGATCGGCCCCGGCCGCCATCAGCGGCGGTGTGGCCGGCAGATTGAAGTAAAAATAATTTCCGGACGCGATCCCGTAGTTGTCAATGATCACGGAAAATTGTTCCAGCCCCGGATAGCTGTCGAAGGCGGTCGTCAAATCGCCCACCGCCTGCGCGCCCTGAGCGACTGCGGAAACGGCCTCCTGAAAATACCGGTTCCGCTCCTCCGGCGGCAGCTCGGAGAAATACCGGTTCTTCTCATTGAAATTTTCACCGTAATACCGCCGTGAAACTTCCAGCAGCGTCCGGCCGCTGTCATCCAGCATCAGCGTGTAATCCGTCCGCGTCGCGTCCCCGCAATCCTTGGCCGCATGAACAATCTCCCACGCCCCGGTGGAAAGCGCGATGCCCAGCGCGCCGTCGCAGCCGGTGGAACCCAGTTGCGCGTATTGGTCCGTGTCGTTCAGATAATAATTCACGCCGTCGAGCGCGATCCTGACGAGCGGCGTCTGGAAGGATTCGGGCAGCGGAAACGTCATCGCCACGTTCGTGATGCCGGCGATGGCCGGCAGACCCGATGCCAGCACAAATTCCGGCTGGAAACCCGCCGCCTTCAGCATTGCGTGAAGCAAAATGGCACGATCCGCCGCGTGGCCGTAGCCGTCCGCCAGCGTCGTGTCGGCGTCGGAAAGCTCGCTCAACGGCAGTTCGGTGAACGACGGCCCCGCGTCGCGGATGGTCTTGGCGACAAAATCGCGGATGGATTTCACCGATTCGAGTTTGCTCTTTGCATTCGCGGCCAGTTGCCGCGCCAGCTCCGCCGCCTTCGCGGATTTGCCCGACCGGTCCAGCATCGTTTTGTCTAATTCATTGAAGTAATCCGCCGCATCGCCGGCAAAATAGCCCACGCCGGCGGCATAAACCCATTCCGGCGGAAGCTGGGTCTCGGCCGGCAACGCCGCGACTTTTTCCGCCTGCCATTGAAACTCCTGCCGGCCGCCGCTGTTGGTTTGCCGGCTGGCAATCATGCCCGCCGCGCCGCTGACCAGCCGCTGGATTTTCACGCCGGCCGGTGCGGTCAGCACAAACGATTTTTGCTCCAGCCCGTCCGGCAGTTGAAACGACTCGAATCCCGAAATGAACGGCTTGTTGGTGAAGGCGATTTCAAATTCGACCTCGATGGTGGAACCGACATCCACGCCGGGCAGGCTCGCCACCAGAATTTTGCCGCCCGTGTATCGTTTCGCCGACGCGTTCCAGCCGGCGTCCATCACGTTGATTTCGTCCCTGGAAATTTCCTGGCGCGCGCCGGCCGGGGAAGTCACGACGGCGCTGACGAGCCGCGCCTGCTCACAGGCGGGATTGAAGGGAATTTTCACCTCGGATTCCCGGATTTTGCCGCTGTAAGTCAGGATGCGCTTGGAGAATTTCACGCGGTAAATCGCGGTGTGCGGATCGGTCACGTCGAGCGACTTCCGGCTTTCCAGAATCCGCGCGTTGGATTCCACCGGCGGCACGACGGGATTGCCGGACAAGGCCGGGCCGGTGGTCGCGGGATTTTCGTTGAGCGCCAGAATTGGCGATTTCCGCCCGTCATCCGCCAGCAGTTTGAGAGTCTGCTTCAAGTTTTGATACTGCGCCGGCGTGAATTCGACGGTCTTTAATTTCAACGTCCGCGAACCTTCGAGCGAATCCGCCGGCGCCGCGAACTGCTGCCGGTAGCTCACGCCATCGTTCTCCACCGACGAAACCGCCGGCAGCGAGACCGCGCCGCCGAATCCGTCCGCGAGCTTGAGCGAAATGTCCTCCTGCACGCCGCAGGCCACCTCGGTCATCAGCGGATATTTCCGTTTGTCCAAGCCGGTGCCGTCGAGGATGAAATTCAACACGCCGAGCCGCTTGCCGATCCACGGCATGCTCGCCACCGATTTGCCACCGCCGTTGGCCGTCATGCCGTCCACGGAAAATTCCAGTTCGGCCCGCAGGCTCGTGGACACGTCGCGCATGTCCGACGGAACGAGCTTCAGCGATTTGAGCCGCAGGCCCGGCACGGCCTGTTTCAGGCGCTGCTCGAAAAACCGGCGCTCGTCGTCGGGCTTCATGTGCGAAAAGGCGTTCCGATACGCGTCGTCATTGACGCCCTCAAACGACAATTCCGATTTCGCCTCGATGCCGCCGTCCGGATTCAAAGTCCCGGTGGTTTTGATCCGCATCATGTTTTTTTCCGGCGGCTCGATCGGGCTTAAACGGATGTTGTCGCCTTCGGGCCGGCACACGAGGTAGCTCTGGTTCCGGTCGGATGCCGGCAGCAGCTCGCGCGTGTTTTCGTCGGTCGGGTCCATCAGCGTGATCTGGCCTTTCTCCAGTTCGACGCCGGCGATGGCGTGGTTGAAAAACGGGTCGGGCACTTGCGCGTCCTTTCGGGAGCCGACGCTGATGATGACCGGATAGGCGTCAAAGCCGGCGGTTCGCAGCAGCGCGACCAGCAAGGCGGCCTTGTCGCGGCAGACGCCGTATTTTTTGTCAAACGTGAGACTCACGTCGTGCGGCTCGAAGCCGGGCCGGTCTTTTTCCGGCGTGATGCCCATGTAACGGATTTTGTTGGAGACGAAATAAAAAATTGCCTTCACCTTGTCCAGGTCCGTCGGCTGGTTCGCAATTAAAATCGCGTTGGTCTGCTGCATTTCCGGCGTGACCGCTTCGAGGTGCGGCCGGCTCAAATTCCAATACCATTTTGAGACAGCGGCCCAATCCGGCAGGGTGCTGACAAACAGCCGCTGCAAGACCATTTCGTAGGGCGGCATGGACGGTTCGTCATACATGCGCGGCACATTGTTCACCTCCCAGCGATAAACAACGGTGTTGTTGGCCTCCGGTTTTACCGAAGAGGTGACCGTTCCGGGAATTTCGTCCCGCAGCGCGACGCTCTTCAGCGGCCGGTCTTCCGGCGCATAAACCTCGTAGGTGATGTGCCGGATGAAACCCGTGCCTTCAAAAACATTTTCCTCGGCGTATTGGCCGGGGATGATCGAACGTTCAATGTTCTCGCGCTCGACCGAATGGATGACGTCGCCGATGTCCAGGCTCGGGATGTTGACCTGCAAAACCCGCATGTTCGGGTCGTAGATGTTTTCCGCCATCTGGCTGTCGTCAATGGACTCCTTGGAATTGGCCGCCACGTCCACCGGCACGACCGTGCCGTCGGGCTTGATGACCTCCAGCATGGGAACCGAGACTGTCGTGTAAGGCAGCATGAAACTCATCGCCAGCGTCCGGTTGTCGCGCCTGCCTTTTTCCGTGAGCACCTTCGTGAAGGTTTCATCCTGGCACTCGCCGGTGCCGTCCGCGCGATAGACCCGGACCGACTTTTGGTCCACCGTCGCGGAATCGCTGTCGGGGTATGTCGTCGGCGTGATTTCCGCCGCCGCCGCCATCACCGGTTTCGCGTCCACCAGCGACCACTCGGCGCCGGAATAACGGTTCGTGTCGCCGCGCGCGGAGCACACCGCCAGCGCGACGGCGGCCAGGACAAATCCACGGACCGCAAAGCAAAATCCTTTTTTCATAAATTTAAGCAGCAGCGACAATGATGCTGGATTCCGGTCAATCCGCCAGACGTGTTTCGAACAAATCATCCTGCGGGCTCCACCGGTTTCCGGCGGCAGTTTAGACCGCAACCCACCCCATTTGCTCATCTTTTTTCAAAGGGCAATTCAACCATGCGCCCGACCGGAGCCGCGCGCCCGCCGTTGCGCCGAGGAGGACAGGATGAAGCTGTTCAATGATACCGATACAATTTCACCCGCTGAACGGCGGGGCCGTCGGCCCGGAACATCAGCCCGCTGCCGGACTGGTTGTTTGCGGCGGCAGCGGCTTGATTGTAATCCAGCAGAACATCATCTCCGTTCATCTTGCGCCCGGAAATCCACAGGCCGTTTGCAAACCGGCCCGTTTCCGCGTCGGCGAGACCGGCAATCTCCGGTCCCGGCGTGTTCGGCGAGAAGGTGACCTGGACATCGAGGCCGGCGACAAAATATTCGTCCGGGCCGGATGAAATGACGATGGCGTAACCCAGCGGCGGGACATCCGCGGGATTCCTCCGGTTCTGCCGGAGCTCGACATGGACGACATAATTTCCAACCTGAATGTCCTGCCTGGGTTGCCGGGCATTGAGCCAGGCGGCGCCGATGGCGCCTTTGGCCTGCGCATCCAAAATCAGCGGCGACATTTGCGCGAGTGTCGCGTAAGCCCTGGCAAGCGGCAGATTTTCGAGCGCCACCGGCTCCGGCGCATTGCCTTCGGGACGGCCCTCGCTGAAACGCGACAGGTTGTTGACGCCGAAAGGCGAGTAACCGAGGGCGGAGTGCTGTCCGACGGCATAAAAGGCGTTGGCCGCGCCGAGGGCGTTGCCGAACGACTCCGGCACGAACAGCGGATTGTTTGGACGGTGGAACTGCGCGGCCCAATAGCTGAAATTCGGCAGATGGACATCCGGCGCGTTGATGTCAATCGCGGGCGCACCGGCTTTCCAGATGTCAATCACCAGCGGCTCCGGGCAGCCGGACGGAAAATCGCCCGGCTCCCGGTCTTCGGGCTGGACGAGCCAGGTGTTCGAGAACACCGGCACGGCGTATTCGCGTTTGCCGGCCTTGGCCAGATGGTTCATGTAGCGCGCGTAACCCCACGCCTGAAAAATTTCGTCGGCCGCCGTGGAGCCGCCGAAAACTTCCGTCCACGTTCCGGCGGTTTTCGCGCCGGCGCCCACCCACAATTGGCGCAGCTCCGGCCACAACGTCTCCCGGTTTTTTTGCAGATCATCCATCAGCTCCGGCGGCACGGGCCGGGCGAACGCGGCCTCGGCGTCGGCGGACCGGTCGCGCGAATCGCCGAGCAGCCCGACCTCGTTCTCCAGTTGAATCATGATGACGGTGTGCCTTTTGGAATCCACTTCGCGGAGGTGGTGCATGAAGGCAGTGTAGGCGCGGGCATCGGCCTGCAGGTTGGCGTCGCTGAACGGCGAGAGCACTTCCACCGCCCTGCCGCTTTTGAGCCGGGAGCGCGGGAACCGCTGCTGGTCGGCCTTCACCCAGGCGGGCGCGAAGCTGGAGAGGCCGTTCTTCCAACTGCCGAACCAGAGGAAGACGACGTGCAAATCGTTTTTCCGTGCGCCGGCGAGCAGTCCGTCCACAAGGTGGAAATCATATTTGCCCTCGACCGGCTCAATCCAGTCCCAGCCGATGCCGACGAGGACGGTGTTGAAATTCATTTTGGCAAGCTTCGGCCAGACCGTATCCATGTAAGCGAGGTCGGAAGAGGCGGTGTTGTCCGTTTCACCGCCCAAAACCAGATACGGCTTGCCGTCCACAATCAATTGCGTGGCGGCACCGCGCTTTTCCAGATGCGCCAGGGACGGATCGGATGCGGTTGGCGTGGTTTGGGTTTGTGCGGTCGTCAGTGTCAGCGCAAAAATCGCTGCCAGAATACAATATGTTTTCAGTTTCATGGTTTTCATGTTTTCAGGCAATGAATCGGGCATCAGCGGCGGAATGACGCTTATCTTTTCAAAACGATGAAGCGCGCTTCGTAATTTGTCAATGTCAGCGGCACGGTCACGCTTCCCGCCGACGTCGTGACCCCGTCCAGCGGACTCATCGCCCCGCTGGTCGCGTCCCAAATTTGCGCCCGGCCGGTGCCGGCAAGCATTGCGGCGCGCGATTGGGTCTCGCCGGATTCGTTGAAGAAGAAATACACATCGCCATCCCTGAGCGCGCGGTGGATGTATTTGATGGACGGACAGGGCGTGTCGAGTTTCACGTCCGGCGGGGGCAGCGCCGCGATGACGCGGTCGGTGATGTCCGGCGTCGGCTCAATCGTGGCGAAGCTCAAATCCGGCGCGCCGGCTTCAGGATGCAGGAAAGTCCGATCCGCCACCATCGTCGGCGTGCGACCGATGAAAATGACCTTGCCACCGGCGGCGGCGAACGCCCGCAGCCGCTCCAGCACATCCTTTCGAATCACGGTGGAAGTTGGAACAATAACGGCGCGATAAGTTTGTCCGCTCAAATTTTTCAACCCGCCCTTTTGGAGCGCGACGACGGAGGCCAGCTCGTCCGCGTCAATGTGGTCGAAATCAATCTGGTGCTCCAGCAATCCGGTCACCAGCTTGAGCGTGTCGTCGTCGGATTCCTTGTCGCCCAGCCACATGCTGTCCGTCGGGTGCAGCAGCGCGATTTGCGCCGCCGGCCGGCCGATCGCCAGCAGGTGCTGCGCCCGGCTGACATACCAGCCGATCGCCGCGCCGTTGCTGCTGTTGATGCCGCGGATGTTCATGTAATTGATGCCGCGCACAAGCTGGTAATCCACGATGAACTTTCCGTTGGGTCCGGTGCCGCCGCCTTCTTCATCCCACACCAGCGGACGCCCGGTCACATGGGCCGCCGACGCCGCCAGCTTGGGAAAATCCGCCACGATGCCCGGCCCGATCTGGTTGAGATTGTCCACGCCCGTCACGCCGACGTAGCGCATGTCGCGCCAGAACGAGCCTTCGTTTTTGATCAGGTCCCCGCCGCGTGCCATCATCAACTCCTCGTGATTCAGATGAACCATGAATTCCATGTGGCGCGCCGTGCACCAGTTTTCCATGCGCTTGTAAAAATTGTCGCGAAACATGCCGCTCCAGACGTCGAAGTAATCCGCCTTGGCGCGCTGCGCCTCAGACGTCAGGCTGCCGCCACCGAAAATCAGCGGAATGAACGGTTTGAAGTCGTAGCCTTTTTCCCTCTGAAAAGTTTCGAGCAATTTCGGCGTCCACGGATTGACGCCTGTGAAGTCGGTCTCGTCGCCGCGAAAGCCGAGGACGGTCTTGCCGAATTCGTCGCCGACCGCTTTCGCGTAGGTTTCGTAAATGACTTTTAGGTAAGCGTCCGTCGCCTTCGGGTCCAGATAATCAATCAGCGTGTAAAGCGTGTCCTTGGTAACGCCGCCGTCCGCGCCGTTGTCGTTGCGCGTGGGCGACGTCCGGTAAGCGTGCCGGATGAATGCAATCTCCCAAGACCCTGATCCGGCGGGTGCCGTCCATTTGAGATGTCCGTCAGCAGGCAACGGCAGCACCGTGCCGGCCGGCGCATCTTCCCCCGCACCGCCGCCGCTGCGGCCGCCAAATCCCCGTTCGCCTCCTGCGACAAGCACGATGCTTTTCACATCCGGGGATAATTGGATGCTGAACGGCTCGCCAACCTCAAGGTTGTAACGCACGTCGGCGTTGGGCAATTGGACAATCAATTCTCCCGCCCCGCCGCGCGGCACCGCGTATTTGAAGATGCCGTCAGCGGGCAGCGGAAATGGTTTGCCCGCCGGC
>CAZZPE010000018.1:12828-53322 GCA_964655855.1 uncultured Bifidobacteriaceae bacterium
CTGGGCTGCACGTTGCGCGAATTATTGATCATGAAGACGCCGCCGCCGTTGGCATAAACCTGCTCAATGTTCGCCAGGATGCGCTCCTTGGTTTGCGGCCCGCCCCAGATGGCCCAGTAAATGGCGCTGTATTCCATCGGCGGCCGGGCGAACGACGCGGCGGCATCGGCGGCCGTCGGCATGGTGACCGTGCGCCATGGCTGCGCGGCGTGGAGCGGCAGTGACAAACAAGCCAGCAGGACAAACCGGGATAACTTCTTCGGCAGTTGGCGCGGAGACGCCACGGCTGTGCGCATTTCGGAATTCATGCCGGAACTTTGGAGACAATATTTTCCGCTGTCAACCTGAACCGGCAAAACGAAGAGCAAATTGCGAATGCTGAAACCCCGAACGCGTCCGCCGCGTCTGATCCGGTGAATTGTGAACCCCAAAACCACCAAAACCATCTGGATTGCCCGGCTCATGCCGGCCCTTGCCTTGACCGGACTGTTTCTGAACTTCCCGCCTGCGTGTGCCGCGGACGCGCCAGCCACCAACGCCCCGGCTCCCGCCGAACCGCCCACCAACTGGATTGACCCCGACACCGGACACCGCGTGATCCGGCTCACGCGCGAGCCCGGCTCCGACAGCTTTTATTTCAACGTCAACGGCTACACGCCCGACGGCAAAGGGATGGCCTATTTCACGCCCAACGGCATCTCGGTGTTGAACCTCGAAACCCTGGAGGCGAAACGGCTTGTCGCCGGCCCGGCCCGGGCGATTGTCGTGGCTCACAAAACGCCCAACCTCTACTACACCCGGGAAACCACCAACCGGTTCTTCTCCCAGCTTTGGTGCGTCAACATTGACACCGGGGAGAACCGCAAGATTGCCGACCTCCCGCGCCGCGCAAGCGTGAGCACCATCAACGCCGATGAAACCCTCGGGGCCGGAACGTTCATCGAGGGCGACGCCAACGCGGGCGGCGCGTATGACGGCACCGCGTCCCTCGGAAAGATGTCCGACGTCAACCTTGGCGAGCCGGAGAACAAGGGCGAGATGATGGCCAAACGCCTTGCCGCGAAACTGCCGATGACGATGTTCACCATCAACCTGCAGACAGGAAAAATAAAAACCCTGCTGAAGCACCGGACCGACTGGTTGAACCACCTGCAATTTTCGCCCACGGACCCGGCCCTGTTGATGTATTGCCACGAGGGTGCCTGGCAGATGGTTGACCGCATCTGGACCATCCGCACGGACGGCTCGCACAACCAGTTGATCCACAAGCGCACGATGGAGAACGAGATTGCCGGACACGAATGGTGGGGTGCCGACGGCCAGACGGTGTTCTACCAGCTTCATTTCCCCCGCGGCGGGCATGTCTCGTTCATCGCCGGCTGCAATGTCAAAACCGGGGAGCGTGTCTGGCTGCAATACAACCCCGATCAATCCTCCATCCACGACAACTCGTCGCCCGACGGCCAGCTCTACTGCGGCGATGGCGACAACCGCGATCCGTGGATTATCCTGCTCCGCCCCGTGATGGTCCCCGGCCGGAACACCCTGGGCAAGAATCTCATCAAGGGCGGTTATCTGGAGTCGGAGAAGCTGGTCAACATGTCCCGGCAAAACTATCGCCTCGAACCCAACCCCAGCTTTACGCCCGACATGAAATACGTCGTTTTCCGGTCGAATATGTTCGGGCCGGACTACGCCTTTGCGGTCGAAGTGGCGAAGGCGAATCCAGCACCGTGACTTGACCGAAAAGCTCCCGTCCCCGGTCGGGCAAAATCGTTTACTTTCCGGCCATCGGCTGTTCGCCGGTGTAGGCCTGGCCGTTGATTTTGACCTGGGTGAATTTCAGGTTCTTCACCTTTTTGACGACCACCTCGGGATTGGTCAACGCGATGTTGATGTTCTTGAAGGTGATGTTTTCCACCGTGCTCTTTTTCGTTCCGTCCACCTTCCCAAAATCGTGCAGCGTGCCGGTGATGTTTGCCAGGGTCACATTGGTGACCCACTGGCTGGGCGCAGGCCGGCCCTCCAGATCAAGGAATTGCCCCCAACCCGCAATCGAAACCAGTTCCGCATTCGGATTCTGCACCTTGATGTTCCGGACAGTGACGTTTTCGTAATGCTGTTCGGTGTCGGGGCGGAGCTTGAGTTTCAGGACGAAGTTTTTGTTTGTGCCCGTCAGCCGGCAATCCTCCATGACCACGTCGCGCACGACCGTGGCCTCGCTGCCGAGCGTCAACGCGGAATTGCCAAGCCCGAACTCGCAGCCGGAGATGCGGACATGCCCGACGGGCGGGATGTTCGTGTCATCCAGCGCGGAAGTTCCCTTGTTGCCCTTGAGACAGATATTGTCGTCCACCACGGAAATGTAGGAATTCTTGATCGTCACATTCCGGCAGCTGTCCACATCAATGCCGTCGGTGCTGGGCGCCTTGAGCGGCCCGCGGATGTCCACGCCTTTCACCAGCACATCCGTGCAGCGGAACAGGTGCAGGTTCCAGAAACCCGATTCGCGCAGCGAAATGCCGCTGATCTGCACGTCCTTCGAGTCCTGGATAAAAACGTTCCGGGGACGCTTCACCGCCACATTCGTAACATTCGTGTTCGCCCGGCGCTGGATCCCAAATTCGTCCCAAAACGGCTTGCCGCCACCGGCAATCGTGCCCTGACCCGTGATGCGGAGATGATCCACGTTGCTCGCGTTGACCAGCGCGGGAACCCAGACCTGAAAATGCCCCTCGATGCGCGTCTCCACCTCCGGATAATCCTCGATGTTCGTGGAACCCTTCAGCACCGCGCCCTTGTCCAGACGCAGATTCACCCCGGGCTTGAGACAAATCGCGCCCGACAGGAATTCGCCCTTCGGGATCACCAGCGTCCCGCCGCGGTTCGTGGCCAGCGTATCAATCGCCTTCTGGATGGCCGCCGTGTTGAGGGTCAAACCGTCGCCCACCGCGCCCGCCGTCACGATGGACAATTCTTTTGCCACCGGCGGGCCGGGCAGCTGTCTTGCCGCCGCCTTCGCATCGGGAACAAAAACAGCCAGCAACGCCGGGAGAACGACAAAGCCGCGAAGCGTTTGGAAAAATGATTTTGATCCTGTGGACACAGGGCCATTATACACTTCCTGCCTTTTTTGAAAAGGCCAAATCCCGGGTGCCCCGCCACCTGTTTTTTCAGGTCTTGGCCGACGGCCATCAATGGACGAAACCCGGAGCGTGTCCGATGCGTCTTGTGTGGTGAATCATGAACCCAAAAATCTCAAAACCCCTCTGGATTGTCCTGCTCGTGCTGGCAGCGCCATTGGCCATGCCGCTGACGGCCAGGGCCGCCGCCACCCGGCTTGTGCTGCCCAAACGCTACCTCATCACCGATTTCGGCGCGGTCACCAACCTCCAGACGGTCAACACGAAGGCGATCCAGTCGGCCATTGACCATTGTGCCGGCGGTGGCGGCGGAATCGTCGTCGTGCCCAAGGGAACTTTCATGAGCGGCGCGCTGTTTTTCAAACCGGGCGTCAACCTGCTCGTGGAAAAAGACGCCGTGCTCAAGGGCACAACCAATCTGGATGACTACCCGCAAATCCTCACCCGCTGGGAAGGCGTCGAGCGCACATGGACCTGCGCGTTCCTCAACTTCGACAAGATGACCAACGTGCTGGTGACCGGCGAGGGCACGATTGACGGCTCCGGCGATTTGTGGATGCAGAGCAGCGGCTTCAGGCGGCGCGGGCGGCGCGGCGGAACCAATTCCATCCCGGCGCTGACCAACGCCGCCGTGGCGTCGAACATTTCCACGAATGCCTCCGGCACCAATGCGGTTCCGCGCCGCGGCCGGCCGCGGTTGATCTGCTTCAGCGACTGCCGCAACGTCCGCATCACCGGCCTGCACCTGCAAAAGCAGGCGGTCTGGTGCCTGCACCTCCTGTATTGCCGGAACGTGGTCGTGGACAATCTCAACATCCGCGCCACCGTGTATATTCCCAGCTCCGACGGCATTGACGTGGATTCCTGCCGCAACGTGAAAATTTCCCGCTGCGACATCGCCTGTTACGACGACGACATCGCCATCAAATCCGGCAAGGACGCGGACGGGCTGCGGGTGAACCGTCCGTCGGAGAACATCACCATCAGCGACTGCGCAATCGGCACGGGCGGCGGGATTGCGATGGGCTCGGAGGTCAGCGGATCCATCCGCCATGTGCTGGTTCAGCGGTGCAGGTTCACCGGCACCGGCAACGCGGCGCGCATCAAGTCGCAGCCCAGCCGCGGCGGCGTGATTGAAGACATCACCTGGCGCGACATTCAACTCACCAACGTCTATCAGGCCTTCGAGTTCACTCTGGAATGGCGCATGGTGCCGCCGCTCGCCTCGCCGGCCAAGGTGCTGACCGCGCTTCGCAATGTGAGACTCGTCAATTTTTCCGGCACCGCGCAGTCCGGCGGCGTCATGCACGGTTTGAAGGACAGCCCGATTCAAGGCGTCAAATTCAAAAACTGCAACGTGACCGCGCAGCGCGGCCTGGTCATGGGCAACGTGCAAGACCCGGACCTTTCCGGCCTCAAGCTCAAGGTCGCGGAAGGCGGGCCGATCATTCACAGCGACGCCGTGGAACAACCGGAGGTGCTGCCGTAGAAAGTTTGCCAGTCAATGCCATCCGGCTGCGCTGATTTTCCCCGGAAATTGGCGTGACTGGCGGGAACATTCACGCGCTTGCTCCCGGCAAGTTCATTTCAGCAGGGAAGCATTTTGCTTCAGCCAGCGCTCGGCCGCTTCGTGATCCGGACAGGCCCGGCTGACTTCCTGCCAGAACCGCGCCGAGTGGTTCATCTGGCGCAGGTGCATCAACTCGTGAAGGATGATGTAATCGCGGACGAACGGCGGCGTCTGAATCAGCCGCCAGTTCAGGGAAATCGTGCCGCGCCGCGAGCACGAACCCCAGCGGGTCCGCTGGTTGCGGACGGAGACCCGCCGCACGGCCAGCTGATGCGCCGCCGCGAATTCCAGAACCGTCGCCGGAAACTCCGCCGCCGCGAGCTTCCACAAATGCCTCACGATCCAGGGGCGCAAATCCCCGTCCGTATCGGGCGCCGCGATGGACTCGCCACCGAACCGGACCGCGCCGGAGTCTCCGTTCGTCCCCGCCTCAAGCTTCACCCGCGCGCCGCGAAAAAAGATCTCCGTGCCGATGCGCCATTGCTTCGGCTGGGCCGGATGCGCCGGAAGCTTCTCCAGTTGCCGGGCGATCCATTCCGTGTTCCGCTCCGCAAAACGCCGCGCCTCGGCGGCCGAACCCAGGCGCGGAATAGTCAGCCTCACGGAGCCGTCGGGACGCAGCCGGAGCAGGTAACGGCGCGCCCGGTGATGGCGCGTCACGGCCAGCGGAACCCGGTGTCCGTGCACCAGCAGAAAATTTTCATCCAAGTCCGGTTTGGACTTTTTCAGGATGAAATCGAACAGCATCCGACAAGTAAAAGCATCGCGGCGCGTTTTGCAACAAATTCTCCCTGCGCCGGGCACGCACCGGTCTGATTCGCCCCGCAAAATCCCTCTTGCCCTGAAAATCCGGCTCTGCTCCAATTCATTGTCGCGGGAAAGGAAACAGCCAATGAAAATTGAAACGAAAAAATTCCGGGTGCGCGAAGGCGAAAAGGTCCGGCTCAAGAAATGGCCGACAAAGGTGAAGCCGTTCTACAAGTCGAAGGAGCATTACCAGAAGCTGCTCGAAGCCCACACCAAAGAAATGAGCGCGCGGCAGGGGCTGTTTTACGCCCACGACCGCTACGCGCTGCTGCTGATTTTCCAGGCGATGGACGCCGCCGGCAAGGACGGCGCCATCAAGCACGTCCTGTCCGGCATCAATCCGCAGGGCTGCGAGGTCTTCAGTTTCAAGAAACCCAGCGACGAGGACATGGCGCACGATTTTCTCTGGCGCACGACGCGCTGTCTGCCGGAACGCGGGCGCATCGGCATCTTCAACCGCTCCTATTACGAGGAGGTGCTCGTCGTGCGCGTGCATCCGGAATTGCTCCAGGCGCAAAAATTGCCGGAGGAATTGATTGACGAGAAAAAAATCTGGGACGAGCGGTATCGCTCCATTCTGGATTTGGAAAAGCACCTTTACCGCAACGGCACGCGCGTCTTGAAATTTTTCCTGCATCTTTCCAAGGAGGAACAACGCCGGCGGTTTCTCGAACGCATTGACGATTCCGACAAAAACTGGAAGTTCAGCCAGTCAGACCTCGCGGAGCGGAAATTCTGGAAGGATTATCAAAAGGCCTACGAAGCCTGTTTGAGCGCGACGAGCACCGACCGCGCGCCGTGGTTTGTCGTGCCCGCAGACGACAAAGAAAACGCGCGGCTCATCATTTCGCACGTCGTTCTCGACACGCTGGAACAGCTCAAGATGAGCTATCCCGAACCTGACAGGGCGCGCCGGAAGGAATTGCTGTCCATCCGCAGGCAGTTGGCAAAATAATTTCCCATGACCGGCCTGATTGCCACGGCGTCCGCAGGTTTCCAGGAGAAGCCGGTGATTCTGGCCATTTTTGCCGGCGCTTACCTGGGCATCGCGGCGGGACGCGTGCCGTTCTTGAAGCTGAACCGCGTCGGCATCGCGCTGCTCGGCGCCATTGCCATGATGATTTTTGGCGACATCACCACCGCCGATGTCATTTCCTTCGTCAACTGGCCGACGGTCTTCCTGCTGTTCGGATTTTTCGTCATCTCGGCGCAGCTCCGGCTGTCGGGATTTTACGACAAGGTGGCCGGCGGCATTTCGGCGCGGCTCGGACATCCCGCGCGTTTTCTGCTCATCCTGATGCTGGTCACCGGCGGGCTTTCCGCGTTTCTCAACCACGACATTGTCTGCTACGTTTTCACGCCGATAGCCGGGGCCGCGCTGCTGCGCCGGCAAATCAATCCGGTTCCGTTTTTGATCGCGCTGGCGATTTCGAGCAACATTGGCGCGGCCGCCACGCTCATCGGCAATCCGCAGGACATGATGATCGGCCAGGTCGCGCATCTTGATTTTGGCCGCTACATTCTCTGGACATTCGTTCCAGTCATGCTTGCGATGGCCGCCGCCTACGGAATCATCTGGATGCTGTCGCGGAAACAACTCCAGTCCGCGTTGTCCGTTCCCGTGAAATTGAATCCGCAAACCCGTCCGTTCAACCGGCCGCACACGATCAAAGGGCTGGTCATTTTGGCCGTCGTCATCGGACTGTTTTTCTCGCCGCTGCCCAAAGAAGTCGTCGCGCTGGCCGCCGCCGGCATTCACCTGGCCAGCACCAAATTCCGCACCGACGATTTGCTGCGGCTGGTGGACTGGCCGATTCTCGTCCTGTTCATGGGATTGTTCGTCGTGACCGGCGCGTTTCAATCCACCGGCTGCGGCGACCAGGCCGTGAAATGGCTGGCGCAAGGCGGATTCAACCTCAACGCGCCCGTCAACTTGGCGCTGACCACGGCGGTGCTCTCGAATTTAATCAGCAATTCCCCGGCGGTGCTGCTGCTGCTGAACGTCGCCGATCTCTCGCATCCTGCCGCGGCTTACATTCTGGCGCTGGCCAACAGCTTCGGCGGCAGCCTCATCATCCTCGGCAGCGTGTCGAACATCATCGTCGTCCAGCAGGCCCGCGAGCTGGACATCAAAATCTCCTTCCGCGATTTTGCGCGGCTGGGCGTTCCGGTGACACTGGCCGCGCTTGCCGGACTGCTCGCCTGGATTGCCATCGTGACTTGAGCCGGAAAATTTTCGTGCGGACGGCGCGGCACCGGCTACGATGGCATCATGTCCGATGCCTACGACCAGCTGCTTGACGCCACGATTCAACATCTGGAGGATTTGAAATCGCGCGGCGTGCGGCACGTTGCCGTTTCGCTGGAAACGCTCCGTGCGCTGGCGCAGCCGGCGGCAACGGCGCCTCAACTTTCAAATATGAAATCAGCAATTGCCAAAGCCACCCGGCCGGCCGCCCGACCCGCGGTTCCATCGGAAACCGGAAACCGGAAACCGGAAATTCCCGTGGCCGCTGCCGGACAGGCGACATTGGCCGCCGTGTCCAACGAAACCCAATCCGCAATCCGCAATCCGCAATCGCCAACCGAAAAAGCCGCCGCCTTTGCCGCGTTGCGAGAACGCGCGCTGGCCTGCGCAAAGTGCCCGCACCTCGCGTCGTCGCGCAAAAACGTCGTGTTCGGCGTCGGCAGCATTGACGCGCAGCTCATGTTCGTGGGCGAGGCGCCGGGCGCGGATGAAGATGAACAAGGTGAGCCGTTCGTCGGCCGGGCCGGGCAATTGCTGACGAAAATCATCCATGCCACCGGCCTGCAGCGCGCGGACGTTTACATCGCCAACATTCTGAAATGCCGGCCCGACACGCCCGGCCAGTCCGCCGGCAACCGCAAACCGACGCCGGATGAAATGGCCACGTGCATTCCGTATCTGCACGAGCAGATTGATTTGATCCGGCCCAAGGTCATCGTCGCCCTCGGCGCGACGGCGGTGGAAGGGCTGCTGGGCAAAACCCTCGGCATCACAAAACTGCGCGGCGGTTGGAAGACCTACCGCGGCACGCCGCTCATGCCGACGTATCATCCGGCGTATCTGCTGCGCAACCAGGCGATGAGCGAGAAGCGCAAGGTCTGGGAAGACATGCTGGCCGTGATGGAGAAACTCGGAATGCCCGTCAGCGAAAAGCAGCGGAATTATTTTTTGAAGGCGTGAGTCATCCGCCGATTTCGCGGATTGCGCGGATTTTATTTTACGCTATAACCAGCGCCCGATGTTGAAGCAACTTTTCCAGCCGCTCCTGACGTGGTATCTCGCCGCGCTCAAAACCGCCGGCTTTCCGGCCATCGTGCTGCTGATGACGATGGAAAGTTCCGTGCTGCCGATCCCCAGCGAAGCCATCATGCCGCCGGCGGCGTATCTGGCATGGACCGAAGGAATGAAACTTTTCAGTTTCCATTTCACCGGCTGGCCGGCGGAAATCGGCCTGGTCCTGGCGGGCGCGTTCGGCTCGTGGCTCGGCGCGACGGCCATTTACTGGCTGGCGCGAACCGCCGGCCGACCGCTGCTCGTGCGTTACGGCAGCTATATTTTGATGCCGCCGGAAAAAATCTGGAAGAGCGAAAACTGGATGTCGCACTACGGCCCGATGGGCGTATTTGTCGCGCGGCTGCTGCCGGGCGCGCGGCAGCTCGTCGGCATTCCGGCGGGCGTCGCGCGGATGGATTACCTGAAATATTCCATTTTCACGGTGCTCGGCTCGACGATCTGGTGCTCGGTGCTGTGCTGTGTCGGCGTCAAGGCGGGACAGGATGAACAGCTCATGCACGGCGAAATGCGCCACGTGGTCCTCTGGCTGGGCGGCGCGGCGCTCGTGCTCGGCGGGCTTTATTATTTCTTCGTCCACCGGCACATGGTCAAAAAAGCTGAAGGCTGAAGGCTGAAAGGATCTGTTCGGCGAATTCGTGTTCATCCGTGGTTAAATTTCCTTTGCGCCTTTGCGCCTTTGCGTTGAAATTCTGTTGTGCCTGTCTCCGAACACATCCGCAAGAAACTGGGAACCGTCCCGCACAAGCCCGGCGTGTATCTGCACAAGGACCGGTTCGGCACGGTCATTTACGTCGGCAAGGCGCTCGACCTGCGCAAGCGCGTCAGCCAGTATTTCCAGTCCAGCCGGCGCATGGGCTGGGACTTGAAATTCAACGCGCTCGTCGAGGCGATTTGCGATTTTGATTTCCACGTCGTCCGGAGCGACCCGGAGGCGTATCTGCTCGAAGGCAAGCTCATCAAGGAATTTCATCCGCGCTATAACATCAGCTTCCGCGATGACAAGCGGTTCCTGATGCTCAAGGTGAATTTGAACGACCCGATTCCGAATTTCACCTTCACGCGGCTGAAAAAGGACGACGGCGCCCGGTATTTCGGACCGTTTTCGAACTCCGGCGCGCTCCGCAGCACACTGGCGCTGGCGCGGCGGCGGTTCAACCTGCGCGGCTGCCGCGTGTTCACGCCCGGCGAATCCGATTACAAGCACTGCCTTTACGCGCATTTGAAATACTGCACCGCGCCGTGCGTCGGCAACGTCACGCGCGGGCAATATCTCGAACAGGTGCGCGCCGCGTGCGAATTTCTCGACGGCCAGTGCCGCGAAATGCAGGGCCAGCTCGAAACGGAGATGAAAAAAGCCGCCTCCGCGCAGGATTTTGAGAAGGCCGCCAGCCTGCGCGACCTCATCCGCGATTTGCAGGACACCTGGAAACGCACGGAGAAATTCGAGCGCGTGCCATATTCCCTGCCGCTCCTGATCAATCCCCAGAGCGATCTGGCCGAACTCGCGAAAGTCCTGAAACTGCCCGCGCCGCCGCAGCGGATTGAAGGCTTTGACATCTCGAACATCGGCGGCACGTTCGCCGTGGCGTCGCTGGTGAGCTTCAAAAACGCCCGGCCCGACCGTGCGAATTACCGCCGGTTCAAAATCAAAACCGTCACTGGACAGGACGATTTTGCGAGCATCGCGGAAGTCGTCCGGCGGCGTTATTCACGACTCAAGCGTGAAGCCCGGCCGCTGCCGGATTTGATCCTGATTGACGGCGGCAGAGGGCAGCTTAACGCCGCCTGCGCCGAACTCGGCAAATTAGGATTGGGAAAAATCCCCGTCATCGGGCTGGCGAAAGAGTTCGAGGAAATCTATCTGCCCGGCGAAAGCAAGCCGCTCCGGCCGGGTCTGGATCATCCGGCGGTGAAACTGCTCCAGCGCGTCCGCGACGAATGCCATCGCGTGGCGAACAGCTACAACGCGCAGTTGCGCATCAAACGGATTTCCGAGAGCGTGCTGGACGAATTCCCCGGCATCGGCGAGCGGCGCAAATCGGCGTTGCTGAAAAAATTCGGCTCAGTCCAGCGGCTGAAAACGGCCACGCTGGAACAAATCGCCGCCATCCCCGGTTTCGGCGGCAGGGCGGCGGGAGAATTAAAAAAGTTTCTGGAGGCGCGGTCAGCTTTGGCTGGCCAATAAATCAGCCGGTTCAGATTTTTCCGATGCAGCTTTTTCCAACCCGTGGCCAACACCGCCAAGAATGGCCATTACCGTCCATTGCGATCCCAAAAGAAACGTAACCAAGAGAAAGCTTCCGATCACGCCTGTTGGCAAATCTGCTGGCAAATGGAACAAGGCGAATCGTATCCAAAGCAGGCATCCACCATAGCACACAATGCCGGCGGATCTTCTAAATAGCTGGTTGTGGATGACCGGAAGCAGCTTGTGATTATATCTCCAGCTTAAGATCGTGGCTGCAACCGTTGTGGCCGATACGGCCAACGGAGCCAGTCTCGCTAGCAAACTTAATTTTAATCCATGGGCGAAAAGAAAAGCGAAAACAATGGGAGAGCAAGTGAATACCTGGCAAAACAACGCGACGACGACACAAATGACGCCGGCCAGTTTTATGATTTTCGTTATTTTCATAGGAACGCCTATCTTTTTGAATTCGGCAACGGGGCCGATTTTTTCCACGGCGATTTCAAAAGCCTGCTGCGCGCTCAATCCCGATTGCATCTGCTGTTCGATTTCTTCGCGCAAATGATTTTCCAGTTCCTCCGACGGCACCGGTGATTTTATGCCACCTGCTAGCATCTGCCGCTGCCACTCCGCAATAGACTGTTCAAGGTTGAACATAACTTTTCACGCTGCCTTCAGCTTTGGCGTTTGTGTTGGGCGCAGGAGCCAAATGGATGTCATACTAAAAGTGGCGAAAGCGACTGCCAGCGGGAAGTTGCTTGCAAAAGCAATGGTCCGGGCAACAAAAACCGCCGGCGCAAGCCACGAAATGTCGTAATTAGTAAAGTTTCTAAACGATATGAGATTGGCAACGAACGCTGCCAGACCCAATACGGCAATAAATCGGATCATTCTAATCTCTTTGTTTTTACCGTCAAAAAGTCGGATGCTGGCAACCATACCGCGCAGAAATATCACTCCGAAAAGCAAGGTCAGGAAAAAGTCAGGAGTTATTCTGAATCCTTGAATCATTCCGCTGATCGAAGAGAGCAACGGCGTAACCAGTGAAAAGAATCCCCAAATACAATACTCCAGCCAGAATACAGCCAGAAGGTGGTTGATGCGCGAATTTTTGTCTTCATCCAATCTTGCAGGAAAGTCGCTGGCCTTTTTGAATTCCTCACCCAATTGTTGGGCTTGGCCGATTTGCGCTGTTGCCATTTCAAAAGCTTGTTGTTCGGCCACTCCGATTTGTATTTGTTGCTCTATTTCCTCGCGCAAATGATTTTCCAGTTCCTCCGACGGCACGGGCGTTTTAATCCCGGCGGCGAGCATCTGCTCGCGCCAATCGGCGATTGATTTTTCCAAATCAAACATATTGCTCCTTCTTCTGTTGGGATTTGCTTCTTCGGCCAGCCACGCAGGCCACGCTCGCAGCGAGCAATAACGCAACTCCGAGGCTAAGCAACAGCAACGATTGCGTGTTCCACCTCTCCAAGTCGTCGTTGACAGGAGCGCCAAATCTGCCGATTTCGCTGGCGACTCTCAATATCCACCAATGGCCGCAAGACCCCACAACCATACAGATAACACCCAGCACGCCAAGAATGATGAGCGGTTTGGCTGGGATAATCCGGGTTCGTTCCTTTGTTCCACCAATTTTGTCAAACTCCGTTGTCAGCATGCTGGTTTGACCTATCCGCTGGACGGCACCGCCGAACGCTTGCTGCGCGCTTGAGCCTGATCGCGCCTGCTGTTCGAAATCCTCGCGCAAATGACCTTCCAATTCTTCCAGCAGCACCGGTGATTTTATGCCGGCGTCGAGCATCTGCCGCCGCCATTCGGCGATGGATTGTTCGAGGTCAAACATATTGCTCCTTTCGCAACCCGGCCAAAACGGAATGAACCAGCGACCATTGTTCGTGGTGTCTGGCCATCGCCGTTTTGCCGTTTTTTTTGAGCGAATAGTATTTCCGCTTGCGCCCGGTCTCGCTCTCGCCCCAGCGCGATTTGATCAGGCCCCGGTGTTCCATCCGGTGCAGCACCGGGTAAAGCATCCCGTCCGTCCATTGCAGCTTGCCGCCGGAGCGGGCTTTGACTTCCTGAATGATGGCGTAACCGTAGCTCTCGCCCCTGGCGAGTAACGCCAAAATCATCGGCTCGGCGGAAGCGGCGACCAGTTCTTTGCGAATCATAGAAACACGATACATAGACTTTATATGTATGTCAAGCGGGAAAATGAATGAAAGAAATTCGTGCCAATTCGCCAGTTTCATGTCTTTATTGGGGCATGAACATTCAAGTGGCCGTGCTTTGCGATGCCGCGACGGACGACAACGGCAAGCTCAACTTCCTCGGCGCGTTCGACACGATTTACGCGCCGCAACTGCCCGCCGTGCATCCGCAATGCGCCGTGGCATTGCGCGTCACGTTCATGTCCGGCGACGTGGGCGAGCGCAAGCTCAAGCTGAATTTTGTCAACGCCGACGGCCGCGCCATCATGCCGCCGATTGACATTCCGGTGACGGTGGCGCTGCCGGACGACGCGTATTTTCTCACGCGCAATTTCATCGTGAACATCCAGGGATTGAAATTCGCCGAGGCCGGCCTGTATTCCGTGGACCTCCGGCTCGACGGCGAGTCGCGGGCGACCATCCCGTTGCAGGTGAAAAATCCGCCGCCACGCGCGGCGGCGTGAGGCAATGCAGAAGGCAGAATGAAGAATACAGAAACCGTTTACTCGCGCCTGATTTCTGCATTCTTCCTTCTTCATTCCGCCTTTTGAAACCATTTTCGACTTTGCACTTTTGGCCGGGGACTTTAATAATTGGCGCATGGCAAATCCAAACAAGGAAACGGTTCTGCAGCTCGAGCTGCCCGGCATCAAAAAACTCAAGAGCGGCAAGGTGCGCGAAGTCTTCGACCTCGGCGACCGGCTGCTGTTCGTCGCGAGCGACCGGCTCTCGGCGTTCGATGTCATCATGCCCGACGGCATTCCGCACAAGGGCGAGGTGCTCACGCAGATTTCCTATTTCTGGTTCGCGCAAACCGCGGCGTTCCAGCCGAACCACCTCATTTCGCGCGCCGGCGACCCGCTGCCGGAAAATCTCCGGCCGTTTGCGGACAAATTGTCGCGCCGCTCGATGATTGTGAAAAAATGCCGGCCGCTCGCGATTGAATGCGTCGTGCGCGGCTATCTCGCCGGCAGCGGCTGGAAGGAATACCAGAAATCGCAGACCGTTTGCGGCATCAAGCTGCCGGCGGGCCTGAAGGAATCCAGCGAACTGCCGGAGCCGATTTTCACGCCGTCCACCAAGGCCGAGGCCGGCCACGACGAAAACATTTCGTTTGCGCAGGCGGAAAAAATCGCCGGCGCCGATCTCGCCGGGCAGGCGCGCGCGGCGAGCCTGAAGATTTACAATTTCGCCCGTGATTACGCCCGCCAGCGGGGCATCATCATCGCGGACACGAAATTCGAGTTCGGCCTGGACAACGGCAAGCTCATTCTGATTGACGAGGTGTTGACGCCGGATTCCTCGCGTTTCTGGCCGGCGGACCAATACCAGCCCGGCCGCGGCCAGCCGAGCTTCGACAAGCAATTCGTGCGCGACTACCTCGAAACGCTGGACTGGAACAAGACGCCGCCCGGCCCGGCGCTGCCGCCGGAGGTCATAGCCAAAACCACGGCGAAATATCTGGAAGCCTACGAGCGGCTGACCGGCGGGCGACTATAATTTTCATGGCGGATTGTAATTGGCGGAAAACCGCCCCCGATTCAGAATTTCCCGTAACTTTTCCGATGGGAAGTTGTTAATAGTTTTGAGCTTGCCAGTCTCGCCGGCAGGCTGGATGCTGGGCATACACCGGAAGAAAAGTTTGGATGCTTTTGCATTGTTAATCGGAGATCAGCATGAAAACAAAAATTCTGTTGTGGGGTTTCGTCTTGGTTTTAATCACCGGCCTCGCCGCCGGCGCGTATTGGAGGCAGCACCGGCCGCAAATCATCGTTCTGGACAACGGCGACAAGCTGACGCTGCTGGGCGTGACCTACGGCAAGCATCACGCGCCGCCGGCGGAGAAAAAAAAGCCGGCGGCAGGCGCCCGCCGCGGACAGGGTCCGCAGGCCTTCAACACGGCTAACAACGCGCTGGTGGTCTGGATCCGGCAGGAGCATCCGGCCAGTCAATGGCCGAATTACCAGCTTTACCTTTACGACAAAGCGAACACGGCGTGCACCGGCAGTTCGGGAAATCGCAGCAGCTATGGCGGCGGGACCAATGAAGTTGTCGCGGCGGAGTTCGACTCGTTTCCGCGCCGGCAGGGCAGTTTGATTTTGCGCATCCAGGAGTGGGGCCAGGGCGGACAGATGATGAATGAGAAGCATTTCGTTGTTTCCAATCCGGCGCGCGGCCCGTTTGAGAAATGGCAGCCGGAGCCGCTGCCGGCGACGAAGACCGACGATGATTTTTCCGTGACGCTGACGAAGCTGGTGGCCGGCGCGGACCTGCCCTATCAGCGCAACCAGGAAGACGCGGATGACGCGATGAACAAAGGCATGGCGGCAACCTTCACCGTCCAGCGCAATGGCGGTCCGGTTGCGAACTGGCAATTGGTGTCGGTGGAATCGTCCGACGCCACCGGCAACCACGCCAGCAGCAGCGGCATCCAAAACACATGGCAGGGCGACAATGACTCGGTCACCTATCAGGCCGGGTTGTGGGCGGACGAGTCGGCGTGGAAATTGCGCGCGGAATTTTCGCAGCAGTCGGATTTTGCCAGCAACGAATTGTGGTCGGCGTCAGCCATTCCGCTGGAGCCGGGCCGCCAGCAGGATTACTGGAATTTTGCCAACAATTTCTTCAACAACCGGCGCAGCATCACCAATCGGGCTGTGGCCGAAACGGACCTGGGCGGTGTTCACCTGAAGATTTTTGCCGCGAAGCAGTTCACGGACCAGCAGATGGGAAATGGCGAGATTGACGGCGGCGTTCACATTCAGGCCACGCCGTCGCTCCCGGCCGGGATGCAAATCACGCTTGTCAAAGTGACCGATAATCAGGGCGGGGAGATTCAAAGCAACGGCTCGGGCACGTCCGGCAATGGCACGTCCACCATTTACAGCTATCAGTTGCGCGACCTCGGCGGCCTGACCAACCTCAATGTCACCATCGCCATCCACAAAAGCCATTTCTTTGAATTCACCGTCAAACCCGAAAAGGAGAAGCCTTAAATCCCATGAAAACAAAAATCTTGCTGGGCGTTGCCATTGTTCTCGTCCTCGGTCTCGCTGCCGGCGCATATTGGCGGTTGTCGCGCCCGCAGGTCATCACCTTCAGCGACGACAGCAAGGTGACGCTGCTGGCGGTGGAATACGGCAAGCACCACGCGCCGCCGACCGTCAAGGTGTCTACAACGTCCACGAACAAGACGGCCGCGCGGCGCGGCAACGGCCCGTTTACCACGACCGATGACACGCTGGTGGTCTGGGTGCAGGAGGAATACGATTCCCAGCAGAATCATTATTTTCAGTTTTACGCATATGACAAGGCGGACACGGCATGCGCGGCAAGTTCCACGACGCATTATGTCACCGCCGCCCGCCGCACCGGCAATGACCTGGTCGGCATCGAATTCGGCGCCTTTCCGCGGCGGCAGGGGAAATTTCTTGTGGGCGTTCAGGAACAAAGCAACAATGGGCAGGAAATGGCGGACCGGAAGTTTTCCATTTCCAATCCGGCGCGCGGTTCATTCCCCCAATGGACGGCGGAGCCGCTGCCTGCCACGAAGGAGGATGGCAATTTGTCCGTGACGCTGACGAAGCTGGTCTTTGGCGCGGACACGCCTTACAACCGCAACCAGGACAATGCGGACGATCCGGTCAACAAGGGCGTGCAGGCGGTGTTGCAGGCGCAATGGGACGGCAAGCCCGCCGCCAACTGGCAGCCGGTCTCGGTGGAAACAACCGACGCCACGGGCAACAGCGTCAGCGGTTTCTGCAACACGCAGTGGAACGGCGACGAGTGCACGACAACCTACCAGTGGGGTTTGTGGGCGGACGAACCGGCGTGGAAGGTCAAATTTGAGTTTTCGCAGCAGTCCGATTTTGCCGGCAATGAATTGTGGGCAGTGCAAAACATCCCGGTGCAGCCGGGCCGACAGCGGGACTTCACCACCGTCGCGCGCAACAGCCGGACCAACACCGCCGCCACCGCCGTCTTTGCAGAGGGAGACCTGAACGGAATCCACCTGAAAATTTTCCCGGCGAAGCAGTTCACGGACGTTGGCCAGAACAATTATCTGCAGGGCGGCCTGATGATTCAGGCAAATCCGGCGCTGCCCGATGGCATGCGCATGACGCTGGTCAGCCTGACGGACGGGCAGACCAATGATGTGACCTATTCAACTTACGGCACGATGAGAAGCGGAACCGGTGCCGCCGCCGCCACCACCTACCGCTACGGCTTGAGGGAGATGGACGGCGTCACCAACCTCAACCTCACCATCGCCCTGCACAAAAGCCGGTTTCTGGAATTCACCGCCAAGCCTGAAAAGGATGCAACCCAATAGACGGAGGCAACGCCATGAAAAAAATCATCCTATGGAGCGTTGTTTCGATTCTCATTGCCGGCATCGCTGCCGGGGCGTATTGGCGACTGCGGCGGCCCCAAGTCATCCTCTTCAGCGATGACAGCAAAGTGACCTTGTTGGGAGTGGATTATGGCAAGATTCATGTTCCGCCAGGTGTCAAGCCGTCCGCAGTGTCCACCAACCGTGCGTTCTTGCAGCGCGGTGGCAGCTCGTTCGCCACGACCGATGACGCGCTGGTGGTCTGGGTCCGGCAGGAATACGATTCCGGGCCGTGGCACAATTTTCAGTATTACCTCTATGACAAGGCGGGAACGGCTTGTGTGGGCGACTCGGGAATGAACTACGACATCCGCAAACGCCAGAACAACAGGATCGTCGGCATCGACTTCAGCGCCTTTCCCCGGCGGCAGGGGCAATTTCTTCTGGGCGTTCAGGAACAAAGCAACAATGGGCAGGAAATGGCGGACCACAAACTCATCATCCGCAATCCGGTGCGCAAATCGTTCTCGCAGTGGATGGCGGAGTCGCTGCCCGCCACGAAGGAGGATGACGACTTGTCCGTGACGCTGACGAAGCTGGTCTTTGGCGCGGACACGTCTTACAACCGCAACCAGGACAATGCGGACGATCCGGTCAACAAGGGCGTGCAGGCCGTGCTTCAGGTGCAGCGGAACGGAAAGCCCGCCACCAACTGGCAGCCGGTCTCGGTGGAAACAACCGACGCCACGGGCAACCACATCAGCGGCTCGTGCAACACGCAGCAGAACGGCGACGAGTGCACAACGACCTACCAGTGGGGCTTGTGGGCGGACGAACCGGCTTGGAAGGTCAAATTTGAATTTTCACAGCAGTCCGATTTTGCGGACAACGAATTGTGGACGGTGCGAAACATCCCGGTGCAGCCGGGCCGCCAGCAGGATTATTACAATTACGCGCGCGCCGGCCGGGCCAATGCCGTCGTTGCCGAAGCCGATTTGAATGGCGTTCACCTGAAAATCTTTCCGGCGAAACAATTCACGGATGTCGGCCAGAATAATTACATGCAGGGCGGCCTGATGATTCAGGCGGATTCGGCGCTGACCGATGGAATGCGCATGACGCTGGTCAAGCTGACGGACGATCAAACGAACGACGTGGGCTATTTCGACTACGGCACGATGAAAAGCGCGACTGGCACCGCAACCGCCACCACCTTCCGCTACGGCTTGAGAGACCTCGCCGGCGCCACCAATCTCAATCTCACCCTCGCGCTGCACAAAAGCCGGTTTGTCGAGTTCACGGCAAAACCGGAGAAGCCGGCGGCGCAATAGAAATTGACACCATGAAAAAAATCATCCTCTGGAGCATTGTTGCGGTTGTCATGGCCGGCATTGCGGCCGACGCGTTTCTCTGGCTGCAAAAACCGCAGGTCATCATGCTGAACGGCGGTTTAAAGCTGACGCTCGCCGGCGTCACCTACGGAAAGCATCATGTTGCGCCGAAGATCAAAATTGCCGGCAAGATCATCCGCAGCAATGGTGGAGCGCGGCTTGACACCACCAATGACACGGTGGTCGTCTGGATTGAGGCGGAACACAAGCCGAACCAGTATCCGAATTATCAGTTGATGGTTTACGACCAGGCGAACACGGCCTGCATCAGCACTTATTCGAGAACGCAATCGCAGATTAATGATGGCGTGGAAATGCAGGGCTTCCTGCTCGACGCGTATCCGCGCCGGGACAGCAAAATAATCCTGCGCGTCATGACGTGGGGCAACGGCCAGCGCATGTCAAAAGAGCAGTTCGTCGTCGCCAATCCCGCGGGCCGGTCGTTTCCGAAATGGACGCCCGATCCGTTGCCCAACACGCAATCCGACGGCGATCTGGACGCGACGCTCACCAAGTTGGTCGCCGGTGCGCAAATGCCTTACAACCGCGGCAACGGCGTGGCCAAGAACGACCCCTTGAACAAATGCGTCCAACTCTCTTTTGACTTCCAACAAAAGGGACAATCCGTGACAAACTGGCGTCCAGTGCGGGTGGTCACCTCCGATGCCGCCGGCAATTCCATCCAAGGTTGGATCAACTCTAACTATCAAAATGGCCAGCCAACGGGGTATTATTACCAGGAAGGGCTTTGGCCAAATGAGCCGGCGTGGAAGTTGCGCGTGGAATTTTCGAGGGCGTCCGGTTTCAGCGACGATGAAATTTGGGCGCTGACAAATGTCCCGGTGCAGCCGGGCACGCAGCAGGACGTGCAAAATGCTTGGAATAGCAATTGGAACAGTTCTGGCAAGTCCAAGCCCGCATTCGCCGAAGCCACGGTCAATGGAATCCATCTGAAATTGTTTTCCGCCATCCAATACCAGGACCAAAATAACGGAGGCGGTCAAAGCGTGAGCTTTTCCCTCAAGGCCGATCCCGACCCGGAATCGGAAGGGATGCGCATGACGGTGCTCACAGCCACAGACGACCAAGGCCACGTTCTTCAGAACCGGGGAGCCAGTTGGGGCGGGGGCAATTATCAATATCAATACGCCAATGCCCGCAACATCAAGTCGCTGAACATCACCGTGGCCCTGCACAAAAGCCGGTTCGTCGAGTTCACCGTCAAGCCGGCGAAACAGTGAACACGCTCGTCGAGGATTTTCTGCAATACCTGCGCCATGAGCGCGGCCAGTCGGACAACACCGCGAAGACTTACGCCGCGCTGCTCGGCAAATTCACCGCATGGGCGGCAGCGCAAAATCTCACGGACTGGAAATCGGTCGGGCTGGCACATCTCATGGCCTTCCTGCAACACGAACGCGCCCGCCCGCTCGCCGGCGAGCCGAAGGAGTCCACCCAGCGATTGAGCAGCGAAAGCGTTTATCTCGAAATCGCCGCGCTCCGGGCGTTTTATCGCTACGCCGAAAATGAAAAATTGCTTCCGCTGAACGTCGCGGAAAATCTGTCGCTCCCGCGCCGCTGGAAACGCCTGCCGAAAGCCTTGAGCAACGACGAAATCAAAAAACTGCTCGAACCGGAAAATCCCGAAACGCCGGAAAGTTTGTGCGACCAGGCCATTCTGGAACTGGCCTACGCCTCCGGCCTGCGGCTCTCCGAATTGAAAAATCTGCGGCTGGAGCAGCTTCACCTCGACGCCGGATTCATCAACGTCATCGGCAAGGGCAACAAGGAGCGCGTCGTGCCGGTGGGGCGCAAGGCCGTTGAATCATTGAATCGTTACATCGGGGCCGGCCGGCCCAGGCTCGTCTCGCCAAAATCCCCGGCGAATGTTTTTTTGACGAAGCGCGGCACACCGTTCGCGGCAGTGACGCTCTGGCTGCACATCAAAAACCGCGTCCGCCGCGCGGGCGTGGAGCGCAACATCACGCCGCACATGCTGCGGCACAGCTTCGCCACGCATTTGCTGGAGCATGGCGCGGATTTGCGCATCATTCAGGAATTGCTCGGCCACGCGAACATCAGCACCACGGAAATTTACACGCACGTCACCGGCAACCGCCTCCGGGACATCCACCGGAAATTCCATCCGCGCGCCTGAAAGCGGCGGTGGTGAAAATTTCGTGCCGGTTTCACCGGAGCGTGGTAAAAGAAAGCATGAGCGCGCAAATCAAAACGGTCTTCACCGCACTGCTGCTGGCCGGCCTCGTCACCGCCGGCTGCTCGCAGGAGCCAAAATCCGCCACCGGACACGTCGCCAAAATCCAGCTCACCAGCGCCGCCTTCGCCGACGGCCGGCCGATCCCCGCGAAATACACCGGCGACGCCCTCAACATTTCGCCGCCGCTCTCGTGGACGAATTCGCCCGCCGGCACAAAAAGCTTTGCGCTCATCGCCGACGACCCCGACGCGCCAGCCGGCACCTGGACGCATTGGGTGATTTATGATTTGCCGCCAACTGCGACCGCGCTGGACGAGGACACGCCCACAGTGGCGCAATTGCGCGATGGCTCGAAGCAGGGATTGAACAGCTCCCAAAAAACCGGCTACATCGGGCCGATGCCGCCGCCCGGCAAGGTTCATCACTATTATTTCAAACTCTATGCGCTCGACACGATGACCGGCCTCGCGCCCGGAGCCGCCAAAACAAATTTGCTCAAGGCCATGGACGGCCACGTCCTCGGCGAAGGCCGGCTGATGGGCACCTACCAGCGCCAGCAATGAAATCTCTGCTTTCGTTGCGGCCCGAATTCGTGTTTATTATGCGCCCTTTATGAGCAAAACCGCACTCCTGTTCGCCGGCCAAGGCGCACAAACCGTCGGCATGGGCAAAGACCTCGCCGAAAAATTCCCGTCGGCCTGGGCATGGTTCGACCGTGCCAATGCCGCGCTCGGCTACGACCTCGCCGCGATTTGTTTCAACGGCCCGGAAACCGAGCTGACCAAGACCGAAAACGCCCAGCCGGGAATTTTTCTCGTGAGCTGGGTCGCGTTCCAATTGCTCAAGGAACATTTGCCGGAATTGAAATTTGACGCCACCGCCGGTTTGTCGCTTGGCGAATTCACTGCGCTGACAGCGGCGGGCGCGATGAGTTTTGAGGACGGGCTGCGCGTCGTCCGGCAGCGCGGGAAATTCATGCAGGAAGCCTGCGACGCAACCCGCGGCGGCATGGCGGCGATCATCGGTTTGGACGAAGCGTCCACGCGCGAAGTTTGCGCCGAGGCCGGCGTGACGCTGGCGAACTTAAATTGTCCCGGCCAGATTGTGATTTCCGGCGAGGCGGAAAAAATTGCCAAAGCGTGCGAACTCGGCAAAGCCAGGGGCGCAAAACGCGCGTTGCCGCTGACGGTCGCCGGCGCGTATCACTCTCCGCTCATGGCCGGCGCACAGCCAAAATTGCAGGCCGAGCTGGCCCAAATAAAAATTTCCCAGCCGATGGTGCCGGCGATTTCAAACGTGACGGCACAGGCGCACGGCAGCTCGATGGAAATTTCAGCGCGGCTGGTCGAGCAGGTCACATCGCCGGTGCTTTGGGAAAAATCCATGCGCACGCTGCTGGCGCAGGGCTTCACGCGTTTCATCGAACTTGGCCCCGGCACGGCCTTGAGCGGTTTTATGAAGCGGATTGATAAATCCGCGCAGATGCTGAACGTCGCCGACGCGGCGAGCTTGGAGGCAACGGTGAAAGCGCTTTCAGTTTAGCCCCGGATTTTCACGGATGAAACGCGGAAAGCCTCCGCAGATTTCGCCGATGGACGCGGATTTTTAGGCAAACAGTTTCTGCGAAATCTGTGCAATCTGCGGACAAAAAGTGTTTTCTTCCGTGTTCAATCCGTGTTCAATTTGTGGCTGAAAAACAATCTATGAGTCAACTTGCCAATCAAATCGCCGTCGTCACCGGCGCGGGCCGCGGAATCGGCCGTGCCATCGCCTTGAAATTCGCCGCCGAGGGCGCGGACGTGGTCTGCGTCTCGCGCACGCAGGAAAACTCCGAGAAGGTCGCCGTGGAAATCCGCGCGCTGGGCCGCAAAGCGTGGGCGTTTGCCGTGGACGTGGCGGATGCCGCCGCCGTCAGCGCCGCTGCCGAGAAAATTCTCGCCGAGCCCGGCAAGGTGGACATCCTCGTCAACAACGCCGGCGTCACGCGCGACGGTCTGCTGATGCGCATGAGCGACGCGGATTGGGACACGGTTCTGGGCACGAATTTGAAGGGTGCATTTCTGGTGACGAAGGCATTCAGCCGCGCGATGATCAAGGCGCGCGCCGGACGGATCATCAACATCTCCTCGGTCATTGGCCTCATCGGCAACGCCGGCCAGTGCAATTACGCGGCGAGCAAGGCGGGGCTGATCGGCTTCACGCAATCGGTGGCGAAGGAGCTGGCGTCGCGCGGCATCACGGTCAACGCCATCGCGCCGGGTTTCATCGAGACGGACATGACGTCGGCGCTGAAGCCGGAAACGCGCGAAGCGATTTTGAAGCAGATTCCGCTGGGCGGCCTCGGTTCGGCGGAGGATATTGCGGGCGCGGCGCTGTTTCTGGCCGGCCCATCCGCGCGTTACATCACCGGGCAAGTTTTAACGGTGGACGGCGGGATGGTAATGTGATTTAATTCGCGGCGCAAAAATAATTGAAAAAAAATTCATTCGAGGCTTGACGGCTTCGGTATTCATGGCATAGACACAGTTCAAAATTCATATTTATGGCAGACAAACCTATAGACCAGCGTGTAAAGGACATCATTGTTGAACAGCTCGGCGTGAAGCCCGACCAGGTGACGCCGGAGGCGAAATTCGTCGAGGATCTCGGCGCGGATTCGCTCGACATCGTCGAGTTGATCATGGCGCTCGAGGAGGAATTTGGCATCGAGGTGCCGGACGAGCAGGCCGAAAAGCTCCTGACCGTCGGCGACGTGACCAAATACGTCGAAGAGAACCAGAAATAGTCACGCCGCTGGACATTCCGGGGCAGCTTGGCTGAACACAGCTTGGGCTGCCTCTTTTGATTTTTTATGGCAAGCAACCTGACAGACCGCCGCGTGGTCGTCACCGGCCTCGGCGTCGTGACGCCGCTGGGACACGACCTGGAAACCTTCTGGAAAAACTTGATCTCCGGCCAGTGCGGCATTGACCGCATCACCGCGTTCGACGCGACGGCGTTCGACACGAAAATCGCCGGCGAGGTGCGGAATTTTGATCCCGCCCCGGCATTCCCGTCGCCGAAGGATGTCCGGCGCACGGATCGCTACTCGCAATTCGGTGTTTATGCCGCGTGGTCCGCGCTCAAGGATTCCGGCGCGGAACTCGACAAGCTCAACCGCGACGAAATCGGCGTCATCATCGGCTCCGGCATCGGCGGACTCGAAACCACCTCTGCCCAGATCAAAATCCTGCACGAACGCGGGCCGGGCCGGCTCTCGCCGTTCATGATCCCGATGCTCATCAGCAACATGGCCTCCGGCCTGTTCTCGATGTATCAAAATTTGCGCGGGCCGAATTTCGCCACCTGCTCCGCCTGCGCCACCGCCAACCACGCCATCGGCGAAGCCTGGCGCACCATCAAAATGGGCGAGGCGCAAATGATGTTCGCCGGCGGCGCCGAGGCCGCCATCGTGCCCATCGGCATCGGCGGCTTTTGCGCGATGAAAGCCATGAGCACCCGCAACGACGATCCCAAGCATTCCTCGCGCCCGTTCGACAAGGACCGCGACGGCTTCGTCATGGGCGAAGGCGCCGGCGTCATCGTGCTGGAGGAGCTGGAACACGCCCAAAAGCGCGGCGCGAAAATTTATTGCGAAATCGCCGGCTACGGCAACACCGCCGACGCGCATCATCTCACCGCGCCGTCACCCGGCGGCGAAGGCGCGGCGCGCTGCATGAAAATGGCGCTCCGCAACGGTGGCCTGAATCTCACCGACATTTCCTACATCAACGCCCACGGCACCTCCACGCCGCAGGGTGACGTCTGCGAAACGCAGGCCATCAAGTCCGTCTTCGGCGAACGCGCGAAGAAAATCGCCGTCAGCTCCACCAAGGGTGCCACCGGCCACATGCTCGGCGCGGCGGGCGCGGTGGAAATGACCGTCTGCACGCTGGCCATCAAACACGGCATCGTCCCGCCGACCATCAATCTGCAAAATCCGGACCCGGAATGTGATTTGGATTACGTCCCCAACACCGCGCGCGAACTGAAGGTGAACGCCATCATCAACAACTCCTTCGGTTTCGGCGGCCATAATGCCAGCATCGCGGCGAAAAAATTTAATTGATAGTTCAGAGTTTAGGGTTCAGCGTTCAGGGTTGAAGCATGGCCAGCATTCAACGATTTGAGGAAATTGAAGCGTGGAAGAAAGGCCGCGAACTGACACGACGGATATATCAAACCACTTCAGAGGCCGGTTTTTCGCGCGACTTCACGCTGAAGGATCAGATTAAGCGCGCGGCCATTTCAATCACCTCAAACATCGCCGAGGGTTTTGAACGTGGCGGCAACCGTGAATTCATCCAGTTTCTCGCAACGGCAAAAGGCTCGGCTTCCGAACTCAAATCGCAACTCTACACGGCCTTGGACGCCGGCTACATTGACAAAAGAGAATTTGATGAACTTTACAAACTGGCCCACAGCATAGTTTTGCTCATCAGCGGCTTCATGAAGTATTTGCAGCAGTCTGAATTGCGTGGTCGGAAATTCAAAACCGGCAACGAATCGCCAAAACCCTGAACGCTGAACCGTGAACCGTGAACTTTTTGTCTTTGATTGAAGCGAAACGCGAAGGTAGAACTCTCGCGGCGGAGCAGATTCAAGAATTCATCCGCGAATTCACCGCCGGGAAAATTCCCGATTACCAGATGGCCGCGATGCTCATGGCCATTTATTTCCGCGGATTGGACACCGCCGAGACCACCGCACTCACGCTCGCCATGCGCGATTCCGGCGACGTGCTGAAATTTCCGCGCGACCCGCGCCCGCTCGTGGACAAACATTCCACCGGCGGCATCGGCGACAAGGTGTCGCTCCCGCTCGCGCCGCTGCTCGCGTGCCTCGGCTTCCGCGTGCCGATGATTTCCGGCCGTGGCCTCGGCATCACCGGCGGCACGCTCGACAAGCTGGATTCCATTCCCGGTTTCCAAACGCTGCTGCCCGCCGAAAAAATTGTTGAGCAAGTCCAGAAAGTCGGCTGCGTCATCTGCGGCCAGACGGACACGATGGTTCCCGCGGACAAAAAGATTTACGCCCTGCGCGACGCCAGCGGCACCGTGCCCAGCATCCCGCTCATCACCGCCTCGATTCTTTCAAAAAAACTCGCCGAGAGCCTGGACGCGCTCATTCTCGACGTGAAATTCGGCTCCGCCGCGTTCATGCAGACCAAAGCCGACGCACACAGGCTGGCGAAAGCGATGGTCGCGCTCGGCAACAAATGCGGCGTGAACACCCGCGCTATTTTGACGGACATGAACACGCCGCTCGGCCGCGCCGCCGGCAACTGGCTCGAAGTGAAAGAAAGCGTGGCCTGTCTTGAAATAGCGGAAAGCGGAAAGCGGAAAGCGGAAATTACCAACCTTCGCACGCTCGTTCTCGATTGCGCCGCGCATTTGCTCGTTCAAACCCACAAATCAAAATCCCTTGCCGCCGCGCTCAGGCTGGCGGAAGACTGCTTGAATTCCGGTGAGCCGCGCAAGAAGTGGGACGAAATGGTTGTCGCGCAGGGGGCGGACTTGAAGGCGTTCAACCGGAAACTTGCGCTGGCTTCCACCGCACCGGTCACGGCCGAATTGCAGTCGGGAAAATCTGGATGGGTTTCCAAATGCGACGCGCGCATCATCGGCGAAGTCATCCGCGACCTCGGCGGCGGGCGGCTCACGAAGGAATCCGCCATCAATTACGACGTTGGCGTGGACCGGCTCGCCAAGCCCGGTGAACGCGTGGAAAAATCCGGCGTGCTATGCCGCATTCATGCCGTAAACACGGCGCAGGCTGAAACTGCGACCGCACGGTTGGAAGGGGCCTTCAAAATTTCCCCGCGCCGGTCGACCGTCGCCAGGCTGGTTTACGAAACGATTTTGTAGCAGCGGACGTGAGTCCGCTCCATCTTTTGGTTTGAGCCGGCTCACGCCGGCTGCCACGGGATTATTTCAGCAGCTCTTCCGCGATCTGCACGGCGTTGAGCGCCGCGCCCTTGAGCAGTTGATCGCCGCACACCCAGAAGCACAGACCGTTGTCCAGCGCGCAGTCCTTGCGGATGCGGCCGACTTCGCAGTTGTATTTTTCCGAGGTGAACAGCGGCATCGGATATTTCCTGTTCTCCGGCTCGTCCACGAGATCAATGCCGGACGCCTTTCTCAACACGGCGCGGGCGGCTTCCACGCTCACGGGCTTTTCAAACTCCGCGCTCACGGCGATGGAATGGGAGCGATATACCGGCACGCGCACGCAGGTCACGCTCGCCCGGAAATTCGGGTGGTGCATGATTTTGCGGCCCTCGTTTTCCATCTTCATCTCCTCCTTGGTGTAGCCGGTCGCCAGGAATGAATCCACCTGCGGCAGCACGTTGAAGGCGATTTGATACGGATAGACTTCCTTCGTGGCCGGCTTGCCGGAAACGATTTCGCCGACCTGCCGCTTCAATTCCTCAATGGCCTTGGCACCGGTGCCGGAGACGGCCTGGTAGCTGGAGGCAAAAATGCGGTTCACGGTGAACGCCTTGTGCAGCGGATAGAGCGCCATGAGCGTGATGGCGGTGGTGCAGTTGGGATTGGCGATGATGCCCTTGTGCCATTTCACGTCGGAGGCGTTGACTTCCGGCACGACGAGCGGCACGGAATCATCCATGCGGAACGCGCTGGAATTGTCCACGACCACACAGCCGGCCTTCGCGGCAATCGGTGCAAACTCCTTCGAGATGCTCCCGCCCGCACTGAACAGCGCGATGTCAATGCCCTTGAACGAGTCCTTCGTGAGTTCCTTGACGGCAGCGTCTTCGCCGCGGAATTTGAGTTTTTTGCCGACGGAACGCGCCGAGGCGAGCAACGTCAGTTTGCCCACCGGAAAATTGCGCTTTTCCAGCGTCTTGATCATTTCGATGCCCACGGCACCGGTGGCGCCGACAACTGCGATGTGCGGATTGCGGTTCATAAAAGACACGGATTGTAGCAATTGCGAGACGGGTGTCAACGCGCCGGCGGCGGGTCGTGCATAAAATTATTGGATTTCTGATTGACCGGGATTGCCGGTTATGAGGAAATGCTAGTCTAAATCTTTCAGATGCCGAAAATTTCAGCCAGGAACGGAAACGGCGCGCCACGCCACGGCGGAAGCACGACGAAATACGACGCGCACCACAAGGTGCTGTCGGAAACTTACGGTGCCTTCGCCGATTTGCGCCGCGAGCTGTCCGACTCCAAAACCACCGTCGCCGGGCGCGAAGACCTCCTGAAAACCTTCGCCGCCTGCCCCGATTCGCAGCGCGCGTGGCTGGCGCTGGAGGATTATTTTGAAAAACTTTCCCTCTCGCGCCGCGATTTTCCCGACACCAACTGGTGGCCGCGCCTGCTGAAGGTGCAGGGCAAGGCGCGCCTCGAAGAGCTGGCGTTTCTGTTCCTCCGCGCCAAACGGTCCGTGCCGCCGGAACTCCAGCCGCACGCGAGCCTCGACCGTTTCACCAAAGCCGAGGAGGCCGAGCAGGAAGTCAAGCTCGTGCAGGAACTGGAAAACTGGCTCTCGCCGCCCGCGCTGCCGCTGCTCGACACCCCGCGCGCCACGCTCCGCGTCGTCTGCCGCCTGCAACCGGACGAGGAGGAGCCGTCGCGCCACCGGCTCGCGGTGCAATTCCTCCTGTTGCGTCCACGCACCGGCGAAAAAGCCCGCACGCTGCATGACATCGTTGACCTCGTCGTCCGCGCGACGCACGAGCAGGAGCTGTTTCCGCCCGCCGACTGGGAATTCATCCAGTGGATTGCCGACACGCACCGCCACCGCCCCGACGGCGCGGACACGCTGGTCCTGTCCGACGCCGAACTGCTCCAATGGCTCGCACGCTGGGGCGGCACCGACCGCCTGGAGTTGTGGAATGGGCCACCGGCCCGTGTGGACGGGCAAGATGCCCGTGCCACTGCCACGCTGAAATTTCACGGCCAGATTGCCGCGCTCACGCCGCATCTCGAGCCGCATCTCGAAAACGGCGACAAGGAGCTTTCTTTCACGCACCGGCTCACGCTGCCCGGCGGCGAGAGCCATTCCATCGCCGACGCAAAAATTTTCAACCGCCAGCCGCCGCTCGCGCTGATTGACCGCACATTTTACCTGCTGCGCAACGCACCGCCGGCGCCGGTGCTGAAATATCTGGCGCGCAAACCCTCCATGCCCGTGCGCAAATTGAGCCACCGGCTGCTGCTGCATTTGCGCAAAACACAGGCGAACAACGGCGTGAACTGGGAACAGCTTTGCGTCACGCATCCCGCCGCGCCGCAGTTCATCTTCGAGCTGCTCGACGACACGGTGCGGCTGCGGTTGCTGGCGAAAAGTCTGCGCGACCACAGCACCTGGTTCTGGAACGGCGGCGAATGGTCGCCGCACAACCGCGTCATCAATCCCGGCGACAAGCCGGAAATCCTCGACGACCCGCGCCTCGACCCGGCGATTCAATGGCTGCACAAACTGGACTGGTTCATGCAGGAGCCGGGCCTGTGGATTGGCGACGCCAGCGAAAATTTCCTCGGCCTGCTGGCGGGCGCGTGGGCGGGCCGCCCGGCCGAGGCGGAATTTCTCGGCAACCCGGCGTTCCACCGCCTCTTCCTGCAACCGCGACAGCTCAAACCGCGGCTCGTCGTCAAGGGCAGCGGCATTGACTGGCTGGCCGTCTCCGCCGAATGGGAGGCCGAGGGCCTCAAACTTTCCAAGGCGGATTTGGAACGGCTCGCCGCCGCGACCAGCCGCTTCGTCAAACTGCCCAACTCCGGCTGGGTGGAACTGGACACCAGCGCCGTGCAGGGCGCGCACGAGGCGATGGCCGAGATGGGCGTGGAAGGTCTCATCGCCGTGCCGCAAAAAGTCGGCATGGAACACGTCGCGCATTTGGACGAGGGCGAGCTGTCCCGATTTTCCGATTCGCCGGAGGCCAAGGCGCTGCGCGAGCGCGTGCGGGAATTCAAGGGCGTTCCGTCCGTCGAACTGCCCAAAGGTCTGCACGCCGACATGCGCCCGTATCAAAAGGACGGCTTCGATTTCCTCTGCCACCTCACGCACATCCGGCTCGGCGGCATTCTCGCCGACGACATGGGCCTGGGCAAAACGCTCCAGACGCTCGCCTGGCTGGCGTGGCTCAAGGAGCAGAACAAAAAAAATCACAAGCCGTCGCTCGTCATCTGCCCGGCGTCCGTCCTGCACAACTGGCAGCGCGAGGCGGAGCGGTTCACGCCGGAGCTGAAGGTGCTCGTGCTCGAAAGCGGCGCCGAGCGGCACAATTTGCGCAAGCAGATTCCCCAGAACGACATCATCGTGACGAATTATGCGCTGCTCCGGCGCGATCTGGAGGAACTGCAAAAATTCTCCTTCCGCGCGGTGATCCTGGACGAGGCGCAGTTCATCAAGAATCCCGGCGCGCAGGTGTCGCGCTCGGTCAAGCAGGTCAAGTCCGAGTTCCGGCTGGCGCTCACCGGCACGCCGCTGGAAAACCGCCTGCTGGATTTGTGGAGCATCGTGGATTTCATCCAGCCCGGCTACCTCGGCAATCAGGAGCAATTCGCCGACACCTACGAACCGCGCTCGCCGGCCGCCGACGAAACCGCGCCCGTGGAACCGGCCGCGCGCGGCGAAAAAACCGAATCCGTCCAGCGCATTGCGCGCAAACGGCTTTCGGCCAGGCTGCGTCCGCTGCTGCTGCGCCGGCTCAAGAAGCACGTCGCGAAGGATTTGCCCGACCGCATCGAGGAGCGCCTCGACTGCCCTCTCGGCGACGAGCAGCGCAAATTGTATCTGGCCGAGCTGCGCCGCAGCCGAGACCAGGTGATGAAGGCGGTCGAGACGCAGGGCATCAACAAAAGCAAGATGCACGTGCTCGCCGCGCTCACGCGCCTGCGCCAGATTTGCTGCCACCCGTCGCTCGTCGGCAGCGACACCGCCAGCGGCAAGACCGACACGCTGTTTGAACTGCTCGACCCGCTGGTGGCCGACGGCCAGAAGGTCCTCGTCTTCAGTCAGTTTGTGCAAATGCTGCAACTGCTCGAAAAGGAATGCCGCGCGCGGCAGATCACCACGCACGTGCTCACCGGCCAGACCAAGGATCGGCAGCAGGTCGTCAGCGAATTCCAGGCCGACAACAGCCCCGGCGTGTTCCTGTTGAGCCTGCGCGCGGCAGGCACCGGATTGAACCTGACGAACGCCAGCTACGTGGTGCTTTACGATCCGTGGTGGAACCCGGCGGTGGAGGCACAGGCCATTGACCGCTCACACCGCATCGGCCAGACGCAGACCGTGAACGCCTACCGCCTGATCGCGCCGGGCACCGTCGAGGAGAAAATCTGGGAGCTGCAACAGAGCAAGGCGCGGACGATTGCCGACGTGCTGGGCGAGGAAGGCTTTGCCCGCAGCCTCACGACGATGGATTTGGAATACCTGTTCGCGGAGGATTGAACTCGGAAGCCATTTCCGGCTGTCAGGAAACGGCTTTGAGACGCTCCCCAACAACTTCGGAATGTCAGGCAGCAATTTCCCGATGTCAGACAGCGATTCCCTGATGTCAGACAGCGATCTCCTGACATCCATTATTTGTAAAAAATGCAGGAAAACGATGGTTTTTGACAAAAACCAGGCATTTTGGCCTCCATGAGCGGGAAAAGGCGGGCATCCGGTCAACTTCCCCGCCAGCCACTCGTTTTGGGGTCTGAAGCCGCGCAACGAGCAAGGGCAGAGGCGCAAGAGCGGACGCGAGTTGCTGCATGAAATTTCCGGCACGCTGGCAATCGGCAGCACGGCCCGGACGGTTTTCATCGTGCAGGCCGCGAGCAACTCCATGTCGGACGACCGGATTATTTTTGAAGTGGCAAAGGCGAACGACTGCAAACCGGAGTGGCTGGCGGAATATGGAACGCGAACGGCGTGGTTCCGGCGCGACGGGGAGTTTCCGCCGTGCGATGATTTTGACTGGCAGCAATGGGACAATCCGGGCAACGAGGAACGCCGTGCCGTCACGGAAGAAATGCTCCGCGAAGTTTTGGCCGATGAACCGGACGGGTTGAAGGCATGGGAAATCGCAAAGCGGATTGCGGAAAAATTCGGCGTCGGCAAAAGCACAGCGGCGCGGGCGATTGAAGAGGGCGGCTATCTTCGGCGCAAAATCACGCCGGTGTCGAAGGGAGGGTTCAAGCTGAAATGACGTTGACTCGCCGGGCGCAAGGGCGTAGAGTTGCCCCGTCCGGTGGGCAAACGCCGGGTGTTCTTCTCGCCGAGGCCTGATTAGCCGGAGCAAATAAGAACTCCCATGCAGAAATGATTCGAGCCAGTCTTGGAGTCGCGTCTAATCAGCGCGTAGGAGTTTGCCCTCCGTCCGAGACTGGCTCCTTGTTTATCAGGCAAATGAAAAAACAAACATCGCAGAAACCGGGCGGCTGGAAGGCCGCGAAAGATTTGACACTCACCATCACGATCCCGGCCAAGGCTGTGCCGTTGTTCCGGGCGATGGTGGCACTGCACATTGCAGATCGGGAATACTACCGGAGTGGACACAAAGGCCGTGAACGGACGATGGGGCCGAAATGGGAAATTGAAGACGTGGCGGCGCATGGTTTGGTGCGTTGGATGGTGTCCGAAGAGTCTGTGCAGGTCATGGATGATGCTGTGAATCGTCTCTTGAACGATTGATTTCCCCAGGGGAACCACACGCCGCCAGCTTCCGGGCTGGCGGCTTTGTGTTTGACAGCCCGGCGGGAGGGGGCTATTTTTATACCGTCAATGAAGTTTGAATTTGACCCAAAGAAGAGCGCGGCAAACGCGGTGAAGCATGGGATTGATTTCGTGGCGGCTCAAGAGCTTTGGGAGGATGTCAACCGGTTGGTGGAACCGGCGCGAAGCGACGCGGAGAAACGCCAGCGGATGATTGCACAGACGGGCGGGAAGCTGTGGGCGGCAATTTTCACGGAACGCGGGGACAACATCAGAATCATCAGTGTGCGCCGGGCGCGCGACAACGAAAAGGCAGAATATGAGCAAAGTGAAGAACAAAACGACGGCTAAAAACCTGATTGAGAAATTCGACTCCGGTGAGGACGTGTCGGATTACTTTGACGCGAGCCGGGCCACGCGGCCCGGCCATGTCAAGAAACGGGTGAACGTGGATTTTCCCGTCTGGATGATCAACCGGCTGAACCTTGCGGCGAGCAGGAATGGAGTGGCGCGACAAGCACTGATAAAAAACTGGCTGGCCGACCGGCTTAAGGCCGAAGCCGCTTGATAGCGTGGCGTCGTCGCCGCCGCCGCTTTTGCTTTTCCGGGTATCAACACAGCGGACGCCCGATAAAAACGCCTGTAATCGAATCCTAGAGCGTTCGTTTTTCCGCCTTTCACGATTTTTTCCGTTTTCCCCGATCTGGCGCGGTGTGCCGGGTAGACTCTCTCTCGCTCGGTAAAAATTCAGACGGTGTGAGTGAGAGAAGAGAGAGAAGTCTTTTTCCTTCCGTGTGTCACCCGTATGGTTTCGGCGTTCGCTCTCTCGCTCAATTCCGGCACTCTCACTCTCTCACACCCATAGGAAATCAAGTGAGAGAGAGAAATCGGCGGATTGCCCGGAAACACTGCCTTTCCGGCACTCTCACTCACCGGAAATCCTAGGGGTGTGGGAGTAGTGAGAGAGTTTCGCACAGTTTCGCTTATGTGGAAAACCGCTTTCCGGGATATTACGCGCATGGCCGATACACCAATTGCAAACGAACCGCCGAAAACTCCGGCGAATCTCCCGTTAACCGTTCCGACCGTCACACACGCCGCGCCGCCGCCCGCCGCCGCAACCGTCGCCACCGGCAAGGTGACGGAAGCCGATGCCGCGAAGGAAGCGGCGGAAAAGCGGAAGCTGCAAACCCGGATTGCCGAACTGGAAGACGAAACCCGGCGGTTGCGGGACGTTCCCCGTCCGCCCGCCGTCCCCCCCGCCGTGGTAACGGAGAAACGCAGCATCATGGAAAGATTTTTAGCCGGTGAAGAAATTTAGGTTATGGCTGATTCACCGGAAACAATTGAGGCTCCGCCGGAAGTGGGAGCAGAACCTTTGCCGCCAGTTTCGGGCGGATATGCGGAAAGCGAAATCGCAGTTGCTCCCGTTGGAAATCACGCTGGCGATTCTGTCCCGGCTTATGCCGGACTCCGGGGCGGACGCCAAAGAGTTGACGGCCTCATTCCCGGCAGCAAGGAAGCGCGGGAAATGGACAAGCTCGTTGACCGCATCCGCTACTGGCGCAAAAAAAATCCCGGCAAGGTTCACCCGGAGCAGCACAAATGCCCCGGACGTTTCGGCAACGCGCCAGCCGCAACCATTTCCGCTGGGCCGTCCATCCCGGCCCCGGCCCCGCTGCCGTCCGCCGCTCCGGGCAATGCTCCTGTTTCGTTTGAAACGCCTGCTCCTGAAATTGACCCTTTGGACACTCTGGCTGGCGATGCGCAGTCTGCGCTTGAGCTTTGGACTGGCACGGATTTGGAAGACGTGCTGCGCGAGCTGGTTGAGCTGGTGGAAGAATGGCGGCAAACCGTGCGCGACCGCAAGGCCCGGAAAGCCCTGCTGCCTGAATCCGTCGTCAAGGAACTCGCCGCCGCCTCACGCTGGAATGACCGGCTGAAAAATCGCGTGGCTATTTCCGGCTCGCGCGTCTGCGCGAAGCTGCTGAATTCCAGCGGAGTTTCGGCGACATGGAAGGACGAAATCATTTTGGCGAGCGCGGCCATCGGTCTTGCGCTTTCGGAGGTCAAGGCGAACTCCGCTTTTGACAAGCTAATCGTTGCGGCGCGGAACGGGCCGCCCGTGACGGTTGAACCAAAAAACAAACCCGTTGAAGTGAAAGGCTGATTATGACGTGGACGATCAAACTTTGCGGAAATCCGTCGAAGGTGCTGGCGGAAATTATGGCTGATGAAAAAGTTCCGGCGTCCGTGCGGTTGTTGGTTGAGGACGAGATTGGTGAAATTCCTTTTTCGTTTGACAGCGTGATTGTCGCCGGTTGCGGCAACCGTGGATCATCTCTGATGCTTTTGGTTGAACCGTTCAATTCCGGCGAAGCGGCCCCGGAACGCGAACGGCTGTTTCCTTTTCCAGTGGAAACTCCGGCGGAAGTGATTCCGGTTACGGCGGCGACGACGGCCTCGGCCTCGGCTCCGGCGGACGAAGACGAAGAGCCGACAAAGTTTTCGACCGAACCTTGCCCGGTGTGCAAGGGCACCGGCTCGACAATTCCCGGTTCTGGCATTCCGTGCGAGCGGTGTCGCGGCACGGGCAAGGTGAAAACGATTGTGTTCTGATTTTGGCGGCTGAAAGTTCAACTCCTGGCCAAGCTAAAAAGTGGACGGGCAGAAATGAGTAAGCCGCCTTTTTTAACAATGAAAACAGCACTAATTTTTTTTGGCGGGGTGATTTTGTCATCGGCTTGGTGGTGTGCGGCTCTTTGGCCCCATTTACAAAATGGGGTCTTATTTGTTGCCCCAATAATTCTTACGATTGTTACCATTTTTGCGGCGGTTAGTGTCGCTCTTGACGAATGAATGAGTGACTACTCCCTGCCGCCGCGTTCCACACTGCTTGCCGGCATGACGGGCAGCGGCAAGACTTCGTTTGCGTTTCGGTATCTTCTCAACGCGCCGGTTGCGGCCCGATTTATTTTTGACGACCGGGGACAGGCGGCAAACCGGCTGCAAAAAAAACACGTCGGCACGGCGAATGAGTGTGAGGCCGCGCTGCTCTCGCGTTGGATTGTCTTCAACCCTTCGCGGATGTTTCGCGGCTGTCTGCCCGGCACGGAAGCCGGGGAAAATGCGCTGCGTTGGTTTTGCAACTGGTGTTATGACGCCAGCCGACGCGGGCGGGGCCGGAAAATTTTGCTGATTGATGAATTGTGGAAATGGTGCAACACGCGAAAGCTGCCAATTGAACTCGCCACGGTTGCCGTCGAAGGCCGCGTTGAAAATCTTGAGCTTGTCACCGCGACGCAGACGCCGGAAAAAATCCCTTTCTCAATTCGCGGTTCGGCGACGGAAGTTGTCCTGTTCAAATTGCAGCACGCGAAGGCGTTTGAAGCTTTGGACGAATTGCAGTTGCCCGGCTTTGACCCGGCGGAGATTCAAGCCTTGCCGCTCGGCAGTTACGTTGCGTTCAACCGGATTTCCGGCGCGGTGTATCGCGGAAGAATTTTTTGAGCGTGATTCCCCTGGGTGAGTTTCCCGGCGCGGTGTCACGTTTGGCCTTTCGCTCACTTTCGCTTATGTGGAAACGGTGTTTCTGGTTTAGTTGCGCACGTCTGAAGCGCGTGGTCTGAAACGCAAAGTGCTCGCCGGTGTGTAGCCGGTGGATTTGCCCGAAAGATTGCAAGGCTTCAAAACAACCGCCCGCACGGGCCTTCATCCTATGGGTAAATTCAAGCCGTATCTCATCATCGCTGCCGTTTGTCTGGTGACAATCGCCGCCGTCAAAATGTTCAAGTCCAGCCTGCCCGCTTCTGTTCAGGCTTACTTGCCCAGCTAACCGGCTGCCATCGCCAATCGCCGACAGCATCACCCCGAAACCGCAACCGCAGATTTTTTTATGACGCCAATTCGCAAACCCGCTCCGGCCTTCGTCGGAGTTGTCGCCGGTCAAGTGGCAACGCTCGACCTTCCTATCGGCAAGACATACCACGCCATTTATTTGGCTGGAACTGTCAAAAACACCGGCCAGCCTCCGGCCATCACGGATATTTTCGGCCCCGGCCCGATCAATGTGAAGCGCAATGGAAAAATCCAGCGGCAGCACCTCGTTACCGAACTGGACGCGCTGAACGCTTTCGACAAGGAGGATTTGCGCAGCAACTTCTACGGCGCGACTGGCCAGATTCAAGGCCAGTTGACCATGCCGACGCTCGTTGTCGGCACGTCGGCAAGTTTTGCTGTCGGCGACATCATCGGTTACACCGGCGGCACCGTTGCTCCGGGCGGACAGCAGGCGCAGTTTATCTGCGTCACGGCGGGCGGACTCACCACGGCCAATTGGCGCGTGAAGAACCCGGGCCAATACTCCGTTGCTCCTACCTCGACCACGCCCGTGATTATTTCCAGCGCGGCGGGCACCATCGGCACCGGCACGGTTACGCCGTCACTGTCGCTTATGACTTCGCTGCTTCCGAACGGCCTCGGCCTGTCGGGTTCGGCAGCTTACGCGGCGATCACGCCTTACACCGGCGACACTTCGACAAAATCCGGCATCAATGACTCTTCGCCGATGCGCTCAACCTCGGAAGTTCGCAACCCCGCGAAATAGCGCACAGCCAACGCCCGGCAAATGTCAGAATCGTAAGCACGGGCAAATTCCAGCACGGCCCGCGCCTGTTCGGGCGCGTGAATTGAGGGCGGCGCATCATCGCAAACCGGCGATTCCACCCCGGCGGCGGGGTTTCGGGGCAGATAATTTCGGCGGACGCCAAAGTTGAAAAGCGTCCGCACATCGCCCAGATAACCTTTGAGCGTGCGCGGTTGTAAATTCATCTTGTCCAGCCAAGATTCGATTTCGTGAACCGTGATTTCCGTGACGGCCAGCCGTCCGCGCCCGTGCGCAAATTTCACCAGCGAGTAGCGAAGGGCGCGACGGTATCTTTCCGAACGCCCAGCGCGGGCCTTGGCGCGAAGAAATTCGTTAATGAGTTCGGTGAGGGTGAGAACATCCGGCATGGCGGAGCGCAGAGCATGGACAGAAAAAGCCCCTTCGCCCGTGTGCGCACTCGCCAGAATTTGCAACTGGCGACCAATCTCCGCGAGTGCGCTCCATCCCTGCCCATCCGCACGCATAGCGTTTTGGATAGCAGGTTTTGACGAGCGTTGAGCCATCAAACCTAATGTCGGCGTGGTGCGCATAGCAGGACTTGAACCTGCACGCCTTGCGGCACTACCACCTCAAAGTAGCGTGTCTGCCAATTCCACCATATGCGCGCCCGGCCCGATAATGAAGCAGGCAAACCGCCCCGGCGCAAGCAGATTTCAATCGCCCAGCAGCCATTGCCAGCCGCGCCAGCGGTTGGGCTGGGCCGGATTGAATTTCTCGCCGTGCGTTTTTCCCAGGTCCCACTGCATGAGCAGGCCCACGCTTTCCGCGCCGCGACCGCCGGACCGGATGGCGTCCACGCCGTAGCCGCAGGTGAGCATGATCTTGAAGGCGTCGGACGGCGAGCGGTATAAAATGCCGCCGCCCACGCCGTTGAGCCAGTTGCCGGGCTGCGCCTCGCCGGGCAGATAATCCACGAAGGCGCTGGACACGTTCGCGTCGAGATTCCAGCGGCGGCTTTTGTCGAGCGGCAACAGGTAGTTGAGGTTGAGCAGCGCAAACTGGCGCGCGCTGATTTCCTGATAGTCGTAGCCGGGCAGCGTCAGGGGGAATTCCGACACCAGCGGCAGAAATCCGCCGAGGCGGTAGGCGCTGAAATGGTCGGCGTCCACGCTCGTGCCGGCGGTCAGGCGGGCGGAAAAATTCTGCTGGCTCTTCGGCAGCGTGTAGGTCAGCGCGGCCTCGGCCCAGAACAAGTGCGAGCTGGGTTCCAGTTCGCGGTCGCCGCCATAGCCGTAGGTGCCGGGATCGGTGCGGAATTCGCCCTCATACCACGCGGACAATTCCATCGCCAGCGCGGGAAAGAGCGTCGGCTCGGTGCCGCCCCAGCGCAGGCCGGTGCGCGCGCTGAATTCGCCGTGGTCGGGCGGCAGTTGAAAGCCGGACGCGGTGTTATCGTTGCGTTCATACACGGAATAATGCGCCGTGCCGCGGAGGATCAGATTCAGCGGGATCTCGTCGGCGGGGTTGAACAGGTGATAAACGCTCGCCGAAATCTCCCCGCCGTGGCCGGTGAAGGATTCGGCCGGAATGAATTTGCCGCTGCGGATTTCGTTGTAGCTGTCGGCAAATCCGCCGCCGGCCAGGCCGATGGCAAAGTCCGTTTGCGGCCCCAATCCGTTCACAAAGCCCAGCTCGGAATCCAGATACACCGGCGCGATGGCCAGCCGCAGGGTCAGGTTTGTGCGCAGAAAATCCGGCTGGTTGTGGTAGTAATAGGCATAGCCGGCAAACGGCGCGTGGCCCTCCATCGCTTGATTGTAGCCGAGCTGGACCAGGTCGCGCTTGACGGGATCAATTTGCGCGCCGGCAAAAAACGGGGCGAACAGCATCAGCCAAACCAGCGCGTGTCCGAATCGTTTCATCACCTGTTCGTAACGCAAAAGACACAAGGCCGCAAGCCGATTTACTCCCGGCTGGACACGCGGCGGCTTTTCCGGCTTACTATTCACGCCGATGTCGCCACTGAATTCCGAATTGTTAGCCAAAGCGAAAGGTCTGGGGTTTTCCGACCGGCAGATCGCCCATTTGACTGGAAGCACCGAGGACAAGGTCCGCGCCCTGCGAAAAAAATTGAATCTCGTGCCCAGCTACCGGCTCGTGGACACCTGCGCCGCCGAGTTCGAGGCCTACACGCCGTATTATTATTCCACCTACGACCGCGGCGACGACGAGGTGAAAGGCAACACCGCCAAAAAGGTCATGATTCTCGGCGGCGGCCCCAACCGCATCGGCCAGGGCATCGAATTCGATTACTGCTGCGTCCACGCCGCGTTTGCGCTCAAGGAAATTGGCTTCGAGACCATCATGGTCAACTCGAATCCCGAAACCGTCTCGACGGATTACGACACCAGCGACAAATTGTTTTTCGAGCCGCTCACGCTTGAGGACGTGCTGCACATTTACGAGCGCGAGCAGTGCTGGGGCGCCATCGCGCAATTCGGCGGCCAGACGCCGCTCAACCTCGCGCTCGGCCTCCAGAAAAACGGCGTCAACATCATCGGCACCACGCCGCAAAGCATTGAAATCGCCGAGGACCGCAAGCTCTTCGCGGCGATGCTCGACAGGCTGAAAATTCCGCAGCCGCCCAACGGCCTGGCGACGAACGCCGAGGAGGCGCTCGCCGCGTCCAAAAAGCTCGGCTATCCGGTGCTCGTCCGGCCCAGCTTCGTGCTCGGCGGCCGCGCGATGCAGATTGTTTATTCCGACGCCGAGCTGACGCATTACATGAAGTTCGCCGTCGAGGCCTCGCCCGAACGCCCGGTGCTCGTGGACAAATTCCTGGAGGACGCAACCGAGGTGGACGTGGACTGCATCGCCGATGTCGGCCAGTTCCAAAACCCCGACGAAGGCACGATCGTCATCGGCGGGATGCTGGAGCACATCGAATTTGCCGGCGTCCATTCCGGCGACGCCGCGATGGTGCTGCCG
>CAZZPE010000019.1:0-50656 GCA_964655855.1 uncultured Bifidobacteriaceae bacterium
CAGACCGCGCCGTTCAAGCTGGCGAAAGACCCGGCGCAATCGAAGCGGCTCGACGAGGTGCTTTACAATCTCGCCGAGACCTGTCGTGTGCTGGCAGTGCTGCTCCAGCCGTTTCTGCCCGGCACGGCCTCGAAGATTTACGCGCAGCTTGGACTGGCCGAAGTGCCGGACAAATTTTCCGGAACGACCTGGGGCGGATTGAGTCCCGGCCACAAAATCGGCGAACCCGCGCCGCTGTTCCCGCGCAAGGATGTTTGACTGATTTTCCGAAAGACGCATTTGCACTTCGGCAATGCTTGGTTACATTTAGACCATGAAAATCAACCTCGCCGCCGGAGTCTTGTCGCTGGCCGTTTTACTTCTGGCCGCCGTGTTTATTGCCGGGTGCAAGACGCCGCCGCAGGTGGATTGGAACAGCCGCATCGGAACTTGCACGCCTGATCAGGCCGTGGCCGAACTCGGTCTGCCGGACAAGCAGTCCAAATTGAGCGACGGCAGAATCGTGGACCAGTGGATCACGCTGCACGGCAGCAACAGATTTTCCGGCGGCCCGGCCGCCAACGGCAGCTTCGGGCTGTCTGCGGGTCAGCCCATGGTGCAAACCTACAGGGATCACGTCCTAGAACTGACCTTTGGCGCGGACGGCAAGCTCGTCTCGGCAGCGAAGAATTATTGAACCCGGATTTTGGATGGCCGACACACAGCGGTAGCACTTCAGCCCTGAAAAACGGCAGTCTCCGCGCCGTATTTTTTCACACACCGGGAAAGCCGCCAGCCGAGGGCGTTGTCGGCACCTTTCTGCAACCGGGCGCAGCCGCTGCGGCTTAATAGTGGTGAAACATGCTGGCAATGAGCAGCAACTCGGGATGCGTCGCCGATAATTTGGGCAGCACCACGCGGATGCGCGAACGATAAGCGGAAAGCTTCTCGCACAACGGACGGAGATCCTCCGTCTTGCTCCAGTGCAGTTTGTTCAGGTCCAGCACCAGACGGCTCTTGCTCCGCGCCAACGATTCGCGGATGCGCTGGCCCAGTTTTTCCGCATCCTTGGCCGAAAGCGCGCCTTCCAGCCGCATCCAGACCTGCTGCTTGGCGTGCTGCAGCTCGATCTGGATGGAAAAGTTCGGGATGGGATGTTTTTTCTGAAATTCCTCCCACAGCCCGGCTGCGCTCCAGCCCTTGTCCGGCAGGCGATACGTCGTCCGCTGCAATTTGGGATGTTGAAAAAGATCGAGCTTCAGCGTGATGCCCGTCCACAACGCCGCGCCCACGGCCATGACGGATTTCAATTGCTGCTTGAACGGGGAAGGTCCGAGTTCGGCATGGATGCGCCGCTCCAGATCGCCAATCCATTTCCGGACGGCGCGGTTCGGACCGAGCAGCCTGCCCGTCAGAAAAACCGGATACGCATAACGCAGTTCGTTGGCATAGTATTCCGCCTTCTCGCGCAAAACCGGATTCGGCGAATCCTTCAGTTTCAGGTAGCCGAGAAAACGCGTTTCGAGCACGCGATAAATGCTCGGTCCGAGCCGCTGAAAATCCTGCTCAAAGCACCAGCGCTGGATGTCCTCGATCTGCTCCGGCGACAGCGTCGGATGTTTCATCATCGTCCGGAATCCGTCCGCGCGCCGGTAAAACAAATCCTTTTCAGTCGTGTAAATATCCTGCAGCAAATTTTCCCTGATGACACGTTCGTGGAACGGCGTGCCCGGCACCGGCCCGTAAATCAAATATTGTCCCAGCGACGGCTTGAGCTTCATCAGCCCGTCCAGCTCCTGCGCGACGATTTCCGGGGTCTGATAATCGAACCCGATAATCATCGAGGCCAGCACCGTGATGCCGTGCTCGCGGAATTCGGTGAGAATTTCCTCCACCGGGCGGCCCTGCTGCTTGGCGTAACCCGACCGCGTGCCTTCGTAGCCAATCCAGAATCCGTCAATGCCCATTTCCAGAATTTCCTCGACCGTGTATTGGCTGATGGCCTTGATGCTGGAAAAGGCGAAGATGGAGGGTTTTTTGCCGCCCGCCAGAACGCACTCACGGAATTCCAGCGCGCGCTTTTTGTTCAGCAGGAAATCCTCGTCAATGATCAGAAACACCAGACTCGGATCGAGGTCGAAATAACGCTCCACGACGTTGTAAATGTCGCGTCCGGTCGGCAGCAATTTGATGTGCTTGCGCGAAAAGAAATGCGACGTGCAGCAGAAATCGCAGCCGTTCGGGCAGCCGAGGCCGGCGAAAATTTTTCCCGTGCCGGAAACCTTCCAGCCGAACACCTTCAGCCAGCTCACCATCAGCGGCTGTTTGTAGGGCATCGGAATCTCCGGCTCGCCCAGCAGCCGGCGGAAATAACCCACACCCTCCTCGCGGCAGATGAAATCCGCATACGGCTTGAGCACCTCGTCCTTCAAAATCGTGCCGTAACCGCCGAGCACGATCTTGCTGTTCGGGGCGTATTGGCGGATGAGCGCGACCGTCTCCTTCATCTTGTGCATCAGCGCCATGATGAATGAAACGCCCACGTAATCGTAGCCCTTCTTGAGTTCCTTGATCAGCTCGCGCCTGGACGGGTATTGCAGCACGACGGCCGGCACATCCAGATTTTCGGCGATGTAATTCAGCCCGAAGAAGACGTTCACCGTGCGCGGACTGAAAATGCCCTGTGCGCGCGTGACCTGGCGGTAAAGAAGTTCATAGCCGACGGACGGCGCATCGCCGTATTGCGGTCCTATCGGACGGCAGACACTGGTCAATAAAACTGTTTTGCTCATGGATATCGAAATTGATCCCCGGACTAGGTGAAATCGCTGCTCTGCGGCTCCAAAGAGGCGTGATCGAACGGTTGAACCCGGCTCCAATCAGTGTCTGCCCAAACCAGCACAAAGTCAAAGGCGGATTGCGTTTATTTGGATCAGGCATAAACCCTTTTGCATCCCCTGCCAGCGGAATGCCAACGGCTTTCGCTTCAATGCCGGAACTGAAGCTGTTTGCTGACTTTGCCCAGACGCTTTTCCCAATCGCCCTTGTGCGCCAGCGGATCGGCGTCTGTGCCCCAGAGTTTCTTCACAATCTCCCGCTGCGGCGCAAACGGGCATTTTGCCTTCGGATTTTTGAACGCGACCTCCCTCTCGCGCAGCGCCAGCTGCGCGCCGGTCATCACCGACGCATCGCCAAACCGCCGGTTCAGCCTGTGCGCCGCGTCGTCGAGCGCGCCCCAGCGTTCCGCGTCGGTGCGGCCCCAAAGCGTCGGCTGCGTGTCCAGCCGCGCCAGGTTCCAGAACGCGATGCGGATCTGCCGCACCGGCTTGAACTGGCCGCCCATGATGCCGCAGAAAGTCTCCTCCAGCGCCACGTTGATGACGGAATTCTGAAACTGGGGATGCTGAAACCGGTGCGTGCCGCCAACTTCGCTGAAATCGTTGAAGCGAATGGTCAGGCTCATCTCGCGCGCCTGCAACTGCTCGCGGCGCAACTGGCCGGCCAGCCGCGTCGTCTCGCTCAACGCGAACGTCAGCGCCGCCTCGTAATCCGGCTCGTCGTAAGGCAGCGTCGTGTTGCTGGAAATCGTCGTGCGGTCCTTCACCTCCAGCAGCAGCGGCTCGTTCCACAGGCCGTTGGCAAACAGCCAGAGCTGCGTTCCCCAGATGCCGAACTTTTTCTTGAGCAACGGCGACGGCAGTTTCGCGACGTGGCCGAACGTCATCGCGCCCAGCGCGGCCAGCGAGCGCTGCCGGTTCTTGCCGATGCCGGAAAGTTCGCGCACGGAGCGGTCTTTCAAGAATTCCTTCTCCTCGCCCGGCTTGACCTCGATGAAGCCCGGTTTCGCCGCGTCTGTCGCGAGTTTCGCCAGCCGCGAGGAACTGGCCAGACCGGCGGACACGGGAATTTTCACCTCGCGCGAAATGCGGTCGCAAATTTCGCGCACATATTTTTCCGGCGTCGTATTGCGCCAGACGATGCCGTCCATTGTCGTGAAGTCCAGAAATCCCTCGTCTATCGAAATCGGCACGAGCGTCGGCGAATACTGCTCCAGCACATGGAACATCTCCGCCGAAATGCGCCGGTATTCGTCGTAATGCGGCCGGCACAAAACGCCGCGCGGACAGAGCCGCTTCGCCTCAAAACACGCCATGCCGGTTTTGACGCCGAATTTCCTGGCGGGACGATTTGCCGCGATAACGATGCCGTCCCCTCGCCTGCCGCCGCCCACCCAAACCGGCCGTCCCTGCAACTTGTCGTTGAGCGCGATTTCGCAACTGGCGAAGAAGCTGTCGCCATCCACGTGCAAAATCCGGTTGGGCGTTTTCGCGCTCACGGGCAAACCTTATTTGAACCCAAAATCGAGCCGTGTCAAATCCTCGCATCCCGGCATGGACAAAGGCTGTCCAACCGGGAAAACAACAAGCCGGGGAAAAGGCTGCTGTTATTGCGCGACGATGACGCAACTGTCGGCGACCGGCTCACCGGGTGAAGACTTCACATAATTCACGGTGACTTTCTCCGGCGATACGGTGACGCGCACATGGCCGGAGTTGCCGAGGAAAACGCCCTGCTTGTAGCCGTAATTTTGCAAGTCGCGGATGCGGTCGTTGCCGGCAAAGCTCGGCTGGGGAACCATCAGGTAAAGAATGCCGTCGAGTTCCTGCCGGGCGTAAAAATTGTCATGCGCCTTGAAGACCGCCGTGACATGGTTGCGGAGCAGGAGCTGGTGGACGGGCATCGGCCAGCCGGGCCGGTGTTGCACGAAGCCGTCGCTGCCGTCGGCATTTTTTCCGCCCCACTCGTTGTAGCCGGCGATTTCCACGCCGCCACGCGAAGCCGGGTCGCCGCTCAACAGATTGTGGATGAGGACGAATTTGAATTTCGCCCGGCTGCCGGCAAGCGTTCGCGCCAGCCAGTCGTATTGCGGGCGACCGAGCGACCAGCCCCAGCCATCACCGCCGCCGCGCTGGCGGAGCGAATCGCTGAACGGATCGAGCACCACGAACAGCGCGTCGCCCCATTCCCAGGCGTAATAATTTTGCGGCAGGCCGCACAACGGTTTCGGGATGATGTTGCCGGTGTAGAAATTGTCGGGAATGGGATTTGGAAAATATTTTTTGCGGATCGCATTCGACCAGGCCGCGAGGCAGCCAGCCGAACCATCGTCGTCCCTGGCGCTTTCGCCATCGTGCGTTCCGAGGACGAGAAACGCTGGCACGGACGGCCCGATCTGTCCGAGATAAAACCGCTGCGCCAAATACTGTCGGACCGCCTCGTCGCGCGTCGCATGCTTGTCCGTCATAAAGAGGTTGCCGAGGTCAATGTGGAAATCCGGCTGCTCGGCGCGGATGTTGGCCAGCGTCTGCTGATAAACCTCGGAACTGGTGTGCTCGTCCAGATGCGAATCAGCCGTCATGGTGAACGTGAAACTGCCGCCCGGCGGCCGCGCGGTGTGAAAGGAGAATTCCGGGCTGTTGGTGAACTGCGTCGTCCCGGAAGGTCGCGAGCGGAATTGGTAAAAGTATTTTGTGTCCGGCAGCAGCGGGCTGATGGGCAATTCCACCGGCACGCCGGCCTTGAACTGGCACAGCGGCGTCTGGCTGGCGCAAGCGCCGGACCGCGTCCCGTAAATGACGCAGCCTTCCGTGTCGTGATACGCCAGCATGCTCAACGTGACTGAATTCTTTTCCGGGCGGGCGAGGATCAAGTCGTAATCGTGCGCCGGCACGGCGAGGTTGAAGGAATTCGTCCCGGTCTGGGCGCGATGCCCATGGCCGGCGTCTTCAATCGCCGCCGCGCCGAACGCCGGCAGGGCGAGAACGCAAAGCAGCCCCAGCAGATTTGTTGGTGCTTTAGGCATGAACTTCTTTGGATTTGACGATATAGCTGTGTGCGATGTCGCCAGTCTTGGCCAGCGCCGTTTCGTCCTTCGGCAAAAAGCTGCGGACGTAATCCACTTTGACCTGTTCCGGCGAGACGGTCACGCGCAAGTGGCCGGAGTTCGGCAGCTTCACGCCGGATTGGTAGCGATCCGCGTTGTAGGTCATGTAGCCGTGGTCGGCGGGCATCGGCACTTCCTGATAAACGATGCCGTCGCGTTCCTGCCGGCAGTAAAGATGGTCGTGGCCCTGGAAGAAAATCGTGACGCCGTGTTTGGCCATGAGCTGATGCACGGGCAGTTCCCAACCCGGCCGGCGCTCGCTGAATTCCCAGTCGCCGCGTTTGTTCCGCCCGCCCCATTCAAACAAATCGCACTCGTCCACGCCGCCGCGCCCTGTGCCCATGACGTGATGCGCGAAGACGAATTTGTATTTCGCGCGGCACTGCTCCAGCGTGCGCTTGAACCATTGGTATTGCACGTCACCGAGCGTGATGCCCCACCAATCGCGCTGCTTGCCGCCGCCATGGCCGTTGCCGCCACCGGCGTCCTGCTCGCGAAATCCGCTGTCCACCTGCGCGGGCGAATGCCAGTAGTTGTCGAGAATGACGAACAGCGCGTCACCCCACGTCCACGCGCAGTAATCTTTGCGCAGGCCGATGCCGTCCAGCGGCGCGGGGTCGCCAGAATAGAAACCGTCCGGCGCGGGCGTCGGGAAAAATTGGTTGCGCGCGTTCTGCGCGTAAATGGCGACGGCGTGACGCTCGTCAGCTTGGTCGAAGTTGAACAGCGACGCCTGCTCGTGGTTGCCGTTGAGCAGGAACACCGGCGCGCTCTGGGCGACGAGACCGAGGAACGGGCGCTGCAAGGTGTAGCGCGCGGCGACGGAATCAAAATTCACTTCGCGCACGGGCGCGACGCTGAAATCGTCGCCCATGCAGATGTAAAAATCCGGCCGGTCGGCGGCGGCATTGAGCAGCGTGCGGGCGTAAAGATTCGGCTCGCTCATCTGCGGGCGTTCGGGATGCGAGTCGCCTTGAATCGCGAACGTAAAGGAACTGCCCGCGGCGCGCTGCGTGTGAAAGCGACATTCGGGGCGCGCGTGAAAATCTCCCGCGCCCGGCGGGCGATAATTCAATCGGTAGAAATACTCGGTGTTCGGCTGAAGATTTTCCAACGCCAGTTCCACGGGCGTGTCAGCGGGAAACGTCATCAGGCCGGTCTTACGACTGTAACCGCCCCGCGCCGTGCCATATTCCAAAAACCCTTCCAACGGCTCCTTGGCGAGCGCACTCACCGTCACCGACCGGTCGCTGATCCGGCCCAGCACGAGCGACAGAAAACTGAACTCCGCCAGTTCCGGCGGCAAGGCATAATCTTCCGCGCCGTGCCGGTTGTGGCCGCCGCCCTGGCCACCCTTCTTGCGCGGGGCGGGTGGATTGTCATCCTGGGCGAACGACGGCAAAGCCAAAGCGGAAAGCGCGGCCGCGAGCAGGCCCAGAAATTTTCTGCGGGGTGTTTTGAGGCACATAAGGATCAGTCGCGTGGTTGAGGCGAGCTGGATTTGTTGTTTCCAATGAAGCGGGTTCGGTCGTAAGTGAACTTCAACCCGGCGCTGTCGAGCACCCGGTCTTTCATGGCGTTGAGCAAAACGTTGCGGTTCACTTCCGCCGGCGGCAAGGATATTTGCACCGGGGCGGACAGCGCATAAATGGTGATGCGATAGATTTTCGCCCCCGGTCCTTTGGAGTGCGGCGGTGCGTAGCCGGTTTTATGATTGACGCTGTTGTTGCCCAAAGTGCCAATGCCTTGCACATTTTCAGGCAGGCTGCGGACGTTCGCCGGGATGTTGTAAAGCGTCCAATACCATTTGGTCACTCCGTGTGGATCAACATGGTGCATGATGATTGCGAAACACTGCGTGTCCGCCGGCGCGCCGTTCCAAGACAGCGGTGGAGAAATGCCCGCACCGTCGCCTGTGAATTCGACCGGCAACGTGCCGCCGTTGGTCACGGCGGAACTGCGGAGGATGAACCGGCCGCTGCATTTGGAAGCGTAATTTGATGCCATGTTTTCGCCATTGTCGGCAGGTTGCCGGGTGCTGATGATGCAGAAGGCAATGCCCAAGCTCATCAAAGCTGGCCAAACCAAATGAAGCGGTGGATTTTTCATCTGGCGTTTTATGTGCCCGGCACGAACAGGAAATCCGTGTTCTCGATTTCCGGCGATTCGACGGGATCGGCATAAACGAAGGGGCTTTTGGCGGTGAAACCTTCTATGCCGCGAAGCTTCTTCAGCTCGGCGCGCTGATCGCCGGTCAGCGTCTTGTTGACCTCGGCAAAATGGGTTGCGTAGCAATAGGACAACTCACCGTCCAGTTCGCCATAATGCCGGCAGAGGGCCAGCACCTTTTCCCTGTCGGCCGAATCGCCGGTTTCAAACTTGCGCAACTCAGTGGCCACGGCCCGGCGCGTGCTGACGATGTCCTGCAAATCCTGCCGCTGCAACTCGATGAGACCGGTGATTTGTTCGCGTTGCGTCGGGTTTAACGCGGCAAGAAACGCCTCGCCGCTGTCGCCCGTGAGCGCGGTGCTGATGGAATAGTTTTTCTGGTGAACCGCCGGCGCATCCTTCATGTAAAATGATCCGAAGTAAGTGCCGTGGCCTTCCGGGCAAAAATAGGTGTCCGACTCCACCGAGCCGGCATACCAGCTGAAAAACTCGCTCGCGTAGGTCATCATCGCCACATGAACGTCATGCGGCACGGTGCGTTTGTCGAACACTTCGGGCACGTCCGGCCACGTGCGCGAGTCGCCGAACTTGAGTTTGGCAAAAGCCGCCTTCTGATCCGGCGTCAACGCTTGGATGATTTTTCCGTAAACCGCCGCGCGTTCAAAAGCCAGTTGGCCGCTCAACTCAAAGTTGCCGGCGGTGTATTTCATCACGGCGTCGCGATTCAGCCCGGCGCTGCCGGCGGGCAAATTGCCGGAGAGATTGCGGCAAAAGGCCTGAATCAGCGGGAATCGCTTGAGCGCCAGTTCGCGGATTTGCGGCGCCTGCGCTCTGCCCAGTGCGATCAACTCCGCTTTCTGCTGGTCGTTCAGGATGTTCAACGTGTTGTCGGCGATGCGTGTGAGAAAGTCCGTGTTGTGTCCCATCGCCGCGCCGTCAACATCGCGCATATTTTGGAACCCGAAGAAATCCGACACTTTGCCCGGCGGCAGAAAGGTGTCGCAGCAAAAATCGCCGGTGAGAAACGCCAGTCCGTCGAAGGCGATGGTGTTGAGTTGAGCGCGGTCGGAGGTCGCCTGCGCGATGGTGTATTTTCCGGGACCGCCCGCCCCGTGACGCGGCGGCGGTTGCGGCTGCCCACCGTGATCGGGATTCTGGGCCAATGCAATCGAAGCTGATGTTCCAAGCGCCACCGCGGTGAGGATGATTGTTGTTTTCATATACCCCAACAGACCACAGCCACATTAACGGCCTTCGCGGGTTTTCGTTAAAATGTTTTAATGAATTTCCCTTCGACTTTGGGCTGGAGCCGGCGGTAAGTTGAAAACATGAAAGTCCTGGTCGTTGAAGACGATAAAAAGCTCGGCGGATTTCTGCGCAAAGGGCTGGAGGCGCAGGGCTTCGTCGTGGATTTCAGTGACAACGGCGACGACGGCTTCGCGCTCGCCACCACGCGCAATTACGACGCGCTGGTGCTGGACATCATGCTGCCGGGACGCGACGGCTTGAGCATCCTTCGCAACCTGCGCGAGCGGCGCTCCACGGTTCCGGTGATTCTTTGCACCGCCCGCAGCGCGCTCCACGAACGGCTCGACGGCCTCAACACCGGCGCGGATGACTACCTCACCAAACCGTTTTACATCGAGGAGCTGGTCGCGCGGCTGCACGCGCTCGTCCGCCGCGCTTCCGGCCAGCAGAACAATCTGCTCCAACACGGCGACATCACCGTCAACCTGCTGACGCGCGAAGTGAAGTGCGGCACAAAGCCCGTCGAGCTGACCGCCCGTGAATTCGCGCTGCTCACCTACCTGATGCGCTCGCCAGGGCGGACGTTCACCCGCGCCCAAATTTGCGAACACGTCTGGAATTATCACTTTGATCCCGGCACAAATCTGGTGGACGTTTACGTGCAGCATCTGCGCAAGAAGCTGGCTGGCGACTCCGGCGAACCGCTCATCGAAACCGTGCGCAGCGTCGGCTACCGGATTCCCGAGGAGAAAATTCACGCGTGAACCTGAATTCTTTCCGGCTGAAAATCGCGCTGCTGTCCGGGCTGATCACCGGATTGCTGCTCGTCGGTTCGGGTTTCGTCCTGTGGCGGATTTCCTACCAGTTCAATCTGGATCGGCTGGACCGGGAGATCCGCAACCTCGGCCTGGCAAATCTGGATCGCGTGCAGGGCGGCGAGCACTGGACACGTTTGGAAGACGCGCTCAAGTTCGTGGCCGGCGACCGGCCATCTGCGGCGTTTGTCTTGTGGGTGAAGAATTACGACAAGGTGATTTATCAATCCCCCGACTGGCCTGCAAATCTCGCGCCGGAAGCTTTTCCAGCGCCAAAAAAATATGAAGGCTCGAACGCGCCGAAACCCGGTCAGCCGTTGCCGCCGCCACCGCGCCGGGGCGAACAGATTTCACCGCAAAATCCCGCACTGCCATTGAAGTCGCCGGAGTTTTTCACGCGCGAATCAGGCGGCAAAACATGGCGCATCGCCGTGATGGGAAATCCGTATGTCACGCTGATTCTGGCGGCGGACATGGGCGAATTCAATGACCGCATGGCCGAATTGCGCAACACCTATCTGGCCGCGCTGCTGGTGGTTTTGCTGCTGGTGGCGGGCGGCGCATGGCTGGTGGCACGGCGTGCGTTACGGCCCGTGACCGCGCTCACGCAGACGGCCGAACGCATCACCGCTCACGGGCTGGATCAGCGCATTCCGGCCATGACGCACGAACAGGAATTCAACCGTCTCATCACAGTGTTCAACGAAATGATGGCCCGCCTGGAGCAGAGTTTCCAGCAAGCCACGCGCTTCAGCGCGGACGCCTCGCACGAACTGAAGACGCCATTGGCCCGACTTCAACTCGAATTGGAGCAGGCGCTGGAACACGCGCCCGCCGGTTCGCCGCAACAGGAAATTTACAGCAGCCTGCTCGATGAAATCAGCCGCCTCAAGGCCATCGTCCAAAAACTCCTGCTGCTCTCGCTCGCCGATGCCGGGCAACTCAAACTCAGGCTCGAACCGGTCAACCTGACACAGCTGCTGGAAAATGTGATTGAAGACTGCCAGGCGCAGGCGCCACACCTGATCGTGGAAAAAGCCCTCGCGCCCGATGTCCCGGTCAACGCCGACCCTGACCTGTTGGAACAGGCACTCCAGAATCTCGCGAGCAACGCCATCAAATACAATCGTGACAATGGCATGATTCGATTTGAGTTGTCATCAGATGCAAATCACGTTTGGGTTCGCGTGGCCAATACCGGCCAGCGAGTTCCGCCAGCCGACCGGGAGCACGTCTTCGAGCGATTTTACCGCGCCGACACCGCGAGGAGCGGACGGGTGGAAGGCACCGGTTTGGGTTTGAGCCTCGCCCACGAAATCCTCCGCGCCCACGGCGGTGATTTGACCCTCGAAGCCAGTGACGATCCACTCACCCGTTTCGTCGTGCAGCTTCCCGCCATAAGTTGCCCCTAACGGAGACTGAACTGAAACAATCTTCTCCCAAAAACAAAACGGCGCGGAAATTGTTCCGCGCCGTTCGTGACTTCAAATTTTCGCCTAGGTCAAAACGATCTTGTCGCCGTCTTTCAGCGTGACGATGGCTTTTTTCCAGTCGGGCGCCTTGCCGGCCTGCGCCGTGCGCTGGCGGCGGGCCTTGCCGTGGACGTTCAACGTGTTGACGCGGATGACCTTGACCTTGAACAGTTCCTGCACGGCCTGCCGGATCTGCGTTTTGTTCGCGAGCCGGTCGGCCACGACGGTGTATTGGTTGTATTTCTCGCCCTGGCGCGTGCCTTTTTCCGTCAGGCGGACGGTCTTGATGACTTCAAAAGCGTTCATGTTATTCCTTGGTCAGACGGTCGGAGACTTTTTCAAATGCGCTCTTCGTGAACAGCAGCTTGTCGGGACGAAGCACGTCATAGGTGTTCAGCGAATCGCTCGTGGCCAGCGCCACGTTCGGGATGTTGCGCGAGGCGAGCGTGAGATTCTTGTCCGCCGGCGCGATGACGAGCGTCGTGCCCTTCAATTCCAGCGCGGCGATGACGCCGACGAAATCCTTCGTCTTGGCCGAATTCAATTTCAAGTCGTCCACGACGATCACGTCGCCGGCCTTGAGCCGTTCGCTCAACGCCTTGCGCAGGGCGAGCGAGCGCGTCTTCTTGGAAATCTTCTTCGCAAAATCGCGCGGCCTCGGTCCGAAAACCACGCCGCCACCCGCCCACAACGGCGAGCGGAACGAGCCGGCGCGGGCGCGGCCCGTGCCCTTCTGGCGCCACGGTTTCTTGTTGGAACCCTGGACTTCGCCGACGTTTTTGGTGCAAGCGGTGCCGCTGCGCTGCGCCGCCCGATAAGCGGTGACGGCATCATGCACGGCTTGCGTGCCCTTGCCGTTTTCGATCAGCGGGAACGTCACTTCGAGTTCGCCCTGGTCTTTTCCTGCGATATTTTTAATGGCAATTTTCATGGCCGGTTAATTACTTTTTGACTTCGGCCTTCTTGGCGTCGGAACCCTTGCGCTTCATCGGCGCGAGGCTCACCGGCGGCTTCCAGCCCTTGGGACGTTTCTTGGATTCGCGAATGACGACGTAATCGCCTTCCGCTCCCGGGATCGCGCCCTTGATGAGCAGCAAATTGTCCGCCTCGCGAACCTGGATAATTTCGAGATTCTGGGTAGTGCGCTTCACCTGCCCCATGTGACCGGGCATCTTGAATCCGCGCAACACCGTGCCGGGGAACAGGCGCTCGCCGATCGCGCCGCCGCGCCGGTGCCAGCCCTTGTGACCGTGCGTGGCCGGGCCGCCGCCGAAATGGTGCCGCTTCATCACGCCTTCAAAGCCCTGACCTTTGGTGATGCCGATCGCGTCAATAAAATCGCCGGGCGCAAACAGCGTCGGGCCGACGAGGTCTCCGGGCTTCACGTCCTTCGAGAAATTGCGGAATTCCTTGATCTTCATCACGCCGACGAGCGCGGTCTTGTCGCCTTTTTCGCGCGCCTTTTCCGCGGCGGCCTTGTCGAGCGCGCCGTGTTTGACGAGGTGGCCCAGCGCGGGCTTCGCGATGCGCTGCGGTTTCTGGCTGCCAAAACCGAGCTGCACGGCGTTGTAGCCGTCCCTGCCCGCCTGCGTTTTCACCTGCAGAACGCGGTTGGGGCCGGCGAGAACGACCGTCACGGGAATCAAAGCGCCGCTCGCATTATAAACGCGCGCGCTGCCGAGTTTTTTTCCTAAAAGTCCTAATGGCATGGTGTTCTCCTTGAATCAAATCTTGATGGTGATGTCCACGCCGGCGGGCAAATTGAGCTTCTTCAATTCATCCACGGTCTTGGCGGTCGGATCGAGGATGTCAATCAGCCGCTTGTGGGTGCGCTGCTCGAAGGTTTCCTGCGATTTTTTATCCGCGTGCGGCGAGCGCTGCACGGTGAACCGCTCGATGCGGGTCGGCAGCGGGATGGGCCCGGCGACGCGCGCGCCGGTGCGTTTGACGGTGTCGGCGATTTCGCGCGCCGACTGGTCTATGACCCGGTGGTCATAGGCCTTGAGACGAATTCTGATGCGTTGTGCAGCCATACAAAGAACAATTGTCTATTAATGGTTTAATTACGATTTATCGCTTCAACTCTTGAAAGCGGAAGCGGAGTGTAACAATTGTGCGCCGCCGCGCAATATATTTTTTGACAAATTTTGCCGCCCGCCGTCCCGGCGCAAGAATTCAAGGCACAACAGCTTGCCGGCCGCCCCCAGAATCGTCACATCACGGCCAGCAGAAAGCCACTTGACACCATCGCAAACCCGCATAAGCTAACCATAAATTGTCGTGTGTATGGCAATATCGGTGCAGTCAGTCGGACACCGGTAAAAAAACAAAAGGAGGCATTATGAAAACGAGCCAATTCCTGAAAATGTTCCTCGCCGGAATCACGCCGATGTTAGTCGGGGCAGGTTTGTCCGCCGCTCCGCTGGCGTGGTTTCCCGGTCCGGCCATGGACTATCCGGGCAGCAGCGCGGCAACGGTCGTCATGCCCGGCATGGGCAACATCGTGATTGCCGGAACCACCGCTTATCCCGAAGGTTTGATCGCCACCAACATTTATTGGACGCCGCTGGGGCAGCCGTTCTACGGCAACCTCGCCCCCGGTGCCGTCGCCAGTGGCGGCGCGATCATCGTTTATGGCGGCAATGATGGAGTCAGTTCAGTCAACACGGTGATCAATTACAGCCCCAGCGATGGTTCGACCACGCTGGCATCCATGAGCGTGCCGCGATCCTACCTCGGATACGCGCCAGACCGAAGCGGCAACGCTTACGCCATCGGCGGTCTGGACGACAGCGGCAATCCGCTGGCATCCGCCGAGGTCTACAGCCATGACACCGGCGCATGGTCTCCCATCGCCGGCCTGCCCGCCGCCCGATTCAACTATCCAGCGGTGTTTGACCGCACGAATTACATTTACATTTTCGGTGGATATACCGACACCGTTTCGGATGTGGAAATTTCCAGCGTGCTCCGTTATTCCGTCAGCAAAAACACCTGGACCAACATGACACCAATGCCCGTTGCCACCGCCGGCAGCGCGGCGGCACTCGGAGTTGACGGGAAAATTTACGTTGTCGGCGGACTCTCCGGCGGCGGCGCAACCAACACGGTTCAAGTCTTCAATCCCGCCGCCAATTCCTGGACGCTTTCCACGCCACTGCCTGAATCTTTGACCAGCTCCGTGATGGGCACGGACAGTCTGGGACGGCTGGTGGTGATGGGCGGCAGCGACACCAACGGCTACGACACCGGCGATGTGTGGCGCAGCCAGCAATTGGGTGCACCCGATACTCCACCGGTGTTCACGCAGCTTCCCGCCACAAACGGCGTTTACCAGACTCCTTTCTCTTCGCCCATCACTGCCACCGGCAGTCCGCCGCCGGTCTATTTGCTCGTCAACGGTCCCGACGGCATGGCGGTGGATTATTTCAGCGGTCAAATTACCTGGACGCCGCAGGGGCTGGATCAAATCGGACCGATTCCCGTGACGATTGAAGCGACCAATTATGCCGGCGTCACCAACTGGTCTTTCACCATCACCGTTCCCAATCCGCGGCCAGCAACGCCAACCAACTTATATCTCGCGAGCGCAACCGAATATTCGGTGACGCTGGCTTGGACTCCCGAAGACCCGGCGTTTGGTTCCGTAACTTATAGCATTTTCATTCCGCATCCCTACCACAGCCCCAAAGGCAGCGGCGGCGGGGTCAACTACCAGTTGATAGGTTCCACCACCTCGACCAACATAACCATATCCGGTTTGAAGCCGAATTTCTCCTATGCCTTTGACATCAACGCCACGGGTCCCGGCGGCACATCCGGTTACGCGGGTATTGGCGTCACCACGTTGGGACCACAACCGCCTGCCAGTTTGCAGGTCACCGGGATTACTTCCACCACCATTACTTTGACGTGGGATCCGTCACCCGGTCCGGTGCCGATTGTTCGCTATGAGATTTTGGGCTGGGTTGGCGGGTTGTTTCCGACCATTGGATATGGAACAAATTTCACCGGCACGACGGCCACGATCACCGGCCTCACTCCCGGCACCTATGAGGAATGGACCGTTGCCGGTTTCGATGCCGATGGCAATGTCTCCGGCTGGGCTCCCGGCGTTTATGCCGTCAATCCCGTGCCGAAACCGGCGGCGCTCGCCGCTGTGGTCGCGCCGCCACAGGCCACCGGAGGATTTCAATTCAGCGTGCAGGCCAGCGCGGTGCAGACCACCTTGATTCAGGCTACCACGAATCTGGTGGATCCCACGGCATGGACGACTATCGCCACCAATCCGCCCGGCAGCTTGTTCATATTCACCGACACAAATTCCGCCTCTTTCCCGATGCGCTACTACCGGGTGATAACCCCGTAACCAGAGGGAAAATAAAAAAATCCGGGAACATGGTTCCCGGATTTTGTGAAGAATTTCCGATTTACAGGCTTACGTCCTCGCCGCCGGCCTCTTGTTGGCCTGATCCAGGATCGTGTCGAGCACACTCTTGGGCACCTGCGCAAAGGTGAACGGCTCCATCGAATACGACGCGCGGCCTTTCGAGAGCGAACGGATGGCGGTGGCGTAGCCGAACATTTCAGCCAGCGGCACGTTGGCGTTGAGGATGGTCTGGCCGTTCTTCGCTTCAATGCTGATAATGGTGCCGCGACGACGATTGATGTCGCCGAGCAGATCGCCCTGATACTCATCGGGTGTGGTGCATTCCACCTTCATGATCGGCTCGAGCAGAATCGGACCGGCTTTCTTGAAGGCGTCTTTCAATGCGAAAATACCCGCCATGCGGAATGCAAGTTCGTTCGAGTCCACTTCATGGAACGAGCCGTCCACGACTTCAACCTTGATGTCAATGACCTGATAGCCGGCGTAGACACCACCTTTTATGGCTTCTTCGACGCCGTCAATCACCGCCGGGATATATTCCTTGGGAATTGCACCACCGACAATCTCATCCACCACTTCCACGCCCTTGCCTTTTTCATTCGGCGCGACGGTGATGCAGGCATGGCCATATTGGCCCTTGCCGCCGGATTGCCGGATGAACTTGCCCTCGCCCTCGGCATTCTTTGTGATGGTTTCGCGATACGCGATCTGCGGTGCGCCGGTGTTGGCCTCCACCTTGAATTCGCGCTTGAGACGGTCAATGATGATTTCCAGATGCAGCTCACCCATGCCCGCGATGATGAGCTGGCCGGTTTCCTCATTCGTGAAACAGCGGAACGTCGGATCTTCTTCCGCAAGGCGCTGCAAACCTTCGGACAACTTGTCGCGATCCTGCTTGGTCTTCGGTTCGACGGCCATGCTGATGACCGGTTCCGGGAACGTCGGCGGTTCGAGCGTCACGTCAAAATCCTCGTTGCACAACGTGTCGCCGGTCGTGATGTTGCGCAGGCCGACGAGCGCGGCGATGTCGCCGGCGAACACCTCGTTGATGTCCTTGCGTTCGCTGCCCTGAATGACCATGAGGCGGCTGACGCGCTCGCGTTTGCGTGTGCGCGGATTGTAAATGGTGTCGCCCTTTTTGAGATGGCCGGAATAGACACGGAAGAAGACCAGCTTGCCGGCATAAGGATCGGTCCAGAGCTTGAACGCAAGCGAGCAGAATTTTTCATTGTCGTTCGTCGGCACCTTGACGACGACCTCCGTTCCCAGTTCGTGACCTTCCGCGCCGGGAACATCCAGCGGGCCGGGCAGATAATCCACCACGGCGTCCACGAGCGGCTGCACGGCTTTTTTCTTGAACGCGGAACCGCACAGCACGGGAACGATTTCAATCTTGCATGTGAGCCGGCGGATGGCCGCCTTGAGAACTTGAGGCGTGATCGGTTTTTCTTCGAGCACAAGGTTGGCGATTTCGTCGTCCTTGTTGGACGCGGCGTCAATCAATTCCGCGAGCGCGGCCTTGGCGCGTTCCTGATCCGCAGGCGCGATGTCCCGGATTTCATAATTGAGACCTTCGTTCGCCTCGGTCGGTCCCCAATAAATGGTCTTTTGATTGACCACGTCAATCACGCCTTCAAAACCGCCCTCAACCGGCCGGCCTTCGGCTTCGGTCGGCCCCTGACCCAGCGGCAGGAAAATCGGGAATGCATACGCCTTGAGCTTGGTGCGCATGTCGTTCAGCGCGTTTTCAAAATTCGCGCCCATGCGATCCATCTTGTTGACGAATGCAATGCGCGGGACATTGTATTTGGTCGCCTGACGCCAGACGGTCTCGGATTGCGGCTGCACGCCAGCCACGCCACAGAACACGGCGACCGCGCCATCCAACACGCGCATGGAGCGCTCCACCTCGGCGGTGAAATCCACGTGGCCGGGAGTGTCAATGATGTTGATGCGATGCGGCACCCCGTTAAACAACTTGAAAATTTTGTCCTCGCCGGGCTTGGTCGCCTTTTGCGTCCAGAAGCAGGTGACCGCCGCGCTGGTGATGGTGATGCCGCGCTCGCGTTCCTGCTCCATCCAGTCGGTCACCGTGTTGCCGTCGTCCACGTCGCCAATCTTGTGGATGAGGCCGGTGTAAAAAAGGATGCGCTCGGTTGTCGTCGTCTTGCCGGCATCAATGTGCGCGGCAATGCCGATGTTGCGTGTCCGCTCCAGCGTGTATTCACGCTTGGGCGAGTTGGGCGATTTTGTTTTGTCAGTGGCTGTTTCCATCTTGTCCTTTGAAAATAAAAACACCCCGGCGTTTCACCTCCGGGGCGTGTTAAAATAATCCTACCAGCGGAAATGGGCAAAGGCCTTGTTCGCCTGCGCCATTTTATGAACCTCGTCGCGTTTGCGGATGGCGTTGCCCTGACCCTGATACGCCTCCATGATTTCCGCCGCCAGCGCCGACTTCATCGGCTGGCCTTTCCGCGCGTCCGCGAAATCCACGATCCAGCGCAGCGCGAGCGCCGCCTGCCGGTCGGATGGAACCTCCAGCGGCACCTGATAGGTCGCGCCACCCACGCGGCGCGGCTTGGTCTCGATGCGAGGCTTGGCGTTGTCCACCGCGCGCTGCAAAATTTCCACCGGGTTGCTCGCCGGGTTCTTCTCGGAAATGGTGTCAAACGCGCCATAGACTATCCGCTGCGCGGTGCTCTTCTTGCCGCACTTCATGATGGTGTTCACGAGGCGCGATACCAGTGTGCTCTGGAATTTGCCGTCCTTGGTCACTGGCCGTCTGGTTGCTTGTCGTCTGCGGGACATGGATTTTTAAATTGTTAAGTCGTTAAATCGTTGGATCGGTTACGCGGCGGGAGCGGCTGCCGCAGGGGTGCTGGGCTTGGCGCCCGCCTTCGGGCGTTTCACGCCATATTTGGAACGGCTCACGCGGCGTTTCTCAACGCCGGCGGCGTCGAGCGTGCCGCGCACGATGTGATAGCGCACGCCGGGCAAATCTTTCACACGGCCGCCGCGCACGAGCACGATGGAGTGTTCCTGCAAATTGTGGCCCTCGTCCGGAATGTAGGCGATGATCTCGAAGCCGTTGGTGAGGCGCACCTTGGCCACCTTGCGCATGGCCGAGTTTGGCTTCTTGGGCGTGCGGGTCATGACCTGGATGCACACGCCGCGTCGGAACGGCGAATTGTCCAAGGCGGGCGACTTGGATTTGTATTTGACCTTGTTACGGCCCTTGCGAACGAGTTGATTGATTGTCGGCATTGCGTCTTAAAAATAAAGATTGGATGTTAGCAAATAGATTTTCCGTTGCAATAAGTTTTTGAATTCATTTGCGTCAGGACAGCAGCGGGTTTTCCGCCGGGGCCGCTTCCGCAGGCTCCGCAGCTTCCGGCTCGTCAGGAACCTCAACCAGCAGCTTGAGCGCCGCCTTGCGGTGCATGTCAAACCCGGTGCCCGCCGGAATAATGTGGCCCATGATGACGTTCTCCTTGAAGCCGCGCAACGAATCCACCTTGGACCGGGTCGCAGCCTCGGTCAGCACACGGGTCGTGTCCTGGAAGCTCGCAGCGCTCAAGAAGCTGTCGGTTTCGAGCGACGCCTTGGTGATGCCGAGCAGCACCGGCGCGGCTTCCGCCGGCTTGCCGCCCTTCTTCTCGACGGCCTCGTTTTCCCCCTCGAATTCGAGCTTGTCAATTTGCTCGCCCCAGAGGAACTGCGTGTCGCCCGGCTCGGTGATGCGCACTTTGCGGAGCATCTGACGCACGATAATCTCGATGTGCTTGTCGTTGATGGTCACACCTTGCAGGCGATAAACTTCCTGCACTTCGCCGACGAGGTGCTCCTGCAATTCCTGCGGGCCGCAGACGTCGAGAATTTCGTGCGGATCCATCGGGCCTTCGGTCAACTGCTGGCCTTTTTTCACGAAGTCGCCCTTGAAGACGATGACGTGCTTGCCGATGGGGATGAGGTGTTCCTCCTCCGCCTGTGTCTGCGCGTCCTTGATGAGAATGCAGCGCTTGCCACGGACGCTCGTTCCGAAATCCACGATGCCGTCAATCCGGGAAATTTCCGACGCGTCCTTGGGATGGCGCGCCTCGAACAATTCCGCCACGCGCGGCAGGCCGCCGGTGATGTCCTTGGTCTTGGAGGTCTTGCGCGGCGTCTTGGCCATGAGCGTGCCGGCGACAATTTTATCGCCCTGGCTGACGACGATATGCGCGCCGGAGGGAATCGGATAGTTCGCCACGACTTCACCGCTGTCGTCGCTGATGGTGATCTGCGGATGCAAATCTTCCTTGTGCTCGACAACCACCATGGCCTCCTGGCCCGTGGCTTCGTCGGTCTCCTGCTTCATCGTCACGCCTTCGATGATGTCGTGGAACTTCACCTTGCCGGCCTTTTCCGAAAGAATCGGCACGTTGTAGGGATCCCACTGCACAAAGGTCTCGCCCTTCTTGATCCGGCTGCCTTCCTTGAACGAAACGATCGCGCCGATGACGATGACGTGATTTTCCAGCTCACGGCCGGTGTCATCGAGAACAGAAACGGAGCCGTTCTTGTTGAGAACGATGTTGTTGCCGTCTTCCAGCTCGACGAAACGCAGTTCGTTGTAACGAATCAGGCCGTCGTGCTTGGCCTTGATCTGCGGAATTTTGAACACCTGCGCCGCCGTGCCGCCGATGTGGAACGTCCGCATCGTGAGCTGCGTGCCGGGTTCGCCGATGGACTGCGCAGCGATGATGCCGACAGCTTCGCCAAGCTTGACCGGGGCACCTGTCGCAAGACTGCGACCGTAGCAATGGATGCAAACACCGCGCTTGCTTTCGCAGGTGAGCACGGAGCGGATGCGCACGCGCTCGATGCCCGCGACTTCAATTCGTTTGGCCTTGACCTCGTCAATTTCCTCGTTGACGCGGATGAGAAACTCCTTCGGGTTCGTCGGGTTGACGATGTCGTCGCACGCAAACCGGCCCACGAGCCGGTCGCCGAGCTTGACCACTTCGTCTTCGCCCTCGAACACGGCGGAAACCCAGATGCCGTTGGTCGTGCCGCAATCAGCTTCCTGAATGATCACGTCCTGCGCCACGTCCACCAGCTTGCGCGTCATGTAACCGGAATCGGCGGTCTTGAGCGCCGTGTCGGCCAGACCCTTGCGCGCACCGTGCGTCGAGATGAAATACTCCAGCACCGACAGACCTTCGCGGAAGTTCGCGAGAATCGGCTTCTCAATGATGTCGCCGCTGGGCTTGGCCATGAGGCCGCGCAAACCGGCGAGCTGGCGCACCTGTTGCTTGTTACCACGAGCGCCGGAATCCACCATCAGGTAAACCGGGTTGTATTCCTTCTTGCCCTGGTTCGCTTCCAGCGTCTTGAACATGACGGCGGAAATCTGGTCGGTGCAATGCGTCCAGATGTCCACGATTTTGTTGTAGCGCTCGCCGGGCGTGATGACGCCCTTGCGATACTGCTTCTCGACTTCCTTGATCTGCTTCTGCGCGGCGTCAATCTGCTCGTCGCGCTCCTTCGGCACGATCATGTCGTCAATGCCGATGGACACGCCGGACTTCGTCGCCTCGCGGAAACCCAGCTCTTTCAATTTGTCGAGCATCACCACGGTTTTCTCGTGGCCGGCAAATTTGTAACACTTCCAAATCATGTCGCCGAGTTCGGATTTCTTGACCGATTTGTTCGGGAAACCCAGTTCCGGCGGCCAGATTTCGCTGAACCGCACGCGGCCCACCGTCGTCACAATGGTTTTCTTGTCCGCGTTGCCAAAAACAGTCGGCTTGCCGAAATCGAAATTCACCAGGCGAACCCGGTCGTGCGTCTTCAACGCGCCGTCGTCGCAGGCAAAAATCACTTCTTCCTTCGAACCAAACAACGGCAGCGTCTTCGCGTCCGCCGGCATCGGCGTGCGCGGCTCGGCGGTCAGATAATAACAGCCGAGCGTGATGTCCTGCGTCGGCGTGATGATCGGCTTGCCGGAAGACGGCGAGAAAATATTGTTCGTCGCCATCATCAGCAGGCGCGCTTCCATTTGCGCCTCGACCGACAGCGGCACGTGGACGGCCATCTGGTCGCCGTCGAAGTCCGCGTTGTAGGCGGTGCAGACCAGCGGATGAATGCGGATCGCTTCGCCTTCGATGAGTTGCGGCTCGAACGCCTGGACGGACAAACGGTGCAACGTCGGCGCGCGGTTGAGCATCACCGGATGGCCCTTTGTCACCTCTTCCAAAACATCCCAAACTTCCTTCGTCTGGCGCTCGATCATTTTCTTCGCGCTGCGAACGGTGTGAACGTAGCCCAGTTCCTTCAAACGGCGGATAATGAATGGCTCGAACAAAACGAGCGCCATTTTCTTTGGCAGACCGCACTGGTTCAACTTCAGTTCCGGTCCGATCACGATGACCGAACGGCCCGAATAATCCACGCGCTTTCCGAGCAAATTCTGGCGGAAGCGTCCGCCCTTGCCCTTGAGCATGTCGCTCAAGGATTTCAACGAGCGGTTGCCCGCGCCGGTGACGGGACGTCCGTGACGGCCGTTGTCGAACAACGCGTCCACGGCCTCCTGCAACATACGCTTTTCATTGCGGATGATGACTTCCGGCGTCTTGAGCTGGAGCAGCGTCTTGAGACGGTTGTTCCGGTTGATGACGCGGCGATACAAATCGTTTAGATCCGAAGTCGCAAAACGTCCGCCTTCGAGCGGAACCAGCGGACGCAAATCCGGCGGAATCACCGGCAGCACCGTGAGAATCATCCATTCGGGACGGCTCTTGGAAATTCCAAGACCCTGAAGCAGCTTGATGCGCTTCGCGAGCTTCTTGCGGATCTGCTTGCTCTTCGTCTCCGTCATTGCCCCTTGCAATTGATCGGCCTGCTTCGCCAGATCCACCTTCTCCAGCGCCTCGCGAACGGCTTCCGCGCCCATCTTGGCGACGAACGCTTCCGCGCCGTAAGTCTCGCGCGCCTCGCGGCACTCGTGTTCGCTCAACAATTGATTTTGCTTCAACGGCGTGTTGCCAGGATCAATGACGAGATAATCCTCGTAATAAATCACGCGCTCCAGATGTCGCGCCGTCATGTCCAGCGCCAAACCGATGCGCGAGGGCATGCACTTGAAAAACCAGATATGGCATACCGGAACGGCCAGTTCGATGTGGCCCATGCGCTCGCGGCGGACTCGGGCGAGCGTCACCTCGACGCCGCAACGGTCGCAGACGATGCCGCGATGCTTGATGCGCTTGTATTTGCCGCAGGAACATTCCCAGTCCTTGACGGGGCCGAAAATGCGTTCGCAGAAAAGGCCGCCCTTTTCCGGCTTGAACGTGCGGTAGTTGATGGTCTCCGGATTCTTGACCTCGCCCTTGCTCCAGGAGCGGATGGCTTCAGGCGACGCCAGCGTGATGCCGACGTAATCCACCTGGTTGACCTTTTCGAGGCCGAGCAACTCGCGAGCGCCTTCTTTTGAACTAATCATACAATTTAATTTTGCGAATGTTTCGCGGCAAATGGTTGTTAAACCGACGCCAGCGTGGCGGCGGCTGCGGTGGCGGCGGTGTCGCCGTTTTGATGTTCCAGCGGATTGGTGTAGCCCACTTTCACGTCAAGTCCCAGCGACTGCATTTCCTTCACCAGCACGTTGAACGATTCGGGAATCCCCGCCTCAAGCGCGTTGTCGCCCTTGACGATGGCCTCGTAAATCCGCGTGCGGCCCTGCACGTCGTCGGACTTCACGGTCAGGAGTTCCTGCAACGTGTAGGCCGCGCCGTAGGCTTCCATCGCCCACACTTCCATTTCGCCGAAGCGCTGGCCGCCGTATTGCGCCTTGCCGCCCAGCGGCTGCTGGGTGACGAGCGAATAAGGCCCAACCGCGCGGGCGTGAATCTTGTCCGCAACCAAGTGGCCGAGCTTCATCATGTAGATGTAGCCGACAACAATTTCCTGGTCGAACTGTTCGCCGGTGCGCCCGTCGAACAAATGCGTCTTGGCGTGCTCCGGCAGGCCGGCCTGCTTGAGATAGCCACGAATGTCCTTTTCCTTGATGCCGTCGAACACCGGCGTCGCGAACTTCAGACCGAGCAGCTTCGCCGCCCAGCCAAGGTGCGTTTCAAGAACCTGTCCGACGTTCATGCGCGACGGCACGCCCAGCGGGTTCAGAACGATTTCCATCGGCGTTCCATCCGCAAGATAAGGCATGTCCTCTTCCTTCACGATCTTGGCGACGACACCCTTGTTGCCGTGGCGTCCGGCCATCTTGTCGCCGACGGACAGTTTGCGTTTCGAGGCGATGTAAACTTTGACGGATTTGACGATGCCGCTTTCCGATCCCTCGCCAGCCTCGGCGCGTTCCATTTCCTCGTCGTATTGCATCTGCAAATCGTCGAACTTCTTTTTGAAGCTGCCGATGATCTCGTTGATCTTGTTGCGGATCGGCGACGGGTCAATCTCGATGCGGTCATAGACCGTCGCGAGCTTGCGCAACAAGGTCTTGGTGATCTTGCGGTTCGCCGGGATAATGATCTCGCCGGTCTCGGAATTGACCACGTCGAGCGGAATTTTTTCGCCGAGCAGAATGTTGCTCAACGCCTCCGTCAACTGGTCGCGCAGCTCGTCGGTCTTTTTCTTGTGATCTTCCTCGATCTGTTTCGCATGGCGCTTTTCCTCGCCGGAAGTGGTGTGGACCACACGCTCGGAATCCCGTTTCGCCGAAACCTTCACATCCATGACGATGCCATAAGTGCCGGACGGAACTTTGAGCGACGTGTCCTTCACGTCCGCCGCCTTCTCGCCGAAAATGGCGCGGAGCAGGCGCTCTTCGGGCGCAAGCTCGGTTTCGGATTTCGGCGTGATTTTGCCAACGAGGATGTCGCCGGGCTTCACTTCTGCGCCGACACGGATGACGCCGTCGGGGCTCAAGTTTTTCAGCGCCTCATCACCGAGGTTCGGGATGTCGCGCGTGATCTCCTCCGGCCCGAGCTTTGTGTCGCGGGCGGCCACTTCAAACTCATCAATGTGGATGCTCGTAAAGATGTCTTCCTTGACGATCTTCTCGCTGATGAGGATGGCGTCCTCGAAGTTATAGCCGTTCCACGGCATGAACGCGACGAGAATGTTACGACCGAGCGCCAGCTCGCCATTTTGCGTGCAGGGACCGTCTGCAATGACCTGGCCCTTCTTCACATGATCGCCCTTGTGCACGAGAATTTTCTGGTTAATGCACGTGGCGGCATTCGAGCGCATGAATTTGCGGATCGGATAAACCCAAACCCCATGCTCGGGGTCGTTTTTGATCTTCTTCTTGCCCTCGGGCAACTTGCCGTCTTCGGTCACGATGATTTGATCCCCGGTGACGGAGGCGACTTTGCCAGCTTCCTCGGCAACCATGACGGCACGCGAATCGCGCGCGACGCGGTCTTCGAGGCCGGTAGAGACGAGCGGCGCCTCGGTGACGAGCAGCGGCACGGCCTGGCGTTGCATGTTCGAACCCATCAACGCTCGGTTCGCGTCGTCGTGCTCCAAAAATGGAATCAGCGACGCCGCAATGGACACGAGCTGCTTGGGCGAAACGTCCATGTAATCCACCCGTGCCGGTTCCACATCCACGAATTCCCCGCGGGCGCGGCAGACGACGCGCTCGGTCGTGAAATGACCGCGGGCATCAACCGGCGAATTCGCCTGGGCGACGATGTATTGCTCCTCGCGGTCGGCGGTGAGAAATTCAATTTCTTCCGTGACGCGACCGTCCTTGGCCTTGCGATACGGTGTTTCGAGAAAACCGAATTCGTTGATGCGCGCGAACGTCGCGAGCGACGCGATGAGGCCGATGTTCGGGCCTTCGGGCGTTTCAATCGGGCAGATGCGGCCGTAGTGTGACGGATGCACGTCGCGGACTTCAAAGCCCGCGCGGTCACGGCTCAAGCCCCCCGGCCCGAGAGCCGACAGGCGGCGCTTGTGCGTGAGTTCCGCCAGCGGATTAATTTGATCCATGAACTGGCTCAACTGCGAGCGGCCGAAGAAATCACGGATGACGGCGGAAAGCGCCTTGGGATTGATGAGCTTCTGCGGCGTCATGGCCTCGACGCTTTGATCGAACAGCGTCATGCGCTCCTTGACGAGGCGTTCCGTGCGCGCGAGACCGACGCGGCACTGGTTGGCGAGCAATTCACCCACCGTGCGGATGCGGCGGCTGCCGAGATGGTCAATGTCGTCCACGCTGCCCTCGCCCTTTTTGAGGCGGAGCAGATATTTCGTCGCGATGACCAGATCGTTTTTGGTCAGGATGCGCGAGCCTTCCTTGTCCTTGAGACCAAGCTTTTGATTGATCTTGTAACGTCCGACACGGCCCAAATCATAACGCTTCGGATCGAAAAACAGGCGCTTGAGCAACGCGCGGGAATTCGCGGCGGTCGGCGGATCGCCAGGACGCAGGCGGCGGTAAATGTCCTTCAGCGCCTCCTCTTCGTTCTTGGCCGGGTCTTTCTTGAGGCATTTGATGATGATGCCCTCGTCCACGGACGTGTCCACAACCTTGATCTTGGCCACGCCGAGTTCGGCGATTTGTTTGATGACCGCCTTGGACAACGGCTCGAACGCGCGGGCGACAACCAGCCCCTTCTCCGCGTCCACCGCGTCCTGAATCAAAACGCGACTCGTCAACCCTTCGAGCTTCTCGGCCTCCTTGACCGTGAGTTCCTCGATTTCGTAAAACAGCTTGAGAATTTCCTCGTCCGTGCCGGTTTTTGTGCCGTCCCGTTTCTTGTCAACGGGCTTGCCTTCCGCTTCGGCATCCAAAAAGCTCAACGCGCGGAAAAAAGTCGTCGTCAAAAATTTCCGGCGGCGTTTCTTGCGGTCCAGATAGACGTAAAGCAGATCGCTCGTGTCAAACATCGCCTCATACCACGAACCGCGGTCGGGAATGACGCGGAAGCTGTGCAGCAATTTTCCGTTCGGATGCTGCGTGGCCTCGAACGCGATGCCCGGCGACCGGTGCAACTGCGAAACGACGACGCGTTCAGCGCCATTGATGACAAACGTGCCCTGCGGCGTCATCAGCGGCAGCTCGCCCATAAAAACTTTTTCTTCCTTGGCGCTCTTGCCTTCTTCCTTGAGCAGGAAGGTGACATAAAGCGGCGCGCCATAGGTCAAACCTTCGCGCAGACATTCCAGCCAGTCCACCTTCGGCGGACCGATTTCGTAGGATTTGTATTCCAGCCTGCACTTGCCATCATAGCTCTCAATGGGAAACACCTCGCTGAAAACCGACTCCAGGCCGGCGCCCTTGTCGCGTTTTCCCGTGGCTTCGGCCTGCAAAAATTCCTTGTAGGAATTCGTCTGCAGTTCAATCATGTTCGGCGGCGCAACGATCTCTTTGATCTTGCCGAAGTTGATCCGTTCAGTGGCTCTCGATGGCATTTTTAATCTTTTGTTTGGCCGGCGGCTTGCCGGCCGTTTTCTCAATCAACGACACAAGGCAAGCTGCCGCGTTCAATGGCCAGCTTGCCAAAACCAAAACCGACTTTACCGTTCCGTTGTAGCTTCAATAAATTGTCCAAAGAGGCGGCGGCTCCGTTTGCCGGAACCACCGCCCGAAAAACCGACAAATTACTTGACCTCCACTTTGGCGCCCGCGTCTTCAAGCTTCTTCTTGGCCGCATCGGCGTCCGCCTTGTTGGCGCCTTCGAGCACCGGCTTGGGCGCGCCTTCCACCAGCGCCTTGGCTTCCGCCAGACCGAGGCCGGCCTTCACTTCACGGACGGCCTTGATGGTGGCGATCTTCTTGTCCGCCGGGGCGGAGACGAGAATCACGTCAAAGGTATCCTTCGCGGCGGCAGGCGCGGCAGCGCCACCGGCGGCGGGAGCAGCCGCGACCGCGACAGGCGCGGCGGCGGAAACGCCCCATTTGGTTTCCAGTTGTTTCACGAGGTCGGCGGCTTCGAGAACCGTCAATTTGCTCAATTCTTCCACGAGGTTTGCAATGTCAGCCATAACTGTATTCTTTCTTTCGTCTCGTCGTCGCCGAGGCCACGGCATTTTGAATTCACGGCCCGTGAACCGACGATTTACATTGTTGTTGTTTGTTTGTTCTCCGATTTGAAATTCCAGACTTCAAATCGAAATTGTTTTGATTGCGCGGCCGCCGGCGCTTCAGGCCTTTGCCGCCTCGGCTTTTTCGGATTTCGCCTTGATGACCTGCGCCAGCTGCGACGCCGGCGTGTTGATCAACACCACCAGCTTCGTCGCCGGAGCGACGAGCAGGCCGAGGATTTTCGCGCGCAAAACGTCCAGGCTCGGCAAATCCGCCATCGCCACAATCGCCGCCTCTTCGAGGCGCTGGTTGCCGAGATAGGCGAACTTGAATTTCAGCTTGTCAAATTCCGCCGCAAAATTTTTCAGCGTCTTCGCCGCGGCGGAAACATCCTTCTGCCCGGTGACCACGGCAAGCTGCCCGGCCAGCGAACCACTCAAGTCGCCAACACCGGCTTCCTGGGCGGCCACGCGGAAGATGGAGTTCTTCACGATGTGAACCTCCGCGCCCGCCTTCAACAGCCGCTTCCGCAACTCCGTCAGATGGGCGACTTTCAGCCCCTTGTAACTCACCACGATGAAGAACGGCGAGGCGTTCAGCCGCGCCACATAATCCTTCGTCAAAATTTTCTTTTCAGCACGCATGACTCAAAATCCTTTTTAGTTGGTTGAAAATTCGCGCACGTCCACGCGCACCGGCGGACTCATCGTTGCCGAAAGTGTGCAGGAACGAATGTAGGCGCCCTTCAGGCTGTTCGGACGCGCCTTCGCGACCGCTTCAATGACGGCACGGGCATTTTCTTCAATCTGTTCAGGATTGAAGGACGCCTTGCCGACGATCACATGAACATTTCCCGCCTTGTCAATTTTGAACTCGACGCGGCCCGCCTTGACTTCCTTCACGGCCTTGGCGGTGTCATCCGTCACGGTGCCAGTTTTCGGATTGGGCATCAGGCCGCGGGGGCCGAGCACCTTGCCGAGCTTGCGCACTTCCGCCATCGCCTCGGGCGTGGCCACTGCCACGTCAAAATCCGCCCAGCCGGCCTGGCATTTTGCAATCATGTCTTCAAATCCGACGTATTCCGCGCCGGCGGCCTTGGCCGCGTCCGCGCCCGCGCCGCTCTTGGCGAACACGAGCACTTTCACGGTCTTGCCGCTGCCGTGCGGGAGCGGAACCGTGCCGCGAACCATTTGATCGGACTGCTTCGGATCCACGCCAAGGCGGAATGCGAGGTCAATCGTTTCGTTGAATTTGGCCTTCGGAAACTTGGCGAGGACGCCGACGGCATCCTTCAACGGATAGACTTTATTGCCATCCACCACTTCCAACGCCTTCTTGTATCTTTTACTGGGCATTTGCTTTTGTGCGGTGCAAACGAGCTTCAGGCTCTCCCGCGGTTGAGTTTGATGTTAACCGACGACTTCAATTCCCATGCTGCGTGCCGTGCCGGCGATGACCCGGATTGCGGCCTCTTCGTTCACCGTGTTCAAATCCTTGGATTTCATCTTCACGATGTCCAGAATCTGCTTGCGCGTCACCTTGCCCACCTTGTCCTTGTTCGGCACTTTCGAGCCGGCGGTGATGCCCGCGGCTTTTTTCAACAGGATGGACGCTGGCGGCGACTTGGTGATGAACGTGAACGACTTGTCCTGATAAACCGTGATGACGACGGGAATCACGAGTCCCGCGTCGGCCTTGGTGGCCGCGTTGAATTCCTTGCAGAAGCCCATGATGTTGACGCCGTGCTGGCCGAGCGCCGGGCCGACCGGCGGCGCGGGATTCGCCTGGCCCGCCGGAATCTGCAATTTAATTTGTCCTGTGACTTTCTTTGCCATATAAAATTCGTTAAATTGTTAAATAGTTACATCGCTGAACCGATCCACGATTCAACGAGTCGCGACTCACGCCTTCTCCACCTGCCAGTATTCAAGCTCCACCGGCGTGTTGCGCCCAAAAATGTTCACGGTCACCTTCAGCTTGCCGCGCGTCGGATCAATCTCCTCGATGACGCCGCTGAAATTCAGGAACGGCCCGTTGTTGATCTTGATCGTCTCACCAATCTCAAAATTGACCTTCGGTTTTTCCGTTTCCTCGGACGCGGAAATCTGCGCCTTGATCTGCTCGACCTCTTCGGTCGGCGTCGGCACGGGTGGCTCGCCGCCGACAAACCCTATCACGCCCTGCGTTTCCTTGATAAAATACCAGGGCTTCTCAATGATGCGGCGGTTTTCGTCCAGCAACACCATGTCCACAAAAACATAGCCAGGCCAGAGTTTGCGGCTCGAAACCGTCTTCTTCTGGTTGCGCACCTCGACGACCTTTTCCATCGGGACGAGAACCTCTTTTACAAAGTCCTGCATCTCGTCGGTTTTGACGCGCTTCTCAATGCTCTCCTTGACCTTCTGCTCCTGGCCGGAAAGTGTATGAATGACGAACCACTGGCTTGGCATGGCGTTCAAAGTTTGAATAATTTAAAAATTACCAGATACAGGCCTTCATCCGCCGCCATGACAAAAGCTCCAAGCAGGGCGATCGAGATGGCAATGACCACCGTCGAATCTTTCAACTCGCGCCAGGTCGGCCATGAACATTTCTTCAACTCTTCGCGGGTTTCCTGAATGTAAACCGCAAACCGCCGGACCTGTCCCTGCCACCACAAGTAGGCAAAGCACGCGCCGATGATAACGGCCCAAATCAATATTTTTGTCAATTCGTTCACAATTTTTCCGGTGCCACGGGCCATGGCCTGTGGCACATTTCAGTTTAGCCCGCTTACGCCTTGCAAGACTGGCGGAGAGGGAGGGATTCGAACCCCCGTTGGCGGTTAAGCCAAAGCGGTTTTCAAGACCGCCGCGATAGACCACTCTGCCACCTCTCCGTTACGCAGACTGGCTTGCCGAGCCGAAGCTCGAACTCATTTATTCCCGCCCGCCCGGGCTTCGCACCCAGCGAAGGCTGGCACGGCAGGAGGGACTTGAACCCCCAACCAACGGTTTTGGAGACCGCTACTCTACCAATTGAGCTACTGCCGTATCTGCCCAATCTCGTTTGTCTTTGGGACAAAGCAGGAGCCACGGGGGTTTATCCCCGCGCTCCTGAATTTTAAAAATGCTCTAGGTAACAACCTCCGTCACGCGGCCGGCGCCAATCGTGCGGCCACCTTCGCGGATGGCAAAACGCTGGCCCTTTTCCATCGCAACCGGCGCGATCAACTCGATCTCCACAGAGACATTGTCGCCGGGCATCACCATTTCAACTCCCTGCGCCAATGTCACCGTGCCGGTCACGTCGCTGGTGCGGAAATAAAATTGCGGGCGATACTTAGTGAAGAACGGGGTGTGGCGGCCGCCTTCTTCCTTTGACAACACATACACTTCCGCCTTGAATTTCATGTGCGGTGTGATGGAGCCGGGCTTCGCGAGCACCATGCCGCGCTCCACTTCGTCCTTTTTGGTGCCGCGCAGCAGCACGCCGACGTTGTCGCCGCACTGCGCCGAGTCGAGCAACTTGCGGAACATTTCGATGTCTGTCGCCGTCGTTTTACGGGTGTCTTTCAACCCAACGATTTCAACTTCTTCCATGCGCTTGAGAAGTCCGCGCTCGACACGGCCGGTCACCACAGTGCCACGACCTTCAATGTTGAACACGTCCTCGATGCACATCAAGAACGGCTTGTCCACCTCGCGCGTCGGCAGCGGGATGAACGCATCAATCGCATCCATCAATTCCTGAATGGCCTTCGCGCCTTCGGGTTCGTGCGCAAGCGCCTTTTTCGCGCTGCCACGGATGATGGGCGTTTTGTCGCCAGGAAATTCATACTTGGTCAGCAGGTCACGGATTTCCATTTCGACCAAGTCCAGCAACTCCTTGTCATCCACGAGGTCAACCTTGTTCAGGAAAACCACAATGGCAGGCACACCTACTTGGCGGGCCAGAAGAACGTGCTCCTTGGTTTGCGGCATGGGGCCTTCCGAGGCATCCACCACGAGAATGGCGCCATCCATCTGCGCCGCGCCCGTGATCATGTTCTTGATGAAGTCGGCGTGGCCGGGACAGTCAATGTGAGCGTAGTGCCGCTTGTCGCTCTGGTATTCGACGTGGGAAACGGCAATGGTCACGGTCTTGGTTTCGTCGCGCACCGTGCCGCCCTTGGTAATGTCGGCGTAGGAAATCGGCGTCGCCAGACCCTTCTTCGCCTGCGTTTCCACAATCGCGGCGGTCAAAGTGGATTTGCCGTGGTCAATATGACCGATGGTGCCGACGTTGACGTGCGGCTTCGTTCGTTGAAATTGCTCTTTAGCCATTGTTGTCTCCTGCGTTAATGTCGTTTAATTTTATTAGTCAGCGTTTTTGTCAGCAAATTGTCTGGAGCCCATGATCAGGATCGAACTGATGACCTCATCCTTACCAAGGATGCGCTCTACCAACTGAGCTACATGGGCGCACACACAAATCATTAGTCCAAACCCAAATCCAAACACGTAAATCAAAAACGACACAAAACCGTTCCCCTCGATTTTGCTCAAAACCCGAGGAGCTACCGGCTTCAGTCTTTTTACTTTACGGCTCTGACGGATTAAAAATAGCCGCCGATAATTTACCTGTCAACAATTAATTTATTTTTTTGGAACCATCCCCTTCCACCTGCAAATCGCACACGCGCATTCCGCTCCAAAATTCATTTAACAAGCAGCTTGACGAAAATGTCAATGCCGGAGATTATGTCTAAAATTGTCTAAAATTCAATTTCAGACACCAATTCATAATGCAATTAACAGTCAAAGATGTGGCCGGTCTGCTGGAAATTTCTGAAAAGACCGTTTATCGCTGGATTGAAGAGCGTAAATTGCCAGGTTACAGGATGAACGGCCAGTATCGGTTCAACCGCGCCGAACTGTTGGAATGGTCCACTGCCAATCGCATCAATGTCTCTCCCCGCATCTTCGAGGAGCCGGAAAGCCAGTCGGCTCCGCTTCCTGAATTGTCCGATGCCCTCGAATTGGGCGGGGTTTTCTACCGCATCGCCGGCGCGGACAAAGCAGCCGTGCTGCGGAACGTGGTGGAGATTCTCCGGGTGCCAGACACCGTGGATCGCGAGTTCCTCCTGCAAGTATTGCTCGCACGCGAGGCGTTGGAATCCACCGCCATCGGCGACGGCATCGCCATCCCGCACGTGCGCAATCCCATCGTGCTTCATGTCCCACAACCGACAATGACGTTGTGCTTTCTCGAAAAGCCGGTGGACTTCGGCGCGCTGGACGACCAGCCCGTTCACACCCTGTTCACGTTTATCAGTCCCACGGTCAAGGCGCACCTGCACCTGCTGTCGCGGCTGGCATTTGCCCTGCGTAATCCCGAATTCAAGGCGCAGGTGGTTCGTCAGGCGGGCCGTGATGAAATTCTCGCGTCGGCAAAAAAAATCAGCGACGGTTTGCGCGCCGTGCCAAGGCGGGGCAACAGCGGAAACGCGCCGGTGGATGAATCTAGGAAGGAGTCGGCGAAGTGACGTTGCTTTTGATTGCGCTGGCCGTGCTGTTGCTGGGCGCGGTGGCTGTGCTGCTTTTGAGCGGCAGCCGCCGGAATTTTTCCTGGCTTGCCGCAGCCTTCGTATTGCTCGCCGCAGTGTCGGGTTGCATTCCGGCAATTCAAGTGCTGGCCGGCGGCCCGGCGTTGCAATTCCGTCACCCGTGGCCGGTGCCGTTTGGGGAATTTTTCATCCAGCTTGACGCGCTCTCCGCATGGTTTCTGGTGCCGATGTTGCTGCTGTCGGCGCTCTGCGCGATTTACGGCGTCGGTTATTTGCGTTCGTCGGTGAAAAAATGTTCCATGGGGCCGGTCTGGTTTTTTTACTGCCTGCTGGTGCTGGGCATGACACTGGTGCTGCTGGCGCGCAATGCCGTTTTATTTCTGTCGGCTTGGGAATTGATGGCGGTGGCCTCGTTCTTTCTCGTCACGTTTGAGCATGAGCGCGAATCGGTTCGGAACGCGGGCTGGATTTATCTGGTCGCGACACATCTGGGCACGGGATTTCTGCTGGTGTTTTTCATCCTGATGGGCCGTGAAACCGGTTCAATGGATTTCACCGTCTGGGCCGAAAAAGGAATCCACACGCCGGAACTGGCGGGGATTTTCTTTCTGCTCGCCGTCGTCGGCTTTGGAACCAAGGCCGGGTTCATGCCGTTTCACGTCTGGCTGCCGGAAGCGCATCCCGCCGCGCCCAGCCACGTTTCAGCGCTGATGTCTGGCGCGATGATCAAGCTCGGCATTTATGGCCTGATGCGCGCGCTCACCTTTCTCGGCGCACCATCAATCTGGTGGGGCTGGCTGCTTTTGTGCCTCGGACTGGCTTCGGGCGTGCTGGGCATCGTCTTCGCGCTGGCGCAGCACGACCTCAAACGTCTGCTCGCCTACAGCAGCGTGGAAAACATCGGACTTATCACGGCCGGTCTCGGACTCGGCCTGCTCGGCGTCAGCTACCATCAGCCGCTGATTTCAATTCTCGGTTTTGGCGGCGCGCTGCTGCACGTGCTCAACCATTCCATTTTCAAAGGCCTGCTGTTCCTTGCCGCCGGCAGCGTGGCGCACGCCACCGGCACTCGCGACACCAACCGCCTCGGCGGGCTGCTGAAAAAAATGCCGTGGACCGGCGCTTTGTTTCTAATCGGCTCGGTGGCCATTTGCGGATTGCCGCCGCTAAACGGCTTCGTCAGCGAATTCGCCCTCGCCGGAGCTTCGTTGAAGGCAATCACCGTGAACCCGGCGGATGCGGCGATGGCCGGCCTGCTCGCGCTGGTTTGCATCGGATTGATCGGCGGGCTGGCCGCGGTAACTTTTGCCAAGGCATTCGGAACTGTTTTTCTCGGTGAACCCCGGCAACCGGTGGAGGCGCCGCACGAGGCAGGCATGGCCATGAAAATACCAATGCTCATCCTCGCCGCCGGTTGCGTCGCGATCGCATTTGGCGCAGTGTGGCTGGTGGATTGGATCGCGCCCATCGCCGGCCAGTTGAGCGGCCTCGAGCCTGAACGCGTGTCCGCGGTGCTGCAATCACCGGCGCTGGTGTTGACGACCGTTTCCATTTGCGGGCTGGCGCTCGTGATTTTGTTCGCCGCCATCGCCTTGCTGCGATGCGCCTTACTGACCGGGCGGACGGTTGGCACGGCGGACACCTGGGGCTGCGGTTACGCGCGGCCCTCGGCGCGGATTCAATACACCGCCTCGTCGTTCGTCCAACCGGTCACAACGCTGTTCCGCTGGCTGCTGGGCGCTCACCGCCAGTTGCAGCGGCCGGAGGGTTTTTTCCCACCAAAGGCTTCGCTCACAACCGAGACACCCGATCTCACCCACGAGGAATTGTTTCGCCCCGGCTTCCTGAAAATCAATTGGGGCATCGCCAAGCTCCGCTGGATGCAGCAAGGCCACGTTCAACTTTACGTCCTCTACATCGCCATCACTCTGATCGTGCTGCTGGCCTGGAAATTCCGCTGACATGAACTTCCCCTCCATCATCCCGTTGCTGCTGGCGCTCACGCTCGCGCCGCTGCTGCCCGGCATCATCAACCGCACCAAGGCGCTGTTCGCGGGCCGGCGCGGCCAGCCGTTTCTGCAAACTTATTTTGACTTGTGGAAGCTGCTGCACAAGGGCGAGGTCTACAGCCGCACGACCACATGGCTGTTCCGCGCCGGACCAATGCTGGGACTCGCGGCGGTGCTGATGGCCGCGGCGCTCGTGCCGCTCGGAAATTTCCCGGCGCTCATCGCGTTCCCGGCAGACTTTTTCCTGTTCGCCTGCCTGCTCGGACTGATGCGATTTTTCACCGTCCTCTCCGCGCTCGACACCGGGTCGTCATTTGAAGGCATGGGCGCAAGCCGTGAAGTTTTTTTCTCCGCGCTGGCCGAACCGGCGTTGCTCGTGGCGCTGGCCACGCTCGCGCGGCAGGCGGGAAATCTTTCGCTCTCGGCGATTTTCACCCAAGTATCCGGCGCTCATTGGTTTGCCGCCGGGCCGGTGATGGCGCTGGTGCTCATCGCGCTGATGATTGTGCTGCTCGCCGAAAATTCCCGCATCCCGGTGGACGACCCGAACACGCATCTCGAACTCACGATGATCCACGAAGTCATGGTGCTGGATCACGGCGGGCCGGACTTCGCATTCATCCTTTATGGCGCGGCGCTGAAGTTGTGGGTGCTGACCGCGCTCGTCGTCGGAATGATCGTGCCCGACACGGGAGCAATCGGGTTGAATCTCGTTCTGTCGGTCGGCGGAATGTTTCTGCTTGCCGTCATCGTGGGCGTGGTCGAATCCACGATGGCACGGCTCCGTTTGCTCATCGTGCCGCAACTGCTCGTCGGCGCGGGCGCGCTGGCGGCGATGGCATTTCTGTTGGGACTCAACAAATAACCCGGCTTCAAATGATCCTCACCAATCTCATTCTCGTGCTGGTCGTGCTGACAAACCTGAAGCTGCTCGGCTCCAGCCGCATCGGATCGTCCATCCGCGTTGTCGCGGCGCAGGGCGTGGTGCTGGGACTTCTGCCCATTCTGGCGCATGTGCATGATTTGTCGCTGCGCTTCACCCTGCTTGCAATCGGGACCGTCGCGATCAAGGGCGTGGTTTTTCCGTGGTTCCTGTTCCGCGCCGTGCGCGAGGCGGACGTGGCGCGCGAAGTCGAGCCTTATGTCGGCTACGTCACCTCGCTGTTGTCCGGCGTGGTGATTCTGGCGATTTCATTCTGGATGTGCCAACGGCTGCCGGTCCCCGAAACACTCGCCTCGTCCTGGCTCGCGCCAATCGCCATTTTTTCCATCTTCGCCGGGCTGTTCCTCATCATCAGCCGCAAACGCGCCTTGAGCCAGGTGCTCGGCTTTCTCGTTTTGGAAAACGGTGTCTACACCTTCGGCGTCGGCCTCGCGCCGCAATCCTCGCTGCTGGTCGAGGCCGGCGTGCTGCTCGACGTCTTCGTCGCGGTGTTCGTCATGGGCATCACCATCTTCCACATCAACCGCGAGTTCGACCACATCAACACCGAAAAGTTGAGCGTATTGAAGGACTGATGAAACTTTCGATTCACGACTGGCGATTAGCGATTGGCTGCGACTCCGCAGAACCGGATGAACTGTCGTCAAATCCGCAATCCGCAATCTGCAATCCGCAATCAAAATGATTTTCGCCCTCGTCATCATTCCCCTGCTTGCCGGGCTGGCGACGTTCGTCCTGCCAACTCCAGCCTTGCGCCGCGGACTGCTCGTCGGCACGGCGCTGGTTCATGCGGTGCTGACGGCGATGTTTTGGAAAATCACGCCCGCTCCGGCGCTCAACGGCTGGCTCGCGCTCGACGCGGCGGGGCTGCTGTTCCTGACCATCACCAGCGGACTGTTTTTCGTCGCGTCCATTTACGCCGCCGGCTATCTCGGCCAGGAGGCGAACCGGCACAACACCGACACGGAAGAAGGACTTTTGTTCGACAACGCGCCCGAAGCCGTCTTCATCGGCTGTCTGCTCTTGTTTCTGGCGACAATGACGCTCGTCACCGTCAGCCAGCATTTCGGCCTGATCTGGGTGGCCATCGAGGGAACCACCCTGGCCAGCGCACCGCTGATTTATTTCCACCGGCACCACCGCTCGCTCGAAGCCACGTGGAAATACCTTTTGATCTGCTCCGTCGGCATCGCGCTGGCGCTGCTGGCCAATTTCTTCCTCGGCGTGGCGGCGGCGCATCCGGACCGCGAAAGTTATCCGATCGTGCTCTCGCAACTCATCGCCCACGCGTCTGATTTGCAGGTGCCGTGGCTCAAGGCCGCGTGCATTTTGTTTTTTGTCGGCTACGGCACCAAAATGGGCCTCGCGCCGCTGCACACCTGGCTGCCGGACGCCCACAGCGAGGCGCCGTCTGTCGTCTCGGCGCTGCTGTCCGGCGCAGTTTTGAACTGCGCATTCCTCGGACTGCTGCGCATGCAACAAGTCTGCGTCGCCGCCGGCATGGAGGATTTCACGCGCGACATCTGGATCGCGCTGGGCCTGGTCTCGCTCGGCGTCAGCGCCGTGTTCATCATCGGCCAGACGGATTACAAACGGCTGCTGGCGTATTCGAGCGTGGAAAACATGGGCATCCTCGCGATCGGCGTCGGCCTCGGCGGCGCCGGCGCGTTCGGCGCGATGCTGCACGCGGTGAATCATTCGCTCGTCAAGGCGATGCTGTTCCTGCTTTCGGGAAACATCGTGGCGCGCTACCAGACGAAAAACATTTTGCAGGTGCGCGGGCTTTTGCGCGCCGCGCCGGTCACCGGCGTGCTCTGGGTGGCGGGCTTTCTCGCCATCACCGGCTCGCCGCCGTTCGGACCGTTCCTGAGCAAGTTCACGATTTTGAAGGCGGCGCTTGACGGGCACCACGTCTGGATTGTCACGATGTTTCTGGCAACGCTCGGCGTCATTTTCATCGGCATGGCAACGGCCTTTCTCGGCATGGCGCAGGGCGAACCGGGAAAACCCGCCGTCAGCACCTCGACTCGCGACCGCTGGTGGCAAATCATCCCGCCCGCTGTGCTTGGCATTCTGGTCCTGTGGCTCGGCCTGGATGTGCCGTCAAAATTGAGCGATGTCCTGCATCAAATCGCCACCACGCTGGGAGGGGCCTCGTGAAAACCGGCGCTCCGCTTCCTCTCTGCAACGGCGATACCGCCGCGCTCGCGGAAATTCCATCCGCGAACTTTGCCGATTTTCGCGAGCAGATTTTGCAGGCCGCCGAAAACGGCGCGCGCATCGCGAGCCTGTTCGGCCAGCCGGCCGGCACCGACCGCGTCCAATTGTTCGCGGTGCTCGCGAATGATGCCGAAGGGCAAATGACGCTGCTTTCGACCGAAGTCGCCGAAAGCTATCCGTCGCTCACGCCGGCCTGCGCGCAGGCGCACTGGTTCGAACGCGAGATTGCCGAGCAATGGGGTGTGCGGCCCGAAGGCCATCCGTGGCTGAAGCCCATCCGCTTTCACAAATCGTATCGCGCCGGCCGCGACGCATGGAATCGTCCCGCCGAAAATCCGGTCGAACCCGGCGTGACCAATTTCTTTTCGATGGACGGCGACGAGATTCACGAGGTCGCCGTCGGCCCGGTTCACGCGGGCATCATCGAGCCGGGCCATTTCCGTTTTCAATGCCACGGCGAATATGTTTTTCACCTCGAAATTTCGCTCGGCTACCAGCATCGCGGCATCGAGCGCGCGCTGGTCGGCGGCCCGGACAGGCGGACAATTCCGCAAATGGAAACGCTCGCCGGCGACACGACCATCGGCCACGCGCTGGCCTATTGCGAAGCGGTGGAGGCGCTCGCAAGCTGCCGTGTTCCGGCGCGCGCGCAGGCGCTTCGCGCCATCGCGCTGGAGCTGGAGCGGCTGGCCAATCACACCGGCGACCTCGGCGCGCTGGCCGGCGACATCGGCTACCTGCCGACGGCGAGTTATTGCGGACGGATTCGCGGCGATTTCCTGAACCTGACGGCGCTGATTTGCGGAAACCGTTTTGGTCGCGGCCTGCTCCGGCCCGGCGGCGTCCTGTTCGATCTGGACGATGCCCGTCAAAAACAACTGGAGGAACGCCTGACGCAGAGCCACAAGGACGTGACCAGCGCGGTGGAATTGCTTTGGAATTCCTCGTCCGTCCGCGCCCGCTTCGAAAATGCCGGGCCGGTTTCGCGCGAGACGGCGCAGGAACTCGGACTCGTTGGCCTCGTGGCGCGCGCCAGCGGCATCGAACATGACGTGCGGATTCAATTTCCGTCGGGCATTTACCGGTTCGCGCAGATACCGGTTTCATCGTATCACACCGGCAGCGTTTTCGCGCGGGCTTATGTGCGCTGGATGGAAATCCAGCGTTCCATCGCGTTCATTTTCGACCAGCTCAACGCGCTGCCGATGGGGCCGGTGCACGCGGAAATCGGCGCGCTCGCGCCCAACCGCGCCGTCGTCTCGCTCACCGAAGGCTGGCGCGGCGAGATCTGCCACACGGCGCTGACCGACGCGGCCGGGAAATTTGCGCGTTACAAAATCGTGGACCCGTCGTTCCACAACTGGATGGGACTGGCGATGGCGATGCGCGGCCAGCAGGTTTCCGATTTCCCGATTTGCAACAAAAGTTTCAACCTGTCCTATTGCGGCCATGATTTATAGAAAATTATTTGTAGCAGCGGACGTGAGTCCGCTCACTCTGCCCGCGGAGAAAATGGAGCCGGCTCACGTCGGCTGCTACGGTTGGAAAGGCGTGACACCATGCTGAAAGTTTTACTCGCGCGCGCCCGGCAGAAATACCGCACCATCGGTTTCCCGAAGGAGCCGCCGGTGCTGCCCGACCGTCTGCGCGGCCGGCCGCAGATTGACTCCGCGAAATGCCCGCCCAATTGCTCCATTTGCGCCGCCGTTTGCCCGACGGATGCCATCAGCATTAAAGATAAATCGGTGCGCCTCGATCTGGGCCGCTGCCTGTTTTGTCCCGAATGTGAGCGCGCCTGTCCCGAAGACGCAATCCGTTTCACGACGGAACATCGCCTCGCCGCTTCGAGCCGCGATGCGCTGGTTCTGGGCGAAAAGGAATTTCAACTGGCGAAGGCGCTGGACGAAAAATCGCGCCGGATTTTCGGCCGCTCGCTCAAGCTGCGGCAGGTCAGCGCCGGCGGCTGCAACGGCTGCGAGGCCGACGTGAACGTGCTCAACAATGTCACTTACGACTTGGGCCGTTTCGGGATTCAATTCGTCGCGTCGCCGCGCCACGCCGACGGACTGCTCATCACCGGACCGGTGACGCAGAACATGGAACTCGCCTTGCGCAAGACTTACGAAGCCGTGCCATCGCCAAAGCTGGTGATTGCCCTGGGCGCGTGCGCGATTTCCGGCGGACCTTACCTCGGCCACGCCGAGCAGCGCAACGGAGCGGACGGCATCGTGCCGGTGGACCTTTACATTCCCGGCTGCCCGCCGCATCCGATCACAATTTTGGACGGGCTGTTGCGGTTGCTGGGCCGCATCGAATAGCCATTTCTCCGCAGGCGTCAGTTCAACGAAATACCGCGGCGGACGTAGGTAGGAATGTCGAGGTCTTCGCCCTTGTGAATGGTCGGCTCGCTCTTGTCAAACCGGCCCTTGGAAACGATGGCCAGCGGCAACTGGGTCTGGAGCAGCTTGTTGCCGGCACGCCGCGCGCGGCTGGAATGCCGCGCGGTCAACTGTTCGCGCTGTTCCATCGAAAACGACGGCGACGGCGAAACCTGCCGGGCGGCGGAACGCGGCGCGGTTTCCAGCGGAGGCACCAGGCCCGGCTCCGGCGCATCAGCGGGTGCGTCGGCCTTGGCGTCAGTCTTCCGGCCGGCGATGAGTGTGACGGAAAGACGGCCTTTCATTTCCGCGTCCACCGCCGCGCCCATGATGATCTGGGCGCGCTCGCAATAGCGTCCGACTTGTTCCATCACGCGGTTGACCTCGGCCATCGTCAAATCCTTTCCACCCATCAGGCTCACCAGCACCGCGTCAGCTTCGGCCAGCGCGCGGCCCTCGTCGAGCAGCGGATGCGCGATCAGTTTTTCCACAACCTCGCGCGAACGGCCCGCGCCGGTGGCTTCGACAAAGGCAAATGAACTTTCGGAATGGCGGTCGCGCACGAGGGCGCAGAGATCGTCGAAATGAATCTGGATGAGTCCGGGGCGCGTGAGCAGCCGCCAGACGCCGCGCACGCCCTCGATGAGCAGGCCGCCGGTGATGTGGAAGGTCTCAAGGACGCTGGTGTTGTCGTCAATAAGCTTGAACGTTTTCTGGTTCGGCAGGCAGATCACGCCGTCGGCAAAGGATTTCAATTGCTCCAGACTTTGCTGCGCCTGCTGCTGGCGGCGGTTGCCTTCGCAGACAAACGGCAGCGTCACAAACGCGAGCACAAGCGCGCCAGCCTCCTTCGCGGCGCGCGCCAGAACCGGGCTGATGCCGCTGCCCGCGCCGCCGCCGAGTCCGGCGATGATGAGGACGACGCCGGCACCGTCGCAGGCGGATTTGAGCGTGGAAAACTGCTCCTCGGCCAGGGCGCGGCCGCGTTCGGGATCGCCGCCGGTGCCGAGGCCGCGCAACAATTTTGTTTCGAGATGGATTTTGACGGTCGCCGGCGAGACCGCGAGCGACGCGGCGTCGGTGTTGATGGCGGCAAATTCAGCGCCGGCAAATTCCCCGGCATTCAGGGAGTCGAGCAACGCGACGCCGGCGCCGCCGACGCCGAAGATTTTCACGGCGGGTTTGGACGCCGCTTCGGGAATTGCACCGGAAATTTCAGGCTTGGATTTCATAATGAGTCGGGTTCAGGAGCGGCGCAGCAGATTCGAGATGGCGCCTTTGATCCCCTGCGCAATGGAAGATTTGCCGTCGCGCTTGCGGTTCTTGAACGAGCCGAATTTGACGAGGCCGATGGCGGCGGCGAATTCGGGCTGGTCCAGCGCGGATTTGAGGCCGCTGATGGAATTGGTTTTGCCAATGGAAACGGGCATTTGCAGGACCGGCTCGGCGAGCCGGGCGATGTGCGGAATGCGCGCGCCGCCGCCGGTGAGGAAAACCCCGGCGCGAAGATAATCACAGAGGCCGGCCTGCTCCAAATCCTGCGCGACGAGCTGGAAGATTTCCTCGAGGCGGAGCGACATGATGCGCTGGAGATGACCGACATTGATGGTCTTGATGGGCAGGCCAAGTTCGTTTGTGAAGGTGACGGTCTGGCCCTGGGTGGCTTCGTCCACGACGGCCGAACCGTGTTCGAGCTTGAGCTTTTCCGCGCGGCTCAGCGGAACTTTCAGGCCGTAGGCCAGGTCGTTGGAAACGTGGTCGCCGCCAATCGCAAGGACGCCGGTGTGCTTGATGACACCGCCGACGTAGACAACGTAATCGGTGGTGCCGCCGCCGATGTCAATGACCAGCGCGCCAAGTTCCTTCTGCTCGTTCGAGAGAAGCGCGAGCGAGGCGGCGAGGCCGTTGAAGACGACTTCGTTCACCTGAAGCTGGAGGCCTTTGACAAGACGGATGGCGTTCTGAAGACGGTTCATGTTGCCGTGGACGACGTGGACGTCCACTTCGAGCCGCGAGCCGAGCATCCCGACGGGATTGGTGATGCCGTCCTGGCCGTCCACAAAGAAATGCTGCCGGATGGCGTGAACAATGTTGTTCTCCGTCGGCAGATTGATGGCCTTGGCGTTTTTGACGACATCCTGGACGTCGTCCTCGGAAATCTCGCGGTCGGCGGAAACCACCGGATGAACGCCGCGGTTGTTGAAGCCCCGGATGTGGCCGCCGGTGACGCCGAGATAAACATTGCTAATTTCGGCGTCGGCCATTTTCTCGGCCTCGACGATGGCGTTCCGCACATCTTCCTCGGCCTGTTTCGGATCCACGATCTCGCCCTTGCGGACGCCGCGCGAACGCGCCTGGCCGAGGCCCACGATGTTCAAAGCGCCGTCGGCGGTCTGTTCGCCCACGACGGCGCAGACTTTCGACGTGCCAATTTCCAGACCGACAATGATGTTAGAATCGTCAAACATTTTTCCTCCGGATTGGTGCAGGCGTTGAATTCTTCGGCGCGGCGAACGGCATGGCGCTGACTTCCAGCGTATGCACCGGAACATTGTTGCTCACCGCCAGATCCGCCGACGCAATCGTCTTGTTCATGCGCTGCGCCCAGTCGTAAATTTCGCGCCAGCGCCGCAATTGTTGCTCCAAATTTTGCAGACCGAAAGTTATTTCGCCACCCTGCCCCGTCGTGGCGACGACAACGCCCGGCGCCGACACGTCCACGCGGCGCAAATCCGCCAGCCCCGCCATCGGCGAACGGCCGAATGCCGAAACCAGTTGCAGCGCCGCCTGAACCTGCGGCAGCACGACGCGATGTCCCGGCTGGAGCTGGGAAACATTCAATCCCGTGATGACCGGCAGCTGGTCGTTCTTCATCTGCGACAACGGAACCACGCACATGCGCGGATCCAGCGGCTGCATGACAACACCGGTGACATCCAGTTGAAACACGGAAATCACGACCCCGTTCGCGCCATCGGTGCGGGGCACATCAACCTGGGCAACCGGCTTCCGCTCGGTCACGCGGATTTTCAACGTGCGCGGCAGGACGCGCTCGATGGAAATCGAGTCAATGACCGGCTCCATCTCGAGATTGCGTTTCACCGACGCCAGATCGAGCGCGATCAAATTCGCGCCGGGTTTCACGCCCGACCAGTTGCGCAACTGATCCGGTGCGATCACGCCGTCGGACTGCACATCCACCTGCTGGATGGCAAACTCGGCATTGTCATAAATCAGCCGGTCGAGGGTCCATTCGCATGTGCGCCAGAGCAGATAGACGCCGAAAAGCGCGACGCACGGAATGCCGACGGCCGCAAACCACAGCCGGACGCGCGACGCGCGCACCTGCTCGGAGCGCAGTCTCACGTCGAGCAGCACATGCCTGTGGCTCAACCGCCGGTTTTTCTGTTCGCGCTTAAACCACATAAGTTTTATTCACGCAAAGACGTCAGCCTGAAATCCAATCAAATCAGAGCCGCCATTTCCCCGCGCTTTTTGAGGCCTGGCGCAGGCGTCGTTCTTTCCAGCGCCAGATCAACCATCCGCTGGCAAAGCTCCGCGTAATTCAGCCCCGCCGCCACCGCCGCCTTTGGCAGCAGGCTCGTTTCCGTCATGCCCGGCAGCGTGTTGACCTCCAGCACCACCGGCGAGCCGTCCGCGCGCACCATCACATCCACGCGCGCATAGTCGCGCCCGCCAATCGCCCGGAACGCGCCGAGCGCGGCGGCCTGAATCCGTTTCGTCGTCGCGGCGTCAAATTCCGCCGGGCAGAAATATTCCGTCGCCCCGGCGGTGTATTTGTTCCGGTAATCATAGCTGCCGGACCTGGGCCGGACTTCGACAACGGGCAACGGCCGGCCGGCCAGAATGCCCACCGTCGTCTCGCGCCCGGTGATTTTTTCCTCGGCCAGAACCTCCGAGTCAAATTTCAGCGCCTCCGCCAGCGCGTTTTGCCAGTCACCGGTGCGCTCGACAAACTGCAAACCCACGCTCGATCCCTGCCGCACCGGTTTCACGACCAGCGGTGGCTGGAGATTTTTCGGGAAAACCGCCTTCGCCGAATTGACGGCCAGAAACGCCGCCGTCGGCACCCCGGCTTCGATGCAGAGTTTTTTCGTCAGCACCTTGTCAAACGCGATGCGGCTGGCCTCCGCGTCGCAGCCGGTGTAAATCACGCCCAGCCTGTCCAACTGCCGCTGCACCGTGCCGTCCTCGCCGTAGGTTCCGTGCAGCGCCAGAAAAACCACGCCGGTTTCCGGCGGCAAAACAAACCGACCATCCTTCGGGTCCACTTCAAAAACAACATGGCCGCGCGAGCGCAGCGCCTGCGCCACCGCCGCGCCGGAACGCAGCGACACCTCGCGCTCCGCGCTGGGGCCGCCGAACATCACCGCAATATTCAATTTTGATTTCACAATCTACCTCGCAAATTTTCCCAGCGCCACCGCTGTTTTCGGAAACGCGCGCAGCAACTGCTTGTCCGTCGTGACCAGCGGCACGCCCAAATCCTGCGCCAGCGCGACGTATTCGCAGTCGTAGGCGGTGCAATCCGACGCCAGGACCAGTTTCAGTATCCGCTCGGTCGGCACGGAGTATTCATTCGCGCCCAAATCTTTCTGCACGTTCAGATAGGCGGTGTTGGCCTCGGCCTCGGTCAGCGTCTTGCGCCGCAGGTAACCCGCCAGCACATTCCGAAATTCCGAGCGCCACAAAATCGGCGACGCCCAGACCTTGTCCCGATCCTTCGCCGCTTCCGCCAGTTCCGCGAAGGCGCTCGGCAGCCAGAAATAAACCAGAAGGCTGTTGTCCGCGACGATCATGCGCGGCCAGCTTCCTTGAACCGCCTCAAATCCGACGCCGTCACCTTGAACTTGAGCGAATTGCGAAACTGGCGCGCCCGCTGGATAATCCCCTCGGCTTCCACCGGCACGCTGCGAACACTGGATTCCAGCACCGCGATGGCCTCCGTGTTCAGGCTCCGGCCATGCGTCAACGCCCGCTTCTTCAGGGCCCGGTGCGCTTCCTTCGACAATCCCTTGATTGTGATCGTTATCATGGCGCAACCATAACGCAACCATTTTGGAAGTCAACGATCTTCGCCGATGATTTCCACTTCCGTCTGCAATTCGATTCCGCGCTCTTTTTGCGCGCGCCGCTTCAAAAATTCAATCAGCTCCAGAACGTCCCGCGCGGTCGCATGGCCGTCGTTGACGATGAAATTGCCATGCTCCCGCGACACCGCCGCGCCGCCGACGCGCGTGCCTTTCAGGCCAAGTTCGTCAATCAGCCGGCCCGCCGGGATTGACGGCGGATTTTTGAACGCGCAGCCGGCGCTGGGCGCGGCGGGCTGCGACGCCCAGCGCTTCTGGCTGAAGGCGCTCATCCGCTGCGCGATGGATTCCGGCGAATCCGGCCGGCACCCGAACACCGCGCCCAGCGCGATGTGATTTTTCAGGGCGGCGCAGCCGCGATATTTCACCTGCATTTCCGCCGGCGCGGCTTCGCGCACACCACCGTAAAAATCCATCCAACGAACGGTCTCGACGATGTCAAATGTCTGGCCGCCCATCGCCCCGGCGTTCATGCGCAGCGCGCCGCCGACGCTGCCGGGAATGCCCTCCAAAAATTCCACGCCGCTCAAGCCGTGGCGCCGGGCTTCAATCGCAACATTTTTCAACTTCGCACCCGCGCCGCAGCGCAGGCGCACCCCATCAACTTCAACCTTGCTGAAATCCGCGTGCGACAGGCAGATGACCGCGCCGCGAAAACCGCCGTCGCGCACCAGCAAATTTGAGCCGCGTCCGATCACAAAAAACGGCACACCGCGCGCGCCGCAGCATTTCACGGCGGCGGCCAGATCCGCCTCCGACGCCGGCTCGACGTAAACATCCGCCGGGCCGCCGACGCGCAACGTCGTGTGCCTGGCCAGCGGTTCGTCACGGAGAACCACCGTTGCAGGCGAAACCCGCTTCGCCAATTCACCGGCGATATTTTCCCCGGCTCGCATCGGCCTCTCCAAAATGTCGGTCGGCGGCGTCATGGTTTTGCATGGCCGTGCGCGCAGCCGCAGCCACAGCCGGATTTCCCTGCCGCCGCCGCTGCCGGTTGCCGCGCGATTGCGGCCAGCATGATTTCCGCGATTTGCTCCGCGGCCTTTGGCGCGTGCCACTGCACCAGCGCGGATTGCATTTTTGAGCGGGCCATTTCGTCTTCGACCAAGCCGGTCAGAATCGCCGCGATTTTTTCCGGCGTGGATTTTTTCTGTTCGAGCAGCAGCGCCGCGCCGGTCTTTTCGAAAGCGCCGGCGTTGAAAAACTGGTGATTGTCCGCTGCCGCCGGAAACGGCACGAGCAGCGCCGGCAGCCGCATCGCGGCGATTTCCGCCAGCGACGAAGCGCCAGCGCGGCTGACGGCGGCGGTCGCCGCGCCGAGCGCCAGATCCATTTCCGCAAAAAACGGTTTGATGACGGCCTTGATTCCGCGCGCGGCGTAGGCGGCCTTCATTTTTTCAAAATCATTCGCGCCGGTGAGGTGCAGCCATTGCCAGTTTTTTCCCGCCAGCAGCGGCAGCGCGGACAAAATCATCTCGTTCAGCCCGCGCGCGCCCTGGCTGCCGCCGACGACTAAAATTGTCGAGCGATCCGGTTCGAGTCCCAGCGCGGCGCGGCACACGGCGGCGGCGCTCGGCTGAAATTCCGGGCGGACCGGCGTGCCGGTGGCTGTGACCTTGCGCGTCTTCAATCGCGCCGCGGTTTCGGGAAATCCAACGAACGCCCCGTCCACGAAACGCGAGAGAATCCGGTTGGCGCGGCCGGGAACGGTGTTCGATTCGTGCAGAAAAGTTTTCGCGCCTAAATCCTTTCCGACCCAGATGGGCGGCGCGCCGGTGAACCCGCCCATGGCGAGAACGGCGTCGGGCCGTCGCCGGCGAAAAATTTTCCGCGCGGCGAACAGGGATTTTACAAAGCTGCCGGCGAAGGAAAAATAATTCCGGTTTTGCAGCCCGACCGCCGGCAACGTGAAAATTTCCATGCCGTGCGCGGATTTCACGGCCTGCTGGTCAATGTCCTTGGGCGAGATAAGCAGCGCAACGTTACAGCCGCGCTGCCGGAGCTGGCCGGCGACGGCGAGTCCCGGAAAGAGATGCCCGCCCGTTCCGCCGCAGGCGATGGCGACGAAGGGCGATTTGGTTTCCGGGGAGGTCATGTTGCCCTGGCGGCGAATGGGTTCTCGTCGCTTTCGACCACGGCTTTTGAAATTTTTTCACGCGCGGGCGCCTGGCGCGCGACGCTGAACAAAATGCCGACGCCGACGAACATGGCGAGCAGGTTCGAGCCGCCATAGCTGATGAACGGGAGCGGCAGACCCTTGTTCGGCAGCGCGCTGGTGACGACGCCGATGTTGATGGCGGCCTGCAGGCTGATCAGCAAAGTGATTCCCAAGGCCAGCAGCGAGCCGAAGGTGTCGCGGGATCTCAAGGCGATGTAAATGCCACAAATCGCAATCACGACAAACGCGACGATGACAGCCAGGGTGGCAATCAAACCAAGCTCTTCGCCGATGATGGAAAAAATAAAATCGGTGTGATGTTCCGGCACGAAGCCAAGTTTCTGGCGGCCGTTGCCCAGACCGAGACCGCTCCATCCGCCGGAGCCAAGCGCAATCATCGCCTGATATGCCTGATAGCCGACACCGTCCTTGTGCTGCTCCAGATTCCACCAGCTGAAAATGCGCCTCATGCGCATCGGGTCGTGCAAAATCGAAACCGCCAGACCCGCCACGCCAACCGCCACCGGAATAAGGACGTGCATCCAGCGAACACCAGCGACGAGCAGCATCGAGCAGCTCACGGTCGCCAGCAGGATGGTGGTGCCGCGATCCGGTTCAATAAAAACCAGGCCGAGCACCGCGGCAATCAGCAGGCCGGGCATGACCACGCCGCGTTTCCAGGTCTGCATCAACCGCTGGCAGTGGTCGCCATACCACGCGAGCATGATGATGAGCGCGAGCTTGGCAAATTCGGAGGGTTGCAGGCGCATTCCGGGAAGGATGAACCAGCGGTGCGCGCCGTTGATGTTCTTGGTGATGCCGTGCGGCAATGGCAGCAGCACCGCCACAAGCATCACCAGCGAAAAAATGAAAAGCGGCAGCGCCGCTTTTTTGAGCAGTTGATAGTCGAGGGCGGTCGCCGCCACGCACAAGGCGAAGCCGAGCGCGCACCAGACGAGCTGCAGCATCAGATAATGCGCGCCAACCTGGGTCATGCTCGCGCTGTAGAGCATCACCAGCCCCAGCGCCAGCAGGGCGGCAACGCAGAACGCCAGAGTTGTGACGGCGACTTTCATTTCAACGTCTCAAAGCCGGCCGCTGATTTTTTGTGGACGACTACTGTCCGTTCGGCGTGCCAGCGGGCGCGGGCGTCGCCACGGGCGCAACGGCCGGGGCGGGCGCGGCGACGGGCGCGGGCGCTGCAACCGGAGCCACCGCCGGAGCCGCTGCCGGAGCTTCGGCTTTCGCCGAAATCTTCAGCTTCTGGCCCACCTTGATTTTGGTGGTGGACAGATTGTTCGCGGATTCAATCGCCTTGACGGTCGTGCCGTGCGATTTGGCGATCTTCATCAGCGTATCGCCGGATTTAACGACGTAAGTTTCCCCGCTTACGAACGACTGATCGGCTCCCGCTGAAGTCGCGGCGGCTGCCGGGACGGCTGCGCCTCCGGCCGGAATGGTGAGTTTTTGTCCAACTTTCAGCTTGGTCGGCACAACGCCCGGATTCGCGGCTTCAAGCGCCTTGAGAGTCACGCCATTTTTCTTGGCGATCTTCGCGAGCGTGTCGCCTTTGGCGACGGCGTATTCGGCCCCGGTGGTCGGCGGCGCAACGGGCGGAACAGGCGCGACGACTGCCGGCGGATTGGTCTCGACCGGCGGCATCACCACCGGCGGATTGGTTCCAGCCGTCGGCGGATTGGTGTCCAACATCGTCGGCGGGTTCGTGTCCATCATTGGCGGCTGATTGTCACCGGTCACCTCGCGTTTGCAGCCCTGGATGAGCATCGCGGTGAGACCGCAGACGCTGACCGTGAGCACGCAAAAGACGGCGAGTTTCATGCGCGAGCGGCGTTTGTTCTGCTCCAGCACGGAGCCTTGTGGGACGAATGGATTTGTGTTGTTCATTGGTTTGGCGCCGATGGCGTCCTTTCTTTGAGGTGGTTTTGAATGTTTCGCTGTGAAATTTTCCCTCGGCAAATTCCACGGCATGTTAAATTATTTTTGTTCATTGGCGCGGCCCCGAAACCATCGCTGAATTGTCCGCCGGCGGGTGAAATTGAAACCATTCCGCCAGGATGGGCGCATCTTGCCGCCGCGCTTGAGATTATTAGCAGCCCCGCGCGTTTCGCGCAAGGAACAAAACGCATTTTATTCAATGCCCGCGCTGCTTTCATTTTGGTCTTTCCGGTCATCATCGCAACTTCAGGGTGGCCAGCGCGACGACCGCGAACAGGACGCACAAAATGTAAAACCGCATCACCA
>CAZZPE010000020.1:0-50547 GCA_964655855.1 uncultured Bifidobacteriaceae bacterium
GACTGGTATCGCGACGCGAAGTTCGGCATCTGGGCGCATTGGACGGCGCAGTGCGTTCCCGAACAGGGCGACTGGTATGCGCGCAACATGTATATCCAGGGCACGCCCGCGAACAAGTATCACGTCGAGACTTACGGCCATCCGTCAAAATTCGGCTTCAAGGACGTTGACCATATTTGGAAGGCGGAAAAATGGGAGCCGGAAAAATTGATGGCGCTCTACAAACGCGCCGGCGCGAAATATTTTTTTGCGCTCGCCACGCATCACGACAACCTCGACTGCTTCGATTCAAAATACACGGAGTGGAATTCCGTCAACGTCGGCCCGAAAAAGGACATCGTCGGCACCTGGGCGCGCGTCGCCCGCGCCAACGGCCTGCGTTTCGGCGTAAGCAATCATTCATCCTGGGCCAACCGCTGGCTGCAACCGGCTTACGGCTACGACGCCGAAGGGCCGATGGCCGGCGTGCGTTACGACGCCTACACTTTGACGAAGGCCGACGGCAAGGGCCAGTGGTGGGAAGGGCTTGACCCGCAGGATTTATACACCGGCAACGTCGTGAAAATCCCCGACGGGATCAAAACCGCCGCCGAGATGCGCACCTGGATCAATGCCAACACCAGCCTCGCGAAGAGCAACCCGATGCCGCCCGCGCCGTTCTGCGACAACTGGTTTCTCCGCTGCCAGGATTGCGTGAACAAATATCAGCCGGACGTTCTTTATTTCGACACAAATGAATTGCCGCTCGAACAGCCCGGCCTGGACGTCGTCTGTCATTATTACAATTTGAGCGCGGCGCGAAACGGCGGCATCGCAAATGTCGTCGTGAACGGAAAACATATTCTGCCGCAACACGTCGGCGCGTTCGTCGAAGACATCGAGCGCAGCACGGCCAACGCCATCCGCCCCGATCCGTGGCAGACCGACACCTGCATCGGCGACTGGCATTACAGCCGCGCCGTCTTCGAGGAAAACCGTTATCAAAAAGTCAGCACCATCGTCTCGATGCTCACCGACATCGTCAGCAAGAACGGCAATTTGATGCTCAACATCCCGCTGCGCGGCGACGGTTCGCCCGACGAACGCGAATTGGAATTTCTCGCCGGCCTGACGGCGTGGATGGATGTGAATTCCGAAGGCATCTACGCCACGCGCCCTTGGAACATTTATGGCGAAGGCCCGTCCACGAGCGCCGCGCCCGTCGTGCGTGGCCGCACGCCGGTGCCTTACACGGCGGAAGACATTCGTTTCACCACGAAGGGCGACACGCTTTACGCCTTCGTCGGAGCCTGGCCTGCATCGCGCACGGCCGTCATCCAATCGCTCGGCAACAATTCGCCGCAACTGGCAGGCCGGAAAGTCACCGGCGTTTCACTGCTCGGCTATGATGGCAAATTGGATTGGTCGCAAGCCGACAATGCGCTCACGGTGAAACTGCCGGAGAAAGCGCCAAGCGAATATGCTGTGACATTGCGAATCAAAGGCCTGATCACAACTTAAACCGATTACGAACTTGGGGCGCGGCGTTCATGTCGCGCTTTCGCCGATAAAATTGACCCGCAATTTGATTTCATGTATTTCAGTGCGGTTCGAATAAAACTGATGACATCCCACTCTGATTCGCTCAATCCCAGGACGGCTGTGAGCCATGCCGCCGCGCCACAAACCTGGTCCATCGCAGTCTTGCCGGGCGATGGCATCGGCCCGGAAGTCGTGGCCGAGGGCGTAAAAGTTTTGCGCGCGGTCACGGCGAAATTGACCGGCGTTGATTTCACGCTGGCGGAACACGCGGTGGGCGCGGCGGAATTTCTCCGCAACGGCGATCCGCTGCCCGAATCCGCCTTTCGCGCGTGCCGCGAAGCTGACGCCGTGCTGCTCGGCGCGATGGGTCTGCCGAGCGTGCGCTGGCCGAGCGGCAAGGAAATGACGCCGCAGATTGATCTGCGTGAACGGCTCGATCTTTACAACGGCGTGCGTCCCATCCGCCTGTATCACGAGAGCCACACGCCGTTGAAAAAATATCGCGCGGGCGAAATTGATTTTGTCATCGTGCGCGAAAGCACCGAGGGGCTTTTCTCCGCGCGGCTTTCCAAGTCGTCGCCGGACGCGGGCGAAGTCTGCGACGTGATGCGCATCACGCGCAAGGGCACCGAACGCATCTGCCGCGCGGCATTTCGCATCGCGCAAAAACGCCGGAAGCGGCTCACGCTGGTGGACAAGGCGAACGTCCTGCCCTCGATGGTTTTTTTCCGCGAAGTGTTTGATGGCATCGCGAAGGAATTTCCGGACGTGCAGGCCAGTCATATTTATGTGGACGCGGCCGCGCTGTATCTCGTGCAACGCCCGCAGATGTTTGATGTCATCGTCACGGAAAATATGTTCGGCGACATCCTTTCCGATCTTGCCGCCGGACTCGTCGGCGGCATGGGCATCGCGCCGTCGGCTGATCTTGGCGACGACTGCGGCGTGTTTCAACCGTCGCACGGATCGGCGCCGGACATTGCGGGCAAGGGAATTGCCAATCCGATTGCGACCATTCTCTCGGTCGCGCTGATGCTGGAATGGTTTGCACATCCGCAAACCACGCTCGGCGCGGAAATGATCCGGCGCGCGGTGGAAAAAGTTTTGTCCGATCCGGCCAACCGCACCAGCGACCTCGGCGGAAAAATTTCCACGCGCGAAATGGGCGACCTCGTGGTTGCCAGCCTGACATGAGCAAAATCATTGACCTCACGCTCGCGCTCAAGGCCGGAATGCGCGGCTTCGCGTCCGAGCCGAAATACACCGTGGCGCGCGACGGCTGGAACGCCAGCACACTCTCGCTCTACACGCACGCGGGCACGCACATGGATTCGCAAATCCATTTCGAGGCCGGCCCGGAAACACTCGACCAGATTCCACTCGAACGCTGCCTCGGCCCGGCGTGGCTCGTGAACCTCGCGGGCATCGCGCCAAAAGCCTTGATCGAAATCACGCATCTCGGCGATGTTGCAAAACAATTTCAACCCGGCGACAGCCTGCTGCTGCGCACCGATTGGAGTCGTCACGTTGACAGTCCCTCCATTTACCGCGACCAATTGCCGCGCATCAGCGAAGGCCTCGCGCGCTGGTGCGTGGAGCGACGCGTGAAAATTCTCGGCGTCGAACCGCCGTCCATCGCCGACGTGACGAATTTGCCGGAAGTCACGCACATCCATAAAATTCTTTTGGGCGGCGGCGTCAACATCGTCGAGGGTTTGACGAATCTCGACGCGCTCGCGCCGGGAAAACTTTTCTTCGCCGCGCTGCCGCTGAAAATTTCCGGCGGCGATGGCTGCCCGTGCCGCGCGTTTGCGGTCGAGGGCGATGCCGAAGCCGAACAACTGGCCCGCCTGCTGGCATGATTCCGCAACGCTATCTGCTCATCACCGGGACGTTTCTGCTGTCGCTTCAACTCTACGTCACGCGCACCTGCATCGCCACGGCCAAGGACGCGGTGACGCATGACCTGGCTTTGAGTAACGAGCAATGGTCGTGGATCCTCGCCTCGTTTGCGTTTGGTTACGCGCTGTTTTCCGCGCCCGGCGGGGCGATGGCGGACCGGCTGGGCGGCCGCAAGGTGCTCACCACCGTGGTGATCGCGTGGTCCGTGTTCACGGCCTTGAGCGCGGCGGCGTGGAGTTTCGCAAGCATGATGGTCATCCGTTTTCTTTTTGGCGCGAGCGAAGCGGGCGCATTTCCCGGCATGGCGCGCGTGGTCTATTCGTGGATTCCCGTCAAGGAACGCGGGCTGGTCAAAGGCATCAATTTTTCCGGCTCGCGCATCGGCGCAGCGCTCGCCATGCCGGGGGTGGCGTGGCTGATCAAGGCGCTCGGCTGGAAGCAGGCGTTTCTGGTCTTGATGGCGGTGGGCTTTGCCTGGGCGGTGTTCTGGTGGTTCTGGTTTCGCGACGAACCGGAAAAGAAAAAGGGAATTTCAAAAACCGAGCTGGATTATATTCTCGCCAACCGTCAGGACGCGAGCCGCAGCGGTGCCCCGGCGCATCCCCTACAGGCGGGGACCTTGCTTGCCTCGGGGAATCTGTGGCTGATGATGATTCAATATTTCGCGAGCAACTTCACCTTCTTCTTCAGCCTCACCTGGCTGTATCCCTATGTGAAAGCCAAATACAATCTGGGCGCGGTGGACGCCGGATTTTATGCGATGATTCCGCTGCTGGGCGGTGCGGCGGGCAACATTTTTGCGGGCGGCCTGGTGGACTGGATTTATCGTCGCGGCCACATGGCTTGGTCGCGCAAGCTGCCGGCCATCGCGGGCTTCACGTTGGCGGCGATCGGCATGGTAATGAGCCTGGAGCAGGCCACGGTGACGGGCGCGATTTGCTGGCTGACCCTCGCGATTTTCGGCGCGGACATGACCTTGTCGCCATCGTGGACGTTCTGCATTGACATCGGCGGCAAACACGCGGGCGCGGTGAGCGGCACGATGAACATGGCGGGCAATCTCGGCTCGGCCATCACCGCGCTGGCGTTCGCGTATCTGCCGGAATCGAGCAAAGGCAACGTAATGTTTTTTTACACGGCGGCGGGATTAAGTTTGCTGGCAATTGTTTGCTGGCTGGCGGCGAAGCCGGAAAGGAAATTGAATTATGAGTGAAGCCGGAATCACAAAAAGAATCATCAAGCTTCTCGCGGTGCTGACTCTTGGGCTGATGATTTCGCAGCACGCATCCGCGCAATCGAACGCATGGGAAACGCTGTCGCCCGTCCGCCGCTGCCTGCCGCGCGATGAAGCCGCGATGACGGCGCTGGACGGAAAATTATATCTCCTTGGCGGGCGCGGCATTCAGCCCGTCGAAACCTACGATCCACAGGCCAACACCTGGCAGCCGTTGTCGCCGCCGCCGCTGGAACTTCACCATTTTCAAGCCGTGCCTTTTGCCGGGCGGATTCTGGTTGCCGGTGCGATGACCGGAAAATATCCACACGAACAGCCGGTGACAAATGTCTGGTTTTTTGATCCCGCCAAAAATCTTTGGGAGCAAGGTCCGGAAATTCCTGCCGACCGGCGGCGCGGTGGCGGTGGCGTGGTGGTGAACGACGAAAAAATATATTTCATCTGCGGCATCACCAACGGCCACTGGAACGGATTTGTTCCGTGGTGCGATGTCTGGAATCCCGCGAACAACCAATGGACACGGCTGCCCGACGCACCGCACGCGCGCGATCATTTTCAGGCTGAGTTCGTGGATGGAAAAATTGTCGCGGCTGGCGGACGCACGACTTATGGCGAAAAAAACAAAGTGTTTGATTTGCTCGTTCCGGAAACGGACATTTTCGATCTGGCGAGCGGCCAGTGGGAAACTAACCATCCGAAATTGCCCACGCCGCGCGCTGGTTGTTCGTCGGAAGTTGTCGGCGACAGCGTGCTGGTCATTGGCGGCGAAAGCATGACGCAGACGAACGCGCACATTGAAGTGGAAGCGCTCAACCTGCGCACACTCACCTGGCAGACTTTGCCACCGCTGAACCAAGGCCGTCACGGCACAGGCAGCGCGATTTTGAACGGCGCAATTTACACGGCCTCCGGCGTCGGCAATCGCGGCGGCAAACCGCAGTTGGACAGCACGGAGCGATTGGACTTATCATCGTTAAGGTTTTCAACAACCCATTAACTGTCATGGCGAATAAAAAACTCAAAGGCGTCTGCATCGGTGCTGGCTATTTCAGCCACTTCCAATACGAGGCGTGGTCGCGCATCCCGGAAGTGGAAATTGTGGCGTTTAGCAATCGCGACCCGATCAAGGCCGCCGAGATCACCAAGAAATTCGGACTCAAAAAAAATTACACCGACTATCGCGAAATGTTCGACACGGAGAAGCCCGACTTCGTGGACGTCATCACGCCGCCGCCGTCGCATCGGGAAATTTGCGCGGAAGCGTCGAAGCGCGGCATTCACATCATCTGCCAGAAAGCGCTCGCGCCCACGTTCGATGAAGCCAGGGCCATCGTTGCCGACGCGGCGAAAAACCAAGTGCGCTTCATGGTCCACGAAAATTTCCGTTTTCAGCCGTGGCATCGCGAAATCAAACGCCAGCTTGCGGCGGGCGCGATTGGCGACAAATTGTTTTCGCTCGCGTTCCGTTCCCGCATGGGCGACGGCTGGGGCGCGAACGCCTACATTCCACGCCAGCCATATTTCCGCGACTACCCGCGCCTGCTGGTTTTTGAAAACGGTGTTCATTTCATTGACACCTATCGTTTTCTCGCCGGGGAAATCCGTCGCGTGACGGCGTGGCATCGGCGGTTGAATCCGGTCATCAAAGGCGAGGACTGCGCGTTGCTCGTGTTTGAATTTGCCGGCGGCGCGCTCGGCCAATGGGACGCCAACCGCTACAACGAAACCACCGCGCGCAATCCGCGCTACACCTTCGGCGAATTTCTTGTCGAAGGAAACGGCGGCAGCCTGCGGCTCGACCACCATTCGCGGCTCACGCTCCAGCGTCTCGGCGAACCGGAAAAGGAAATTCTCTACGAACGCGCCGACCGCAATTTCGCCGGCGATTGCTGCTACTTCACGCAGCGGCATTTTGTTGACCGTATGCTGGACGGAAAACCCTTCGAGACAAGCGGCGAAGATTATCTGCGGACGCTGACGGTGCAGGAAGCCGTCTATCAATCCGCTGAAACCGGCCAGCCGGTCGAGGTGAAGCCATCATGAAAAAGTTCGCGGGCAAATTGATTCCATTTTCACTTGCGCTTTTGTTGCCGCAATTGTCCTTTGCCGCCGCGCCGTTTTTTCCGGGCGTCAGCAACGTCGTCCAAGCCGCGATTGCCGCGCATGATGTCGCGGGCGCGGTGACGGTCGTGGTGGCGAAAGATAAAATTGTTCATCTTGAGGCGAGCGGGTTCGCCGACCTCGCCGCGAAAAAGCCGATGCAACCCGACAGCCTTTTTTGGATCGCCTCGATGACCAAGCCGGTCACGGCGACGGCGATTCTGCTGCTGCAAGACGAAGGCAAACTCAACGTCAATGATTCGGTTGCGAAATATATTCCTGAATTTGCCGCGCTCAAAACTCCGGCCGGCCAGCCCGCAAACATCACCCTCGCGCAACTGCTCACGCACACTTCCGCCCTCGGCGACATCAGCGATGCCGATGCGCTCCAGGCGCACACGCTCGCCGAATTGATTCCGCTGTATCTCGCGAAGCCGATGCAATTCGAGCCGGGAACGAAATGGAAATTCTGCCAGTCGGGCATGAACACGGCGGCGCGCGTTGTCGAGATCGTGAGCGGCATCGCGTATGATTCGTTCGTGCAGCAGCGCATTCTCGATCCACTCGGCATGACGAACACGACGTTCCGGCGCACGGGAGAATTTGCAGCGCGGCTCGTCACAGCGTATTCAAAAAATCCGACGAACAGCCAGCTCGAAGCCGTTCCGCCGCGACCTGATGTTGGCGGCGCAGATCGTCCGCCGTTCGGCAACATGGGGCTTTATTCCACCGGCCCGGATTACGCGCGGTTCTGCCAGATGCTGCTCGGCGGCGGCGTGCTTGACGGGAAAAGATTTTTGAGCGCCGAATCCATCAAGCTGATGACGACGCTTCAAACCGGCGATCTGCCCGCCGGATTTTTTCAATCGCCGGGCACGGGCAGCCACGGCACGAATTACGGCTGGGGTCTCGGCACTTGCATTTTGCGGACGCCGCATGAAGGCGCAGCGGCGATGCTTTCGCCTGGCACATTTGGCCACGGCGGCGGCTGGGGCACGCAGGCGTGGATTGATCCCGTGCGCGGCGCGGCCTACATCCTGATGGTGCAACGCTCAAATTTCGGCAACAGCGACAACACCGCGCTGCGCCGGACGTTTCAACAAGCCGCCGTAGAGGCGATGGAAAAGTGAGCATTTGCACCGGCGGCTCGTTTTACGCCGGTGGTTTCCAGACAAATGCCGAAGCCAAGATTCAACTTGCAAAATTCATCGGCAGGTTCAACCTTTTGCACAGCCCATGAAAAAAAATCTGCTGTTAGCAACTGGTCTTCTGGCCGCCATTACAATCATCCTTTCGACAACTGCCAAAGCGCAAAACTCGAACGCCGTTCCGCTTTTCGACGGCCAGACGCTCAACGGCTGGATTCAGGCGCAAAGCGGCGTCAGCGCGTTTGGCGGCGGCGACTTCACGGATTTACCAGCGTTCACAAAAAAATTGACTGACAAAGCCGACGCTGTTTCCGCTTTCATCAACGGACAATTTGATGAAACGAATTTGACCGACCTAGCCGCCTTCTCGCCGACCAACGAAAACGCCAAAGCGGTCAAAGCGACATTGATAAAAGGGCTGAACAAAATTATTTCCAACGGGCCGGTTTACGACTCGGCGCGTTTTCAAAATGTTTCTTTGCGGCCGGAAACGAAGGAGTTGCTCGCAAAAAATCCAAGCGGTTACGATCTGGCGCGGCTCAACAAATTGCTGATTGAAGACGCTTTTCCGGCGGAACTCGTGCCAGGCACGGCGATTGGCTGGATTGTCAAGGACGGCGTGATGGCCAGCACGGGCACGGGACGCGGCGTCATTTATACGGCGCAGGATTACGGCCATTACCGGCTGCTGCTGACGATGCGGCACGTTTCGGGCAAGCCGGATCATCCGGCGGACGTTTTGTTTTTTTGCACGCGCCCGAAAGACGGCGAGAAGCCGCTCGACGCGCTTGGCGGAATCCAGTTTCAAATCCCCAACGGCGGCCATTGGGATTATCGTCCAGGCCAGAACAAGGACGGCGGCGCGGAATTTCACACCGTGGTGAAAGGCAGGAACAACGCGCACGAATGGAGCCGCGTCGAAATCCTGGTGGACGCCGCGAAAGGCACGGCGCGTCTGGCCGTCGCGCAGCCGCCCGATGCCAAGGCGATTGAATTGACCGATTTCAATCTGCCCGAAGCTGGCAAGCCCGGCCCAATCGCGTTGCAGATGCACAATCCAGGACTGTTCGACGAATACAAGGACATCACGATTGAAGTTGATCCGAAAGTGGACGATCTGATCACGACCCAATAATCAGCCGCGATAATTTTCCATCACGCGCAGCAGTTTGCCCAACGGTCATTGACGGCGAGTTAATTATTTACATTCACCGTCTCAAACTCGGAAGTCAGGATGCCCGTGGCGTCCCGCGCAACGACTGAAAGCGTGTGTGATCCGTTGGCTGCGGTTGTCGTATCCCAATTGATTGAATACGGCGGATTGTGGATTTCGGAACCAACGTCCGCGCCATCAATTCTAAATTGCACGCTGGCGATGCCGATCCCGCCGCTGCGATAGATTTTGGCGGAACAGGGAGTTGTGCCCGACACGGTCGCGAGGCTGGCCGGAGCCGTGATCACATTGGAGAACGACAGGTTTTCCGAAGGCAGCACTGTGCGGCAAATCCGAAAACCGATTTCGTCACTTTTTGAACCTGGATTCCACTGCCAATGGTTGGCCGACATTTCGTGATGCCCGCCATCGTTCCAAAAAGCGCCGCCTTTGCCGATGCGCTGAGGGCCGGTCGCGGGTCCGGTCGGATCAATTTGCAGGGTCGCGGGATAATTATTGCTGCTGCCGGTGTCATAGCGGTCATTGCACCACATCCATAAATTTCCGGTCATGTCATAAACGCCATAGGAATTCGGGCGCAACGTGCCGACGTCGTGAGATTCCCCGTGACTGTTTCCGGTGGCGGAATTGCGATTCCCCGAGCCATCGCTCCAGGAATATAGCAATCCGTTGGTGTTATATTTATCGCCGTAAAAAAGGAGCGTGGTCGTCCGTGCGCGCGTGACAAATTCATTTTCCGCAGCGGTCAGCAGACGATAGCCGTTCTTCGTAAGATCAACTTCTCCCGACTCCGAATAAGCCGGCGTCAGTCCTTCCTGTTTGCTCAAATCATTGCAGTAGGCGATGGCGTCATTCCACGAAACGCGCTCAACGGGCAGGTTGAGGTCGCCGGGAACCAGATGCTTGCTGGTGTTGGTCCGGTTGTTGACCGACATAAATTGACCCTGCGACAATTGCGTCGCACGCATCAAGAAATCGTAGGTGAACCGCACGTCATGCACCGGCGTCGTTTGCGTCCAGACCTTGCCGCCCAACGCCTGGCCCATCGCGAAGGTTTGATCCTTGGCATGGATCAGAACCATCGTGTTCGGATCAACAGCCCATGCCTGGGGGGCAATAAACAGGAAGGCCAACAGGAGACAGGCGTTTGCTTTCAAGGTGGTGCGGGCAATGAAGGTTGGATTCATAACAGTGTTTGGCAGAATATAGGGACAAAAAATGTTAGCGAAGCGCTGGCACTGCTTCAATCTCAAAAATAACTTAATGGTGGACAAGGGCGCATCTCGAGATGCGCCGGTCTCATGCCAATTGTCCCGCAGAGGTTGCACAGTCGCGGCCTTTTGTTACACTCGCGCCGAAACCGCAACAACAAAATCATGAACATGAAACCATTCATCTCCATCAGCCTGTTTGTCTTTTCGTGTCTTTGCTCCAACCTGGCTTTGGCCGCAGACACAGCCGTGCCATCGCCGCGACCGTTCGCCATCGTTGCACTCGATAATCCACAAAGCATCGCGGTGGATCGCGCGGGCAATCTTTATGTCGTGGACGTGGATTCAGGCAAGATCCAAAAAATTTCGCCGACGGGAAAATCCCGCGTGCTCGGATCAAAAATTCCCGCGCCCATCGGAATCACGGCGACGCCCGATGGCACGCTCTTCGTCGCCGATTCCGGCGGCAATGAAGTTTATCGGATTGCTCCCGGCGGCGCGGTGACGGCGTTGTCCGCGCAAATTGGCAAGACAAATTTCAGCGAGCCGATCAGTGTGGCGGTGGACAGCGGCGGCAACGTGTTCGTCGCGAACCACGGCGACAAGACGATTCTCAAAATTACGCCCGCGGGCGTTGCGTCCATTTTTGCCGGAAAATCCGGCGCGAGCGGCAGCGCGGATGGCGCGGGCGACGAGGCGCGTTTCAATTCGCCGCGCGGCATTGCGATTGACGCGCAAAATAATGTCTACGTCGCGGACGAGGGAAATTCCAACATCCGCAAAATCACTCCCGCCGGTGTCGTGTCCACTCTGGCCGGAACGGCAGGGGAAGGTGGCAAAACCGACGGCACCGGTCTCGCGGCCAGTTTTCGACAGCCGCACGGACTGGGCGTTGACGCCAGTGGAAATGTTTTTGTCGCGGACACGGGCAATCATTGCATCCGCAAAATCACCGCCGACGGCGTGGTCACGACGTTCGCCGGCCAGGCCGGTCAGAATGATAACATTGATGGCGCGGGCAGCCTGGCGCGTTTCAACCAGCCGCGCGGCATCGCGGTGGACAACGCGGGAAATGTTTTTGTCGCCGACGCTGACAACCGTTCGATTCGCGAAATCACGCCGGACGGAATCGTGACCACCATCGCGCGCGCGTCCGCAGTGACAGTTGCTCCAGCTTCCGCCGCCGATTGGACGCAGTCACCCATTGTCCCGCCGCGCACGGGCGAGACCGAACGCTTCGATTATTCCCACGCGCAAACGCTCGACGGCTGGGACGGTGACACGGGATATTGGTCGGTGAAAGATGGCGCGTTCGATGCAAAAGGCAAAGGGGTGCAGTCCAATTTTCTGCTCACAAAAAAAAGCTTTTCCGATTTCCGCCTCACCTTTTCGTCGCAAGTCATCGAGTCCGACAATCACGCCGGCGTCTGTTTCTGGGGCGACCGCGCGGTCACAACCAACGGCAAGAACATCTGGGCTTATCGCGGGCCGCTGCTGATGTTTCCCGGCCTCGGCCTTTGGGATTATGTCGCGAACAAAAACATTCCGTTCGATCCGTCGGGCAAGGTGCTCGCGAAAAAAATCTACGGCCAGCACGAACTGGTTCAAGTCGAAATGCTCGCGCAGGGCAACCGGCTGCGCGTCGCCTACAACGGCCAGCAGGTGCTCGACTGGCGCGCACCCGACCCGTCGCAGCTCAAGGCCGGTCCAATCGGCCTGCAACTGCATGGCTTTCCCTACCCGCAGGAAGTGATTTACAAAAATGTCGTGATTGAAACGTTTCCGAAAGAGGACCGGCTCATCACCGTCAACCCGTCGAAGTAATTATGAAACATCAAGGACTCGACCATTTCGCCATCGCCGTGACGGACACCGATGCCGCGCTGAAAATCTGGCGCGATCAATTCGGTTTTCCGCTGCTTTATTCCGAAGTCGTGAACGGCGGCACGGTGCGTCTCACGCATCTCGATCTCGGCAACACGCACCTGCAACTCGTCCAGCCGCTCACGCCCGATCATCCGTTGCAGGCCTGGCTCGCGAAGAACGGGCCGGGGCTGCATCACTTCTGCCTCAAGGTGGACGATGTGGCGGGCGCAAGGGAAAATTCGCCCGTGCCGACCGCGCCTGCGCCGCATCAAGGCACGCAAGGCAAACGCGCGCTTTTTCTTGACAAGTCCGCGACGCAAGGCGTGCAGGTGGAGGTCACGGGAAAATGAAACGGGGAAAATTATTTTTGACTGGAGACTTGCGATTTTTGACTGGGGATTTGGGATTGATGAAGAGCGCGTCCCGATGAAATCAAAAATCCCCCATCATCAATCCCCGGTAAAAAATCGGCTGTTGAAGTCCGAATTGTTCGCCAGCTTGCCGCCGGTCTGGCCGCAGGATTTGTTGACTGCCATTCGCGAAACTGTCGCCGCCGCACACCGGAAAATTGTCGTGCTCGACGACGACCCGACCGGCACGCAGACGGTTTATGACGTGCCGGTGCTGACGACCTGGGAGGTGGAAACCTTGCGCGCCGAATTTGAAAATGACGCGGCGTGCTTTTATATTCTCACGAATTCGCGCAGCCTCACGGCGGACGCGGCGCGCGATTTGAACCGCGAAATTGCGAACAACTTGAAAGCCGCCGCCGATTTCTCGCAAAAAAAGTTCGATGTCATTTCCCGTTCCGATTCCACGTTGCGCGGCCATTTTCCGCTGGAGACCGACGTGCTCGCGCAAATTCTCGGCGGTTTTGACGCGGTGCTGCTGATTCCATTTTTTGAAGCCGGCGGCCGTTTCACGATCAACGACATTCACTACGTCGCCGAGGGCGATGCGCTCGTGCCGGCGGCGGAAACCCCGTTCGCGCGCGACGCGGCTTTCGGCTATCACTCGTCAAACTTGCGCGAGTGGGTGGCGGAAAAATCCGGCGGCGCGGTGACGGCGAAATCGGTTGCGGCGATTTCACTGGAAACCATTCGCAGCGGCGGGCCGGATGCGGTGCGCGAACAATTGCTGAAAATTTCCTCCGGCAACGTGTGCGTGGTGAACGCCGCGTGCCCGCGCGATCTGGAGGTTTTCGTGCAGGGCTTGCTCGAGGCGGAAAAGCAGGGCCGTCGCTTCTTGTTTCGCACCGCCGCGTCGTTCGTCGCCGCGCGGCTGGGACTTGCGCCGCGCCCGTTGCTCACGGCGGTGGATTTGAAAACCGGCACGGGCGGCGGATTGACGGTCGTCGGCTCTTATGTGCCGAAAACCACGGAACAATTGCAGCGATTGCTCGAGGCGGGCGAAACGTGCGCTGTGGAAATTTCTGTGAACGCGCTGCTCGCGGATGCCACGCGCGATTCTGAAATTTCGCGCGCGGCGGCGGAAATGAATCATCACCTGCGGGATCGAAAGGACGTGGTGATGTTCACCAGTCGTATGCTGGTCACAGGCGCGGATGCCACGGCGAGCCTCGCCATCGGCAGCCAGATTTCCAACTCGCTCGTGGAACTCGTTCAAAATTTATCCGTCCGTCCGCGCTATCTCATCGCCAAAGGCGGCATCACGTCCAGCGACCTTGCCACGCGCGGCCTGGGCGTGAAACGCGCGCTGGTGCGCGGCCAGATTTTGCCGGGCGTGCCGGTCTGGGAACCGGATGCGACGGCAAAATTTCCCGGCCTGCCCTACATCGTTTTTCCCGGCAACGTCGGCGACGCAGACGCGCTGAAAAATCTTGTGGCAAAATTAAATCGCAAGGAAACTGCCAGTCACCGATCTTCCCAATGTTCACCATGATGAAATGGCCATTTTGCCAGACGCTGATTGCGTTTTATTTACTCATGCCATCAGCGCTGACGGCACAACAAATTGGTTTGTTTTATTCGCATGAAATTCCGCAGGTGGAATTCGCCGCGGCGGAAATCTGCGCGGCGGCGCAGGCAAAAGGAGTCAATTGCGCGGCTTTGGATTTGGCTAAATTGTCTGAAGCTCCACAAACCATCCGAATTATTCTGATTTCTTCCAGCGCCAAGGCGCAACCCTTTGGCTTGATGAATTCAATCTCCTTGCAGAAAGCGGAATCATATTCCATCTCTACAAGAATTGAAGGAACGCGCACAAATTATTTCGTTGTCGGAGCGGACGCGGTCGGTGCGATGTATGGCGGATTGGACGTGGCCGAGGCGATCAAGCTCGGAATTCTCGGCCAATTGAAAGACGGCGAACACGCGCCTTTCATCGAGCGGCGTGGCATCAAGTTCAACATCCCGCTCGACGCTCGCACGCCGAGCTATTCGGACGCGGGCGATGCGGCGCAGCAGAACATCCCAGAAATGTGGAGCATGGATTTCTGGCGGGAGTTTTTGGACGAGATGGCGCGCGACCGTTACGACACACTTTCGCTCTGGAATCTGCATCCGTTTCCGTCGCTGGTGAAAGTGCCGGATTATCCCGATGTGGCGCTCAACGACGTGATGCGCACGACGGAGAAGTTCGACACGTCGTTCAGTCTCATGGGCAAGGACATGGTCCGCCCGTCCATGCTGGGGCATTTGGAAACGGTGAAGAAAATGTCCATCGAGGAGAAAATCAAATTCTGGCGCGAGGTCATGCAATACGCGCATGACCGCGGCATTGATGTTTATTTGTTCACCTGGAACATTTTTGTTTTTGGCACGGACGGCAAATATGGCATCACGTCGGTGCAGGACAACACCAACACAATTGATTATTTCCGCAAAAGTGTGACGCAGACGCTGCTGACCTATCCGCTGCTGAAAGGCATCGGCATCACAGGCGGCGAAAATATGCAGAAGCTGCCGGGCGAGTTCACGAACGAGAAATGGCTTTGGAGAACTTACGGCGAAGGAGTTCTTGACGCAAAAAATCTCCAGCCGGATCGGACATTTTCGCTTATCCACCGGATTCACCAGACGACCATTAAAGAAATCGAAAAAGAATGGGCTGAGTATCCAGACACGTTTGACCTAAGCTTCAAGTATTCCGTCGCGCATATGTATTCCTCAACCAATCCGCCTTTCGCGAAGCCGACGCTGGCCGAGTTGCCGACCGGCCAGCGCCTCTGGTTTGAAGTCCGCAACGACGACATCTACGATTTTCGCTGGGGCGACCCGACGTTCGCACGCAATTACATTTTCAACATGCCAAACGCGGACAGGCTGGCGGGTTTTCTCATGGGGCCCGACGGCTATGTTTGGGGCCGTGAATTCACCAGCACCGAACCCGACTCGCCGCGCCAGTTGTTCATCAAGAAAAATAATTACAGCTTCATGCTTTGGGGAAGATTGAGCTACGATCCAGCACTTTCCGATTCGTTGTTTGAAAAAACCCTGGCCGCACAATTTCCGAACGTGGACGGGACAAAACTTTTTACAGCTTACTGCGCCGCGTCGCGCGTGATTCCGCAGATTGACCGCTTTTTCTGGGCTGGCGGCGGCAATGATCTCGGCTGGTTTCCCGAAGCGTGCGTGCGCCATCCAGCAGGCAGCAAAGGTTTTTATACAGTCACGGATTTTATAAAAGGCAAGACGATGCCTGGAACGGGTATTCTCGACATTTCGACTTATTGCGAAAAAACAATTCAGCATGAAACCATTTCTGAAATTACGCCGCCGCAAATTGCCGAAGCCCTGAAAGCCGATGCCGGCACGGCGTTAAAACTTTTATCAGAAATGCCAGTTGTGCAAGAAAAGGAACTACGTTTCACTCTCGGCGATCTGACCGCGATGGCGCACTTGGGAAATTATTATGCAGAAAAAATTCTTGGTGCGACCGATTTGGCCTTGTTCGAGAAAACCGGAAAGCCGGAGTTGCAAACCTCCGCCATCGCGCATTTGGAACAAGCGCTCGATCACTGGAAAAAATACGCCGCAACCACTTCGGCACAATACAAACCGCAACTGCTGACGCGCATTGGCTATGTAGACCTCAACGCGCTGACGGAAAGTGTCGAACACGATATTGTTATCGCCAGAGAAATGAAAGCCCAATAGCTTGACCAAAACATGAAATCTTCCATTGCTTATGGCCTTGTCATGGTGTTTGGTTAAATACTGTTTGATAGATATGAAATCCATGGGACAAAGCGATTTGATTGCTGTTGTATTATTTTTCAGCGCGGGCGTTCTGGGGGCAGCAGACGTTCCAACCAACTCCGCGCTTGCCTCCGCAACTCCTCCACCGGCACCGGTGATTCTCACGCCCAAACCCGCCGCGACACCGCGCATCAATGGCCCGGCAATCTTTGGTGTCCGCCCGGGTTCGCCCTTCCTCTACACCATGCCTGTCACGGGCAACCGTCCGATGAAATTCTCCGCCGACAATCTACCGCGCGGTTTGAAGCTGGATTCCAAGACGGGGCGCATCACCGGCTCGCTGGAAAAGCCCGGCGAGACTGATGTCGTTCTGCGCGCGAAAAATTCCCTGGGAACGGCGGAAAAGAAATTCCGCATTGTCGTGGGTGAAGAGATTGAGCTAACGCCGGCGATGGGCTGGAACAGTTACAATTGCTACGGCGCACACGTGACGCAGGACCAGGCGCTGCGGGCCGCCTGCGCGATGGTGGCGTCGGGACTGTCGCAACACGGCTGGACCTACATCAATCTGGACGACGGCTGGCAGGGACGGCGCAGCGGAAGATTCAACGCAATCCAGCCGGGCACGAATTTTTCAAACATGGAAAAAATGTGCGGCGAAATCCATGCGCTCGGCCTGAAGGCGGGGATTTATTCGACGCCGTGGGTGACTTCCTACGGGAGGGTCATCGGCGGCTCGTCGGAAAATCCCGAAGGCGCGTGGCCGCCCAAAACCAACAACGCACCACGCAACAAAAAAATCCTGCCTTATGCCGTAGGAAAATATTCCTTCGCCACCAACGACGCCGCGCAATGGGCCGCGTGGGGGGTTGATTATTTGAAGTATGACTGGAATCCCATCGAGCTTCCGCAAGTTGCGGAGATGGCGGGCGCTCTGCGCGCAGCGAAGCGTGACATCATCCTGAGCCTGTCCAACAATTCGCGCGACCGCCTGCTGGATCGCATCGCGGCGATCGCGCCCTTCGCCCAATCCTGGCGCACTACCGGCGACATCAACGATTCCTGGGGCAGCATGAGCGGCATCGGTTTTTCGGAGGGGCCGTGGGCGCAATTTTCCTGGCCGGGACATTGGAACGATCCCGACATGCTCGTCGTCGGACAGGTCGGCTGGGGCAAGCCTCATCCGTCGAAACTCACGCCGGACGAACAATACACGCACATCAGCCTCTGGTGCCTGCTTTCCGCGCCGCTGCTCATCGGCTGCGATCTGGAGAAGCTCGACGCTTTCACCTTCAGCCTTTTGAGCAACGACGAAGTGCTGGCGGTGGACCAGGATGCGCTCGGAAAACAAGCCGTGTGCGTTGCGAGTAAAAATGATCTGGACGTTTTCGCCAAACCGCTGGAGGACGGCTCGCTGGCCGTCGGCCTCTTCAACCGCAGCGCGACCAATGCGACCGTCACCGCAAACTTTTCAGATTTGAAAATATCCGGCAAACAGACTGTGCGCGACCTGTGGCGGCAAAAGGACATTGGCATCTTTTCCGACAAATTTGAAGCGCCCGTCGCCACGCATGGTGTCGTTCTGGTGCGTATTTGTCCTGCGGATTAATTCTGATGAACTTTATGGGCGACCCTATACAGCGCACCGGCAATGGTTCATTTGGTAGTGCTTGGCCTTAACGCAGTCCAGCGACAACTGGCTTGCGTGACAATCATTTATCGAAAAGAATTGGCTCAATGAAATCCCTGCGAATTTTGATCGCGATACTCGTTATCGGCGCGACTACTGTTTTTGCAGCCGATGATGCGCCCCGCGAGCGCCTGCTGATGGATTTTGGCTGGCAGTTTCATCTGGGGGATGCCCCGGACGCGGGCGCGCAATTCAATTATCCCGAGTTCGCCCGCCTTGACAAAACCCGGCCCGATGACGACAGGCAGGAAGCTACAAACGCCCCGCTGCGCGTGGACGCCGCCGCGACGAATCTCGGCAAGGATGTTTCCTTTGTGCAGCCCGGCTTCGATGTCTCTAGTTGGCGCACATTGGATCTGCCACACGATTGGGCCGTGGAATTGCCGTTCGACAAGAATGGTGACAAGGCTCATGGCTACAAACCCATTGGCCCGAATTTTCCGACCAACAGCATTGGCTGGTATCGGCGCACGTTTGAACTACCGGCCGGCGACAAAGGCCGGGCGCTGTGGATTGAATTTGACGGCGTATATCGCAACTGTCTGGTCTGGCTCAACGGCGTCTGTCTGGGCAGAAATGTCAGCGGCTACGGCAGCTTTTATTATGACATCAGGCGTGCCGCGAATTACGGTGGCACGAACACGCTGGTTGTGCGCGTGGATGCGACGCGCTTCGAAGGCTGGTTTTACGAGGGCGCGGGCATTTACCGTCATGTCTGGCTCGTCAAAACCGGCGCGGCGCACATCGCGCATTGGGGAACTTTTGTGACGAGCACGGTGACAAATCAAAACGCGGAAGTTTCGGCGGAAACCACGGTGCGCAATGATTCCGGTTCGCCGGTGAACGCCAGAATCATTTCCGAAATCGTGGATGCGAATGGAAAAACAGTCGCGCTGAGCGAGCCGTTCAATATCGCCATCGGGACAAACGCCGAACAAACTGTTTCACAAGAAATAAAAGTCGCGTCCGCATGGCTCTGGTCGCTCGAAGATCCTTACCTTTACAAAATGATTTCGCGGGTGGAAGTGAGGGGCAAATTGTCAGACGTTTATGAAACGCCGTTCGGTATCCGCACGATCAAATGGGACGCCAATGAAGGTTTTCTCCTGAATGGCAAACACGTTTTCATCAAAGGAACGGCCAATCATCAGGACGCAGCAGGCGTCGGCATCGCGGTGCCGGACGCGCTCAACGTGTGGCGGCTTGAGCAACTGAAAAAATTCGGCTGTAACGCTTATCGCACCGCGCACGGCCCGGCGACGCCGGAATTGCTGGACGCATGTGACCGACTTGGCATTTTGGTTTATACCGAGCAGCGTCGTCTTGGCGACACGACGCAATCATTGGGCGATTTTGAAAATCTCATCCATCGCGATCGCAATCACCCCAGTGTCATTGCGTGGGGAATCGGCAACGAGGAGATGTCAGCGCAAGGCAGTGATAAATTCGCCCAAACACTCGCCGTGCCGAATCAGGACATCGTGCACCGGCTCGACCCGACACGGCCCGCGACGTGTGCAATGAATTGGGATTGGGGCAATGGCTTTTCCAAGGTGCTCGATGTGCAGGGCTTCAATTACTGGTTCCAAGGCACGCATTCGAAGAATCGCGGCCACTTTCTCGACATGGATGAATTTCACGCAGCGTTTCCGAACAAGCCTGCGTTTGGATCAGAAGAGGGCAGCACCAGCAGCACCCGAGGCATTTATCATAATGACAAGACCAACGCTTATCTTTCGGCTTACGACCGCAACTTGCCCCGTGGAGGCGACTCGCAGCGCGAATGGGGTTCTACCGCCGAGGCGTGGATGAATTACTACGCGGCGCGTCCATGGCTGGCCGGCGCGTTCGTATGGACGGGTTTTGATTATCGCGGCGAGCCGACGCCGTATTCGTGGCCGGGGATCGGATCGCCGACCGGCATTCTCGACACCTGCGGTTTTCCGAAGGACAACTTTTATTTTTACAAAGTATGGTGGACCGATGAACCGGTGCTGCACATTTTGCCGCACTGGAACTGGCCGGGCAAGGAAGGCCAGGAAATCGAGGTGTGGGTCCACAGCAATTTCGAGGCAGTCGAACTTTTCTTGAACGGCCAGAGCCTCGGCAAAAAGGACGTGCCGCGACTGTCGCATCTCGAATGGAGGGTTGCTTACCAAGCCGGCAAACTCGATGCGCACGGTTACAAAAATGGAAAAGTGGCCGCGACAACCGTTGTTGAAACCACCGGCGCGCCGGTGAAACTTGTTTTGATGACGGACCGCAAAAGCATCAATGCCGACGGCGAGGATGTGGCGGTGATCAATGTTTCAGCCGTTGACGCGCAAGGCCGCGTAGTTCCCACGGCCTCCAACTTCGTGAAGTTTGAAATCACCGGCGGAAAAATCATCGGCGTTGGCAATGGCGACCCAAGCTGCCACGAAGCCGACAAGGGCAGCGAGCGCAGCCTGTTCAACGGCCTCGCCCAAGTCATCGTGCAAACGGAAAATCCGCGCAGGACCATTCAAACAAGAAATCCCAGCGCGATTCAACTCACTGCCAGCGCCGACGGCCTGAATTCTGCCGCACTCACGCTGCCGGTCAAAGCCATCAAGCTGCGCGCGGCTTTGCCATGAACAAGCGCATTTATGAACCGTTTATTTCGATTACCGTTTATGACGCGACAACAATCTGATGCTCGCACCGGAGCAGCTTTTCTCACGTCAGGCTGCCGCGTCATCTGCCTTGCGCAACCAGATCGCGACAAAATTGTCCTTGTGAAGAAATGATTTGCACATCTCAACCAAGCCAAATTTCGTTGACGACCGTCTTTGCTTTTTATCAACTCAACTCTACAAACCTATGAACTCAAAAAACTGCTCCTTGATTGCAATGTTTTCGGCAATTGGCATCGCCTCCCTATTAACCGGCTGTCATACGCTACAAACCGCCACAGGCGCAACCTCCGCGACTCCCTGCATGGCCATGCTTGACCGCTTCACCGCCACGGATGTCCCCGCGATGGGCCCTGCGGAAATCGAGTCGCCCATGGGTAAATGGACGAACGCGGTCACGCCTCTTGGCCTGCCCGGCAATGGCTTGGCACAGCACCCGATGCTTTACGTCGGTGAAAACTACACCAAAATGTTCCTCGTCAATAACGGCAAGGTCATCTGGACTTATCAAACCGGCAAAGGTTACGAATATGACGATGTGTGGATGCTTTCCAACGGGAACATCCTGTTCACGCGGATGCAGTATGTCGCCGAAATCACGCCGGACAAAAAAGTGGTTTGGCGTTACGATTGCTCGGTTCCCGCCGGCACCAACCACACGGAAGTCCACACGTGCCAGCCCATCGGTCTGGACAAGGTGATGTTCGTCCTGAACGGTCTGCCACCCCGGCTTATGATCGTGAATATCAAGACCGGCGTGGTGGAGGTGAACCACGAACTTCCCTACCATCAGGCATACAATCCAAATTATATTCATGGGCAATTCCGCCGGGCACGCCTTACTGCGCAGGGAACGTATCTCGTTTCCTATCTCAACGAGAGCAACGTCGTCGAATACGACAAGGATTTTAACAAAGTTTGGAGCTGCCCCATCCGGTCGCCATGGGCCGCCCTCCGGCTCAAGAATGGCAACACGCTCATCACCGATGAGCACGACAGCCTCACGCGGGAGGTCAATCCCAAGGGCGAGACGGTCTGGGAATGCAAAAATGCTGATTTGCCGGCAGCATATCGCTTGGTTTCCGCACCGCAAAGCTGCACACGTCTGGCCAATGGCAATACCATTTTCTGTTCGCGCGGCGGGAGCGGCAAAGGCCCGCAACTTGTCGAAGTGACTCTGGATAAAAAAGTCGTCTGGGTGCTGCAGGATTGGAAAGATCTCGGCGACGCCTCCGCCGTGCAAATTTTGGACGACCCCGGCACCCCTGAAATCCCCGGCGAATCGGAGCACTGATGGGCTGGGATTATTCCGCCTTCCCCGTGAAAAATTCGTGCGCAGCAGTTTATGCAGGCATGGAAACACGCATCTTAACTCGGCTTGGGGTCAGTGAGGCAACAAGGTTCGGAAGCCATCTTTTCGTGCTCATTCGTGAGTTTTTGATTCACTGGCATTGCCAGCCGTTAAACTACGAAAACGTGTCAGTCCACACTTACTCCCGTCCAAGGCGGTTAAGTTGTGCCCCACGTTGCCTTGGTCAAATAAATACAGTCGCAAATATTTTCATCTTTCCGCTTTACTCGCTTTGTCAACCGCCACGGCGGCAAGAATCACAAACCCCTTGACGACTTGCTGCCAGAACGGCGACACATCCAGCAGAAAAAGTCCATTGTTCAAAATGCCAATGATCAGGCAGCCCAGCACGGTGCCGAGAATCGAGCCGCGGCCGCCGGAAAGCGACGTGCCGCCGATGACCACCGCCGCGATGGAATCGAGTTCATAGCCGAGGCCGGCGTTGGGCGTGGCGGAATCCAGCCGCGCGGTGACGAGCAGTCCGGCCACCGCCGCCAGCCCGCCGCCGAGGGTATAGACCATGAGTTTGATGCGCGGCACGGCCAGGCCGCTCAAGGTGGCGGCGCGTTCGTTGCCGCCAACGGCGTAAAGATGCCGCCCAAATCGCGTCCGCCGCGTCACGACGATGAACAAGGCCACAAGCGCGGCGGAAATCCACACGGGCATCGGAATGCCCAGCGCGTGGCCGGTGCCGAGCCGGCCAAAGTCATCGCCGAGGCCGGTGACGGGAAATCCGCCGGTCCACAGCATCGTCAACCCGCGCGCGATGCTCAGCATGCCGAGCGTGGCGACGAACGGCGGCAGTTTGAAGCGCGTGACAGCGAGACCATTGAACGAGCCGAGCGCAAGGCCGACGGCGATTCCCGTGACAATGGCGCCGGGCACGGTGAATTGCACCAGCAGATTGAAGCGTGGCAGGGCCAGCCCGTTTTTCAACAGCCCGGCGGCAACCGCGCCCGCCAGCGCCAGCACGGAGCCGACGGACAGATCAATGCCGCCGGAAAGAATCACGAGCGTCATGCCAAGCGACAGGCAGAGGTTGATGGAAATCTGCCGCAGCACGTTCATCGTGTTGTCCACGGTCAGGAAATTGTTCGAGGCCAGGCTCAGCGCGATGACCATCAGGGCCAGCGCGAGAAACGACTGGAAGCGCGCGAGCTGTTCAATGAGAGTTTTCCGGTTCATGCTCGGGATTTAATTTCTGCCGCCGGGCAACGCGGCCTGTAAAATGGTTTCTTCCGTGGCCGCGCCGCGCGCAAATTCCGCCGTCACGCGGCCCTCGGCCAGAACGAGGATGCGGTCGGCGATGGCGAGAATTTCCGGCAGCTCGGACGAAACCATGACCACGGCGAGTCCGTTGTGGGCGAGTTCATCCACGAGCGCGTAGATTTCTTTTTTTGCGTTGATGTCAATGCCGCGCATCGGCTCATCGAGCAGCAAAATCTTTGGCTCGGTGGCAAGCCATTTGGCGAGGACGACCTTTTGCTGGTTGCCGCCGCTCAAATGGCGGACCGCCTGATGCAGGGTGGGGGTGCGGACGTGCAGACGTTCGACGTAGCGGCTGACAAGATCGCATTCGAGCGCAGGCCGGAGCAAACCGCACCGTGAAATCTTTTCCAGACAGGCGAGCGTGGTGTTTTCGACGACGCTATGCATGAGCACCAGACCGTCGCCTTTGCGGTCTTCAGGCGCGAGCGCCAGCCCGGCATCAATCGCCGCGCGCGGCGAGCGGATGCAAACCGGTTGGCCTTCGATCCAAATTTCTCCGGTGGCGGCGCGCGGGTGCAGGCCAAAAATCGTCTGGAGCAACTCCGTCCGCCCCGCGCCCATCAAGCCGAACAGGCCCAGCACTTCGCCCCGGCGCACGGAAAACGAAACGTCATGCACGACAAAATCCCCGGCGCGTTCGGGATGGCGCAGTGAAATGTTTCTTACGCGCAGCATTTCGTTGCCGGCGGTCGTGGAAGTTTTCGGAAACAAATCCGTCAGGTCGCGCCCGACCATGAGCCGCACCATTTCGTCGCGTGTGGTGTCGGCAAACGGCCTGGTCGCGATGAGCCGGCCGTCGCGGAACACGGTGATGTCATCGGCGATCTCCTCCAGTTCGTCGAGTTTGTGCGTGATGTAAACAATGCCGGTGCCGCGCGCCTTGAGCTGTCGGATGAGCCGGAACAGCACCGCCACCTCGTGCTCGGTGATGGCCGAGGTCGGCTCGTCCATGATGACGACACGCGACCGGAACGACACCGCCCTGGCAATCTCCACCACCTGTTGCGCTCCGACCCGCAGCCGCGCCACCGGCGTGCGCGGGTCCGCATCCAGCTCCAATTCCGTCAGCAGCGCGCGGGTGTCGCGGTTCATTCGCGCATAATCCAACAGGCCAACCGCGTTGCGCGGTTCACGGCCGAGAAAAATGTTTTCCGCAATGCTCAAGTGCGGCACGAGGTTCAATTCCTGGAAGATGATGGAAATGCCCGCCTGTTGCGCCGCGCTCGGACTGGCAAAACGCACCGGCCGGCCCGCCAGAAAAATTTCCCCGGCGTCCGGCGGAAAGACGCCTGCGAGAATGTTCATCATCGTGGATTTGCCCGCGCCGTTTTCGCCGAGGAGCGCATTGACCCGTCCGCGCCGCACGGTGATTTGCACGTCTTCCAGCGCGCGGACGCCGGGAAACGCCTTGGTGATGCCGCGTGCTTCGAGCAGCACATCGGTTTCAGTGGCGTTGGAGACGGGCGGATTCATTACGGCGATTCCAGCTTGACTGACACCGGAATGACTTTGAGCGGCCTTGCGTCGGCGTCTTCTTCGGTAACTTCCGCGCAGCCGACGAAAGAAATTTTCACGCCGACTTTCGCCTGTTCGCGCAGTTTCGGCAGCAGGGTGATTTCAACCATCCGGTTCAACTCGGTTGAAAGATCATTGAAATGTTGCGAGTTCGGAAACGCGCTGGCATCCAGCAGTCCCGTGCCGTCGCGCACGGTGTTGCCAAACAAAAGTCCCGTCGGCAACAGGATGTCCGCCGTGTCACTGTCATCTTTCAATGTGAGCGCCACACCTTTTTTCGTCACACTGACCACGCGGCCGGTTCCACGCAGGAAAAACAGGGTGGAACTGCTGATGCCCAGCGTGCGGCCAAATTGCGTGCGCGCCTTTTGCGGGTCGCTGGCCAGCGCGGCCAACACCTGACCGGCGTCCGCCGCGCGATCGAGCGATTTCAACAGCTTGTCATTCCAGAACGCCGTGGCGAAATTCGTGGGGTTGAACTCCGCCGCCGCCTGTCGTCCTTGCTCCTGTTTGAGCGGCACGAGATGAAATAGCGGCACAAACCGGAACACCCCGGCCAGCAGCCCCAGCGCGACCACGGCGAGGAGGGCGCGTTTCATCATTTTTTGCGGCCGTAATCGCCGTATTTGCCGACGTTCTCCTGCGTGACCAGTTCCACCGCCACGGGAATCTTCTGCGGAAAGTCGCGTTTGCCGTTGAGATACTGGTCGGCGAACTCGGCGGCCTGGCGGGCCATCTTTTTCGGGAACTGCATTCCCGTCGCGGTGATTTTGCCTTCGGCAATCAGCTTCACCACGTCGTCCGCGCCGTCAAAGCCGAAAACTTTCACCTGTTTGTCCTTGCCGGCGGCGACCAGCGCCTGATACGCGCCCATCGCCATCGCGTCGTTGCCGCAAAACACGGCGTTGATGTCGGGATTTTTTTGCAGGATGGATTCCAGCACTTCCAGTCCCTTGGCCCGGTCGAAGTCCGCGCTTTGCTGCGCGACCATTTTCAGACCAGGGTAACGATCCACCACGCTGTGGAAACCTTTCGAGCGGTTCCAAGTGTTGTTGTCACCGACCAGGCCAAGCAACTCGGCATATTTGCCGTTTTCGCCCACTTCTTCGACGAAATACTCGCCAAGCTTCACGCAGCCGGAATAATTATCCGATAGCATCTGCGCCGTTGCCGCGTTTGTCGAATTGATTTCGCGGTCAATGCAGAAAACCGGTATGCCCGCGTCTTTCGCCTTGCGGACATTGGCGATTGAGCCGTTCGCATCTGTCGGATTGAATACAATCGCCTTGTAGCCGCTGGCGATGATGTTTTCAAAATTCGCCGCCTCCTTCGCCGTGTCGTTTTGCGAATCAAAGACCGTCGCGTCGTAGCCGAGTTCGATCGCGCGCGCCTTGGCCGCCTCGCCGAGCACGACAAACCACGGGTTGTTCAGCGTGGAAACGACCACGGCGATTTTGCCTTTCGACGCGGATTGCGCAGACGAACTTTGCGTGAACAAAATTGCCGCTGCGGTCAGGCAGACGACGAGCACCAGTTTGAATGGATTTATTTTCATGGATTATATTTTGGATTTATCGGGTTCAAATTCACAACACTCTTTTTACGGCTCGCTTCCAGCCGTCGCAGTTTTTTCCGACCAGCGCCGGCGGCATTCCCGGGCGAAAAGTTTTTGTTGCGCGCGACAACTTTGCCAGTTCACCCGGCGACTTGTAAATTCCCAAGCCGAGCAAACTCATCATCGCCGCGCCCCAGGCCGACGATTCGGCGACTTCAGAGACTTCCAAGGCCACGCCCGTGATGTCGGCGGTGAATTGCATCAGAAATTTGTCGCGCGTCGGCCCGCCATCGGCATGAAGCATTTTCAATTTGATTCTGGCATCGCCGCGCATCATGTCCAGCACGTCGCGGATTTGATACGCAATCGCTTCCTCCGCCGCGCGGACGATGTGTTCTTTTTTTGTGTGCGCCGTCATGCCCAGAATGGCCGCGCGGGCTTCGGGATTCCAATACGGCGCACTTAAGCCTGCAAATGCCGGCACGAAATAAACGCCGCCATTGTCAGCCGCGCCGGTTGCGAGTTTTTCGGCTTCAGCGGAACTTTGAATCAAGCCGAGTTGATTTTTCAGCCATTCAATCGTCGCGGCGGAAAAATTGATGATGCCTTCAAATGCATAAACCGGTTTTCCATGCCAGACCCATGCGAGCGCGGTGACCGCGCCGCGCTTCGACGGCTTGAATTTCCCCCCGATGTTCAGCAGCACGCTCGTGCCGGTGCCGAAAGTCGCCTTCACCATTCCGGGCGTAAAACATTTTTGCGCAAAAAGTGACGCCTGCGAATCGCCCATCACGCCGACAATCGGAATTAGTCCCGGCAAGATTCCGTTCACGTCGGTTTCACCGAACTGCGACGAGCTTTCGCGGACTTCTGGCAACGCGATCGGCGGAACGTTGAAAAGTTTGCAGAGTTGGGCATCCCAGCGCAGTTTGCCGATGTCAAAAAGCAGAGTGCGGCTGGCGTTCGTAAAATCCGTGGCAAAAACTCTTCCGCCGGTGAGGCGATGAATCAGGTAGGCGTCAATCGTTCCAATAACCGCGTCGCCGTTTTTCAACTTTGCGGCAATTTCCGGTTTTTCCGCGATGAGCCATTTCAACTTCGACGCGGAGAAATAAGTGTCAATTTTCAGCCCGGTTTTCTGCCGGACAAAATCATCATGGCCTTGGGCACGAAGTCTCCGGCAAATTGCGTCGCCCCGCCGGCATTGCCAGACAATCGCGTTATGCAAAGGCTTGCCGGTGCTGCGGTCAAAAACCAAAGCCGTTTCGCGCTGGTTCGTGATGCTCAAACCGGCAAGCCGGGTGATTTTCCTGGAATTGCGTTTGGCGATTTCACGGATGACCGCCAAAACGTTTTGCCAGATTTCTTCGGCGTCGTGTTCCACCCATCCCGGCTGCGGATAAATCTGCCGGTGCTCGCGCGAAGTTTTGTCCAAAACTTTTCCGTTCGCGTCGAAGAGGATCGCCTTCGTCGCGGAGGTGCTTTGGTCAATGGCGAGGATCAAACTCATTTCAAAAGTTTCAACGCGGTTGCGCTCAAGCCTTCCATCGAAATTCCGTAATGTCGGAAAATATCCGCCTGCGCGCCGGTGACGGTATCTTCGTCAGGAATGCCCGCGATGCGAAACGGCACAGTCACGCCGGCTTGCATCAAAACCGAAGCGCACGCCTCGCCAAATCCGCCGTGGACACTATGTTCCTCGACTGTGACGACTGCGCGACATTCGCGCCCTGCTTTCAGCACGGCATCGGTGTCGAGCGGTTTGACCGTGTGCATCGAAATGACGCGGCAATTCAATCCGCGTTCGGCCAGTTGTCCGGCGGCGAGCAAAGCGTGAACCACCGTTTCGCCGGAGGCGATAAAAGCGACGTCGTTTCCATCGCGCAATGGAATCGCCTTGCCGATTTCAAATTTATCTTCCGCTTTGTGGAGGTTGAACATTGCCGCCTTGCCAAAGCGGATGTAAATCGGCTTTTTCGATTTCGCGGCGAGGCGGATGACTTCGCGCGTTTCAAAATTGTCCGCCGGAACGACAATGGAAATATTGTGAATCGCGCGCAACACCGCCAAGTCATACAACGAATGATGAGTGCTTCCCAACGCGCCGTAACTAACGCCAGAGCTGATGCCGATGAGCGTCGCTGGAACGTCCGAGTAACAGACGTCGTTCTTGATTTGTTCCAGTGAGCGCGCTGTGAGAAAGCACGCGGGCGAAACGCCGAAAGATTTTTTGCCGCACGCCGCCAAGCCGGCCGTGATGCCGACGAGATTTTGTTCCGCGATGCCGACTTCAACGAGCTGCTTCGGCAGCGCCTGTGCGAACGGACCGAGTTTTCCCGAACCGCGCGAATCGCTCGTGACGGCAACAATACTTGGATTTGCCTTCGCCAGTTCCATCAGCGTTGCGGCGAATTCGTCGAGATTGGCGCGACCCATTTTCAGGCCGAGCTTTTCCGCCATCGCCTTCGCGGCGGGCGAATACATGGAAGGTGCTGGCGCACTCATGCGACCTCCTTCAATTTTGTTTCGGCCAAATCCAGTTCGCTCAACGCCTGTTTCAATTCCGCATCGCTCGGCACGCCGTGATGCCATTTGGCAACGTCTTCCATGAAGCTCACGCCTTTGCCTTTCACGGTGTTCGCGATAACGCACGTTGGTTTGCCAATTTCAGCGGGCTTGCTCAAGGCGTCGGTCAGTTCGGCAAAATTGTGGCCGTTGACAGTTTTCACCGCCCAGCCGAACGCGCGGAATTTTTCATCAATCGGTTCGTTGCTCATCACGTCGCGCGTGCGGCCGCTGATCTGAAGCGTGTTGTGGTCAATGATCGCGGTGAGATTATCCAGCTTGTAATGCGCGGCGGACATCGCGGCTTCCCAGTTCGACCCTTCGGCGAGTTCGCCGTCGCCGAGCAACGTGAAGACGCGATACAGCGCGGAATCCATCTTGCTCGCGAGCGCCATGCCGATGCAAATCGGCAGGCCGTGGCCGAGCGCGCCGGTGTTCATCTCGATGCCGGGAATGTGCCGCGTCGGATGGCCGACGAAATGGGATTTGTAGTGGCAAATGGTTTTCAATTCCGATTCGGGGAAAAATCCGCGATCCGCCAGCACCGCGTAAAGCGCCTCGACCGAATGCCCTTTGCTCTGGACGTAGCGGTCGCGGTTCGGATCGGGAATTTTTTCTGGCGACACGTTAAGGATGCGGTTGTAAAGCACGTTCAAAATGTCGAGGCACGACAAGCTGCCGCCGGTGTGTCCCGCGCCCGCGTTGAAAATCACTTCGAGCGTCTGCTTGCGCAGGTGAATGGATTTTAGCGCAAGATCGCGGTCAGATAAAACTGGTCTTGCCATAATCAATCTTGCGGCGCGTTATGATGATGCACTTCCCAGCCGAAATAATTTCCGAACGCCTCGGCCAGAATTCCAGAGGAGTGCGACTGGGTCATCACGACGTGATGCTCGAAACCATTTTTGCAGACATGGTGCATGAGCTTTTGCAGGCGCGGAATTTTTGCGACGGCGCGGTTGCCGAACGTGTCGAGTTTGTCGTTCGTCAGTTCGCCCTCGCCGACATAACTGCGGATTTTTCCATCGGCATCGGCGGTCGTGATGCGGCCAAAGGTCAACGGCCCGGCAGGCGTGCGCCCGTCAAGCGCGCCGTAAGTGTTTTCCACGCCAAGAATGCTGCCGAGTATCGGTGCAGTGGCAATCTTGATGTCGGGCAGAAACGATTTTGCCCAGTTGCCGCAATGGAACAGCACGCACTTGTCGTCGTCGTCCGAGTAATTGTTATTCCAGTCCACCAACGCGGCGGGCGTGCCGCCGGCGAGCTGCATTGCATACATCGTAAGCACGCCGGTCACATCCACCTCGCAGGCGCTCGGCAGGAATTTTTCGCTCATCATGCTCATCAACGTGCAGACGTTGCAGCCGAAATTTTGCTGCACCGATGTCCAACACTGGATCGCCGTGGCGTCAATCGCGTTGGCGTCCATCCAGTCGCCGAGAATCACGCCGAGTTTGGCCATCTGCAAGAATTTCTCCGGCGGCACGCCCGGCGCAGGCGCGTAGCCGGTGATTTCTGCCAGTTTATTTTTAACGGCGATTGCGTTCGCGTCCAATTTTTCCGCCTTGCCCAGAAATTCCGAAAGGTCAACGGTCGTGACACTGATGCCGTGGCGCTCCAAAATTTTTTCAGAATAACGAACGGTATTGAACGCGCCCGGTCGTGCGCCGACCGCGCCGAGCCGGACGCCACGCACGCCGTTCACGACGCGGCAGACACCGAAAAACTTTTGCAAGTCCACCTCAAAGCTTGCGGAAGTCGGATGGCAAACGTGCTTGTCCGTGAGCGAAAATTTGATGCCGGCCTGGACGAGATTGTTGGCGACGGAAATCTTTCCGCAGAACGCGTCACGGCGGCGCGCGGGCGAAAGCTGTTTCAAATCGTCGGGATAACCCTGGATCAAAACCGGCACGTTGAGCTTCGACATTTTCAGCGTGTCGGCCACGCCCTTTTCGTCACCAAAATTCGGCAGGCAGACGAGCACGCCGTCAATTTCGTCCGCGTGCTTGCGAAACAGTTCCGCGGACTTGCACGCGTCCGCGTGTGTCTCCACGCCGCCGATCTTGGAATCTTTTTCGCCGAGTTGAATTGTCTTAATGCCGAACCTCGCAAAAACTTTCGCCAAATCCGCGCGTGCTTCCGTTACAAGTTGATCCGGGAAAAAATCGCGATTGCCGTAAATGACGCCGAGCACCGGCGGTTTTAGTTTGAGTGATTTCATTAAATTTATTTTCCAATTGAATTTTTGTCGGCGGCGGAATTTGTCCCGGTCATTTCGGAAACAAGCTGGAAGAACGCGCGTTTGCGGTCACTGCCAATCGTCCAGTCGGCCGGCAGGCACTGGAAACCTTCGTTGAAACTTTCGCCTTTGCGCCGGTAATCAAAATAACCCCATGAGGCGTGTTCGCTGACGGCGGCGGTAAAATTGTTCGTTGGTAGGTCGAAATTGTAATTGTCGTCTTCGTTGAAAAGAATCGGCTTAGGCTTTTCGCACTGCGCGCGGATTTTGCGGATGGAATCCGTGATGCGCGCGGGATTTTTTACACCATTGCCGTGGATTAAAATAAAATTGGCGTTCGTCGCGACATTTTCCTTTGGCAGCGGCCCGCTGTAACTCGTGCTGGCGAGCAGATGAAAACCGCCGCGCTCATTTTTTTGCACGCGCGAAATCAATTCATGCACGCGTTCGGGCCGGAGAATTTCGTTGACGTAATGCTGGTCGCACTCGTTGTTGATTTCCACGATCACGTTGCAATAACCGTGGTCGAGAACCCAGCCGGTCGCGCCATCCACCGCGCGGATCACCGCAGTTTCATTGGTCAAATCGCGATCCTGTCCCTGATAAAAATATCCGAGGATGACGACCATCCCAAGTTCATCCGCGCGATCTAGAATTTTTTCCAGCCGCGAAAAATAATCCGCGCGCAGCGAGCCGTCGGAATTGAAGGCGGAATTGATCACGGGATGCTCTTTTGAATTGCCGTAGCCGTGCGGCGAACCGCCTTGCAGATTCAAAGTGAACGCCAGCAGGCCATTTGTGCGCCACGAAGGCATCGCGGCGATAAATTCGCGCGTGTTGCGGCCAGCGTCCCATTTGCCGGTGTCGGGATACGCCCAGTTCTTCGCGTTGTCGGGATTCAAATCGTCAAAAATTCCCTGCACAAGCCGCGCGTTCAGCAAAAGCCCCTCGATGCGATGGCCGTTCCAAGTCCTCCCGGCATAGGTTGGCTGGCCGTTGATGTAAAAATCTTCGCCGCGAATAGAGACTTGCGTGTGGCGGTTTGTCTGCGGTTGCGCCGATGCGCAGCCGAAACTCAATGCGAGTGCCAGCAGTAGAAATAAATGTTTTTGCATGAGATTAAATTTGCTCCCGAATTAATTGATGTTGTTCCATGTGCCGCTGTGCGGGCCACCCTTCAATGGTATTTCCAACCAGCGACCTTTTTGCGTTGAAGTTATATTTTTGCCGTCGAGCATCGCGGTGAACCTGCCCGTGCCGACTGGAAGGCGAAGACGTGTTTTGATTCCGGCGGGGACCTCGGCTGAAAAGCTCCAATGTTCCCCGACTTTTTCCCACGACACGGGCACAAGACCGAATTCCGTCACGACCGTTCCCGAAGCTTCGGTCAAATCGCCCAGGCGCGGTTCGATGAGCAGGGATTTTTTTTGAACCGGTCCGTCGAGTCGCACGCCCAGAACATAGGAGCTTAAAAAATAAGCCGGAAACATTCCGTAACAATGTGCCTGCGAACCCCATGAATGCAATCCTTCAAAAGTCGCCTCGTAAGGGCTTTCGGCCATGTCCTTCCATTCCGCGCGCTGTTTGTTCAGGCCCGCCAGGTCTTGCGCCGGGTCATCCGCCGCGTATTGCTGTTTGAAAAAATAATAATACTGCATGATGTCATTTTCCACGGGCGGATGGGCCATCAGATATTTGGTCACGCTTTCCCGGCGGTTTTTCGGAACGACTCCTTGATCCAGCGCGAACAAAGCGGCGTGGCGCGTGGGTTCAATCAGATTATTTTCAACTGTCAACTTGAGCGGACGATAATCAGGAGCCTTTTTGGCGACCGCCAAATCGTAATAGCCCGCGTAATAAGTTCCGGCAGTTTTATCCCAAAGAACGGCATTGATCGCCGTCGCCAAATCCGTGGCGGCGCGGCCGAATTTTTTCGCCTGCTCTCTTTCTCCAATCAGATTTCCCAGAAACGCCGCGTCAACCAGCGCCTTGTAAACAAAGGCATTTAGCGCCGTGCCTTCACAAGTTTGGTAGCCGACCGGATTGCCCCAGACCACCCATTCGCGGGCCAGCACCAGACCGCGCGGCGTGCGGCGGTCGAGGAAGCAATTCATCTGCGCGACAATAGCCGGCCAGATTTCGCGGATGACGTCCGTCTGGCCGCAACTTTCGTAATAACGCCGCGCGCCCTCCACCCAATCGCACGCGCGGTCTTCCATTTTCGCGTGAATGTCAAAGCGGTCGGAAGATGTGTGCGCTTTCACCCAACCGCCCGGTTGCAACGTATAGGCCGTGCGCCGCAGCATCTCTTCGAGCAGACGCGGATCGGCAAATATTTCTTTTCCGTCCGCCGCCGAACCGGCCATCGCCACGCGCGTCACGTCAAATGCCGGCGGATCACAATCCATCCACTCCACACGCTCGCGGTCGGCGCAATCCACGTAAGCGTCCTCGCTCGTGATTTCCAATCCGCGCACGCAAGTTTTCCAAAGCCGGTTCAGCAACGGATCGCTGGATTCAAACGTGCCGATTTGGTCGAAGGGATAAAGCCGCTCGACAAACTTCACGCTCTGTAATGTGACCCGCCCGGACTTGACACGGATGCCGCCCTCAAAAATCGAATGCGTGTCCGTGGAAATGTAAATCTGCTTGCCCGCGCGACAGGTGATTTTTGTTTTTGGCGAGTAGGTCAGTTCCACAACACTGTCTTCGTCCGCGTCCATTTCAATTTGCACATAGGCCAGAACCAGGTGCGGAAATTTGAAGGTGATCTGTTCGTTCGTTTTGAGCGTGACCGGCCATTGCAAACCCGCCTGCCATTCCGGCAACACAACTGTTTCACGCAGCAGCGGAATGCGGCGTGCCGTCAGCGTTCCCCATGTTTTGTCTTTCACCGGCTCAACGGCAGCCCATTTGCTGTCATCGTAATCCAACTGCGTCCAATCCCAGTCCTCCACGCGCGCGTCCACCACATCATAAATGTTCGCCCAATCAGTTATCGCCCGGCGGTAGCGGGTCTGGTCACTCCATTTCCAAGTTGCGTCCGTATTGAAAATTATTTTCGATTTGCCGCCGTTTTGTTCAACAAGTTCAGCCGTCAAGCAAGGCTCGTGCAGCCGCGTTCTGCCGTTACTGATTTGCGCCGTGACGAGAATGGAAATGACATTGCTGCCGGCGATCATAAATTTTGTAATGTCCACCGAATCATATTCCGGTGCCGCAGGCTCGAACCGCGCCGGGCCGCGTTCAACATAACGGCCATTCACCCAAAGCATATAGCGCACGTCGGCAAAAAGATGCAGCGTTGCTTGCTGCGGCAGTGCTGTCATTTCAAATTGCTTGCGAAAAGCCACCATGTTTTCCGGCGCTTTATCCAGCATTGGTTTGCCCGTCCAAACCATCGCGGATGACAAGTCGCCCCCGGTTTGATCCACGACCACGGCCTTCAATTCAGCAACGAAAAATGTCGTGAAAACCAGGGACAAAATCGGAACGCACGACGGAATAAATCTAATGGTTTTCAATTGTTTTATTGCGTCATGGCCGGAACTTCAATGATCGCGCGACGATACGCAGTCAACGGCGGCTCGCCATCGTCTTGCACTTGCAGGATGACGTGAAGTTTTCCGGGCTTCTTGATTTGCGGCAACTGCACTTGCGTTTGCAAACCGTTCGTGGCCGAAAGCATCGCACCGGAAATGTTACCGGCTTCGGGATAAATCCACCACGTCGCGCGCACGGAATTTCCGTCGGGATCGCTCGTGCCTTCGGCGTTGAGCGCAATCGTCGCGCCGTTCGTCGCGGAAATCGTCAGAATGTTTTTTGTGCGGTCGCCGTTGAGCACGGCGATTGGATTATGATTGGCGTTGGTGAAATTTTCCGCGACGCACCAGTTCATGCGCGCGGCGAAATCATTTTGGAATTGTTCGCGCCAGCGCCAGATCGTGGCCTGTTCGGACGTAACGGTCTGACCATTGTCCGCCATGACCGTGTCCCGGCTGTCGGAATTGTTCGTCCAGATTTTTCGCGGCTCGCCCGACGGTTGATACAAAACGTAGCGTCCGCCCCAGCCTCCGAAAGCCGGACTGACATCCCAGCCAAGACCGTTATTGATCAAACCCAAAAACGACGGCGTGTCACCTTCCATTATGTATTTGAGCGGCGGATATAGCGCGCCAAGCGGCCCATGGTTGTTGATGATGTGTTCTTCGAGCCACGGATTATCCACCATTTCGAATTTTTTCATTGGCCCGTTTTTGTAAAAGCGGTCGCCGGAAATGCCCGTCCATGTCGCGCGATAATATTCCTTCGCGTCATGTGTGCTCGGCGAAACGATGTAAAAAAGATCAGGAAACTCCCGGCGAATCCAGACACCGGCGTCGTCCTGATCGGATATGGAATAGACGCGCAATTTGGCGACGAACTTTTTCAATTCTTCCGGGCTGCGCGAGGCACGCACGTCGGTCAGCGCTTGAGCCAGTGTGTTGGCTCCGCACCAAATCGTTATCCAAAGCGGACTCGAATCCGGCTTGTCTGCCGCATCTATGATCAACTGCGAACCGGCGGTGCTTTTTCCAACCCCGACGAACGCCATTCCGTAACCGATCTGGCCGGTCTTGGTCACGGCGAGCAGTTGTTCCGCTGGAGGGAAGCCCGGCGCGTGTTTGAGCAGATTCGTCCGCATCTCGGCATAGGCGGCGATGTCCCGGCGGATCAAATCCTCGCGCGGCTTCGTTTTCAGCCACGTCGAAGTTGTGGCGACCAGCCCTTCGACATCGAACTCGTTCGCGTAGACCAGAAGACGGACGAGCGATTCCTCATCGTCAGGCTCGTTGGAAATATCGGTGAGGACGAACAGGCGTGGTTTCTCCTGCGCGACGGCTGCGCCGGCAAGCGCCATCATCAGGACGAAAATTGAAAATGGCTTCAGCATAAAATCTATTTCGACGACGTTTCCGCTTTGAAAGTGTAATCACCCGAACCGACTTGATAGGAAGCACGAGCGTCTTGAAAATCCAGGAATCTGATCTCGCCTGATCCCGCGATGAGTTTTCCGCCTTCAGTCACGGAGTCTTTGTTGACAGTCGGAATGTCAATGTTCGCCGTCGTGTTTGGCGGGACAACGACATGCATCGTGATGGTGTTCTTCGACAGCTTCCATTCGCTGACAATTTGTCCGCGAATGGAATCATAGGCGGCCTTCACCTCGGTCAGATCACCAACGACCGTCGGGTGGATGACGAAATGCTTGAATCCGAGCGATTGCGGATCAAACCGGATGCCGGCGAGGTCGTGATAGAACCATTCGATGATGTGGCCGAGAATGAATTGGATCTGCGTGTTGTTGCGACCAGCGTTCCAGGTTTCTGGCAACGCTGTTGCACCCATTTTCAATTGATAACCGTAGCCGGGATATTCCGTTTGATTTGCCATGTCGAAGATGACGTCGGAGCGGCCACCGGCCGCCAGCGCGCGCAGGAGATATGGCAGCCCGACTTCGCCAATGGTCATGGCGTAATGTTGTTGCGCCAAATCGTCCACGATATGCTGAAGCACCGCCGCGCGGTTTGTCGGTTCTGCCAATCCCAAATCCAGAGCCAACGCGTTGGCGCACTGCGAGCCGGTTCCGTATTCCTGCGTGTCGGGATGGAAAAAGGCGGCGTTGAAAGCGGCTCGGATGGTTTGGGCTAATTTTTCATACTCCGCAGCTTCATCGGTTTTTCCCAGCAGCTTGGCGGATTGCGCGAGCGCCCGGGCGTTTTCAAAATAGAGCGCGGTCGCGATCAGATTGTTGGGCGTATTTGTGTTTGCGCGCAAGCCATTCCAATCGCCCAGGCCCGGAGCGGCAATTCCGTCTGTGGCTTTGGAAGTCAGATAATCAAGATAGCGCCGCATCATCGGATAGCTCTTCAGCAAACCGGCGACGTCACCGGTGAATTCAAATTGCTGCCACGGCATGAGAATGCCGGTCGTGCCCCACTCAATCGAGTCGCGCCACTTGGGCGACATGATCGGATATTCTGGAACGTGCGTGGGAATCAATCCATCGTCCAACTGGCAGTCCATCATGTCGCCGACCACTTTCGTCACGAGCGGGCTCATGTCATATTCATAGTGAAATGACGGCCCGTGTAGATGATCCTGCTCCAGCCACCCGAGGCGTTCGCGATTGGCACAATCCGAAATGACACTCATCATGTTGCCCAATTCCGCGCGGCGGATCACTGTGTCGATGCGATTGAAAAGATCGTTGGAACACGAAAATTGGCCCGCCTTCGCAACGGACGAATGAATGTCCAGGCCCGCAATTGAATCAACTTCTGGAATTTCCGCGCCGCCGTCCGCCGGAATGCATTCTGCCTGAAGAAAACGCCCGCCGTAATAGAAAAACTTTGAGGTGTAAGTTTCCTCGCCGGTTCCGGCCAGCGTGTATTCGCTCCAAGCCCGGCCGTTGTAATTGTTCACGAACAATGTTCCATTGGAATTGACCAGTTCGCTGGGCGTGATACGCACCTTCGATCCCGCCGGGCCGTGAACGGCGAAGTGTGCCAGATGCGATGCCTCTTGGCCAAGGTCGTAAATCGTCACGTTGGTTTTGACTTGATGCTGGCTGACCGGCATGTGCGTTTCAAAGATTTGAATCGGCGGCGCGGATCGCGAAATGCCCCGCAATTCGCCGCCCGGACCGCTGGAAATTTCCACAGGCAGCCACTTCGATTCATCAAAGCCGGGACGGTTCCAGCCCTTTTGCTCCAGACGCGCGTCCCAATCTTCGCCGCCATAAACGCTGGAGAATGTCATCGGACCGATGCCCGCGTGCCAGCTTTCGTCCGTGCCGATGATTGTCGTAGAACCGTCCTCGTATTCGAGCCGGATGCGTGCGATGGCCTGCAACGGACCGAAGGATTTTTCAAACTTCGCGTAACGTCCACCTTTCGCAACGCGATACATCCCGTTGCCAAGCAGAATTCCAACCGCGTTGTCGCCGTGCTGAATCAGCGCGGTCACATCGTAGGCGTCATACAGGCAGGTCTTCGTGTATTCCGTCCAACCGGGCGTGAGGATGTTCGCGGTCACGTTTCTGCCGTTGACGGAAATTTCATATTGGCCGAGGCCGCAGATGTTGAGCATCGCGCGCTTGAGTTTGGGTTTCGTGGAGAACTCGTGACGTAGCAAAAAGGTGCTGTTGCTGTTGCCCTGCAAGCTGGATGGTGCGGTAATCCATTGGGCATGCCAGTCGGCCGGATTGAGCACACCCATCGTCCACTGCGCCGGCGCGCTCCACGCGGAAACTTTCCCCCCGCCATCCCAGACGCGAACCTTCCACCACACTGCTTGATCTGACTTCAAGGATGCGCCATCATAAGCGATTTGATACGTTTGATCCGAAGCAACCTTTCCCGAATCCCATAAATCGCCGGTGTCTTTTGCGAGCCGGTTTTGCGACGATGCGACCAGAATTTGATATGCGCTTTGTGTCAATCCTCGCGCGGATGGATTGCCGGTTTGCAGAATCCAATCAAGAGCAGGATTTGCCGAATCAATTCCCAAGGGGTCGGTGAAAGAGTCGCAATGCAAGCTCCCCGGGAAACAGGCCGCGCCTGCGTATTGCGACGCGAACGCAGCGGTCAACAGGAATGGCAAAATACAGCGAACAATCTTCATGCGGTCAAATTTGAACAACTGAAATGCAGCAATGTAAAAATTCGATTTCACACGTTCCAAAAAATGGCATTTAATGGGCATAATTTACTCCAATGTTCTCGACAAAACTCCCCTTTAATGCGCAAATAATCCCTGTATCCTAACATTATGGAGTCGTTTGATTCACGCCGGTCCGACTTCGCACCCTACGGTTTTACCTGTGTGCGATGGCATCCCACGCCGATGCGCCGACCCGATCGGCACAATGAGATTGAGCTTAATTTTCTCGAATCAGGATGGGTGAATTATCTGCTGGGTGGGAGAAAAATTCGCATTGAAGCCGGACAATTAAGCGCCTTCTGGGCGGCGATTCCGCACCAGATTATTGGATATGGTGACGAACCGGAATATTTTGTGGCGACGATACCGCTGGCCTGGTTTCTACAATGTAAATTGCCGGATGAACTGGTGCATTGTCTGTTGCATGGCCGTGTAGTTAGCGAGCGCAAGTTGCGCCATGTGCGTTCCGACGCACAATTATTTTCCCAGTGGGTGAGCGATCTTGGGAAGGGCAACGCTGGCATTATGAAGGCGGTAATGCTGGAGATGGAGGCTCGGTTGTTGAGGTTTGCCCTGGCGGCAAATCATTCGGGCGTTGTATCAAAAATGAATCGCAAGCATCGGGTTGTAATCAGCGATGGGGGACTGAATAAAGTTGAGCAGATGGCCTGCCTCATTGCGCAGCGTTACGCGGAGCAACTGACTATTGAAACCATCGGTCGGGCAGTCGGACTCCATCCGAATTACGCCATGACCCTGTTTCGGAAGGCATTTGGAACGACGTTGATTGACCATCTCACTCAACACCGGGTTTCACATGCCCAGCGTTTGCTCGCCACTACCGATCAGAAGATTGTGGATGTTGCTCTCGACTCCGGTTTCGGTTCCATCAGCCGCTTCAATGACGCTTTTCGCCGAGCATGCGGCTGTTCGCCGCGCGATTATCGGAGCCAGCATCGAACTTTCGTGAACGCATGACCCATCACCCTTTTTCAAAATGACGAAAAATTCATCTGGTTTCTATGTCACACAATCTTGGCATAATCAAAGTGTAATTAAATATCCCACGAAGACAAATGTTGGCAATGCCAGCATTACAAACAAAAACGAAATACGAATAAAATGAAAAATAAAATTATCTGCGGAATACTAGCCGGGGTAATGGTCGCGTTTGGCATTACAATCATAGTTCTTCAAGTCGCTTTCCTTGCAATTCCAATCAAAGTCGAAACGATCCGGGAGTCCCGCCTGGTCGAGGACTGGAACACCTACCTCGGCTTCGACGACTGGAGACTACGCAAAGTTTCAACACACATATCTGGCCGGAACGCTGGGATTCACCAACACAGGCAATGTGACGCTGACAACAAATCCCATTGCCAAAAGCTGGCACTCCGCAAATCTCCTCAGCCTGCGATTACTGCCGACGGACAAATGAGCATATCTGAATCCCCATATTTTGCAGCTAACGATCTATGGTTCAGAGAAATCGGAGACCATCCTTATCTTCGTTACTCACTGGAGTCCGGCGATTCCAACCGCAGCAATTTGGTTTCCAATTCCCCCACTTTCCGGTTAGCGCTTAATAATTGATCGAAAAATCCATTGCGCTCCTTCTGCAATTGATCAATCAGATAATCTTTGCCCCGGTTTGTGATTTTTAAATCCATGATCTCCCGCTCTAGTTCCTGAAGCTTTTTCTCGTTCATTACTTTCGCCCCGGCGGCGGACTCAAGATGTTTCACGGGTTCCACACAGCTTCCGAAGGCTTCCGAAGCCGGTGCCTCCTTCGATTGTTTTGCCCGCTGGATTTCCTCCTGGATGGCCGTCTCCACGCTTTGCAACGTTATGTAGTATTTGCGTTCGTTCGGCTCATAATAGCTGTCCAGCCGAGCGATCCCTTGCCGGTTGGGCTGGCACCAGTTGATGATGCTCCGCTCCGTCCGTGCCACGCCTGCCGCTTCAAACCTCCGCGCCGTTTCCCGCACCGACAGGGTATGATTTTCCCGTCGTTCAGCAGCCCGCGGAACCGTTCCGAATGCTTCCGCATCGTTCGGAATCGTGCGGAAGTCTGCCGAAGCCTGCGGAACATCTGACGGTGTTTCCGCTTTTTCAGACACGGGTCCAGGCAATTCCGGCAGTTGGGCTGATTCATTTTCCTCCAGCATGATGCCATCATTTTATCATGCCAACAAAACCTTGTGAACCCGACCTGTGGATTAGCGGGATTTTAACGTTCTTGCTATAATGCCAGACATGGAAAACCCCGCACGCGACTTCAAAGGCATCTGGATTCCCAAGGAAATCTGGCTTTCCGACCAGCTCCCGCTCATGGAGAAAATCCTGTTCGTGGAGATTCATTCGCTCGACAACGAGCGAGGCTGTTTTGCGACCAACAAATATTTCGCCGACTTTTTCGGCCTGCATCCGCGCCGCATCGCAGGGCACATCGCGTCGTTGAAACAAAAAGGCTTCATCACCGTCGTCATCCACAACCTGAACGAGCGCGTGATCCACACCGCCGGTCGGTTCGCCCGCGTGCCCGACCACGAAATCCGCCGGCTGCAATCGGCGCGGACAAAACTTATCCACAGCATGAAAATCGGCGGGCGGGGAGGCATGCCAAAAAAGGCATGGGGGGTATGACAATATCGGCATGCCCCCCCATGCCAATATCGTCATGCAGAATAATACAATGAATAACCTAATGAATAATACGGGAACCCTTTTAAGCAGGAAGCCGCACCCCGGCCGGCCCGGCCATAAAACGGCTACACGATGGCTATTTTCCTTTTGGCCAGAACACAACCGCCAAGCCCATGGCGTCAAAGATGTCCATGCGCGGATCCTCGCTCATCCACGGTCGGCGTTTGGGCGGCAGACGCGACGCCAGTTCCACCGGGAATTTCGCCGCCAAGGCTTCCGCCAGCGCCTGCTTGGTTCCCTTCACGCTGCCCAGCAACTGTGCCCGCACCTGTGTGACCGAGATTAACCGCACCTTGAGCTGGCTTTTCTTTGCCAAGGCAACGATCTTCCGGTGCAAAGTTTTGATGCGCGGCGCGCGGCGCGTGTCAGGTGCATTCACATCGGGCAGCACGAGAACATCCGGCTGGTAAAAGTGGATGAACTTTTCCACCCAAGCCAGCGCACGAACATTTTTGTCACGAATAATCACCTTGTTGCCATGAGCCACAAGCCCGTCCAACCCCTCCATTACGGCGTAGCCAAGGCCACGGCTCAACGGGGCGACGGCCAGAATACGAACATTTTTGTTTTTAATCATTGGTTTGATGGATTAACGCTGGCTTTTTGAGCCAGATGAATAAGAGCTTGCTGCTTCCGCAGATCGGGTTTCCGAACCTTGCGGAAGTTCATTAACTTCGCGCGCGCGGCCACGTCCTGTTCGGCCTGCTGATAGAAGCCCGCAAACAATTCGCGCACGGGGCGGCCATAAATCACTTGATACGCCAGGGCGTCTTGCAGCGACGGCGCGCGCGTGAACTTTTCGTCCCGGCACACCTTGTCCCCCTTGTGCATTCCCGTGATGCCCAGCAGAAAACCCACTTCCTCCTGTGAAAGTGAAAGGCGTTTGCGCTGAGTTTGAAGATAATTGGGCAATGGTTTCATGGGAATGAAGCGAATCCGATGGCGGTTCAGAGCCGAAGACTAGGTGACAAACGATGAACGATGGAGACGTGCAAACTTGCCAAATCCGGCAAGTGTGGTGTGGTGCGGAAACGACCCACTTAACCACTTAACTATCATAACATTATATCAACTGTTTGTCAAGTTGACGACGCCCTGTTCAAAGACGTAACGGCGTGCTTAAATGGAGGTATCATGGAAATATTTTTAAGGATACCCAAGGGATGGTCGAAGCCGGTCCTAAACCGAAGCCAAGAAACATGTGACTTGGACGGAGCCAAACTTTGGATCGGCCCTGGCGACCAGATTTATTGTGACCAGCATCACAGTCTGGAAATGGTCGCATCACTTCCGAAGCCTGCGGAAAAACCCACGACTATCAAATTTTAGCTGCCAACGAGGGGCTACAAACATGGTTTGTAGGGGCAAGCTGCCCGGCACTATTTACTTTTACGGCTTAACCGCCGCACCACGAGCTCCCCAACGTGTCGTCGCGCTACCGCCCGACTTATCGCTTTCTCCCTTCGGGCTATCCGGGTGCTGGCCAACTAGCCGTTGTCCTTTACCAAAAAGCGATAAGTCGGCCAATATCCGCCGACACGTTGGGGACTGGTTTTAAGATAAGGGCTATCGCCCAACGACCGGAACACGCTATCGCGACCTGTTCGCCTGAAGGCGGAGGACGACCGCTTTTACTTTGGCCACGACCATACTGGCCAAGACACCACGACTTGCGCCCTTGAGGGAGAAAGCGCCGCCCTACTGGGCGCTTCCATGAAACAGCCGCGCCGGTTGGCGCGCCAATTTTTCGCAGCCGGTGATATGATGACGGCCCGTTCGGATTCCGAAACCAGCCGCCATTATCTCGACGGTTTGCCCCAAACGCATTTGCCGGCGTTTGGCTTGACGCCAAACCATTGCGGGAGATTCGACACAACCGGGATTTTCCAGAATGGCAGGGGTGGCGGCTGGTTTTGGCACCATGAACGACCACACCATCACAATTGGCGAACGCGAGGGCTGGGGCGAATCCCGGCGCTTTGGCATATCGGTTGTCCGCTGCATTCGTGGCATTTGATGAGGGCCATAAATTAAGGTCCAGAAATCTTCAATTCCTCCGTGCTGGCAATTCCTTCAATGGAAATGCTGGCTGATGATTCGGAAAGTTCAAGGCAATGGATGTTGATGTTATTGCCATCAATAGTCACTGTGGCCACATCGCCTTTTGCCATCGTCCTGCCGTTGATGATGGCCAGCCGATGGTCCGCCGTGCCGCTGATGCCCTGCAATTTGAGTTTCGCCATCCAAGCCGGCTTGGGTAGTTCGGACTTGTCCGGTTGATGCGGGACAAATGCCGCAACCCTTCGTTTAGCCTCCGCGATTTGGTTTGCATCCATTTTCAAAATGGCCGAGTCGCGCGAAAATGCCCCGGCAAAAAGGGTGAATTCAAAACTTGGATTTTTTGCGGATAAATCCCCCCATTTGTAAGCCTCGATCAAATCCTGTTTCACCAGATTCCCGTTGAGATAAATCCAAGCCAGCGTGGCTTGGCCCTGCTTGTCGCCTTGGTTGGCAGCCAAGGTCGCCCATTTGACGCCCTCATCAATCAGAGCGGCGCGTGCTTCGGGCTTGGCACCGATGGTGGACTGGGCGCTCATCAAAAGCCGGTCTCCCAGTTTGCCTTGAGCATGAACATAACCCTGTTGCGCCGCCTTGCGATACCAAATTACCGCATTGGCCGTGTCCCGCTCGGCCATTTTGTCTTGCGCGGAGGCATCGCCCGCATCAGCGGCAATTTTGATCTGTTCCAGCGATGGTGCGGGAATTTGGGCAAAGGTGGAAATGGCAGCAAGGGTGAACAGGACAACCAACCATCTCCGCACATGGTTGCTGACCTGTCCGCTGCATTTGTGGCATTTGATGAGGGCCATAGTTATGCCGCCCCGACGGGGCTTAAATTTTGTGTGAATGTGGTTCTACAATGATGCCGCGCCGACGGCGCTATACCCGCTTTCGAAGTTTAGCTTGTTCGGCTTTTACCTTGAGTTTGGTTTGTTCGTAGCGCACCCGATCTCTTAAAAGTTCTAGTTGGCTTATGCCGAGACCGCTTAGGCCAGTGATTGGCGTTGCAAACCCAAGTTTCTCCGAAGCGAAGGCATATAATTCTGCATCAGTCCAACCGAGTTTCCCAGCTAGGGTGTAAATAGGCTTTGTGAGAGTATTCCGATATTTTTGCGGGTTGATACGTTTGTAATTCTTGTTCTTGCTGGCTCGGTATTGCAGCAACCAGCTCTTTGCGTCATCGAAATGCTCTCGTAGAAGCGAGTGTAAGCCGTCAATGGTGTTAAAGTGCTTATTGAATTGGCTCCAGAGGATACCGAAGTTCCGTCCCTTCTTCTTTTGCAATTCGGCGTCGGAGTCGCTTGCGGCTCGCGCAGTCAGCCGGTCCACGATTTCGTCGGCGATCTTACGCAACTCGACACGCTGATCTTCCGTAATATGACGTTCATCCGGCACAAATCTTTCTTTGGCTGACTTTGCGGCCTTTTGCTGTTTTGGCTTTGTAAATGTCCCAGCCTGGATGAGCGCCCGGAGACCAACAACGACATTTGCGAAAGCTTCATCTGAATTGTGCCAATGTCGGCTCATCACAGCTTTGCCATCTTCCGGTAATGCCTTGAATTGGCGAAGTTCATGTATATCCCAGTCACATTCGCGGATGATAATTGGAACAATAACGGCATCGCCTGCCCGCTGACGCTCACAGGCGCGAGCGAACTCCTTTTCAAAACAATAATTTGATTGAATGAAAGCTGAACTCACCAAAAGCAGATAGATTTGAGCCTGCTCCAACTGTTGATCCACATAGTCGTCAATCACACCGCCTGCATGAATTTCTTTGTCAGTCCAAGCATCCAGCAATTTCTGTCGTTGGAGGGCAGAGAGATGCTCGTGAAGTTGTGCGAGTAAATCCGCGTCTTTATGGGAGTAGGAAATAAACACTTTGATAGTCCTGGCGTTAGATTCTGGCTTTTGTTTAACGGCACTTCCGGAATTGGTTTCAGCGGCTTGATGCTTCGTTGCTTCCGTTGACGTCATAATATTTGCCTCCGGCAAATTGATTTGCTTCTGATAAAATTGCGGTGCCGGTCGGATAGTCGCGCCGGGTAATTGTCGTGTTCTTGGCGGTAGCATGGTGCAGCCACCATTTAGCTGTCTAAGCAATGAAACATCTAATTCGCCAATGAGCGCTAAATCTTCCGGTGGGCAACCATGCCAGCTATAACGCTGTATAAGCTCGCCCAAAACTATCATGTTTAGGTCGTTGCCACAGGCCGCTAAACCTTTCGTAATTTGAACAAGTTCAGCTGTTGGAGTTTCTTGTAATAGCATAGTTTTTGATCATCTTCGCTCCGGCCCCAATGGTCCGGTGCGCATATTGGTAGTTAAACCAGTTTCTTCGCAATGTGCTCGTCGAGGATTTCCTGCACGAGTAGACGACGCGGGTGTCGAGGAGGGCCGAGGGTTTGGCCGGTTTGGTAGGAACGCCACATTGCGGCTTCTGGTCATCGCAACACGATGCCCCAACCATTTTCGCCGCGGCTTTTTTGCCATGCGGGAGCCTAGAAAATCCCGTCCGCCGTGTCAAAGCCAGTCGCACAACGATTCGTTGTCCGAACCCGTCACAGATCACGGCACAACAACGGTTTCGAGAAAGAAAACAGCGGCGTTCTCGCCGCATCACTCTCCTGTTTCAATCTGATAAAGTGGGCCGGAAATCCTGTCCGGCGTGTATTTCTCAATCATTTTGATCCGCAATTTGGTGAGGCTCATGTCGGCGTATTCCTCGGCTTGGTGAATCGTGCCTCTGGTGACGCCCAATTGTCTGGCAACTTCCGCCTTGGACAGACGCGCGCGCTTTCGCGCCGCCTTTGCCAGTTTTGCCAAATCCGCCTCTTTGACGAATTTCTTTTGTCGCACTGCGGGATGTAAGCACAACGATTAGCTAAAAGACATACTTTTTTCTTGCAAGTGGCATTCATTTTCGGGTATGAAGTAGTATATGAAGGAAAATCAGGTCTTGAGCAAAAATGTCGGCATTTGGATTCGCGTTTCGAGCGAAGATCAGGCCAAGGGCGAAAGCCCCACCCACCACCTTGAACGCGCCAAGGCATACGCAATCGCCCGCGGCTGGACGGTCAAGGAGGTGTATGACCTTGCCGGCGTCTCCGGCAAGTCCGTCAAGGACCATCCCGAAGCCAAGCGGATGCTCTCCGACGTGAAGCGCGGCCACATCAACGGCCTCATCTTCTCCAAGCTGGCGCGGCTGGCCCGCAACACCAAGGAGCTTTTGGAATTCTCCGACTATTTCCGCGACCACAATGCCGACCTCATTTCCATTTCCGAGACCATTGACACCTCGACACCGGCAGGACGGCTGTTTTTCACCATCATCGCGGCCATGGCCACCTGGGAGCGCGAGGAGATAGCCGACCGGCAGAAGGCGTCCATCTTGGTCCGGGCCAAGCTCGGCAAGACCATCAATGGCATGGCTCCATACGGCTACCAGTGGAAAGACAGGAAGCTCATCGTCCAGCCGGATGAAGCGCCCATACGCCGGAAGGCATACGAGTTGTTTCTGCAATACAAGCGCAAGGGCACGGTGGCCAAGCTCTTGAACGCCGCCGGACACCGCGTCCGCAAGGGCGCATTGTGGAGCGATACCCAGGTCAAACGAACGCTTTCAGACACGAGCGCCAAGGGCGTGTATTACTTCAACCGGGTTCGCAAGAATGGCTCTTGGAAAGGCACCGAGAAGCCGGAGGAAGAATGGGGCAGGGTCGAGTGCGAGCCAATCGTCTCGCCCGAACTGTGGAATCAGGTGAACCTCATCATGGAAGAGCAGTTGAAAAGCTGGAAGAAGCCCGGCAAGGTGCCGCTCCACATCTTCGGCAATCTGACGTGGTGCCAGTGCGGAGGAAAGATGTATGCCCGGTCGGATTCGCCCAAATACCATTGCCGGAAATGTAACAGGAAGATTCCCACGGCTGATTTAGAGGCGATATTCAGGGAGGAACTGCACGCTTTCTTCGGTTCAAGGGACAAGATCGCCGCGCACCTGGACGAAGCTAAGCGCCACATCGCCGAGAAGGAGCAGGCATTGGCGGCAGTGCAGCGGCAGGTCCAGAAAGTCCGGGACGAAATGAGACAGACACACCAGTTGTATCTGGATGGGCAGGTTACGCCGCAGGGATTCGGCCAGTTCTACAAACCGGCCGAGGAACGGCTGAACCAGCTTGTCGCCGAACTGCCCAAGCTCGAAGCCGAGGTCGCCCGTTTGAAGGTGAACGACGTATCAGGCGAGGAAGTCCTGTCGGAAGCGTGGACGCTGTATGAGCAATGGCCGAAACTGGCGCGAGAGCAGAAGCAGAAGATTGCCGAGGCCATCGTGGAAAAGATCGTCATCGGCGAAGGCGAGATCGACCTAACCCTTTCGTATATGCCCACTTCTGAAGAACTGTGCAAAAGCCAACAGCAGATGGCTCCGGCGACTGGTTAGGCGGCATCATTTTGATATGGCGTTGGTTTCCCACACAATGTTTGTTTTGTTTAGTAAATTGGGCGACACCGGGCCATCGTAAGTAAATCCGGTATAATACTTCGGTGGCGTAGCGGAACTACCTGACGTGCCACTCTTCCTGCAACATCCTGCAAGCAAAACAGCGGCTATCATAATTCCAGTGACAATTGCGGTTTTCATAACGTGTCCTATGCCGCCTAACGTAGAAAGCTGAGCCACCGCCGACTCGCGGCGTGAACCGCGATAGCGGAACTGCCAGCGCCAACGGCGGTTGGCTCCGGCGACTTGTTAGGCATAGCGACCAACGACAAACTTAAAAAACTATGGAAATAATGAAAGAAATGCGACTGTCGGAGCGACTGCAAGAAATAATGACTCCGGCAGAACTCGACAGCTTTGTGAAAACTGAAACCTTCGACGCCGTGAAACAAGCGTGCTACTCCGGCAAAATCTGGATGCTCAAACGCTGTGCTCATGGTTTTGAATTATCAATAAGTGCCGCCGCGATGCCTAACGAAAAAAGCTGAGCCACCGCCGACTCGCGACGTGAACCGCGATAGCGGAACTGCAAGCGCCAACGGCGGTTGGCTCCGGCGACTTGTTAGGCCACTGGTCAACTATTTTGCAGCAAACTAAAAACATAAACTGAAAATGAAAACTGAAACCAAAGTAAAAACAGCGATAACTCTAACGGCTGTGCTGTATATCGGCGCAATCATCGTAAATCTAATCATCCTCGGCTTGGTCGGCTGGGTTGCGTGGCACTTCATCAGTAAATTGTGGTAAGTGGCCTAACGAAAAAAGCTGAGCCACCGCCGACTCGCAGCGTGGACCGCGATAGCGGAACGGACCGCGCCATCGGCGGTTGGCTCCAGCGCCTTGTTAGGCATCAAAGACGTGAAATCCATAATAATACCAGGCAAATCCCAACGCTCGCAAATCGGCAAGCGCCGCACTTGCTCGCCGCTCGAACCGGCGTGAGCTGAATCCAAACGAACTGCCGATAGCTTGCTCATCTAAATCTAACTGGTCAAATCTTCGCCAGACCAATCAACTCTATAAAACCTCAAACCAATCTTGATGCCTAACGAAAAAAGCTGAGCCACCGCCGACTCGTGACGTGAACCGCGACAGCGGAACTGCCAGCGCCAACGGCGGTTGGCTCCGGCGACTTGTTAGGCGTCATGGCTCTCATCTGTCTAATGTGACGGCACCGCGTTTGTAGAAGTCTGGCTGTCCGCCGCTGCCGCGAAACTCCAGCGCCGTGATGAAAAATGCGATGGCGAAAAACGACGCCAAGTATCCAGCCCATTGTGATGTCTTTGTCATACGCGTGAAGCCGCCTAACGAAAAAAGCTGAGCCACGGCGAGCCTATGACATCCAATAACCTACGACTTCTCGTGCTACTGACAGCGATACTCGCCGTTGGCTCCGGCGTCTTGTTAGGCCAACCGGATTCAAAATATGCAAACAAAAATAGCTGAAAAAACATGGTGGCAATATATCGGCCCTGGCGATGGGCGCGGCACAAAACACATGGTCACGTCCGTCTCGCCAGACGAGGTGACAACCTTTACCAACCCAAACGAAATGTTCGAGCCTCCGGGCTACTCATGGCTCGGCAGCCCTGACGAATTTCTAAAATGCTTCCGCCCGGTGGCCTAACGAAAAAAGCTCACGCACGCCGGACTTATGACAACCAAAAACCAAAATCTTCTCGACAAACCAGCAGACGTAACCGGCGTTGCGTGCAGCGACTTGTTAGGTGTCATGGTCATACCGTCAATTCGTGATGCGTGGGACAAATACCTACTCATACTGGCTACTCTGTATATGCTGGGAACTTGCATCTGGATTCTTTGGGATGAATATGGTCCTTGCTTCCACCGCAAGAAGTCCAATCGTGACGACGAGCAAAGCCCAAGTCAGGTAAATAATGCGCCTGGTGGAAATCTCGGCAAGCTGCGAGGCGGCGACAAGAATCTCAGCCTGACGGTGCGCGATAGTGATAGGAGCGTGAATGTGCGCATTGGAGGAATGATCGGCAAGCGCCTTTCGGTGCTTGTCAATCAACTCCTGAAGTTCTCTCGCTTTGTGCATAAAACGCGGATGACACCTAACGAAAAAAGCTGAGCCACCGCCGACTCGTGGCGTGAACCGCGACAGCGGAACGGACAGCGCCATCGGCGGTTGGCTCCGGCGCCTTGTTAGGCATCAAAGACGTGAAATTCATAATAATATCAGGCAAATCCCTACGCTCACACATCCGGCAGCTCCGCACTTGCTCGCCTCATAAACCGGCGCGAGCTGAACCCAAACGAACTGCCGATAACTTGCTCATCTGAATCATACTGCTCAAATCTTCGCCAAACCAACCAGCTCTGTAAAATCTTAAACCGATCTTGATGCCTAACGAAAAAAGCTGAGCCACCGCCGACTCGTGACGTGAACCGCGATAGCGG
>CAZZPE010000021.1:0-50286 GCA_964655855.1 uncultured Bifidobacteriaceae bacterium
ACGGGTTCACGCCACCAACCCACGGGTTCACGCCACCAACCCACGGGTTCACGCCACCAACCCACGGGTTCACGCCGCCAACCCACGGGTTTTGCCAAAAAAACCGCCGCTAATTCCGGCGCAACCCGCTTAAAACAAGCCATTTAGACAGGAAACCGTCATTTAAGGGGGGCGAGCGTCCCCGCGAGCCGGACGCGAAGGGGTTGCAGCGGCTCGCGAGGACGCTTGCCCCAACAAAGATGCCGCCCGACGGGGATTGAATTATGTTTGGTTTACGGTTCTGGCTTTCGTAGCAGCGGACGTCAGTCCGCTCATTATTCCGGCGGGAATGGTTTCCCGTTCCGGCATGATTTGTCGGCCCCGGAAAGGAAAATCATGAAAGCAAAACGCGCCCCGATTCAACTTTCATGCCAGTCCGCATCGCCAGAAGTGGCGATGGCGGGCGGTTCAAGGAAGTTTTATAGTCGTCCCATGAAAGGCATCATCAACGGCGTCATCGTCTTTGCGGTCGCCTTGCTGGCTCCGCAGATTCTTCAAGCACAGGGGACGATGACATATCTGTCGAACGTGGATCAAGCCTCTGCTGGCAGCTTTGCCGTAGGAAGTGATTCATGGCTGGCTGTGCAGTTTATTACTGGAACCAATGCCAGTGGATATCTACTGGACTCCATTCAATTGGGGATGGCTGACGCCACGGGCTCTCCGAGTGGTTTTACAGTCACGCTTTTCTCGGGCGGCGGAACCCTCCCAGGTCCCGGGCACAGCCTCGGCACCCTAGATGGTTCTTTGAATCCGGTGGCGGGTGGTATTTTCACTTATGCCCCCACTTCAACCATCACGTTAGCCGGAGACAAATATTATTACATAGTGCTTACCGCCGGAACAGCGGTTGCCACTGGTGCTTATGACTTGAGCTATGCTGGCGATAACACCTATACCCGAAACGGTGGCTGGCTTAGCTATGGAGGAACTTTGACTTCCAGTGATGCTTCGTCTTGGAGTTCAATTGGCAACTATGCTCAATTTTCCATAGAAGCCACGCCCATACCCGAACCGGGTGTTTTGGCTTTGTCCGGCCTGGGCGGCTTGCTCCTCCTCTGGCATCGCCGCAAATCAAAGGTGGTTTAACGGGAAATCATCAACGGCTGTTCGGGAGCCGGAATTGCGCGCACAGATGGCAAATCGTTCGCGGTGAATTGCCGGTCATTTCTTCCCATCAATTGCCCGCATGGCGGATTCTAAAGCTGGCGGTGGATGATTTGCGCCGGCGGTGAATTCGGAATTCAATCGCAAATCCGAAATCGCAAATCGCAAATCCGCTAGGCCGCTTCCGCGTCCTGCTTGCGCCGCACAAGCGGCTGGCTTTCGCCGCGCACCACCTGCCGCGTGATTTTGACGTGGATCATGTCGCCGCCGTCCGGCGCTTCATACATCAAATCGAGCATCAGCTTTTCAATCAGGCTCCGCAGCGCGCGCGCGCCGGTGCCTTTTTTCATCGCCAGCGCCGCCAGCTCGCGCAACGCGTCGGGCGTGAATTCCAGTTCCACGCCCTCCATCGCCAGCAGCTTGGCGTATTGCTTCGTCAGCGCGTTCTTCGGCTCGGTGAGAATGGAGACCAGTTGCGGCTCGCTCAATTCCGCGAGGGTCGTCACGACGGGCAGCCGTCCGATGAATTCGGGGATGAAGCCGAAGTCGAGCAAGTCCTCCGGCTCAACCTGCTGCAAGATTTCGCCGCGCGCGGCCACGGCGGCCTGCTGCGCCGCGCCAATCGCGCCAAAGCCCATCACGTTCCGGCCCAGCCGCCGCTGGATGACCTTTTCCAGGCCGACAAAGGCGCCGCCGCAGACGAACAAAATGTCCGACGTGTCCACGCGGATGTATTCCTGCTGCGGATGCTTGCGGCCGCCCTGCGGCGGGACGTTGCAGACCGTGCCTTCGAGGATTTTCAGCAGCGCCTGCTGCACGCCTTCGCCGCTCACGTCGCGCGTGATGGACGGCCCCTCGGCCTTGCGCGCGATTTTGTCAATCTCGTCAATGTAAACGATGCCGCGCTGGGCGCGCTTCACGTCGTAATCCGCGTTTTGCAGGAGCCGCAAAATGATGTTCTCCACGTCCTCGCCCACATAGCCGGCCTCGGTGAGCGTGGTGGCGTCGGCGATGGCGAACGGCACGTCGAGGATTTTGGCGAGCGTGCGGGCGAGCAGCGTTTTGCCGGAGCCGGTCGGGCCGATCATCAAAATGTTGCTCTTCTCGATTTCCACGTCGGCGTGTTTCGGGGATGGAGTCTTCGCCGTCTCGTCATTTTCCGCCGCGGCTTTCGGCTGAATGCGCTTGAAGTGGTTGTGAACGGCGACGGCCAGGGTTTTTTTCGCGTGTTCCTGCCCGACGCAAAAACGGTCAAGCTGCCGCTTGATTTCCGCCGGCCGGGGCACGGCGAGCTTGGGCTGTTTTTTCTGATCCTGAAGCTGAAGCTCCCGGTCGAGGACGTTTTTGCAGAGGATGATGCAGTTGTCGCAGATGTAAACGCCCGGTCCGGCGATGAGCTTGCGCACTTCCGCGTGCGATTTGCCGCAGAAACTGCACATCGTGATGTTGGTCGGACGCGCCATCTAACGGTTGCTTATCGGCATTTTAGGCGACGACTGAACTTTTTTCCACGCCGGGGATGTCGCGGCGCGATTGCACGACCTGGTCCACAAGGCCGTAGGTTTTTGCCTCCTCGGCGGTCATGAAATTGTCGCGATCGCAGTCCTTTTCGACCTGGTCAATCGGCTTGCCGGTGTGCTTGCTGATGAGTTTGTTGAGCATCCGCTTCTGGTTCAGCATGTATTTGACGCGGATTTCGACATCGCTGGCCTGGCCCTCCGCGCCTCCGAGGATCTGGTGGATCATGATGGTGGAGTGCGGGAGCGCGAAGCGTTTCCCCTTGGTGCCGGCGGCGACCAGCACGGCGCCCATGCTGGCGGACTGCCCGATCGAATAGGTGTTCACGTCGCAGGTGAGATATTGCATCGTGTCGTAAATCGCCAGCCCCGCCGTGACGCTGCCGCCGGGCGAATTGATGTAAAGATGAATGTCCTTCTTCGCGTCGGACATTTGCAGGAACAGAAGCTGCGCGATGATGATGTTGGAAATGTTGTCATCCACCGGCGTGCCGAGGAAAATGATGCGGTCCACGAGCAGGCGGGAATAAATGTCCCACGTCCGCTCGCCGCGCCCGGTCTGCTCGACCACAATTGGAACGAGAAAATTTTGCATGACTGCAAACTACTTCATTTGAAGATTGCCGCAAAGAAAGAATTGTTTCAGCCACGGATTGAACACGGATGAAACACGGATTTGAAAAACGCCAATGTCCGCGCCTTCGGCACGTTGATTCGCTCACCGGCTTCACGCTCCGATCTGCTTCTGAATCGCGCCGCAGATTTTCTTGGACCAGCTTTCCAAAACCTTCGCGTCGCGGCCTTCGAGCAGCAATCGCGCCTTCGGTTCCGTGCCGGAATAGCGCAGCAGCACGCGCCCGCCGCCGGATTTCAATTCCTTTTCCGCGTCAGCCAGCAGCTTCGTCACGCCGTTGAGCTGCTCAAACGGTTTATTCTCGCGCACCTTCACGTTGGTCACGAGCTGCGGAAAGCGCGTCCAGCATTTCGCCAGTTTCGAAAGCGGCTGCTTCTGCGTCTTCATGATCCGCAAAACCTGGAGCGCGGCGACCAGGCCGTCGCCGGTGGTGCCGAAATCGCGAAAGATCAAATGGCCGCTCTGCTCGCCGCCGAACCGGAAGCCGTTCCGCAGCATTTCATCAATCACGTTTTTGTCGCCGACGGCGGTGCGGACGATTTTGCCGCCGGCGGATTGGATGGCCGGTTCCAGGCCGGCGTTGCTCATCACGGTGGCGACGAGCGTTTTCCCGGCCAGGGTGTTTTGCGCGAGCATGTCGAGCGCGGCGATGGCCATGATGTCGTCGCCGTCTATCAGTTTTCCCTTTTCGTCGCAGAGCAGCACGCGGTCGGCGTCGCCGTCGTGCGCGATGCCGAGATGCGCCTTGTGTTCGACGACCTTGCGGCAAAGATTGTCCGGAAACATCGAGCCGCAGTTTTCGTTGATATTTTTCCCGTCGGGCTGGTTTCCAAAGACAGTCACGTCCGCGCCGAGTTCGCGCAGGACGCAGGGCGTGGATTTGTAAGCCGCGCCGTGGGCGCAATCCACGACAACGCGCAGGCCTTCGAGCGTCAGGTTTTTGGGGAAGCTCGTCTTGACAAATTCGATGTAGCGGCCCAGCGCGTCGTCAATGCGGACGGCCTTGCCGATCTCGCCGGCGGTCGGCCGGATGCTTTCGATTTCGCCGCTGAAAACCAGTCCTTCGATTTCCGCCTCGATCTTGTCGTCGAGCTTGTAGCCGTCGGCGCGGAAAAACTTGATGCCGTTGTCGGCGTAGGGATTGTGCGAGGCGGTGATGACGATGCCGGCGTCGGCGCGCAGGCTGCGCGTGACGTAGGCGACGCCGGGCGTGGGCAGCGGCCCGATGAAGAGCACGTCCACGCCCATCGAAAGGATGCCGGAGCTGATGGCGTTTTCGAGCATGTAGCCGGAGAGCCGCGTGTCCTTGCCGATGACGATTCTGTGGCGGCCGTGGCCGCGCGACTGCGTCTGGAGGTTTTTGAAGACGTGCGCGGCGGCGCGGCCGAGCTTGAGGGCGGTTTCCGCCGTGACGGGTTCAATGTTTGCGGTGCCGCGGACGCCGTCGGTGCCGAAGATTTTTTTCCGGTTGCTCATCATTTTTTGCGTTGCGGGGGAATGACCACGTTCACCTCCGCCGGGTTCACGTTCACCAGCGCCACGCCGGCGGGCATCGAGATGTCCACGCGCCGGTGCAGGTCGCGCGCGGTTTCGATGTCGGTCAAATCCACGAGGGCGTGAACCTGGGTCGCCAGCAGCGCCGTCATGATTTCGGGCCGGCCGCTGACGGAGACCGTGACGGCGCTGGGCGTGACATGAAATTCCCGCACATCGGCGGCGGCGGAAACGATGAGCACGGGCAGGTTGGTGAACGTCATCGTGATCGGGCTGGGCGGCAGGGGTGGCTCGATGGTTTGCGGCACCGATTCCTCAAGAATTTTGTGGACGGTCAGCCAGATGGCCACGGCCAGGATCAGCGAAAATAATTTCCAGCCCAAATCTTTTATGAACCAGTCGCGCAATGGCATAAAAATCAGTGTCCGGCCGGTTTGTTCGCCGGTTTGGGCTCGTTTCGGGTGACGACAGCCGGGCCGGATTTGTGATGTTCGCCCAATCGCGCGTGCAGCCATGCCACGGCGCTCCGCGATTTTGCCTGCCGCAACAGCACGGAGGTCAGGAACGAGCGCAGTTCCTCCAGCGACACGCCGCGCACCAACTGGCCCTTGTAGGCGTGCGAAATCATGCCCGTTTCCTCGGACACGACGACGATGACGGCATCGGTCTCCTCGCTCAAGCCGATGGCCGCGCGATGCCGCGTGCCGAGGGATTTGTTCAAATCCTGCCGTTGCGTGAGTGGAAAAATGCACGCGGCGTAGGCGATCCGGTCGCCTTTGATGATGACGCCGCCGTCGTGGACCGCGTTGTTCGGGAAGAAAATCGTCTCCAGCATTTCCGGCGTCGCGTCGCAATCCACGCGGACGCCGGATTCGACGGCCTCGTAAAGCTGGATGGATTGTTCGATGGCGATGAGCGCGCCGATTTTAACCTCGGCCAGGCGCTCGGCGGTCTGGATGATGACCTCAATGCTTTCACGCTGCTCGCTTGCGGTGGAGAACAGCGGCAGGTTGCCCAGCTCCCCCAGCATCCGGCGCAGCTCCGGCTGGAAAATCACCAGCGCGCCCAAGGCGATGAAGACGGACGCGCCGCTCAAAATCCAGCGCAGGACTTTCAAATCCAGCAAGGTCGTGACCGCCGTGAGCGCCAGCAGCACGACCACGAAGCCGATGACCACCGGCCAGCCGCGCGTGCCGCGCACGAACTTGAAGACGAAATAAATCAGCACCGCGAGGATCAAAATTTCCAGCGCGGGCCGCCACCAATCCAGGTTGTGAACAAGGTCAGGCATCAATTTTTCCTTCGGGCCAGCAAGGCTTCCGCCAGGCGCACGGCCTGGACGGTTTCCGCCACGTCATGCACGCGGATGATTTGCACGCCCGATGCAACGGCCAGAGTCGCGCACGCGAGCGAGGCTGGCAAGCGTTCATTCAGGGCCGCACCGAGCAGTTTCCCGATGAATGATTTGCGGGAAACGCCCAGCAGCAGCGGCCGCTTCAATCTTGTAAAGCGGCGCAGGTTCGCAAGCAACTGCAAATTGTGCTCCGGCGTCTTGCCGAAACCGATGCCGGGATCGAACACGACCCGGTCGGCGGCGACTCCGGCGGCCTCCAATTTTTCCAGCCGTTCGCGGAAAAACGCGCCGACGTCGCGGACGACATCCTTGTAAACCGGGTTTTTCTGCATCGTCCGCGGGCCGCCTTGCGCGTGCATGCAAACATAACCGGCGCCGGATTCCGCGACGATTTTCCACATCACGTCGTCGCTGCGGTTCGCCGCCACGTCGTTGACGATGCTTGCGCCGGCATCGAGCGCGGCGCGGGCGACGGCGGGTTTCACCGTGTCAATCGAGAGCGGAATTTTGACTTTTGCGGCAAGGCTTTCGATGACGGGAATGACGCGGCGCAATTCCTCACTTTCAGAAACCGTTTCCGCGCCGGGCCGCGTGGATTCGCCGCCGATGTCGAGGATTTCCGCGCCTTGCGCGACCAGCTCCAGCGCGTGCGCGACGGCTTTTGCCGGGCTGTAAAATTTGCCGCCGTCGGAAAAGGAATCCGGCGTGACGTTGACGATGCCCATGACCAGCGCCGGTCGCGGGAAGCGGAATTCAAATTGTCGGGCGCGAAAAAGCATCGGTGGAATTCAAGATTTGCGACAGACGATTTACGATTCCAAAGTTCGTCCGGCGCGTAAATCGCAAAGGCTCAGACCTTCGTCCGGAAATACGCAATCGTATCCTTCAAGCCGTCCGCGAGCTTCACATCGGGTTCCCATTTCAGCAGCTTCTTCGCCTTTGCAATGTCGGGTTTGCGCTGCTTCGGGTCGTCCTGCGGCAGCGGCTTGAAGACGATTTTGCTTTTCGATTTGGTCGCGCGGATGATTTCCTCGGCGAACTGGCGCATGGTCAGCTCCGCCGGATTGCCGATGTTCACCGGCAAATCGTAGCGGCTCATCATCAGCCGGTAAATGCCTTCGATCAAATCCGAGACGTAGCAAAAGCTGCGCGTCTGCGTGCCCTTGCCGAAGACGGTGACGGGCTTGTTTTTGAGCGCCTGGCTGATGAACGCCGGCACGACGCGGCCGTCGTTCAGGCGCATGCGCGGGCCGTAGGTGTTGAAAATCCGCACGATGCGCGTCTCGACCTTGTGCTCGCGGTGATAGGCCATCGTGATGGCCTCGGCGAAGCGCTTGGACTCGTCGTAGCAGCCGCGCGGACCGATGGTGTTGACGTTGCCCCAGTATTCCTCGGTCTGCGGGTGGACGAGCGGGTCGCCGTAAATTTCCGAGGTCGAGGCGATGAGGAAGCGCGCGCCCTTTTCCTTGGCGAGGCCGAGCGCCTTGTGCGTGCCGAGCGAGCCGACCTTGAGCGTCTGAATGGGAAAATTCAAATAGTCAACCGGGCTGGCGGGCGACGCGAAATGCCAGACGTAATCCACCGGCTCGTTCAGGAACAGGAACTCGGTGACGTCCTGCAGGATGAACTTGAAGTTCGGGTTGCCGCCCAGGTGCGAAATGTTGTCCACGCTGCCGGTGATGAAGTTGTCAATGGCGATGACGCGGTGGCCGCGCGAGAGCAGCAGGTCGGTGAGGTGCGAGCCGAGAAAGCCGGCGGCGCCGGTGACGACGGAGGTGGGTTGTTTTTTGGACATCGTTGAATCGTGAATGGTTAAATCGCTAAATCGTCTGTGCCGGAAGGTTAGTGAAACAATTCAACGGTTCAACGATTAAACGATTCACGCGGGAGCGCCTTCACTTCGCCCCCGTGGCGATGAAAACGGCGGGGACGGTGCGCAACAGGATTTTGATGTCCAGCCAGAGCGACCAGTTGTCAATGTATTCGAGATCCAGCCGCACCCAGTCCTTGAAATCGGAGATCTGGTTGCGGCCCTGGACCTGCCAGAGGCAGGTGAGGCCGGGCTTGACGCTCAGGCGGCGGCGGTGGGACAGGTCGTTGAAGCGCCGGACCTCGTCCACCGGCAGCGGGCGCGGGCCGACCAGGCTCATTTCGCCGCGCAGGATGTTGAAGAGCTGCGGCAGTTCGTCGAGGCTGTAGCGGCGCAGGATTTTTCCGAGCGGGGTGATGCGCGGATCCCTGGCGATCTTGAAGACGGGGCCGCTCATTTCGTTCATGGATTCCAGCTCGTGCTTGAACTGCTCGGCGTTGGTGACCATCGTGCGGAATTTGTAGAGCGTGAAGGGCGCGCCGTTCAGTCCGGAGCGTTGCTGCCGGAAAAAGACCGGGCCGGGGGAAAACAGCTTGATGAGAATGGCCACCGGCAGCATGACCAGCGGCGCGAGCACCGCCAGCATGAGCAGCGCGCCGAAGAAATCCATCAATTGCTTGACCAGCCCCGCCCACGAGGATTCGGGCGCGGAGCGGAAAATCAGCAGCGGGTGGCCGAGCATTTCGTCGAGGCTCGCGTGCGAAATGTGGGTGGTGAAGGGATTGGCAATGAGCCAGACCTCGACGCCTTCAAGTTCGCAGGCCTTGATGACGCTTTCCACCTGCTCGAAATAGGTGTGCCTTGGACTCACGATCACGCCATAGACGGAATGGTCGTGGAGCATCTGGACGAGTTGCGGGATCGGATGGGCCAGATTGAAGTGGGCGACGACGGAAACGGTTTCGTCCTTCCGTTTTTCGAGTTCATGGCTGATGCGGGTGTTTTCGCTTTCCATGCCGGCGAGGATGAAGCGGCGTTTGTATTGGCCCTGTGCGTATCTGCTTTTGAACGCCAGCCGCAGCACTTCCTCCTTGCCATAAATCAGCGTGAAACTGATGACACCGAACAGGACCGGAATCCAGCGCGGCAGGTTGAGGTGCAGGGCGTATCCTACCAGCACCAGGGCAATGGTGGTGAGTGTGCAGCCCTTCAGGAGCGGCCACAGGATGTCGCTGCGCGGGCCAAGAATCTGGCGTTTGTAAAACCCCTGCGATTCGAGGATCAGCGGCGTGATGGGAATCAGCGCAAACGCCAGCAGAAGGGTGTTGATGTTGCTGAAGGCGTCGGGCGGAATCGGGTCGAACTTTAGCCAGACCGACAGGCTCGCGCTGCCGCGCAGCAGATAAGCCGCCCAAAAACTCAAGGCCACAAAACAGGCATCCGCCAACTGGTGGGTTTGCGTCTGAATTTGATGATCACGCCGCAACATGGTTCTTCAGGGCGAACACCTTACAGCATCAAAGGCCGGGTGCGAACTTAAAAATTTCAGTCTTTCAGCGTCCGGCCGGCGGCATTTGAAATTCCGGCACCGCCGCCGCGATCACTTTTTTCATGCGCGCCGCCGCGGCCTCTTCCCGGCCCGGCTCGCAGGCGGAAAAATACGAGACGTAGGCCCAGCGCTGCCAGACCGCCTTGCGCAACAAATCCAGCGCCAGCGAGCGCATGAACTGATAGTGGCTCGGCGTCTCCTCGCCGTCCGCCACAAACCAGAAAACATAAATGCCGCTCACCGTTTCCTTCCGCCCGTCGGGTGTCTGGAATGAATTGGACACAATCCATTCCGACACCGGCATTTCGTAGGCCGGCGGTCCGGCAATCGGAAGATTCACCGTCTTTTTCGAGCGGATGTTCCAGCCCTGCCCCGGCAGGCAGTAATCCGGCTTGTGAATGCTCGTCCGGTCCGCGCCCATCAGGATGACCGTGCCGGTCATGTCAAAACCGTCGGGCGACTGGTAGTGGCGCTCCGCGTAGCTGGTGTCCGGCGGCAGATAACCCAAAACCACCTCCGGCTCCGGCACGTTTGTGGAATCGCAGTCCAGAACGCGCTCCGGCAAATCCAGATTCATCTTCAGCGTGCCCGCAACCGGCGTGGCGTAGATGCCGGGCTTGCCGAGCCGCTGAAACGATTTGAGCCGCGCCAGCGCGCCGGCGGTTCCCGCCATCAACGCGAGCGCCACGAGCAGCAGGAGCCATTTTTGATTTTTCATGGGCGCGATTTTTTCAATTCCCGGTCTTCCAGCCAGCGGCCCACGAGCAGCAGGCCGACCATCGCCGGCAGGTAGGGAATCAGGCTGATGATTCCCAGCGGCCCGCCTTCGTGAACGTAATTGCCCCACGGCTGCCCGCCGAGTTCCCCCGCCACGATGATCAGCAGCATCCGCGCGAGGTTGCCCAGCACGGAAAACGGCAGCGCGAGCGCCATGAGCAACAGCCGCTTCCACGGCGAACGGAAGACAAAAAATCCGTAAATCGTGGCGAGCAGGAAAACGGCGATGAGGCTGCGCATGCCGCTGCACGGCGCCGCAACGTCAAATCCGTAGCTGCCGGAGGGATCGAGCAGTTGCGTTCCCACCCGGATCACATTGATGCCCAGCACCCAGTGCGCCGCCAGTTCCGAAAGCCGCGTGACCAGTTCCCGCAGCGGAAAGGTGATGATCTCGGCGCGTTGTCCGAGCGGCACCGAAAACATGAACAGGAAAAACGGGAACAGGCTGTGCCGCAGCCAGGCGGCTCCCCATGCCAGCCCCATCAGCCCGAAAACGCCCATGAACAGCGCGACGATGGACAGGTAGGGCTGTTGCATGGCGAAACCCGCGATGTGCAGCACCAGCGCCGCCAGCAAAATCAGCAGGCCCGGCCACCAGAGCTTCAGCGGCTGCGCCAGCAGTTCCCGCCGCTTCCACCAAAAAAGCCCGGCGACCAGAAACGGAATGAAGTTCCCATGCGCGTCGTCGGCGTTGGGATTGTCATACTGTCCGTGCATCCACAAAAACAGCGACGGCGTGTGGACGTAGCCGAGAATGGCGTTGCCGAGAAACTGGAACAGCGTCAGCCATGCCGCCAGCAGCACGAAGAAAAAGGCCTTGTTCGGCAGGCGGTGCCAGCATTCCGCCGTGTCCTGCCAGAAACTTCTCCGCGGTTCGCTGTTCGGGTTGTCGTTCATTGGTGCGCGCTGGCAGGATTGAGATACCCGAATGCCCGTTTTCACTCAAACAAAATTAACCTGTGGTGTGCGGAATTATCGTTGACGTTCCCGGCGCGAAACAAATACTTACCGCAAGTTCATGTCGCAAAATTCAACTTATCTCATCACCGGCGGCGCCGGGTTCATTGGCTCGCATTTGATTGATTCCCTGCTGGCCGACACGGCCACGACGGAAATCCGCGTGCTCGACGATTTTTCCTCCGGCCGCCGCGAGCATCTGGCGCGGCACGCCGGCGACCCGCGTCTGAAAATTTTCACGCTCAACCTGCTGGACCTGGAAAAGGCGCTGCCGCATTTCGCGGGCGTCGGGCGGATTTTTCATCTGGCGGCAAATCCCGACGCGCGCCGGGGGCTGGAAAACACCCGGCTGGATCTGGAGTTGGAAACGCTCATCACCTACAACGTCCTCGAAGCCATGCGCCGCAATGCGGTGCCGCAAATCATCACTTCCAGTTCGGGAACGGTCTACGGCGACGTGGGCACGACGGTGACGCACGAAAATCTCGGCCCGTGCCTGCCGGTGAGCCTTTACGGCGCGGGCAAGGTCGCGGCGGAGGCGCTCATCACGGCGTTCTGCGCCACGTTCGGGATGCGCGCCGTCATCCTGCGCTTCGGCAACATCGTCGGCGACCGCACCACGCACGGCGCGATTTACGATTTTATCAAGCAGCTCGCGAAAAATTCCGCCGGGCTGAAGGTGCTCGGCAACGGCCTGCAGGCCAAACCCTACGTCTATGTCCGCGACCTCGTCGGCGCGATCGTCTTCGCCGGGAAAAAATGCGCGGAGCTGGAAGCCGGGAAATTCGAGGTGTTCAACGTTGCGCCCGACGGTGCCACGTCCGTGCGCTTCATCGCGGAGGATCTGGTGGCGCAATTGGGACTCAAGGGCCGGACGAAAATCTCCTACGGCACCACCGCCGCCGGCTGGCCGGGCGACGTGGCGCAATCGCGCATGGACGCCTCTAAAATCCGCAGGGCCGGCTTCACGCTGCCGCGCAGTTCCGACGAGGCCGTCCAGCTGGCCATCAGCCGCATCATCGAATGGTTGCCGCAGCACAAGGGCGCGGAGGATGATTTGCGCCTGCCGGCGGATGCCCGGCCCGAACTCGCGTTCAAATCGCCGCCGCAAGCCGCTTCAAAAGTTCCAGCGCCGAGGCGTTGAGCGACAGGGCGCGTTCATTCGTCGCCGCTTCGGTGTAGCAGCGGAACTCCGGCGCGTTGCCGGACGGGCGCAGGTGGATGACTTCCCCGTTGGCGAAGGTGATGCGCAGCCCGTCGGTGCGGTCGAGCCGGGAAACCCTGCCGGAAAGCGCCCCGAACACTTTTTCGATGGCTGCGCAATCAGCCGCTTCATCGCCGGTGGAGAATTTGGCGAGGATCGCGCGGCTGTTCGCGGTTGGAAAATTCTTCAAACGGTCGCTCGCGGTAAAACGCGCGGGCAATCCGGCGACAAGCCCGGAAACTTTCTTTCCGCATTGCTTCGACATGAGCAGGATGCCGAGGATCACGATGACGGCGTCGCGCGTCGGCAGGGCGCGGAGGCGTTTGCCGCCCAGCGTCACGTCGGAGTTGAGCAGGAAGCCGCCGTTGGCCTCGTAGCCGACGACGGTTTTCGAGCCGGCGCGGCCGGCTTCGATCATGGAGGCGATGACGTAGGGTGAGCCGATGCGCGTGCGGCGGACGGCCGGGAACCAGTCGCATTTCTCGACGGCGGTGTTGCAGCTCACGGGCGTGCTGACGGAGTCCGCGTTGAAAAATTTTGCGCACAGAATTCCCGCCACGTCGCCGCGCAACCACTCGCCGTGTTCGTCGCTGACGATCGGCCGGTCGCTGTCGCCGTCGGTGGAAACCAGCGCGTCGAACTTGCCGGACGACGCCCACTCGCGCGCGAGCTTCACGTCCTCCGGGCGGATGGCCTCGGTGTCCACGGGGATGAACTTTTCCGAGCGGCCGAGCGGCGTGACTTCCGCGCCGAGGCTGGAAAGGATTTTCACCAGCAGGTCGCGCCCGACGGCGGAATGTTGATAGACGCCGACGCGCAGGCCCGCCAGCGCATCGCGCCCAAATGTGTTCAGATAGCGGGCGATGTATTTTTCGCCGGCCTCCGCAGCAATGGTGCGCGGCGAAGTGTTTTGCTTCACAAACCCGCCGCTGGCATCGAACAGCGCGTCGTTCAACTCCACGGTTTGCCCGGCCATGCCCTGCTCGTCGTCTTTGAGCACTTCGCCGGTGGTCTTGTTGAATTTGATGCCGTTCCGGTCGTCGGGAATGTGGCTGCCGGTGACCATGATGGCGGGGATTTTTTGCTCCAGACCGAACAGCGCCACCGCCGGCGACGGAATCTTGCCGCAGTTCACCGCGCGATAGCCCATGTCATCGGCGGCGCGGCAGACGGCTTCCATCACGCGGTCCGTGCTGGGGCGGAAATCACCGGCGACGGCGACAGATTCCCCGGCGCGTTTCAGTTCGCCGATGGATTCGAGGTATTGGAGAAAACCTTTGGTGTAGGCGTAGCAGACGAGGTCGGTCATCGCCGTGGCCAGCCCGCGGGCGCCGCTGGTGCCGAAGGCGACGCCGCTGGTGGTCATGAGTTCGCGGATGGAAATCAGCATGGGATCAAAATTAACGATGATTCGGCCGGAGCCAAGATTTTTCACCTGCCGGCGATTGTGCGCGCGGACAATCGCCGCCCGTTTTCCGACTTGCAATCAATCCAGCGGATATTTTTTGAAGCCGCAAAGCTGGCCGGCGATTTTCAGGGCGAAGACCGGGTTGTTTTTGAAATAGCGTTTCGCCAGCCGGCGCGGCTCCTGGCACAGCCGGTAAAACCATTCCAGCCCCGAGCGCTGCATCCAGCGCGGCGCCTGCTTCACGCGCCCGCTGTGGAAGTCAAACGCCGCGCCCACGCCGATCATCAGCGTCGCGTCCAGCTTCGGCAGAAATTCCGCCATGAACTTCTCCTGCTTGGGTGTGCTCAAGCCGACCCACAAAATGTCCGGCTGCGCCGCGCGAATCGTTTCCGCAAATTGCTTTTCCTCGCCGGCATTCAGCGGACGGAACGGCGGCGTGAACGTCCCGGCGATTTCCAGTTTTGGAAACCGCACCTTCAATTTTTCCGCCAGCGCCTCCGCCACGCCGGCCGCGCCGCCGAAGAAAAAGTGGCGGCACGGATTTTGTTCGCTCCACGCGCAGACGTCCAGCATCAGGTCCGGGCCATAAACGCGGCGCATTTCGGAATGACCGTGGATTTTGCCCATCCAGACCATCGGCATGCCATCGGGCGTGCAGAGAAAAGCATCGTTCAGGATTTTTCGGAATGCCGGGTCGTTCTGCGCCTCCATGACGCCGTGGACGCCGGTGACGCAGATGTAGCCCTTGCGCCGCGCGCGCACGGCGTCGGCGATGGCCGCCACCGCCGTCCGCAGATTCAGGACGCTGACGCCGACGCCGAGGACATTGACACGATTCGTCATTTACGATTCACGGTTTGCGATTTACGATTTCCAGGTTCGCACGGCGCGCAAATCGTATAACGTAAATCGCAAATCCGAAATGAAATTGCTTGTCTTCGCCCATGTGCCGCCGCCGTATCACGGCCAGAGCTACGAGGTGGAGCGCCTCTTGAACGGCTACGGCGGCAACCATCGCGAACGGAAGCGGCGGGAATCCACCGGCCCGGCAAACCCTTTCGGCGTCGAGTGCTACCACGTCAACGCCCGCTATTCCCGGACGCTGGAGGATGTCGGCGAATTCCAGGGCACAAAGATTTTTCTGATCCTGTTTTACTGCCTGCAGGCCATCTGGTGCCGCTTCCGTTACGGCGTGGAAACCTTGTATTACGTCCCCGCACCGGGCAAAAAATTTGCGCTTTACCGCGACTGGCTGGTGATGCTCATCTGCCGGCCGTTTTACAAAAAAGTCGTTCTCCACTGGCTCGCCGGCGGGATGGCCAAGTGGCTGGAAACCACCGTGTCCATCCGCACCCGCAGCCTCACCTACGCGCGGATGCGGGACGCGGACTTGAGCATCGTGCTGTCGGAATTCAACCGGCGCGACGCCGAAAAACTCACCCCCCGGCGCGTCGTCGCCGTCGCCGGCGGCATCCCCGATCCGTGTCCGCGATTCGAAACGGAAATCTTGCCGCGCCGCCGGGCGCGCGTCGCCGCGCGGAACAAAATCCTGGCCGGCGATTTTCAGGACGCCGACGAGGGCGCGAAAATCGTGAACGTCCTTTTTCTGGCGCACTGCACGCGCGACAAGGGCGCGTTTGACGCCATCGCCGGCGTGGCGCTGGCCAATGAAACGCTGGCCGCCGAAAAATCGCCGCTGCGTTTCCACCTGACGCTTGCCGGCGGGTTTGCGTCCGACACGGAGGAAAAGGAATTGCGCGAGCTGGCGGACCGGAGCGACCTGCGCGGCAGCGTGGAAATTCTCGGTTTTATTTCCGCCGAGCGCAAAGGCGTGGCGCTGCGCGACGCCGATATTTTTTGCTTTCCGACCTACTATCTCGCCGAGAGCCAGCCGAGCAATCTGATTGAAGCCCTGGCGTTCGGTCTGCCGGTGGTCACGACGCGCTGGCGCGCGATTCCGGAAATGTTTCCGCCGGATTATCCCGGCCTGGTGGACCCGAAATCGCCGGATCAAATCGCCGGAACGTTGCGGCGGCTGGCGGCGGAGGATTCGGCCGCGCCGCTGCGCGAGGTTTTTCTGCGCCGGTTCACGCTCGACCGGCATCTCGCCAGCATGGCCGCGGCGTTTCGCAGCGTGGAAGAATGAATTTACGATTTCCGATTTCCGATTTACGATTCCGCTTCCAGTTCGCGCCCGGCGTGTAAATCGAATATCGTCAATCGCAAATGAAAATCGGCCTGCTCCAACTCAACTCGACCGTCGGCGATTTCGCGGCCAACCGGCAGAAACTCCTGGCCGCCTGCGAAAAAGCCGTCGCGCTCGGCGCGGAATTCGTCCTCGCGCCGGAATTGTTCCTGTGCGGCTACCCGCCGCGCGATTTGCTGTTGCGCGGGGATTTTGTCGAGGCCAATCTCGCCGCGCTCGCCGAAACCGCCGGGGACATCGGCGCAGTGCCGCTGTGCGTCGGTTATGTGGACCGGAATCCCGAGCGGCCCGGACGCGCGCTGCGCAACGCCGCCGCCATTTTGAGAAATGGAAAAATCGTCTGGTGCACACACAAGTGCCTGCTGCCGACCTACGACGTTTTTGACGAGGACCGTTATTTTGAGCCAGCCAGGGCCATCGCGCCGTTCGAGTTCAACGGACACAAATTCGGCATCACGATTTGCGAGGACATCTGGAACGACGAGGATTTCTGGCCGGAACGGCTTTACCGGCGCGATCCGGTCAAGGAGCTGGTCGCCGGGGGTGCGGAAATCATCCTCAATCTTTCGGCGTCGCCGTGGCACGACGGCAAGGAGCGGATGCGGCTGGAAATGCTCCGGCGCGTGGCGCGCGACGAGAAAATTCCGCTGGCGCAGGTCAACGCCGTCGGCGCGAACGACGAATTGATTTTCGACGGCCACAGCGTGGCGCTGGATGCGCGCGGCGGAATCGTCGCGCTCGGAAAAGGATTTGCCGAGGAGATTTTTGTGGTGGAACTCGGGGCAGGCGGAAAGCGGGAAGCAGAGGGCAGAAATGATTTTCCGCCGCGCGAGCAGGAGTTGTTTTCCGCGCTGTCGCTGGGCATTCGCGATTATGTCCGCAAATGCGGTTTCAAATCCGCCATCATCGGCCTGTCCGGCGGCATTGATTCTGCGCTGGTCGCCGTGCTCGCCGCGGACGCGTTGGGCGCGGATCAGGTGCTCGGCGTCTCGATGCCGGCGCGGTATTCAAGCGGGGGCAGCCTGAGCGATGCCGAGGCGCTGGCGAAAAATCTCGGCATTCGTTACGAGGTGCTGCCGATCGAGCCGGTGTTCAAGTCGGTGGAAAGCCAGTTGGGAAAGGTTTTCGCCGGAACGAAGCCGGATGCGGCCGAGGAAAACGTGCAGTCGCGGCTGCGCGGCGTGACGCTGATGGCGCTGTCGAACAAATTCGGCGCGCTGGTGCTGACGACCGGCAACAAGTCGGAGATGGCGGTGGGTTATTGCACGCTTTACGGCGACATGTGCGGCGCGCTGGCTCCGCTGGCGGATGTTTTCAAGACGGACATTTACAAGATCGCGCGCTGGGTGAACCGCGACCGCGAAATCATCCCGGCGGCCTCGATTTCAAAGCCGCCGAGCGCCGAGCTGCGGCCCAACCAGACGGACCAGGACTCGCTGCCGCCCTACGAAATTCTGGACGCGATTCTTGACTTGTATGTCGTGAAAAATCTGGGCAGGCCGGAGATTGTCGCGCGCGGGTTTGACGCGGCGGTGGTCAACGACGTGCTCAACAAGATCAATTTCAGCGAATACAAACGGCGCCAGGCCGCGCCGGGATTGAGGGTGTCGCCGCGCGCCTTCGGCATGGGCCGGCGGATTCCCGTCGCGCAGCGGTTTTGGGTCATGGGCCGGTAGGCCGGCCGGGTGGCGGGCGATTTTTTCGTTTTGCGCCGGCAATTTGCATTTGTTAAGATGGACAACAATGTCACAGAAAAACCGGTCACCTCATTTTGTCCCGGGTGTCTGGATTCAACTGCTGCCCTTGCTGGTGATGTTCACGTTGTTGTGGGTCACGGCATGGAGGCCGTTTAATTTATCGGCAACCACCGTGAAGTTCTGGGAGTATGTGGGATATGCGTGGCTTTACGCGGCAGTGGTTTATTTGCTGGGGCTGGTGATCTTCACAAAATATCTTCGCGCCTGGTGGCTGGCGGCCGGGTTTGCGTGTTTTTATTTTCTGCTTTACGCGGTCAACGCGGGTTTCATCCACAGCATGGGCATGATGCTGGGGCCGTATTTCGTTTGGATTGCCGGGCCAACTTCCGGGGGTGCTTATTTCAAGGATTATTTTACGAAATGGATTGTTGTTCTGGCGGTGTTTTGGGTGTTGAGCGGGGTTTCAGCGGCGTGGCTGATCCGTAGAAATGCAAAAACACTTGCCGCGACACATGCGCGATGGCTGATCGTCCTGGCCGTCCTGCTTTGGGTCGCGCCCATTTTGCGCGACGCGGGAATTTTCCGGCCAACCGCCGTCGCCACCACGATCGTTCACGTCCCGCTCAAGCAGGGAATCTGGCGCTTGGACCAAACTTACTCGCTCCGGCTTGTGGCGGAAAACCCGCTTGTCATTTTTGGGCGGGCGATTTTCGTGCAACGGCTCAAGCCCCTGCAACCGCGCCCGGCCGGCGATTTGAACGCCCTGGCGGATACCCTGAAAACATGGCACCTGCCGCTGGGACACCGGCAATATGCGCCCCTCGGTTTGAAGCCGTTCAACCACGTCATCATGTTCGGAACCGAATCGTTGTCGCTGGATTTTTTGGCGCCTTACAACACCAGCCTGCCGCCGGATCTGACGCCGTTTTATGGCTCGCTCACCAACAGCATGTTTCTGAACTATCAATGCGTCGCCCTGCCGACGCAGCCCGGGCTGGCGGTGACGTTTAACAGCCATCCCAACGTCGGCGGCCTTTTGACGAGCGATTACGAGACGTCGCTGATCAAATACCTGGATGCCCAGGGTTATGACACCTATTTCCTGATGAGCGGCCCGGAAACATTTCTGGGGGACAATGTGGTTTTCAAAAAAATGGGGTTCCGGCATGTCATCGGAAGCCAGACCTGGCTGAAGGATCCGCGGCTGGCGCCCTTTGTCCAGGATCGCGGGCTGATGGATCAGATGCTTTACAACGAGGCGCTGGATTACATGGAGGCGAACCGCGGCAAAAAGATTTTCATCCAGATCATGAGCTGCGACACCCATCCGCCGGTCATGCGCGATTATTACGGCACGCTGCAGTATCCGCCGCTGCCGGCTTCATTGGAAAAATTCACCGACCCGGATGTCCGCGCCACGCTCTCGGCCATTTTTAGGAACGATTATGACGTCGGCCAGACCGTGAAAAAAATGCGGGAGCGGAATTTGTTGACGGAAGACACGCTTGTCATCATCACGGCGGATCACAATTGTCCCCACAACGTCGGGCTGAACAAAATCCCCGGCTATCCGGACACATTCTTTTCGCGTCTGCCGCTGGCGTTCATCAGCGGACAGCCGCTGCCTGCCGCCGATTTGCGGCAGCCGCTTTCCCAGTTGGATTTTGCGCCCACCATCGTGCATCTGCTCGGACTTCCGGTGCCGCCGGGCTGGTGGGGCGAAAGCATTTTCGATCCCGTTTTGAACTCGCCCGCCATTTCGAAATTCGGCAGAAATCTCAACATCATTCCGCCCGACGGCGGGCCGCGGCAACGTGTTTCCATGGATTATCCGAAAAATGCCGCCGAAAAAGAACTGGTGACCATTTTCAACACCATCTACACCGACACGCCGCCATTTGGAATTGTTTCGCCCGGTGATTTGCAGACAAATCTGCCATAACGGATGAAATTTTCCATCGTCACACCGAGCTTCCGCAATTCCGACTGGCTGAAGCTCTGCGTTGCGTCGGTCGCCGACCAGCGGGATGTCGAGCTTGAACACATCGTGCAGGATGCCGGTTCCGACGACGGCACACAGGACTGGCTGCCGCGCGACCCGCGCGTCAGGGCGTTCATCGAAAAGGACGGCGGTATGTATGACGCCGTGAACCGCGGCTACCGCCGCGCCACCGGTGACATTCTCGCCTATCTGAATTGCGACGAACAATATCTGCCCGGCGCGCTCAAGGCCGTCCGCGATTTTTTTGAAACGCATCCGCGGGCCGAAGTCGCGCTGGCCGGCAGCATCGTCACCGACGGCGCGGGAAAATATCTCTGCCACCGGCATCCGATGATTCCGCATCCGCAGGGCGTCTGGTTTCGTTTTCCGATTTTGACCAGCTCCGTCTTCATCCGCCGCCGGGTCATCCACGAACGCGGCATCTTTTTTGACACCCGCTGGCGCGACCTCGGCGATTTCCACTGGGTTCTGGCGTTGATGAAAAACCGCGTGCCGATGGCTGTCTGCGATTCGTTCACGTCCGTCTTCGCCGACACCGGCGGGAACATGAATTTGAAGCCGAACGCCCTCCGCGAGAAGGCGGCGACGGACGCGCTGATGCCGCGCCGGGTGCGTGCGCTCAAGCCGGTCTGGATTGCGCATCACCGGTTGCGCCGGCTCGCCGCCGGTCATTTTTTCCTGAAGCCGATGACTTATTCCATCTACACGCTGCAAAGCGCGGACCGCCGCGTCACCTTTGATGTTTCCAAGCCGACGGCGGTCTGGTGGAACCGGCTGTAAATCGGAGACGTTCAGGAATCTTGCAGGCGGACGAGGTAATAACGCTCCGGCGGCTCGTAAGGATCTCCGAGAAATTCCCATTGCTTCATCAAAACCCCGTCGTATCGGGCGAGCCATTGCTGGACGGTCTCATTGGTTTTGCCCAAAAAGGAACTCTCGACGACGGCATAATGGATGCCTGCCGAGTGCAACTGCTCCGGCGTGTCGCCCGGCAGAATTCTTTGAATCTGCCTCGTTCCGTAGGGCAGCCACATGGACGATTCGGCCTCGCCGGCGTTTGCCGCGTAGCCGAGAAGAATGTGCTCCGGCAAATTCCGCCGCAAGAACGACCGCTGGTTCGCAAAATCCGCCGCGCTGGAGTAAGTGTGGGCAATTTTTGAGACGAATGTCGAATCGGGATATCTTGCCTCAAGCCGGCCGGCAATCGTTTGCGCCGGGAACAGCGGCCGGTCCCGCGAAACGACCAGCAGCATCGAGGCCAACACCATCACCAGCAGGGCGCATGACCGCCACCATCGCCGCCGGACTAGCGCGGACTGGCCGGGCAAAAACAGGAGCGATGGAAACAGGAAAATATAATAGGGCGCCAGATACCGCCCGTTTTCAAACGTGCCGACCTTGGCCATGAAAACCACCAGCATCGCCCACGGCGTCCATTTTAAGAGCCACAGCCATCGGTCCGCGCTTTTTTCCGGGACGACAGTTTTGGTTTTTTGGCGGCGCCGCGCGGCAAAAACGGAAATCAGGGTCAGAAGACATATTCCCGCGCCCAGCGCCGCGCTGGATTCGGCGACGCCGAAGCTCAAGCGCCCGAAGGATTCAAATCCGGCAAAATGCGCGCCGAATGGGGTTTGCAGAAAATGGCCCATCGCCGCGTTCCACGAATTGAAGACCGGGAAGACCGGCGGTTTGAGATTTTGCGCGGTCAGGCAAAAAATGTTTCCGATGAAACCCCACAGCGGCGAGTGCAGTTCATTTCTGGCCCAATCTTTGGCGGACAGGCCCACCCAGTTTCCGGTGTGTTGCAGGTCGAAAAAGATCATCGGCAGCGCGGAAATGAGCAGGCACACTGCGATGACGGCCAGCGATGAAAATGGCCGCTTGAGCAGCAGCCGCGCGCCCGGCCCGATGGCGATCAGCGCCGGCAGCACCAGCAGGAGGTTGGTTTGTTTGACGCCCGTGGCCAGGGCCGCCGCCAGCAGGGCGAGCCAGAGATCGCCGGTGCTTTTATTTTCCCGGGCGCGCAGGGCCAAATCCACCGCCGCCAGTGCGTAAGCCGTGGCAAAGGCGTCGTTGAGGGTGGAGTTGGCCTGCATGATGAAGCACCAGCCGGAAGGCAGAATCCACATCCACCACCAGGCCACGCGCGGACGCACGCCCAGCCGCGTGAAGACGCTGAAGATCAGGCCTGGCAGCATCAGAAACGGCAGCCAGTTGAGCAGGAACAGGAACCGGTCGCCATGCGTCAGCAAAATCAGCGGGGCGAAAAGCCATTCAAAATTGCAGCCGGCGATGTTCGTCCGGACGTCGAGCGTGCGAATCCAGTGCCATTGTTCCGCCGCCAGCCAGTGCATGACGCGCGGGATCCGGTAGGCCGTCGAGCTGCCGTTCAACGGGGCATACAGCGCACCCGCCAGCAGCGCCAGCAGCGCCAGCGCCAGAAAAATCGCCGGCGCGCCTCGTTTGAAGCGGGAGCGGAATTGATGAAACAACCGCGCCGGATTTTTTTTGAGCCGCCATTTTGCCCGTCGTTGCCGGAAAAGAAGCGCGATTCCGGCCGCCGCGAAAACAATTCCGTAGCCGGCCGGGTTCAACTGGCGGATGGCCGATAAAATCCATCCCGAGGCGACCAGCAGGGTGGAGAGCAAAATCCAAAATCGGACCATGTTGAGCACGAATTAAAATTGGATTGCCACCGTGCCGGGTGTCGAGCAATTTATCGCTTCTTGTGCAAAAGAAAATCCTGGTTTTCGGCGGCGCCGGTTTCATCGGCAGCCATCTGACCGAGCGGCTGATCCGCGATGGCGCCTCTGTCACGGTGTTCGACAACTTGAAGACCGGCCGCACGGCCAACCTGGACAAAGTCTGGCGGCAGCCCGGCTTCCGCTTTGTCGAGGGCGACGTGCGCGAAAAGGACAAGGTGGAGGCGACCGTTCCCGGTCACGAGATCATCTTTCACTTTTGCGACGACAGCGACATCCGTTCCGCCGCCGAGCACCCGGACACTTACGTCGAACAAAACATCCTGGGACTGTTTTATGTTTTGGAATCCATGCGCAGGAACCGGATCCGGCATATTCTGTTTCCGAGCAGCACCACCGTTTTCGGCGAGCTGGCCAATCCGCCGGCCTCGGAGCGGCACGGTCCGATGGTTCCCCTGACCTTGTATGGCGGGGCGAAGCTGGCCGCGGAGGGGCTAATTTCGGCCTGGGCGCACACCTACGATTTTCAAGCCGTCGTCTTTCGTTTCGTCGGCATCATCGGCGGCCGCATGGATCACGGGGTGGTTCACGATTTCGTCCGGAAACTCCAGAAGAATCCGGCGCAACTGGAAATCCTCGGCGACGGCACCCAGAAGCGCTCCTTTGTCTTGGTGGATGACTGCGTGGAGGCGATGCTCTTTGCGCTCGCGAAGGCGGAAAAGAATTACAACCTCGTCCACATCGGCAACGTGGACCAGATTTCGATCAACGAAACCGCCCGGACCATATTCGATGTGATGAAGCTCAAGGATGTCAGGCTGTGCCCCACCGGCGGCAAGGTGGGCTGGAAGGGCGATGTCACATCCAATTTCATTGCCACCGAAACCCTGACCGCCTGGGGATGGAAACCGCCGCGTTCGAGCCGGGAGGCGGTGTTTGAAGCGGCGGGGCGTCTGGCCTTGGAACCGGGCCGCGCATGATTTGTTCCCGGATTTTCAAAGGCGTTTCGGGACGATAAAGACGCCGGAAACTTTTTGGGGCTGAAAGTCGTTCACGAAATGCCCGGCAGGTGTCTGGCTGCAAATTTTTCCACGCGCGACCAGACTTCCTCTTCGCTGATATTCCACAGGCAGCGCGGCGCGGGATACCGGCAGTAATCCGAGCACGGCATGTAAGGACAGACCCGGCCTTCCATCCATTCCGCCGCCGGATGAAGCGGCGCGAACCACTCCGGCAGTTGCGGGCCAAACAGGGTGAAGGTCGGCACGCCGCAGAACGCCGCGAGGTGGCCCGGCCCGGAATCGTTCCCGATGAATGCGCCGGCGCGGTCAATCAGCGCAATCAGCTCCGTCACCGTGGCGGGCGTGGCGACGGTGTTTTCGCCGGTCTTCAGCCACCATCCGCGCTGATCGGGGTCGCAGGCGATTTGCACCGGGATTTTTTTCCCGCGCAGGCTTGCGGCAAGCCGCCGGTAATTCTCCAGCGGCCAGACGCGGACGGGCTGCCCGGCGCCGCTGTGAATCAAAACGGCTTCACGTTTGGGAACGGCGGGGATGGAAATTTTTTCGCGCGTTGGCAGTTCGAGGTCCAGCGCGCGGGCCACGGCGCGCCAGGATTCGTAACGGTGCGCCTCCGGTTCGGGCCGCGGCAGGGGCCGGGTCAGAAAAATCCGGCTGCCCACGCGCGGAAAGCCGATGCGATCCCGGACGCCGGCGAGTTTCAGGAGCAGATGGTCGCGCGGGTCCCATCGCGCGGAAAGGCCGGACGCGAAGTGTTCCGCCGCGAGCTGCCGGCGCAGGCGGACAATTTCAAGCCACGGCCAGTGCCAGAGGTGGTATTTGTTTTTGAAGGCGGTCCATGGCGCGACAAAGGGCACCACCCGCACCTCCGGCCAGAGGCGGCGCTGCAAATCGAGGGCGTAGGGCTTGGCAAGCAGGGTGATGTCGAAACGTTCCGCCGCGGCGCGCAGCAGGGGCGTGGCGATGATCAGGTCGCCCAGCCCCCACAATTCCACAATGAGCAGTTTTGGTTTCAAGGCGGACGTGCTTCCGGTGTCCTGTTCAAAAAATTCCTATCTTTGCAACACCGGCAACAACCGCGGCCGCGCCGGGATTCGCACCGGCGGCTCGACGGTCGTCATGGCGGGTTTCCGCACCAGACGGCAGACGCCGCCGTTCAGGCTGATGCTCAATCCCAGCAGGCCGGCAAATGCCGCCATGTCGCTCGAAAGCGCGCCGAAAATGAAGATGAACGAAATGATTTTCGCCACGAACGAGGTGAAGAGAAAGGTGTTGACGGTTCGCAGCGCCGGGTCGCCGTAGTGCCGGTTGCGGTTGAGCGCCCAGATGCCCGCGATCAGGAACCAGACAAAGGCGATGGCGCCCCAAATGCCAAAGGGCAGGATGACCGAAAGCACCCCATTGTGATAGTCGCCGGAAAGCGCAAGACCCTGTTCGCCGGGATCAATGCCGCGAAAGGCCGTGTCCCTGCCCATCAATTGGGCGTCTTGCTGGGTGATGGCGTAGCCCTTTCCCAAAATCAGGTGGGACGGCACCTGCGGCAGCAGCCCCTTCCACAGTTCGACGTGCCATTCCATGGAAGCCTGCGCGTCCGCCCGCACGCCGGGATCAATGTCCACAGGCAGGAACGATATGACGCGCTGGAAGGTGTAAGGCAGACGGTTTGCCAGGGGGAAGCAGACCATCGCGGCCAGCAGTCCGGCGACGGCAAAAATCGGCAGCAGCTTGGTGCGGTGCATGCCTTCGATGAAAAATTGAATCGAGAAGAGCAGCGCGCAGCTCAACAGCATCCCGCGAAATCCCCCCAAAAAAACCAGCGTCGAAAAACCAATGAAGGCCACCAGCCGCCACGGTTTGCCCGACCGGAAGATTCCATTGATTCCATACCGTGCCAGCATGTAGGAGAAAATCGCCATGGACATCGTGGCGACCCCGGCGAAACGCATGGTGTCTTCCGAGCCGGTATAGGCGTAAAAATCGGGCGGAAAAATCAAAAAGAGGAAATAAAGCGAAGCGGGAATAAATGCGATCAGGTCCCCCAGGGCGCTGATGCACCCGCTCAAAAAGAACATGGCCACATAACGTCCGGCCTGCTCGGCCGGAATCCGCCGCGCGGTGAGCGCAAAATAACCGAGGATTCCCGCCAGCAGGAAAACGTATTTTTTGCCGCCCATGACCGGATCTCCCAGCGAGTGCAGGCCGATGCCCCCCGTCATTTTGGCCGTCCCCAGCGCCACCAGCGCCAGACAGGCCAGCGGCAGGGTGATTTGCGGCACTGCGATGAACCGCATGTCCTTGTTGATCGCCCGTTGCAGTGTTGAAATGCCGAGGCTCACCATCAGCAGGGGCAGATACACCGCCGGCCTGCCCGGCAGGAAAAAAACCACCAGCGGCAGGTTCCAGCTCAAGACCAGCAGCGGGTGATGCCAGCGCAGCAAAATGGGAACGGCCAACACCAGCGCCAGCACGCCGATCGCGCCGAAGTTGGAGTAGCTGGGTGAATTGGCCAGCGACACGGCCACGGCGCCCACCACGATGGCCAGCGGGATGCAGATCGCATAGACGATCAGCGCTCTTAAAATGGCGGCGGAATTGTTCATTCAAAAACTGCACCCGGTCGTGGCAACCCCGGTTGCGCGCGGCTGCTCAACTTACCCGAACCCTGGAAACCTCGGCAACCGAATTGTTTGGCCCGCGCACGGCCCGGAATCAAATTGACCCCGCCGGATATAACAGCCCATCGGGCGCGTCCGTTCAAACTCCGCCGGAACAAAGTCATTTTTCCTTGCGCCCGCGCTTCAACCCGCTTACAAACCGTCCTCAACGGCCAGCATGAAAAAAATTTCCGTCATCGTGCCCTGCTTCAACGAGGAAAACGTCCTGCCCGGTCTTTTTGAGCGGATGACGGCCGCGGCCGCCGGCTGGGGAATGGAGTTTGAAATCCTCTGCGTGGACGACGGTTCGCGCGACCGCACCTGGGAGCTGCTCAAGGCGCAAAACAAAAAAGATTCGCGCTGGCGCTGCCTCTCGTTTGCGCGCAACTTCGGCCACCAGGCTGCCGTGAGCGCGGGATTGCACCACGCGACCGGCGATGCCGCCGTGATCATTGACGCCGACCTACAGGATCCGCCGGAGGAGATCGCGCGGCTGCTCGCCAAATGGCGCGAGGGATTCGAGGTGGTTTTTGCCACGCGCAAAAAACGCCGGGACCCGCTGCTCAAACGGATGTTCGCGTGGGGATTTTACCGGGTGATTTCCGGGCTGGCACGGTTTCCGATGCCGGCCGACGCGGGCGATTTCTGCCTGCTCGACAAAAAAGTCGTCGCCGTGATGAACGCGCTGCCGGAGCGGAACCGCTACCTGCGCGGCCTGCGGACGTGGTGCGGATTCCGGCAGACCGCCATCGAGTTCGAGCGCGGCGAACGCGCCGCCGGCGTGCCGCAATACACCTTCAAAAAATCCTTTCATCTGGCGATGGACGGCATCTTTTCATTTTCCACCGTGCCGCTGCGGCTGGCGACATGGCTGGGGCTGGCGGTTTCGGCGTGCGCGTTTCTCGGCGCGGTTTTCACGCTCTGCGAAAAGGTTTTTGCGGAGCAATTCACAAAATGGGGTTTCCCGCCCGGCCCGCACGGCATCCCGACGATGGTGATTTCAATCCTGTTTTTGGGTGGCGTGCAGCTCATCTGCCTGGGCATCCTCGGCGAATACATCGCGCGCATTTACGACGAGGTGAAAGGCCGCCCGATGTGGATTCTCCGCGACAGCGCCGGCATCGGCCCCACCGCTCCGCCGGACAAAAAAACGGCGTGACCGGTCCTCAATTTCCGCCGCTCATCCTTCAGCCGTTTTCCAGCCCAGCACCTCGCGGTAAATGTCCAGGTGACGGCGGGCCAGGACCAGCGGGTGACGGCGTTCGCGGATGATGGCGGCGTTGCCGATGGGCCGGGGATGTCCCTGTGCAATCCACCGGGCGATGGCGGCGGTCAGCCCCGCCCAGTCGTCCGGCGCAAAAAGTTCCGCCCCGGGCATGTCCCCGGCGCTGTCCACAACTCCTCCCACGCGGGCGCCGAAAAATTTCAAGTCCCGTCCCAATCCCTCGAGCACCACCATCGGAGCGGCATCTTCCGTTGGAAAATGCAGCATGGCCGCCGCCGCATCGTAGCAGTGAAGCAATTCGCCTTCGCCCGGCGTGCCCAGAAAACGCGCGTATCCGGCGGCTTCCATCGGCTTGATCCGTTTTTGAAACGCCGCCGTGTAATCGGCCCCCAGTGGATGAATGTAGCCGGCGAAGCGGAATTCAAATTTCAATCCCTGCCGGTGGAGCGCCTCGGCCACGTCCAGCAGTTCCAATTGCCGTTTCCGCTCCGAAATGGCCCCCACGTTCAGCAAAACGCAGGGACGCGGACCGGCGTCCGGCGGCGGATCCAGAAAGGTCTGCCGGAGCGGATGCGGCATCAGCCAGGTTTTCCGGGCGCGGGGCCGGACCAGATTTTCGGTGTAGGTTGAATTGCAAAACACGCCCAGCGTGCGGGGCAGGATGAAATTTTCCAGCCGCGCCGTCAGCCAGCCGTAGCTCCCGATGCGCGGACGTCCCAGCCGCGCCAGCTCGGCCATGTTCCCCTGCATGGCCACCAAGTTTGGAAATCCCGAAAACACGGCGCTGATGGCGCACTCCCGTTCCGTTCCGTCGCCCTGCACAATGTCCGGCCGGATTTCGCGCAGCTTCCGGCGGACGGCGCGGATGCAGCCCTGGTAGCCCGTGCGCAGCCAGCCGATTTTGGGAACCAGCAGCGGATGAAACCAGATGTTGTCCGCCAGTTTTTCCGGCGATTGCACGGGCTGTTGCAGGCAGGAGACAACATGAACCTCCGCGCCGGGCAGGCCCGCAAAACCGTCGAGCAGCGAGGCGGTGCCGCCGGGCAGGCAGGGCGTCGTTTCGGTGTAGCGCCGATAACTTTCGCGAAGATCCATGGCCAGGAGGGCAATTTTCATTTCCGCACAAATATCAGACTGCGCCATGCCCCGCAAGCGCCGCTCCGCCGCCGCCGGCAATCAATGCGCGGCGCGCCGGTGAATTGTGTTTCGCAGGGCCATTTGATTTTGTTATCCTTTTTTCCGTGAACGCGTTCGGCAAAATCGCCTTATACTTGCAGGCTGCGGCCGCCCTTCGATCGCCGCACTGGCTTGGACTGCCTTTGCTCCCCAAGTCGCTTTGCCCCGGCAGCCCGGCCAACCGCGGCGCTTACAACACGTTCATCATCTGGATCAAGCAGCTTGGCCTGTCTTCCGCCAAAATGGTTGTGGATGTCGGGGCGAATCACGGCGATTTCTCCAAGGCGGCCGGCACCTGCTTCCCGGAGGCGGAAGTGCTGCTGGTGGAACCCCTGCCAAAAATGCAGCGTTGCCTGGAGCAAATCATCCGCACCCGGCGGAACAAATGGCGCCTGCTGCCCTGCGCCCTCGGCGCGGAACACGGCAGCCTCCCGCTTTTTGTGGATGAAGGCCGCGATGACATCGCCAGCCTGGTGGGGTTCAGCGAGGAATACCTGAAAGTCAATCCCCGCGCCCAGCCGACGGGGAAAATGATCTGCGAGGTGAAAACGCTGGACGCGGTGGCGGCGGAACTGGCGTTGGACCACATTGACCTGCTGAAAATTGACGTGGAGGGTTTTGAGTTCGAGGTGTTGAAGGGTGCCGGACAGATTCTGAAAAAAACCGACGCGGTCATCATCGAGGTCTCGCTCGTGCGAAACACCGGAACGTCGGGTCTGCTGGTGGAAATGCTCGACTGCCTGGCGCGGCACGGGTTCCAGATTGTGAATGTCATTCCCTCGCTCTACGATATTGACGAACCATGGAGGCCGCGCGAATTCAATGTCCTCGCCCGGCGGGGAATCAAATCACCCTGAACCGTCCGCCGCTCCGGCCGTTTTATTTTCCCGGCGCGGGCGTTTCAGGGCGTTGAACTCGCTGGGAGGGGATGTTCAGCCGGGCCAGATGGCCGATGAAGGTCTCCTCAAATTTCTGAAAGCTCAACCGGTTTTTTAATTCTTCATAACCGCCGATGCGCTCACCGGCGCGGATGCGTTCCCACCACTTCAAGGCCGCCTGCGCCAGGGCCTGCGGATCGCCGACGGGCACAACCTCGCCGTTTTCGCCGGGCTGGATCAAATCCGACGCGCCGGTGTTGGGCGTCGTGATCACCGGCAGGCCGCAGGCCAGCGCCTCCGTCACCACATAGGCAAATCCGTCTTCGACCGACGGGAAAAGCAGCAGGTCCGAAGTCTGATAACTCCGGATGTGTGCCTCCAGATCGAGATAGCCCAGCCATTCCAGGGGCAGGTCGGCGTATCGCGGCAGGATGTGCTTCACGTCGTTGCGGATGTGGCGTTTCACCCGCAGCACCGCGTTGGGAACTTCCTTGCGGATCAGCCGGAACGCCTCCAGCAAATAGGGCGTGCCCTTGCGCAGGCTCAATCCGCCGGTGTTGAGAATGGTCAGGGGCCGGTTGGCCGGACGCGGTCCCACCGGCGGGCGAAACATTCCCAGGTCCACCGGATAGGGGCAAAACAGGAGACGTTCGGGATCGTAACCGTGCTTCAGGAACGACCGCCTCACAAACGTGCTTGAAGTGAAGATGTAATCGGCCGCCGCCACCGACTCCATCGTGCGGTCCTGATAATAGCGTGATGCCGGCGGATAGGACGATTCCCACTTTTTTTGTTCCGCGGCTATCAGATTCCAATGATCTTCTGGATGCGAGGTCCATGCGTTGAGAAATGTCATCCCGCCGTGCTTCCGGGTCCAGCGCATGGCACCGTTCGCAAACGCATAGCCGGTGAAAAAATGTTGTCCCGGACGCAACAGGGATTGCACCCACCGGTCAAACAGCCCGAACATCCGGTAGCGGAGCGATTCCGCCTCATAAACCGGCAGGGTTCTGGCAAAGAGGTAGTTGAACAGTCCAAAAACCGGTTGCAACCGGGTGTGTTCCGGCGGCACGCCACGGGTTCCGCGCCGGGTGCCCAGGGCATAGAAATCCAGCAGCCCGTGATTCTCCAGGGCGCGGGCGAAATTGTCATCGCCGGCCCGCGAGAAACAGGCCATGGCAAAATGTTGATTTGAGGGCATGACGATGGTCAGGTCATCCGGCGTTGTTTTGAGAAGGCGGGGTGCGTTTCTCTTGGGATGTTAGATGCCAATCCCGGTCGCCGATGTCAAAGAAAATGCGTTGTGCTCCGGCGCGTGTTTTTCGGCGATAAATCAATTTGCGCCGCCCGTCCGGTGCGGCTTGCATCCGGGGCGGGTTTGGGATAACTACAGGCCGCAATGCAATGCGCCTCCAGCTCCACGCCCGCCCGGATTGCCCTGATAACCGGCGACTTGAACCTTGGCGGTGTCACCACCTTTCTCTGCAACCTGGGCGGCGAACTGGTCAGCCGGAAAGTTCCCGCTGCGGTGTTGAACTTTCGGAAGGACAACCCCATGGCCACGGATTTTGCGCGGGCGGGCGTTCCGGTGTTGTGCCTCGACGACCGGCGCGTTGTCTTTGAAGACCGTTTGAAAACCGTGCTGCGGGAGCTGGGCCGGTTCAAGCCGTCCGTCGTGATGGCCACCCACGACGCGACTTCGTTTGAGGTGCTCCGCTATCTGCCGCCCGGCGTCTTCCGGGTCGGGGTCGGCCAGTCCGATCATCCCGGCGTCTATGAAATGATGCGGCATTACGCGCCGCACATGGATTTGCTGGCCGTGGTGTCCGAAACCATGAAGACCAGGGCGGAGGCCATGCCTGAATTTGGACGCGTCCCGGTGCGTTATCTTCCCTATGGCGTGCCGATGTGCCCGGATGCTGAACTGCCCGTCCGCGATTTCGCCGCGCCGTTGCGCCTGCTGTATCACGGCCGGTTGGTGAGATCGCAAAAGCGCGTGCATCTCTTTCCGCAAATCTTCGACCAACTCAAGGCCTCCGGCATCCCGTTCCATTGGACGGTTGCGGGCGATGGGCCGGAAAAATCGGCCCTGGAAGAAGCGATGAAAAGCTCCCCCGCGCAGACCGTTTCATTTCCCGGAAAAATCTCCTACGCCAGCGTGCCGGAAATTCTGCGGGCGCATGACATTTGTCTGCTCGCGTCAGATCACGAGGGTTTTGGATTGGGCGTGCTTGAGGCGATGGGATACGGTCTTGTGCCCGTGGTCAGCGATCTGCCCGCCGGCATCCCGGAAATGGTGGATAAAACCACCGGCATTCTTGTGCCGGTGGACGACGTGGTCGGCTACGCGCGGGCCATCGTCCATTTGCACGAACACCGGGCGGAACTGGCCGCCAAATCCGCCGCCGCCCGCGCGCGGGTTAAAACAAAATTTTCCGTGGAGGCGATGGCAGACCGGTGGCTGGCCGCCTTTCCCCAAAAATTTCCGGTTGCCGGCGACTGGCCGGTGGACTGGAAGATCAAAGCGCCGTTGCCCGCCCGTCATCCGGTTTATTTTTCACCGGCCATGCGCGCTCTCCGGCGGCTGGCGGCAAGGTTGCGGAAGTGAAATTCATCACGCTTTGGGGAAGATGCTTTCCACCGCCTCCATCACTTGGCCTGCGGTAATTTCCTTCATGCAGCGGATGTCGTTGGGACAGCCGGTCTGCCAGTGTTTGATGGGCGACTCGTGCTGGCAGAAGGAGCAGGGCAGTGTTGCATAAACGCCCTTTGCCGGAGTTCCCAGCGGAAGGCGAAATTGAGGATTGACGGCCCCGAAGATTCCAACCGACGGGACGCCCAGCGTTCCGGCCAGGTGCAGCAGCCCGGAATCAATTCCGATCAGCAGGTGGCACTGGGAAAGAATGGCGGCTGTCGTCAGCAGCGGCAAATCGGGCTTCATCGCCTGGACGCCCCGGAGCTTGTGAACCGGCGCGCCGTCGCGCCCCGGCGAGCAAAAATGGAGAATGCGGCAGGGCCGGTTTTTGTGCAGCCCGTCCACAATTTCCTGCCACCGGCCTTCCGGCAATTCGCGAACCGGCCAGGTCCGGCCCGTGTGGATGGCGATGATGATTTCGCCGGCCCGGAGGCCGATTTCTTCCGCGGCGGCCTGCCGTTCCCCGGCAGGAATCGCAATGCGCGGCTGCCAGTCCGCTGCCGGCAAATCACAATCCTTGAGAAAGACATGGGCCAGATGAAGTTTCTGCCCGCCTCGTCCGCGTTCGTCGCTGGTCAGGGCTTCATAATGCCTGTCCACCAGCCATGCGGCTTTTTGCTGGGGGATTTTCTTGCCGGGAGCAATGCCATAAACGGCGTCAATCTCGCGGCAATTTTTTATGAGCGCGTCGAAGGGTTTGAACGTGGCAAAGAGGATCAAATGCGCCGGGTATTTTTGCTTCAGGGCGTGGTAGGCCGGGATGCAGCAGATGACATCGCCCAGCCCGCCGGTGCGTTCGAGGACGATCACCCGTTTCCGGTGTCGCAGACGGAGGAGCAGCACATGAAAAAGAAACCGGATTTTGTGCAGGGCTTTCATGTTCCAGCAGGACGACTTGACGTCTCAAAAAAACACATTGTCATGTGCATCGGCATTTTTGCGGGGGCATCTATAAACAGTTTCACCCTTTCGGCGGCGCACTTTTCCAATAGGCAAGGGCCGTGCCTTCAATTCTGGCGATGTTTCTGCCCAGGCCGCGCCATTCCAAAATGAATTTCACCACTCCGGGATGGGCGGCATCGCAATCGTGCCACAGGAAAGTGCCGGTTCCCCCGCACAGGGCGAAACACTTTTCCGAGTCCTGCTTGCAGTATTCGTAGGTGTGCGAGCCATCAATGAAGAAGAAGGTTGGGCGGCCAAACTCCTGGAAATTGATGGTGGCAGTGTCCCCGAAGTGCTGCTGGATGCGTTGCTCCACCGGCTGGCCTTTGAATTCGCGGCCAACAATCCGCCGTTCAATCAGGTGGAAATCATCCTTGCCAGATCCGCCCTTTGAATCCGGCTTTGCTGAAAAATCGGGAGGCAAATCCACGGTGTGGACAATTGCCTTGTCGAGGTTCTCGGCCATCGCCCTGGTTGTGTGTCCCATGTAAGTCCCGATTTCCAGCACCTCAACGGGATTCTCTGCCACCAGAATCGCAAGCAAGGCCGTCGCCTCATGCACCGACAACATGCCGTCTTCATACTTTTGCGCATTGAACTTAACCGCCACTTTTCGCGCGCCCAGAATCTCGCCTGGAGCCATCTCTGGAATGGACTTCAATTCCTTCTGGATCTGGTTGTTGATCCGGTCTTGCATCGGATGAACAGCGCCCAGGCTGGCGAAGCAGCCTTTGATGAATTCGGGGAAACCAAGCCGCAAACCGCGGACGATGCTGGCGCCGTTCAAGCCCAGCAGAAATTGGATGCACTTTTTTGCCATGATTAAAAAGCTGGTTTTGTCCGCCTCAACCGACCATGCGCCGAAACCTCAATGCCAGTGGATACCAAAGGGGCACGCCCGGTTCTTTCCGGCCCCATTTGCTCAACGGTCCCAGTTCGCGCAGCACACGGCGCCCGATGCACCCGCCTTTGTAGGCAGTTTCTCCCCACACTGGCGACTTGAGGATTGTGTCAGGATAAAAGTTGGTGAAAGGTTCAAACAATTCGGACAGGGTTCGGACGGTGAGTTGGTGCTCAAAGAAACAATCGCGCGCGTGATATTCAAGCGTGGCCACAAAGGTGTCACCGGGAAAATGTTCGTTCACCGCCTTGACCATGCCGCGGCGGATTTCGTGAGGGATGTGCTCAAAAACTGAAATGCAGGCGACGTGGGTGATTTGCGGATGCGCCTTCAACAGTTTTGACAGCGTTTCGTAATTGGCCAGGGTGTGATGGAAAATGATTTTCGAGGACGCCTCTTTTGGTTGCCCAATGTTGGCATCCATCACATGGACCTCCTTGACATAAGGCGCAATCACCTGCGTGAAAAACCCTGCTCCCGTCTCCGGCGATCCGCCGCCGATGTCGAGAACCACGGAATCGGAGGTCAATTCCAGCAATTCAATTGTCTGGTGATATTCCCAGAAGCGCTGGCTTAATTTGCCGCCGCCATAAACCTTGCCGTCCCATTCCGCCGGATGGGCGGGATCGCCATAACACCGCCAGAGGGCGGCTTTCAATTTTTCGGTCAGGTTCATAAATTCAAATTATCGTCTGTTCCGATGCCAGCTTTCTGCATTCTAGCCGCCCGCCTACATTCCAAAAGTTCAAACCTTGCACGGAACCAGCGCCTCCAGCAGCCGGGCCGCCGGGCGTGGCAATCGCGCCCCGGCTTCCTGAACCATTTCGGGAGGCAATCCGATGCGCAAAAAGAGATATCCGCCGACGAATCCCGACACAGCGCAGTGAATCACCAGCCGCCAGATGACCGGCAAATCAAGGGTCGCAAACCAGGTGATCGCCCCGACCAACGCCAGCACCACCGCGAGCTTCAAGGCCGGGCGCACCCAGTCCACCGCCAGTTCCCAAATGGGGACCTGAAAATACCGTTCGCTCCGGCGCAGCCCGAATTGATATGAAAATAACACGAGGCACAGCAGCGAACAGACAAGGATTCCCGGCAGCCCCCACCGGTATCCAAGCAGCAGGGACAACGTCACAAAACAGCAGCCTTCCAAAAAGTAAATGTAACGCATTCCGCCAATCTGCTTTGTCACGGCGACAAAATTACAGTGAGGCGCCTGCATTGCGGTGATGAAAATCCACAGTCCAAGCAGGACGTCATTCAGCGGCGACCACGCAATTTTTCCGCCGGTCCACACCGTGATGAACAGGCTGTTGCACAGCGCATACGCCATCCCCAAAAAAACTCCCAGGCTGGCGGTCAACACCACCAGATTTTTGAAACGATATCGGAGCCGTTCAGTTTCATTCCGGGCCAGCATTTCACACAAGCCGGGGCTTGCCGCGCTGTAGGGCTGGAACATCACCTGCCTCATCAGCATCCACAACTTGGTGCCAACCGACCAGGCGGCGGCAACTTCCAATCCCAGGGTGCGGGACACAATGATGACCTGGCTGGCGGTGATCAGTTGCGCCCCCAGGTTCATCAAAAAAACGTCCTTCCCAAAAAGGAACAGCTCCTTGAATGTTTTCACCGAAGCCGTTCCCCAGTCGCCGGCCTGCGGCACAAACCCCAGCCGCTGGCAATGCCAGAAGAGATAGCCGGGAACCATCAGGGCGGTGATGGCATTGGCATAGACGAACGAATAAATGCCGCATCCCTGGAACAGAAAAAGCAGGAGCAGTCCCAGCGACGCCGCCAGGCTGAAAATGCTCGCGCGGTTTGTGATGTCCATGCGCTGGTGGGCATAGAGCATCATCCCCAGCGGATTCGTGCAGAACGTGAAGGCCGCGATCAATCCCTGGATCCGCATCAGGTCCACAAACGTCTTCTGGTATTCCGGCTGGATTTTCATCAGCTCGGCCAGCAGCGGAGAACCCAGCGTGACCACGGCGAGCACAATCAGTCCCTGCGCGGCGCTCACCAGCACGGACGCCTTGACCAGCGCCCCGTATCCGCCCGCGCCGCGCCGGTCCTTGTGATCCACCAAAAACCGGGACAGCGCCGAATTCATCCCCAAATCCACCAGGGCGATGTAGCTCATCAATTGCACCAGCAGCATCCACAGGCCGAACTCCGATTTGGAAAGCCAGTGCAGGATCAGCGGAACGGAGACCAGCGAATAAACCACGTTCACACCCAGTTGCAGGTAACTGGTGGTCACGTTGCGGGAAAAGTTTTTCAGCCGGCTCATTCGACAGGCGTCATTGCGCCCGCCATGCTAACGGGATTAACCCATTCATCAAGGTTGAATGGCGGAACACGGCGGCTCCGGCGGCGGGCGGTCAGGTTTGCGGCGGCACCGGCGGCTTGCGCGACGCGGTTTTCAGCCCGAGCGCGCTCATGAAAAAACTGGAAAACACGGTCTGCACGCCCAGAACAATCAGCGTGGCGGCGGGAATCAGGTGGCGGAGGTTTTGCTCGTAGTCGAGCACGCCGTAATCGTGCTGCCGCCAGATCCAGACGGCGCGCAGGAACCAAAGAATCCCCGCCAGCAGCACGGCCAGGCCAAGCAGGATGCCTTTTTCCAGGTTGAAAAAATTGAAGACGCGAGAGAATTTCGGGTCGTCCGGCAGAAGCCCCTCGGCGATGGCAAACACCTTGGTGAAAAACGCAAACGCGACGAGCTGGAAGCCGACGATGACGGCCATGCACGCCATCATCAGCGTCCCGACGTTCAAGACGACTCCGCCGACGGCAATGTTGTGAACCGCCAGCGCCCCGCCCAGAACCATTCCGAGCAGCGAGAGAAAAAGCCCCGGCGCAAAAAACAGCCAGCGCGGCGAGAACAGCAGCATGAACCGCAGATGCCGCCAGCCGTCGCGCCATGGCTTCAAATGCGGCGGGCGCGACCGACCGTCCGGCCGCAGCGTCACCGGCACCTCCGCGATTTTCAGCCGCTTGAAGGTGGATTTGATGACCATCTCCGACGCGAACTCCATGCCGGTGGTCTGCAAATCCATTTTTTCAAACGCGGCCTTCGTGAAGCCGCGCAGTCCGCAGTGAAAATCATGCGCGGGGCATTTGAAGAAAAGCCGGCCGATGAACGACAGCACCGGATTGCCGAGCCGCCGGTTTTTCCACGGCATCGCGCCGGGCAGAATCGTCCCGCCGCCGGCGGGAAACCGGCAGCCCATGACGAGTTCAAAGCCTTCCTGGAATTTTTTGACGAACCGGTCCGCCTCGGCAAAATCGTAGCTGTCGTCAGCGTCGCCCATGAGAATCCATTGGCCGGACGCGGCCCGGATGCCGCCGCGCAGCGCGCTGCCGTAGCCTTTTTCCATCACCGGCACGAGGCGCGCGCCCAGTTTCTCCGCGATGGCCGGCGAGCCGTCGGTGCTGCCGTTGTCGGCCACGATGATTTCGCCGCACACGCCGGCGCGCTGGATGCCGCGCCGGGCCGATTCGATGCAGCGGGCGAGCGTTTCCGCCTCGTTCAGGCAGGGAATGACGATGCTTAATTCCACGGAATCGGCCACGGGCGGATTTTATTCAAATGCCCCGGCCTTTGGCGAGCGCGGGTTTTTTGCGGCTGGCATTTGCGTCCCAAGCGGCTACGCTATGCCCGCTGAATGAAAACACTTTTCAACGACATCGAATCCGTCGTCGCCGACATCCGCAGGGGCAAAATGGTCATCGTCGTGGATGATGAAGACCGCGAGAACGAGGGCGATTTGATCATGGCCGGGCAGTTCGTCACGGCCGCCGCCATCAACTTCATGGCCAAGTTCGGACGCGGGCTGATTTGCGTGCCGACCACCGGCGAGCGGCTCGAGCAGCTCGGCGTCGCGCGCATGGTCAAGGAAAACCGCGAGAGCTTCCGCACCGATTTTCAGGTGAGCGTGGACGCCGCGCGCGGCATCACCACCGGCATCAGCGCCGCCGACCGCGCCAAAACCGTCCAGGTCATGGCCTCGCCCACCGCCGTGCCGGAGGATTTGATCCAGCCCGGCCACATTTTCCCGCTGCGCGCCCGGCCCGGCGGCGTGCTGCAACGCGCCGGCCACACCGAGGCCGCCGTGGACCTGGTGCGCCTCGCGGGCTGCCGCTCCATCGGCGTCATCTGCGAAATCATGAACGACGATGGGACGATGGCGCGGCTGCCGCAATTGCAGAAATTCGCCCGGAAATACCGGCTGAAAATCTGCACGGTCGCCGACCTCATCCAGCACCGGCAGACGCGGGAGAAACTGGTCGAGCAGATCGAGGTTGTCAAAATGCCGACGGATTACGGTGATTTCGATTTGCATCTCTACCGTTCCAAGGTGGACGGCCAGCATCACCTCGCGCTGGTTCACGGCGACGTGGCCGGGCGCGGGAAAATCCTCGTGCGCGTCCACAGCGAATGCCTGACCGGCGACGTGTTCGGCTCGCGCCGCTGCGATTGCGGCTCGCAACTGCACCAGGCCATGCGGCAGATTTCCGCCGCCGGGCGCGGTGTGATTGTCTATATGCGGCAGGAAGGGCGCGGCATCGGCCTCGCGCCCAAAATCAAGGCCTACAAATTGCAGGAGCAGGGCTATGACACCGTCGAGGCCAACGAAAAGCTCGGCTTCGCAATGGATCTGCGCGAATACGGCATCGGCGCGCAAATCCTCGTGGATCTCGGCCTGAAAACCATCCGGCTGCTGACGAACAATCCGAAAAAAGTCGTCGGGCTGGAAGGCTACGGGCTGGAAATCGTGGAGCAACTGCCGATCCGCGTGAAACCGAATCCCCACAACGAACGGTATCTGAAAACGAAACGCGAGAAGATGGGGCATTTGCTCTAGCCGCGGATTGGCTTATTTGCCTTGAAAGGTCCGCGCTGACAACGCCCTCCCGCCCGTTGCCGGACGGGACGGGGCTTTCGCATGTTTCTTTCCGCATCCATTTTTCACCCGCCCTGCCGGCAAATGCGAAGCTTCACTTCTTCTAAACAACATAAGAATAAGTTTTATATGGACAAAAAATGACATTAATATAGCAATTAATGTCTGGCAAGTTGCAGAATGCCGGGGGATGATCCCTGTCAAGCGAGTATTCAACAATGCATTTCAAACGCCTATGAAAGGACAAAAACTCATTCTGCGGGGCGCGGCGGCGCTGGTTGGTGCCTGCCTGTTTAGCTTCGGCCTGTCGCCGGTTCAGGCCGGGCCGGCGGCGGGCGCGGATGCCGCATCATCGCCGACCAACTCCGTGGAATTAAAAGCTCCTGCGCAGGACGCAAAGCCCGCCGCGGTCCGGAAGCAGCTCACCGGGGCGGAGCTTTACTCGATGCATTGCAACCGGTGCCATCCCGAGCGTTACCCCACCGAGCGGACGGCGGCGCAATGGAAAACCATCATGCTCCACATGCAGGTGCGCGCGAACATTCCCGTGGAACAGTCGAAACTGATCCTGCAATACCTCCAGGACAACAGCGGCCGTTGAACGGCGACAACTCCTTGAACCACCAATGAAAATGACAATGAAAACACGCCGCTGGACGTTTGGATTGCTGGCCGCGATTTGTGTCACGGGGATGGCGCTTCCGCCGCGGGCGGTGGCACAGGTAAGCCTGACGGACTTCAACGCCTTGAAAGAGGCGGTGCAAAAATTGAGCGAGCAGGTTCAGGGTTTGCAGCAGACGAACGTCCTCCGGGAGCAGATTCACGAGCAGGACGTGCAGCAAATCCAGCAGCTTCAGGAGAAGCTGGCCGCGACCCGGCAGATCGCCACGGACGCGGAACAGAAAAGCATTGAGGCGGCGCAGGCGCAGCCGCCGTCGCGGCAGCCGATTGACGAGGCCACCGTCAACCACAATTTCATGATTCTGGGCGACGCGGAATTTCAATACGCGAAGTCCGCCGGACAGCACGGGGCGTTCGCCCTGGCTGATTTTGCGCCCATATTTCTTTATCGCGGCGGGGACAAAATCCTATTTGAGGCCGGGTTCGACACCACGTTGCAGAATGGTTCGGCACCAACTCCAAGTGACCCGACCGTCAACCATGACAGCGGTTACTCCACCAGCTTCGATTTGAGTTTTGCGCAGCTGGATTATGTGATGAACGATTACATGACCCTGTGCGCCGGCGACCTGTTGCTGCCGCTTGGAACCTACAGCGAACGCGGCGCAGGGTGGTTGAACAAGATTCCGGATGATCCGCTGGCGGTGGATGCGCTTATTCCGGGCAGCGGCATCGGCGCGGAACTGCAAGGCGGGATTCCGCTGGGGAACGCCGGCAAATTGCTGAACTATTCCGTGTATGGCGTGAACGGGCCCAGTTCGATGGATGGGTCCGGGTCGGCCGGGCAGTTGGATTTGGGCGGAAACGTGGGTGTCCGGTCCGACGGCACGACGGCAAATTTGCACGGCCACCCGACCGGCGGCGCGCGCCTCGGCGTGTTCATGCCGTTCAAACCCCATTACGATCTGGAACTGGGCATCTCCGGCCAATCGGGCGAATGGGACGACGCGGGGAGTCATCTTTACACGGCGGGCGTGTTCGACGCGGCCCTGCATCTGGGGCCGTCTTTTGAGGCGAAAGGCGAGTATATTTTGACCCGATATGGCAGCGACGATCTTGGCGAAGTTCATCAGCAAGGCTGGTTTGCGCAGGCTGGCTACAAGCTGGCGGGCTTGAATCTGGAGCTGCCGGTAATCAACAACGTGGAGCTCGTGGGCCGCTACGATTCCCTGCACGACGGAATGGGAACTTCAACCCGGAGATACACCGCCGGTTTTGTCTATTATTTTACGAACACGCTGCTCTTTGAGGGCGACTATGAATTTCTCCACAGCACCGACCCATCACAGGTGGGCCAGTTTATTTTGCAGCTTTCCTACGGATTTTAGGATCGGCGATGAAAATTGCGATTGATCATACCAACCAGCAGCAGCCATGCATACATTTCAAATCTTGAACCAGCGGTGCCGGGCGCGATTGATCCGGCCGTGCGTAACGGTGGTGCTCGGGTGCATCCTCATCGCCACGGCGTCGGCACAAGGCCTGTCTTCCGCGACACCCGGAGAAAATCCGGCGCGCCAGGACGAAGCCACGGCTTCCGGGGCGACGAACCAAGCTCCCACTTACCTCCGCGACATACAACCGATCTTCATGGGCAGTTGCTCCCGCTGCCACAACCAGCAATCGCGTTTCGTCTATGACTGGCTGGATTACAAAACCGCCTACGCCGACCGGTGGGAAATCCGGCGGCGGATTTGGGACAGTTGGAAAGGGACTTACTACAAGGAGGCCATGCCGGTGGCCAACAGCCCCGAATCCCTGGCGCTCACCGATGAGGAACGGACGACCATCCTGAAGTGGGTGGATGCCGGCGGCCTGCGCGGCGTGCCCCCGCCGCCCGGCGCCGCCAAAACGAAAGCCGAGCAGATCGAGCTGGGCCGGCGGCTGTTCACCTCCATCTGCGCGGCATGCCACCAATCCACGGGCTTGGGCCGCCCCAACGTGTTTCCGCCCCTGGCGGGATCGGATTTTCTGAACGCCGACAAGAACCGGGCGATAAAAATTGTCATTTTTGGCCGGCAGGGAGAAGTGGTGGTGAACGGGCAGAAGTTTAACAACAACATGCCCTCATTCCCGCTCAACGACCAGGACATCGCGAACGTCCTGACCTTCGTCTACAATTCATTCGGCAACTCCGGATTTGACGTGACGCCGGAAGAGGTCAGGGTTCTCCGCACCCAGCCGCCGGAGCCGTCCGGCAAACCCGCGCCCAAAAGCGACTTTGAGTAAGGCGGGCCGCGCTCGCGGAAAAAGTTCCATGTTCGGTGCCGGAAAATATGCCAGATGAACACGGTCGGCTGAAAAATCTTCGTGTTCATCCGCGCGCTTCGTGGTTAAATCTCCGCGATGCTTCGCGCAATCCAGCAAAAGAAAATTCAGCCCGGCGGCGGCACATTCGCCATCGTCGCCTCGTGCTACAATTCGGAATACGTGGACGCCATGCTGCACGCGGCGCGGGAGACGCTGCTGGCGGCGGGCGCGCGCATTCGCGTCGTGCGCGTGCCGGGCGCGTTTGAAATTCCGGCGGTCGCGGCGCGGCTGGCGCAATCGGGGCGCTACGCCGCCGTCATCTGCCTCGGCGTGATTTTTCAGGGCGAGACAAGCCACGCGCAGCACATCGGCGTGGGCGTGACGCACGCGCTGGCGCAAATCCAGATTCTCCACAAAATTCCCGTCATCCACGGCGTGTTCGTTTTCGACAAGGTGAAACAAGCCAAAGTCCGCTGCCTCGGCAAAAAACACAATCGCGGAACGGAGACGGCGCAAACGGCGCTGGAAATGGCCCGTGTGATGAAAAGCCTGCCCTGCTAGAAACTTTGCGGACGTCCTGTCCGCCAATCCACGTCTGCGGTTTGCCCGTTATTCTTTTCTGCGCCGCCAAATTCGGCCCGTCTGGAGCTGGTTGCCGGTGCTTTTGCCCCACGCCGGCCGGCTTGAATTCTGTCGGGGCAAACCGGGCTTTTCACCGGCATTGGAACCCCCCGGATGTCGCCCGGCCCTTTTCTTGTGAAAAGTTTCACAAAGCGCTTGCCGACGGGCCGAACGAGTGTTAGTTTCACTTCTATGGATTATTCGATAACAAACTGACTTATGAAAAATATTTCCACAGTGCTGGCGGTTGGAATTTTGGCCGCGTGGCAGGCCGTCTCCGCGGCGGACATCACCGGCATCATCACCCTGAAGGGCGCGCCGCCGGCGGAAAAGGAGATCACGCCGATGATGGACAATCCCGATTGCGCCGCGATGTATAACGGCAAAATGCCGACCACGCATTTTTACGTCGTCGGCCCGAACGGCGAGTTTGCCGACGTGGTGGTTTCGTTGAAGGGTGTCACCGGAAAATCCACCGGCGCCGGCGCGCCGGCCGCCGTGCTCGACCAGAAAGGCTGCCTGTATTCGCCGCAAATCCTCGCGGTTCAGACCGGACAGAAGATCGTCGTCAAGAATTCCGACAGCTGCGTTCACAACGTCCACTGCACGCCGACGGTGGCCGGCAACGCGGAGCACAACGATGTGCAAATGCCCGGCGGCGCGGACCTTACCTACACCTTCCCGCAGCCGGAAATGTTCCTGCGGTTCAAATGCGACGTGCATTCATGGATGTTTGCGTGGGTGAGCGTGTTCGACTCACCGTATTTTTCCGTGAGCGACAAGGATGGCAAATTCGTCATCAAAAACGTGCCGCCCGGCAAATACACCGTCGAGGCCAACCACCGCAAGCTCGGCGCGCAGACGCAGGACGTGGAGGTTGCCGACAAGGATGTGACCGTGAATTTCACCTTTGATGTGAAATAAATTTGGGGGTGGGGTGCCCCGGCATTTGTGCCGGGGCAACTTTTTCTGAAAATGAATACAAAAGCGCAAAACACAAATGATCCGTGGCTGCACCTATTCGCAGTGCTAACAGCCATCATTACTTTTCTGCTGCTGGGCGTCGGCGGCTTGGTCACCAGCCACGATGCCGGCATGTCCGTGCCCGACTGGCCGACGAGCTACGGCTACAACATGTTTGCGCTGCCGATCAAATTCTGGAAAGGCGGCGCCTTCTTCGAGCACTCGCACCGGCTGCTGGCCTCCGGCGCGGGGTTGCTGACGACGGTTCTCGCCGTCTGGCTCTGGCTCAAGGATTCGCGCCGGTGGATGAAATGGCTTGGCATGCTGGCGTTTCTGCTCGTCGTCGCGCAGGGCGTGCTCGGCGGGCTGCGCGTGACGATGCACATGGATTCGCTCGGCATTTTTCACGGCGTGCTCGCGCAGTTCTTTTTCGTCCTGACCTGCGCCATTGCGCTGTTCACGAGCCGGTTCTGGCTTGAATTCGCCGCGGATAAAAACAAATTCTCCGTCCCGCGCGGGCTGCGCAGCCACATTCTTTTTGTCACCATCCTGATTTTCCTGCAATTGGTTCTCGGCGCCACCATGCGGCATCAGCACGCCGGCCTGGCGATTCCCGATTTTCCGTCCGCCTACGGCAAAATCTGGCCCGACATCAGCCCCGCCGCCGTCGCGCATTACAACGCGCAGCGGATGGATGTGAATGGCGAGAATCCCATCACCGCGTTCCAGATTATTTTGCAAATGGTCCACCGCGCGGTCGCGCTGGCGATTTTGGCGGGCGTGGCGGCGGCGGCGTGGCTGTCGCGGAAACGTCTCGGCGGAAAAAATCCGCTGACGAAGCTTGCATGGTCCTGGCTCGCGCTGATCGTTGTGCAAATCGCGTTCGGCGCGTGGACGGTCTGGTCGAACAAGGCCGCCGACGTGGCGACGGCGCATGTGCTGATCGGCGCGCTATCGCTCGTGCTCGGCGCGTTCTGGTGCATCCTCGCCTTTCGCCGGCCGGTGACGTCGTCGGAAATTGCCCCATCCTCGGCAACATCCGGTTCGTTTGGAGCAACCCCGGCGATGGCCGCTAACAAATGACATGAAAGAAATCTCTGCGGAAATTTCAATCCCAGCGCAAAACCTCCGGGCCGAAAAAAGCTGGCCGGCGGTCTTCGCCGATCTGGTCAAGGCGCGGCTGACGACGCTCGTGTTGCTGACGACGGCGGTCGGTTTTTACGCCGGCTGGAATGGCGCGATGAATTTTGCGCTCCTGTTCAACACGCTGGCGGGCACGGCGCTGGTCGCCGCCGGTGCGGCGGCGTTGAACCAGTTGCTTGAAAGCGAATTCGACGCGAAAATGCGCCGCACGCAGGACCGTCCGCTGCCGTCGGGCCGTTTGCAGCCGGCGACCGCGGCCATTTTTGGCGGCGTCAGCTCGGTCGCCGGTCTGGTTTATCTCGCGCTCGGAGTGAATCTGCTCACGAGCGTCCTCGGCGCGGTCACGCTCGTCAGCTACCTTTTCATCTACACGCCGCTGAAACGCGTGACGTGGCTGAACACGGCCGTCGGCGCGATTCCCGGCGCGTTTCCGCCGCTCATGGGCTGGACGGCGGCGCGCGGCGAATTGGGCGGACAAGGCTGGGCGCTGTTCACCATCCTGGCGTTCTGGCAAATCCCGCATTTTTTCGCCATCGCGTGGATTTATCGCGATGAATACGCGAAGGCCGGATTCGTGATGCTGCCGAACGTGGATGCCGGCGGCCGCCGCACGGCGCAACAAACCGTGAGCCACGCGCTCGCGCTTGTGACGGCGAGCCTTGCGCCGTTCGCCCTGAAAATGGCCGGGCCGGTTTATCTCGCCGCGGCGCTGGTTTTGGGCGCGGGATTTTTGTGGTGCGCGGTTCAATTTTCGCGGCAGCTGACGCTGGCGCGCGCGCGGCAATTGTTTTTGGCCTCGATCATTTATCTGCCGCTGCTGCTGGCGGCGCTGGTTTGGGACAAGGTGAAGTGAGAAATGACTAATTCCTAAATCCGAATGACGAAAGAATTTCAAATGACGAATGTCCAGGCCGACGTGCAAATGGCGGTTGCCTGTTCGTCATTTGGGCTTCGTCATTCTTTAGTCATTATGGTTTCGTCATTCGTCATTTTCTCGAAGCAACATGGAATCAACCGTTGACCAATTTCCGCCGTATCGCGAGCCCGCAGCGCACGAGGAGCACGGGGAGCACGGCCACCACGCGCCGGGCTTCCTGCGCAGCTACGTTTTTTCGACCGATCACAAGGTCATCGGCATCCAATACGGCCTCACGGCGCTGGCTTTTTTGCTGATTGGATTTTTCCTGATGCTGCTGATGCGCTGGCAGCTAGCGCATCCGGGTCAGCCGGTTCCCTTTCTTGGCCCGCTGCTGGAAAAAGTGCTCGGGCCGGTGATGGCCGGGCATGGCACGATTTCACCGGAGCTTTACAATTCCTTCGGCGCGATGCACGGGACGATCATGGTGTTTCTCGGCGTGGTGCCGCTGGCGTTCGCGGCGTTCGGCAATTACGTCGTGCCGCTGATGATTGGCGCGCCGGACATGGCGTTCCCGCGCATCAACATGGCGAGCTACCAGTCGTATCTGCTCGGCGGCCTCGTCATGCTGGTGAGCTTTTTCATTCCGGGCGGCGCGGCGCAGGCGGGCTGGACCTCGTATTCGCCGCTGGCCACTTCGATTCCGACGCACGGGCAGGCGTTCTGGCTGGTCGGCATGGTGCTGCTCATCACGTCGTCGCTGCTCGGCGCGGTGAATTTCATCGCGACGATCATTCAACTGCGCGCGCCGGGCATGACGTGGATGCGGCTGCCGTGGTTCGTCTGGGCGCAGCTCGTGACGGCGTTCATTTTGCTGCTGGCGTTTCCGCCGCTGGAAGCCGCGGGTGTGATGCAATTGATGGACAACGTCGCGGGCACGAGTTTCTTTTTGCCGACGGGCCTCGCGGTCGGTGGCAAGCTGGCGCACATCAGCGGCGGCGGCAGCCCGTTGCTGTGGCAGCACTTGTTCTGGTTTCTCGGCCATCCGGAGGTTTACGTTTTGATTCTGCCGGCGATGGGCACGGTCTGCGAAATCATTGCCAACAACACGCGCAAGCCGATCTGGGGCTACAAATCCCTCGTGTTCTCGTCGCTGGCCATCGGATTTGTTTCGTTCATCGTCTGGGCGCACCACATGTATCTGACCGGCATGGGCACGAAAATCTCCGCGTTCTTCCAGACGACGACGATGCTCATCTCGATTCCATCGGTGATCATTTTGACGTGCCTGCTCATTTCGCTGTGGGGCGGCTCGATCCGGTTCAACACGCCGATGCTTTTTGCGCTGGCGTTCCTGCCGATGTTCGGCATCGGCGGGCTGACAGGGCTGCCGCTCGGCTTCAACGCCAGCGACGTTTATCTGCACGACACTTATTATGTCATCGCGCATTTCCATTACGTCGTCGCGCCGGGAACGATTTTTGCGTTGTTCGCGGGCATTTATTATTGGTTCCCAAAAATGACCGGGCGGAAAATGAACGAGTTCTGGGGCCGCGTGCATTTCTGGTGTTCGTTTGTTTTCATGAACCTGGTTTTCATGCCGATGTTCGCGCAGGGCATCAAGGGCATGCTGCGGCGCATGGCCGACGGCGGCGCGAATTACTCCGCCGCGCGCGTGCCGGGCGCGATTGACACGCTGCCGGGCTCCATCATGGGATTGCATGTCTGGATTCTCTGGGCGGCGATGGCGCTGGGCATCGCGCAGATTCCGTTCATCATCAATTTATTCTGGAGCATCCGACACGGCGAAAAGGCCGGCGATAATCCGTGGAACGCGACGACGCTCGAATGGCAGACGCCCACGCCGCCGCCGCACGGAAATTTTGCCGCGCCGCCGCGCGTTTATCGCGGGCCATACGAATACAGCGTGCCCGGCCACGCCACGGATTTCACGCCGCAAAATGAACCGGAAGGGAAATGACTAATTCCTAAATCCTAATGACTAAAGAATTCCCAATGACTGATTCCAAAACCACTGTTCATGTGGCGGAACTGAATTCGTCATTAGTCATTCAAAGTTTCATTCCGCACTCCGCACTCCGCGCTCCGCATTTCTAAAATGGACATTCCCTACACAGTTCAACCGCGACCGGACACCGGCCTTTACAACGCCAAGCTCGGCATCTGGCTGTTTCTGGCGTCCGAGGTCATGCTGTTCGGCGGGCTGTTTTCCGGCTATGTGCTGCTGCGCGTCGGTGCCGACCAATGGCCGCACGGCTGGTTGAGCGTTCCGCTCGGCACCACCAACACCGTCATCCTCGCGCTCTCGGCCATCACGACGCTGCTGGCGTGGGTCGCGTGCAAGGTTGGGCAGTTCGGTAAGTTCAAGTTCTTCCACGCCTGCACGCTGCTGCTGGCGCTGACGTTTTTGTGCATCAAGGGCTACGAGTATCACGACAAATGGATTCACTACGAAATCAAGCTGAACGACGGCACGTTTGCCGACGGCCACCTCGTCGGAAAATCCGCCGATTTCGACCTCGCCAAGAAAACCGGCACTTTCACCATCCACGGACGCATCGTGACCGATGAAAACGACCTTTACGATTTGCGCGCGCAGAAAAACATCCAGTTGAGGGAAATCGCCGTTCCCGCCGCCGACATCAAGTCCATGGAAAATTACGGCCCGTGGCACAACACCTATCTGGCGCTTTACTTCACGCTCACCGGCCTGCACGCGCTGCATATCCTCGGCGGCAGCCTCGTCATCGGCTATCTGTGGGGGCCGGGCCGGCGGATGTGGAAGACGGACCCCAAACGCTTCACCAACCGCATCGAGGTTTCCGGCCTGTTCTGGCATTTTGTGGACCTGGTCTGGATTTTCCTGTTTCCTGTCTTATATTTGACGTGACGGAAATTTATGAGCGAATTGAAAACAGCCGAACAGCACAGCGCGCCGCTCACGGGCGAATCGCAAGCGCACGAGCACCCGGTGGATTTCCAAAATTATCTCCGGCGCTGCATCTATATTTTCATCGCCATCCTCTGCGCCGTGTCGCTGATGATCTGGATTTCGTTTCTGCCGGAAAATTACACCTGGGCGGCAAAGGTGGGGATGATTCTGGCCATTGCCTGCGCGAACGCCTTCGTCGTGGCCGGCTTCCTCATGCACCTGCTTTCCGAGAAGAAATTGATTTACACACTGCTGGGATTCACGGTGTTTTTCGTCATCGGACTGTTTGTGCTGACGATTTGCGCCACGAAGGATTTCCCGGCCGGCACCACGTTCCACTAAAATGTCACTGAAAGCCTTCCATCTTATCTTCGTGACGCTGCTGACGGCGCTGTCGTTTGGCTTTGCCGCGTGGGCGTTCAACTCCGGGCGCCCGGCATTCGGCGTGGCCGGCATCGCCACAGGCATTCTGGTCATCATTTACGGGATTTATTTTTTGAAGAAACTGAAAAACGTGAGTTACCTATGAAATCACTCCGCAAAATCCTGGTTGCCGCCGCCGCGTTCGCGCCGTCGCCGCTGTTCGCGTGCGCCGCGTGCTACGGCAAATCCGATTCGCCGCTGGCCCACGGCATGAACTGGGGCATCTTCACCCTGATGGGCGTCATCCTGACCGTGCTGACATGCATCGCGCTGTTCTTCGTCCACGTCGTTCGCGGCGAGAAGGCGCAGATCGAGGCCGAAAACAATCCGCCGCCGCAAAACCCGCCCAAAGCATGACCGAGTGGTTTGCCAATCATATTTTGGGAATGCCCGAACTCGCCTCGAAAAATGGCGAGTCGGTGGACGCGCTGATTGTCTATGTCCACTGGCTGATGATTGCGCTGTTCATCGGCTGGATTATTTATTTCGGCTACGCCATCCGGCGTTTTCGCGCCTCGCGCCATCCCCAGGCCGATTACCACGGCGTCAAAAACCACACCTCCAGCTACATTGAAATTGGCGTCGTCGTGGCCGAGGCCGTGCTGTTGATTGGCGTGGCCATCCCGGTTTGGGCGAAGGCTGTGAACCAGTTTCCCGACGCGAAGGATTCCACCGTCATTTACGTCATGGCCCAGCAATATGCATGGAACATCCGCTATGCCGGCCCCGACGGCGTGTTCGGTCGGCAGGACATGAAATACATTTCGTCGGACAATGTCTTTGGCGTTGACCCGACCGACCCGGCCGGCAAGGACGACATCCAGACGCTCAACGAAATCCATGTTCCGCTCGGCAAGCCCGTCATCGTCTATGTCAGTTCCAAGGACGTGATTCATTCGTTCAAGATTGTGGCGATGCGCGTCTGTCAGGACGCGATCCCCGGTCTGCGGATACCGTGCTGGTTCACGCCCACAAAAATCGGGCGTTATCAGGTCAACTGCGCGCAACTCTGCGGCGGCGGCCACTCGGCCATGACCGGCGGATTTCTGATTGTTGAAAGCCCGGACGACTACAAAGCCTGGCTGGCCTCCAAATCCGGCAAGGCGGCTGCGCCCGGCGCTTTGGAATAAATATTTCACGCCGGTTTGCCGCGTTCAAGCCGGCGAAAACTGTCGCGATTTGAAATCCGTGGACGTTTGTGCAGTTCCAGGCCTGAGTCCGGTGTTGAGGACTAATCTTTCAAAACCATGAAAGAGAACAACGAATACCCGTTTTGCGTGCCTCTCTGGGCGCCAAGCATCCGCACATACCTCGCGGTGGTCGTCTTGAAGATTTCATCGGTCACGGAATAGGCTGCTCCTTGGGAAGTGCCGAAGACATCCGTCCAGGCGGTGCCATCGGTGGACACTTGAATCTTGAATTCTTTGGCGTAATTCGTGTGCCATTTCAGAATCACCCGGTTGATTTCCTTTGGAGCGCCGAGGTCCACCATGATCCACTGCGGGTCGCTGGCCGCGCTTTCCCAGCGGAATTGGG
>CAZZPE010000022.1:0-50248 GCA_964655855.1 uncultured Bifidobacteriaceae bacterium
GTGCCGCCGGAATAGGAGTTGGCACCGGCGAGCACCAGCGCGCCGCCGTTGGTCACCAGCACGCCGCCGCCGCCGCTCAAAACGCCGGTCAGGGTTATGGTGTGTCCGTTGCCGCTCAAATCCACCGGACTGAAAGTGAACGTGCCGCCGGCGAGATTCATCGCCGCCGAACCGGTCCAGTTCGCGGTGGCACCGAACAAGCCACCGTCGTTCAATGTGGCGTTGAGCGCGACCACGCCATTCGAGGCGATTCCCTGGCTGCCGACGTAAATGACCGCCGAGTTCGTGAAGCTCACCGTGCCAGGGCTGGCGTTCGAGTTTCCGAAATAAAATCCGCCGACGACGTTCGTTCCGCCGGTGACCGAATAGAGTTGAATGGCACCGGAAACTGTTCCGTTTGGATTGATGACGCCCGGATCCGGCACCACGAACAGCCCGCCCATCTGAAGCAACTGGGAAGCCCGGCCCGACGTGACTTGATTGATGAACACGCTGCCGAAATTCGTCACGACCCCGCCGTCAATCAGCGCCGTCAGGTATGAATTTCCACTCGTGCCGCCGACGTTCAAATTCGTCATCGTCACAGTGCCGCCGTTAATCACCAAACCCTCCGTGCCCAGCGTGCTGAATCCGCCGCTGCCGGATTTGCTCCGCTTGATGGTCACCGTGCCCAGATTGTTGGTGCCGCCGTTGATCACCAGCAGCGCGCTGGTGGTGACGCTGCCGTTGCCCGGATTCAAGCCCGTGCTTGCGGCATTGAGCGTGCCGCCGTTGTTGGTCATGGTGCCATAACTACCGGGCGTGGCGCCGCTGGTGCCATTGACCGCGCCGCAGCCAATCCACAGGGAACCGCTGATGTTCATGATGCTTCCCGCCGACAACGTGACGAGCGAATTGGAACAAAAACCGACGTTGCCCGTCACATTGACCACGCCGCCCGTGTTCACAAAGAGTTTTCCGGTGCCGCCCGGATTCAACATGGCGATGCCGCCGCTGTTGAAGCCATTCGTGTTCACATTGAGCACGCCGTTGTTGGTCAGCACGCCGAAGCTGGCCGCCGCCATCGGCAAGGTGTAGCTGACGTTGGTGCCGGGACCGATGATGGCATTGGTCCCCGCGCCGGGCACGCGGGTGCTGCTCCAGTTGGCCGACGTGTTCCACTCGCCGCCGCTGGCCGGTCCGGTCCAGGTGACGGTTTGCGCCGGCGCGGCGATCAGCCCCAAAGCCATCAGCACGGCAACGAATCCGGTTGTCTTCAAGAATTCCCTCATGTGTGGCGGTTGATGCAACTGGACACAATCCAGACGCCAGCGACGGCACCTTTATTAAAATAAACAGGATCTTTCAAATTCTCACGGCAGTTGCAACAGATAAAAAGCCTGCGGCGCGTTCGTATCGAAGACGTTCGTGATATTGAAATTGCCGCTGCCGTCAAACTGGTTCGTGAGCAGCCGCGTCCAGTTGGACAACGGCAGCCCGAGGTTCGTCGAGGTCAGCACGACGTAAGTTTCATTGGATGAGCCTCCTGCCCCGGTCAGAACGAAATTACCGCCCAGCATGGAAATGTTTCCGAACTGCGGAGGCGGAGGTGTTGAGACAACCAGATTGATTTGTCCCGGTGTGTTCGTGCTGATGGCGCAGACAAATCCCGCGGGCGCAGAAGCGACGGAAATGTTGCCCATTGTCAATGTGCCGCCGTAGGTGAACAACGTGTAGGTGCCGACGCCGAATCCGCCGGTGTTGGTGACGTTCAGCAAACCGCCCAAAACTAGATTGCCGGACACGACGACCTTGTCGCTGGCCGTTCCCAGACCGAATTGCAACCCGGTCAGGTCGCTCAAATCCAGTTCATTCCCGATTGTCAGCGTGCCGGTCCCGTTGCCGGGCGCGAGTGTCGCGCCGTCAAGCAACGCCGCGGAGCCGCTGATGGTTCCATTACCGCCGAGGGTTGCGCCGCCGGCCACGGTGACATCGCCCAGACCGGTGCCGCTGCCCGAGGCATTGTTCACGACCAAGGTGCCGCCGCTGACAAGCGTTCCGCCGTTGTAAGAATTGCCGCCCGTCAGCGTCCAGGTTCCGCTGCCGATTTTTTGGATGGCCGTGTTGGCGTTTGTATTTTGTTCCAAAATTTGTCCGGCGAATGTCGCGTCGGTGTTGTTTCCGCCGATGCTCCACGTCAGCACTTCGCCGTTGGTCGCCGTGCCGCCGAGTAATTGCGAGGAGCTGACGCCGGACAATTCGCCGATGGCCAGCGTTGTGCCATCCGGGTTCACCGTGCCCTGAAAATCGGCGGTGACGTTGTTGGACAAACTGATTGCGGCGTTGGGATAGCCGGAGAAATTCAACACCCGGAACTCGCCCCCGCCGGTAACATTGATCCGGCCGTCGAAGGCCGACCAGTCGCCATAGAGACTGGTGCGGACGTAAGGCACATTGAAATTCAACGTTCCGGCACCGGTCAGGCTGCCGTAAAGGTCGCAGCGTGAGTCGGCGTTCCAAGTGCCGGTGAAACCTGGCGGCACGACCACATTCCAAGTCGCGCTGTTGTAGGTCGTGGAGTTGTCATACATGTTGAGCGTGCCGCCTTGCAACGTAATGGCGCCGGCGCCCAGCCCGTTGCTGTTCGCCAGATCGCTGGCAAGCTGGATGATTCCGGCGTTGATGATCGCGCCGCCGCTGAAGCTGTTGCCGTTGCTGATGGTCAGCATACCGGAACCGGATTTGAGCAGGGAGCCGCCGCCCGCGATGCTGCCGCCGCTCAACAAATAATTCATCGCGGCGTTGGTGACGACGATGGTGCCGGGTTGCACCGTGCCGACGACCGTAACGTTGCCATTGGTGGAAGTGTCGTCAAAGGTGACAGAGTCCACATTGAAAAATTTGTCCGCCGCGCCGCCGTTCAACCAGTTTGTCGTCGTCAAATCCCAGTTGTTTCCGTTTGTTCCCCGCCAGACGAGCGCCGCCGGCAACGAGCCCGACACGTTCAGTAGCACGGTTCCGGGCGTGGATGTGTTTAGTGAAACTGTCTGGCGCGCACCGGTCGGGCCACTCCATGCAAGATTCGCCGCGCTGCCGGTCGTGGCACTGCCGCCGCTGATCAGCGTGTAAGTGCCGTTGGCCAGGGCGCCGTTCAAATAATTGGGATAGATCGTGCTGGTGCCGCTCAAGGTCAGCGTGCCGCCGGAAATGGAAACCAAATCGTTGCCGCCGCCTCCGGGCGTCGTGATATTCGCAAGGTCGAAATAAAGTTTCGCGCCGTTCAATGTTAGATTGCCCACGGTGGTGAGCGTCCCGGCTGGCTTCAGCGACGCGCCGGATTGCAGCGTCACCGGACCGCCGATGCTGCCGCTGCCGCCCAGCGTGCCTGCGGCCGGAACGTTCACCGTGCCGGCGCTGATCGAGCCGTTGACCAGCACCGTGCCGGCATTGATGTTTAAACCACCGGTGAAGCTGCTCGTGCCGCTCAAGGTCAGCGTGCCCGTGCCGGATTTGTTGACCGTAGTGACGGCGACGCCGTTGAAAATGCCGCCAGCGAACGTGGTGTCGAGATTCAGTCCGCCAATGACAATCGTCTCGTTGCCCGCGTAACCGGAACCGCCGAGCGACGACGTGGCGGTGCCGCCCAACGCGCCGATGGTCAGAGTGTTGCCACTGGAATTGTGACGCCCCTGCAGCATGACGTTGTCCAGATTGAGCAGCGTTCCTGCCAGATTACCGTCGAAGGCGCCGCCGTTAAAGTTCGCTGTCAACAGCGCGCCAGGCACAGTGCCGGTGACGTTCAGCGTGCCGGTAAAACCACCGTAAGCCGCGCCGTTCAAACAATCGTAGCTGAACGTGGCGCCGGAGACCGACAGATTCAAAACGCCGCCGCCGGAAATGCCGTTGAGATTCATGCGCGGCGAAAGGTTCAGCGTTCCCGTTGACGGAACATTCACGACACCGCCAAGACTGTAGGCGGTCGTCGGCCCGCAAGTCGAAGTCAGCGTGCCGCCATCCAAAGTCACGGCGCCACTTCCGACATCCGCTCCACTGCCGATCACCACCGTGCCGCCCAGAACAACCGTGCCGCCGCCGTAATTGTTGGCCGTGTCAAGGGTCAGCGTGCCGGAACCTGATTTGATCAGCGACATCGCGCCGCTCAAGACTCCGCTGCCGGAGAAGGTGTAATTCCGGTTGGCGGCCACGGTGACGCTGGAGGGTTTGAGCGTGCCGGTGAGATTGATGGCCGGAGCGTTCGAGCCGGAGTCGTCGAACGTCACCGTGTCGCCGGCGTTGAACGTGGCGACGCTGGTTCCATTCAGCCAGTCGGCATTGGTGCCCACGTCCCAGATATTCGCCACGCCGTCACCGCGCCAGGTCAAATCCTGCGGCGGCGGAACGGAGGAAATCACGAGGCCGACGGTGTTGGTCATGTGACTGCCGTCGCTGCCCGCGACGGTGAAAACAAAACTTGATTGCCCGACGTAATTGTTGGCGGTGACAAATCGCGCCGTATGTCCATCCAGCAGCAAACTCACGCTGCCGTTCAGAGCGGCGGACACGGTGTAAACCGGATTGACGTTGGTGAAACCGCTTGCGTATTGCGACAAGTCAACATTGACCACGTTGGTGTTGTTGGCCACGACGTGCGGGCCGGCCAGCCAGTTCAAATAAAGTTCCAGTTGCGAATAGCCGCTCAACGTCAGATTCGTGCTGTCGTTTGGATTGTTGGAATCCAGCCCGACGGCTGCTTCCCAGAAATCCGGCAATCCATCGCCATCGGAATCAATCGGCGGCGCGCCGCCAACGATGGTGCCGTAGCCATTATTGCCGAGGCCGGTCTGGGTCTGGCTCGTGTAAAGTCCGCCGTTCGGTCCCGCCGTGCCGGCACCGGTGCCGGTCGGGCCGTTGCCGAGAGTTTTAATCTGACCGAGAAGCAGCGTATCCATTTCGTCACGCGGCAGCGCGCCGGTCTGCGAGATGGCCATGCGATAAGCGGAAACCTGCGAGAAAACCGGAACATTCGTTGTCCACGTTGACCAGGGCGCGGTGAGAATTGTTCCGCCGCCTTGATAACCGGGGAGCGGAACGGTCGTGCTGCCGCCGAGCGCGCCGTTTCTGTCCGAGTCGTAAAGGTTGCCCGTGAAATACATGCTCTGGTTGTTGTCAATCTGATACCACGGGAAATTGCCGCCACTGGCCGGACCGGCGATGAAATAATTGTTCACGATGTCGTGCTTGAAGCGCGTGCCGGTATGTGTCGTGTAACCCGCATCACAGTTGTAGAGCACGTTGTTGACAAAAACGTCATTGATCTTGGAGAGCGGGTTGCGGTTGTGCGAATTGGCGAAGATGTTGTAGAACCAGGAATAATTCTGGCCGACCGATTCGGTGTGCGCGCCGAACTGCTGATAGGTCGGATTGGCGTCAATGGAATTTTGCACCGTGATGGCCGCGCAACCGACGGCGTCAATGTTGTTCCAAGGGCCAAACTCCAGGGAGACATGATCCATGATGCAATTGCTCGCCTGATACAGACTCAGGCAATCGTCGCCGGTGCTTGCCGTGTCGCTGCCGGGACGGATGCGAATGTGGCGGCAAATGATGTTCACGGAATTTGCAAAAGAAATTTCGCCGCCCTTGAATCCAATGCCGCCGCCAGGCGCGGTCTGACCGGCAATCGTCGTGTTGCCATGAACGCTCACCGCCGAGGCGAGCGAAATGTAACCGCCGACGTCGAAGATGACGATGCGGCCGGATTTGCTAACGGCATCGCGGAACGAGCCGGTGCCGCTGTCGGCGAGTGTCGTGACGTGATAAACTGTTCCGCCGCGTCCGCCCGTCGCCGCTGCGCCGAAACCGATTGCGCCAGGAAACGCCGGAATGTTCGTGGCAATCGTGCCGACCACCAGATTCACCTGGCCCGGCGTGGTCGTATCAATCGCATAAAGTTTTCCCGAAGGCATGGAGCCGAGCGCGATGGAGCTTGCGAGCAAATTGCCGCCGTAGGTGAACAGTGTGAAAGTGCCGCTGCCCAGCCCGCCGGAATTGGTGACATTCAACGTGCAGGTCAGGCTCAAATCATTGCTCACCACGACACGGTCGCTGCTCGTGCCGAGATCAAAATTCATGATCGAGCCGGCGTTCATGGTGAGATTGCTTGCAATCGTCAGCGTGCCGACGGGATTTCCTGGCATCAAAATGCCGCCGCTGTTGATTGTGACCGCGCCTCCAATGATGCCGTTGCCGCCGAGCTTGCTGCCGCCCGCAACCGTCACCGCGCCAGCGCCAATCGCATTGTTCACCAACAGCATGCCGCTGGTGACCGTCGTGGTGCCGCTGTAAGAATCATTGCCGTTCAACACGACGATGCCGCCGTCGAGAAGGGTCAAGCTGCCCGTGCCGCTGATGGCATTGCCGACCGAATTACTGGCGGAATTGTTGAAAATCAAGGCCGCATTGTTGGTGACATTGCCGGCGCCGATGGTTCCGCCGCCGCCGATTTGCAGAATTCCCGAACTGATCGTGACGCCGCCGCTGAACGTGTTGCTGCCATTGAGGGTCAGCGTGGCCGTTCCGGCCTGGACCAAACTGCCGCTGCCGGCGATGGCGTTGCTCAACGTGGCGCCGTCCGGCTGCTGCATCAGCAATTGCCCGCTGTTCAAAAGCGAGCCGCTGCCGAGCGCGCCCGAGACAATTCCATTGCCGACTTGCAGCGTGCCTTGCGCGATTGTCGTGACGCCGTTGTAATCGTTCGTCGTCAAAACCGTCAGCGTGCCTGAATTGGTTTTGGTGAACGAAACGGTGCCGCTGATTTTTCCCGCGCCCTGAAAAATATAATTCGTCGTAGCGTCCACCGTCACCGCCGCGGGCGAAAGCGCGCCGGTGAGATTCACAATTTGATTCGTCGAACTGTCGTCAAACGTGACGAAATTGCCATTCGTGAACGTGTCGAGAAAACCGTTGTCGAGCCAGTTCGTGCTCGTCAAATCCCATAGGTTTGCCGAGCCGTCGCCGACCCAGAGGCGGTCCGCGCCGCCACTTCGCGTAACGATGAGGTCAACACCCGCGGCCGTGACGCTGATCGCCGCCTGCAAACCCGCGCCCGGTGAGCCGGCGAGCTGAAAGTTGTTCGTGTCGCCGCTGCCGACGGAAGCGCATTGGATCAAATGATAAGTTCCCTGAAGCAGCGAACCGGCGAGCGGATTTATTTTTATCGTGTTCACGCCGCTCAAATTCAAAATGCCACCGGCGATGATCTGGTCGCTGCCCGCCGCGTTGGGATCGAGCAGCAGATCGAATTGGTTCGTGACGTTGCCGTTCAACGTGAGATTGCCGCTGACAGTCAACGTGCCGCCGCTGCCGTTGCTGCCGGGCGTGATGGGACAATTTGCGGTCACAACGCTTCCCGTCACCGCGCCGTAGCCGGATAGACTCTGGCCGGAGGCGAGCGTGAGCGTGTTCATGCCTGTCAAATCCAGAATTGCGGCGGAATTGCTCAAAACAATTTGCGCGCCGGTGAACGTTGAACCGCTTCCACTCAACGCGAGCTTTCCATTGCTGATGAAAATATTCCCCGCATAAGTGTTCTGCGCGCTCAACGTGAGATTGCCGCCGAGCAGTGTCAGCGCAACGGGTTTGCCGCCGCCCGCGATGACCCCGCCGAAAGTTGAACTCGCCGCGCTGTTGCTGAAGGTCAATGTGGAAATGTTCGCCGCACTGCTGTTGGTAATGGTCTGGCCCGCCGCCGTGCCGGCCGTGGCCAAGCCGGACACTTGGGCGTTGAAGCCGGCCAAATCCACAACGCCCGCCGTGCCGCTGCCGCCGATGGTCAGCGCCGTTCCTTTCGGCAGCGCGCCGGCATTTCCTAAAACGAGTGAACCCGCGCTGATGGTCGTGCTGCCCGTGTAAGTGTTCGCGTTGTTTAAATTGAGCGCGCCGCCGCCGGTCTTGGTCAACGCGCCAGCGCCGGAGATCACTCCGTTCAAGGAAATGTTATGCGCCGCGCTCGAAGCATCGGCGGCTTGAATGGTGAAGGTTGTGCCGCTCAAGGCAATCGGAAGCGAACTGGACCAATCGGCCGTTGCCCCCAAAATACCGCTGTATAAGGAAACCGTGCTGGAATAACCGCTGACCGGAGTGGCTCTGACGATGCCACCGCTGCCCACATATAGACTGCCGCCCTTGACGAGCATGAATCCATTTCCCCCGACAGTGTCGGTGCTGGCACCAAAAGCAATTTTTCCAGCGGTAGTGGTTCCACCGGATAAATAAAACTCGGTAAGACTGCTCACACTGGAACCGTTGTTCGGGCTTAACACAATGCCGTTAACCGTGTCGCTCGCGGTGAAGCTGCCGCCAGAAACCTGAAAAACATTCCAGCGGCTCGCGGTGGTGATGCTGCCAACCAATACCTTGCCACTCACCGTCAAGCTGCCGCCACTCTGCACCAGTGCGCTCGCGGCCGAATTATTGTTGCCTATGTTAAGCGTGGTCAAAGAGGCTACCGTCGAGCCTCCAGTAACAACAAAGCCATCACCCGTGTCCGCTGCGATGGGAGACGCCGCAGTCGGGGCCGTGCTGCCGTAGTTATGGCTGCGCTGGATGGTCACGTTTGAAGCCGTGAAATTGCCGCCCTTGATCAAGATGCCGCAATTATCAGCATTGGCGGGGTTGAGATTGCCGTTGACCGTCGTGCTGCCCGCGCCCGTGATGGTCAGAACGTAAGCTGAGGGAATGCTTGGCGTCACGCCAATCGTCAACGTGCGGCCCGAGATTACTGTCCACGTCTGCGGGGTAGCGGTCAAAGTCAGGGCGCAATTGATAGTCGCATCGTTATTGGCCGCCGACATATTGATGCCGGAAGTGCCCAGCGTCAGGGTGTTGCCACTGGCGATGGTCAACGGGCCGGCAAGATTGTTGTCGAGTTGAAGCCCGCCCAGGGTCAGGTTTCCGCCCAGAGTCATGGCCGCCAAAGTGGCCGAGCTTGGCGTGTTGGCAAACTCGCCCACATCGGTCGTCGCCGGAGCAGAACTCCAATCCGTGGCGCCGCCGTTCATCGTCATGGTGTCCAGTTTGGTGACGTTTGCTGCCTGAACGCTCATCGCGCCCCACGTCAAAAGCAGGCTGCTCATCAGGAAATAATTCCGAATGTGACAGGATTTCATATTCTTCATGCGTTTTGCTATTTTTGTTTTTCTTCCGGCACGTCTGGTTCCTTAAAATGGCGCTCTGACCTTGCTCTGTTGTGTCAGCATGGCAAGCGCAGGGATAACCGACTCCGAACCCAGCGTGAGCGAAGCGATGCTCGCGGCGGACATCGGGGAATTGTAAGTGACCGTGAAGGTTCCCGCGTTGACAATGGATGCGTTTGTTCCTTCTCCGGGCACAACGGCCGGAGACCAACTGCCGGTGGTATTCCAATTGGCGCTGGAGGCCGCCGCCCAGGAGGTTTGCGCACGGCCGGTTTCACAAACTGCCAGCAAAATCGCCAGCAAAACGATCCGCGCGGGTTTATATCCAGTAATAATCATAAGCAGAATTTTCGCGATTGGCGTGCAGGGCGGCAACGGGGGTTGTGCATGTCTTTCGTTCGCGGATTTGGATGCGTTTTGGATTCTGTCAAATTCTACCATACCTGCCCGGAAAACGCATCGGATGTTTGTCCGAGGACGCCAGAAAAAATTGCAGGCAGCCCGGTGCCGGTGAATGGACTTGTCACCACACAAATATGGGAAACTCAAATCACAGCTTGAGTGGTTCCGGGTGTTTTTTATGACGCCAGCCATTTCGCCGCCCGTCCATGCAGGCCAGCCTGGACAGCACCTGCCGCAATCCGCAGCGGATGTGTTCCCGCATCGCCGCTTCGGCCTGGGCGGGCGCGCAGCGGGCCAGGGCATCCGTCAGCCGGATGTGATAATTCGAGGCCAGCGAACGCCGCTGCACGGCGGTGTCGTGAAGCCAGTTGAAGACCAGCACCTGCTCCCTCTCGATGGCATCGCGCAAGGCCGGGCACCGCGCCCGCTCCGCAATGTGCAAATGCAGCCTCATGTGGCAGGTGTTCGCGGAAAACAAACCATCGCGGTTGCCGGGACTTTTTTCCCACGCGGCATACAGCCGGTCCACGCGCCGGCCCATCCGGCGCAGATTCCTCTTTTCCACCGGGGTCGCCCGTTCGGCAAAAAGGCGCGCGGCTTGCGTTTCCAATGCCTCGCGCACAAGGCTCCGGTTTTCGATGTCCCGCCGGGTCGGGACGCGCACCCGCGTGCCGACGCGCGGCCTGCTTTCAACCAGGCCTTCGCGTTCGAGCCGTTGCAACGCCTCGCTGACGGGCGGCACGCTGATGCCCAGCGCCGCCGCCAGCTTGCGTCGCGCGAGCGCCATGCCGACGGGCAGTTCGCCCTTGAGGATCCGGTCGCGGATTTCCAGATAGGCCCGCGCCGCCAGCGAACGGGGCGCGGCGACAAAGGCGGCGGACAGGGCGGCCGGCGCAATTTTCCGGCGGGCGCGGCTGGAGGTCGGTTTGTTCATGGCTTGACAATGGTTCAAACTGATATATCAGTATCGGCATCCAAAATCCATGATTGAAATAAACCAGACCGCAAACTTCCGCGCCATGAAAATATTCCGGCTTCCTTTTCTCCTCGCCCTCGGCATGACCGCCGCAACCGGTTTTTGCGCCGGCACCAATTCCATCGGCATCGGCGCGCCCGTCGCGGCGGTGGCCGTTTCTTTTGCGCCCGCCGTCCTGCCCGGCAAGGGGCTGGCGCAGCATGATTTCCTTTACGCGGGCGAAGGGCGCGAGGAGCGGATGTTCATCGTCCGCGGCGGCGAAGTCGTCTGGTCTTACACGCATCCCGGCCGGGGCGAGATCAGCGAAGCGGTGCTGGAGCCGAACGGGCACATTCTCTTCGCCCACCAGTTTGGCATCACGGAAATCACCCTGGATAAAAAAGTGGTCTGGAATTTTGACGCGCCCGCAAACACCGAAATCCACACCGCGAAGCCCGTCGGCACGAACAGCGTGATGTTCATCGAGAATGCCAATCCCGCGAAGCTCGTCGTCGTCAACAAAACCACCGGTGCCGTTGAGCACCAGTTTGAGCTGCCGGTGAAGTTTCCCGACAGCGTCCACCGCCAGTTCCGGCGGGCGCAGATCACGGCGGCGGGGACGGTTCTGGTCGTGCATCTGGATTTGGGAAAAATCGTCGAGTATGACTGGGAGGGCAAGGCGCTTTGGTCGCAGGATTTGACGAATTGCTGGTCGGCCGAAGAGCTGCCCAACGGCAACATTCTGGCCGCCACCAGCGGCAATCAGTTTGTGCGCGAGATCAATCGCAAAGGGGAAACCGTCTGGGAATGGACGGCCGCCGACGCGCCGGGATACAAGTTTTCCAACACACAGGTGGCGACGCGGCTGGCGAACGGAAACACGCTCATCAACAACTGGTTCAGCCAGCCGGTGGACAAGATGGCCCCGAGCAACACGCCGGTGCAGGCCATCGAAGTCACGCCGGACAAAAAAATCGTCTGGGCCTTGCGTTCGTGGACGCCACCCGCCGACCTCGGCCCGTCCACGACGATTCAAATTCTCGACAATGTTTATGCGCCTGCCGTCCTGCCCGGCGGCGGCCTCACCCAGCATCCGTTTCTTTACACCGGCGAATGGGATTACCGTGGCAACCGCGACCAGACCATTTTCGTCGTGCGCGACGGCAAGGTCGCGTGGTCCTATTCGATTCCCATCAACGCCACCAACGGCACCAATGTCACGCTTCAGGAACTGGGCGACGCCACGATGCTTTCCAACGGCAACATCGTTTTCTGCCGCAAGGTCGGCGCGAGCGAAATCACGCCGGACAAGAAAATCATCTGGAACATGGATGCGCCGAAGGGAACGGAAATTCATTCCATCCAGCCGGTCGGCCTTGACCGCGTGCTCGTCACCGAGAACGGCAATCCGGCAAGGTTGATGCTGATCAACACCCGGACCGGCGCGACGGAAAAGGAATTCACCTTCCCCGCGTTGAATCCGGGAGCCAACCCGCACGTCCAATTCCGCCGGGTGCATGAGACGAAGGACGGGACGTTCCTCGCGGCGCATTTGCGGGACAACAAGGTGGTGGAATATGACGCGGACTTCAAAGAAATCTGGTCCTACGCGGCGCACCAGCCGTGGTCGGCGGCGCGGTTGAAGAACGGCAACACGCTGATCACCGAAGGCCCTCACACCGTTTTGGAAGTGAACAAGCAGGGCGAAATCGTCTGGCAATTTTCCCAGAGCGACGCGCCGGAATATAAATTCTTCATTTTTCAGGAGGCGAGCCGTCTTGCCAACGGCGACACCGTGATTTGCAACTGGTGTCCCTACAACTTGAAAGACCCGAAGACCTGGCCCGGCTCGGTGCAGCTGCTGGAGGTGACGCCGGAGAAAAAGGTCGTCTGGGCATTGCGCGAATGGAACAATCCCGATCTCGGCCCGGCGTCTTCCATCCAATTGCTGGATGAACCCGGCAACGCGGAGGATGGCGATTTGCAGCGTTGATGTTTTTTTCAACCCTCTTCTAAAATTATCCAAAACATGAAAACCATCCGAAACATCACCCGCAGAAAATTCATCCACAAGGTGGCCGTCGGAGCCGCCGGCATCAGCGTGACCACCTTGCTGGAACCGGTCAAAGCGCTTGCCAAGGCCACCGGCGCCGGCACCGCATCCAGGCCAAATTACATGCCGATGCGCGCGCTGGGTCAGACAGGCCGGAAAGTCTGCCTGTTCAGCCTGGGCGGCCAGGGGCTGCTGGAGATTCCCGGCCACACCGACGAGGCCGTGGCGATCATCAACCGCGCCATTGATCTCGGCGTCAATTACTGCGACACCGCGCATTACTACGGACACGGCTGCAGCGAGCAGTATTACGGCGAAGCTCTCCAGGGCCGGCGCAAGGACGTTTATCTGGCCACGAAATCCGGCGACCGCACCTACGACGGCGCGATGCGCGAATTGGACGAATCGCTCAAGCGCCTCAAGACGGATCATCTGGACTGCTGGCAGATGCACAACGTCCGCACGCAGCAGGATGTGGACAAAATTTTTGCCGACAACGGCGCACTCAAGGCCTTTCAGAAGGCGCGCGATGAAAAAATCACCCGCTTCATTGGCATCACCGGCCATCGCGATCCGTTCATCCTGAAGCAGGCGATTGAAAAATTCCCGTTCGACACCATCCTCATGGCGCTCAACGCGGCGGAAAAAAACCTGCCCCGCGTCGCCCACGAGTTCCCGTTCTCCGAAAACCTGCTGCCGACCGCCGTGGAGAAAAAGATGGGCATCATCGCCATGAAGGTTCCCGCCCTGGGAAAGATTTTCCAGCCCGGCGGCATCACCACCATGGACCAGGCGATGGGTTACGTCCTCACGCTGCCCGTCAGCACGCTCATCATCGGCATCAAGACGATTCCCGAACTGGAGGAAAACATCCGCGTCGCCAAAAACTTCAAACCGCTGCCGCCGGAAGAAATGGCGCGGCTGGAGGCGCTGACCCGGCCCTATTACGCGGACGCCACGTTCTTCAAGCGCCAAAAAGGATATTAAGTTCCACTGCCCGCCAAAGTTTTCGACATGAAAAAATTCATCCTGCTGGCCGCTGTTGCCACGTTCGCCGTCAGCCGCGCCTGGGCGGCGGATACCAATTCGCCGGCGCTTTATCTCGACATCCATCAGCCGGTGGACGCGCGCGTGGCTGATTTGATTTCGCGCCTGACGCTGGAGGAAAAAGCCGCGCTGCTGAACCATGTCGGCCCGACGGTGGAGCGGTTCAACATCCGTTCCGACCAGTGGAATCAGTGCCTCAACGGCGTGCAATGGGACAAGCCCACGACGCTGTTTCCGACCTGTCTCGCGATGTCGGCGACGTGGGACACAAACCTGGTGCATGAAGTCGCCTCGGTTTTGTCGGACGAAGCCCGCGCGATTTACAACGGCTGGCATCTCGACACGAACGCGCCCGGCCAGCACAAGGGGCTGATTTATCGCGCGCCGGTCATCAACATCGAACGCAATCCCTATTGGGGCAGAAACCACGAAGCCTGGGGCGAGGATCCGTTTCTCACCGGGCGCATGGCCGTCAGCTACGTCCAGGGCTTGCAGGGTGACGACCCGCATTACCTGAAAATCGCGGCAACACTGAAACATTTTGCGGTCAACAACGTGGAGACGGACCGCCAGAAACTGAACGCCGTGGTTCCCGAACGGATGCTGCACGAATATTGGCTGCCGCATTTCCGTGAGGCAATTGTCGAGGGCCAGGCGCAGTCCATCATGGCGAGCTACAATGCCATCAACGGCACGCCCAACAACATGAACCACTGGCTGCTGACGGATGTGTTGAAAAACGACTGGGGGTTTCAAGGCTTCGTCGTCTCCGACCTCGGCGGCGTGCGCACGATGGTTCAGGGGCACGAAAAAAATCAAATGACTTACGAGGATGCCGTGGCGCAATCGCTGATGGCCGGCTGCGATTTTTCCGACAAGGAATTCCAGGACAACATTCCCGCCGCCGTGCGCGACGGCAAATTGACCGAAGCGCGGCTGGACGACGCGTTGACCCGCGTGCTGCGCGTGCGGTTCCGGCTCGGCGAATTCGATCCATTCGATTCCGTTCCTTTCAGCAAAATTTCACCCGCCGTGATCAACGACGCGGAACATCGCGCACTGGCGTTGAAGGCCGCGCAGGAATCCATCGTGCTGCTGCAAAACCGCGGCGGCCTTCTGCCGCTCGACAAAACGAAAATCAAGCACATCGCCGTGGTCGGCCCGCTGGCTGATCGCATTGTGCTGAACAATTACAATGGCAAGGCGGGCGTGACGGTGACGGCGTTGCAGGGAATCAAAGACCGCGTCGCGCAAGGCACGGAGGTTTTGTCCGCCGTTGGCGGCGTTGTCAGCAATCCATCGGCGAGGGACAACCCGTTTGACAAAACCGCCGAATTACAAAAGGCCGTGGAACTCGCGCGCAAAGCCGATGTCGCCATCGTCATCGTCGGCACGGACCGGCAGGTTGAGCAGGAAGGACACGACCGCAAAACGCTTGGATTGACCGGCAACCAGGAAGAACTGGTCGAAGCCGTCTTTGCCGCCAATCCGCGCACGGTTGTGGTGGAAATGAGCGCCGGGCCGCTGACCGTGCCGTGGATTGCCACAAATGTTCCTGCGCTGCTGCAAACCTGGTGGCCGGGTGAAGAAGGCGGCCACGCGATTGCGGATGTTCTTTTCGGCGACGTGAATCCCGCCGGCCGGCTGCCGCACACGGTCTATGCGTCTGAAGCGCAAGTGCCGCCGGTGGATGAATATGACATCACAAAAGGTTTCACTTACATGTATGTAAACGGAAAACCGCTCTTCCCGTTTGGCCACGGCTTGAGCTACACCACTTTCAAATACAGCGGGCTGAAATTGTCAGCGGACAAAATCAAGGCCGACGGCCGGGTGAACATCAGCGTGGATGTGAAAAACACCGGCAAGCGCGCGGGCGACGAAGTCGTGCAGCTTTACGTTCATCAGGAAAAAAGCAGCGTGAAAGTCCCGGCAAAAGAACTTCGCGGCTTTCAGCGAATCAGCCTGCAACCGGGCGAAAAACAAACGGTCACGTTCACATTGCCGGCGGCGAAGCTCGCGATCTGGGATGAAACGGCGCACGGCTTCGTCGTCGAACCGGGCGTGTTTGACGTGATGATTGGCGCTTCCTCCGCAGACATCCGGCTGAAGAACCAAATTGAAGTGGCGCAATGAATTGACAGGTTGAGACCGGCCGGGCGGGCGCAATCGGCCGCCCATTTCAGACGTCACGCCCTGACCCGCCGGGTGCGGGCGGACTTTGAAACTTGTCTTGGACGGGTTCGGCGGTTAAATAAGTCCTGACATGAACCGATTCACTCGCGGCGTCCTGTTTTTCCTGTTCTTTTTTTCCGGGTTCGCCAGCCTCGTTTATCAGGTGGTCTGGACGCGCATGGCGTTCGCGTCGTTCGGCATCATCACGCCGGTGCTGTCGGTGGTGCTGTCGGTTTTCATGCTGGGACTGGCCCTTGGATCGTGGCTGGGCGGGCGCTCCATCGCCGCGCTCGTGAAGAAAAGCGGCCTGTCCGCCGCCGCGTTTTATGGCGGCGCGGAGCTGCTGATCGGGCTGGGGGCGTTTGCGGTGCCAAAATTGTTCGCGGTGAGCGAACGCGTCCTGCTGCCGGCGGGCCAGATGGATTCGTCCGGCTATCTGTTTTTCTCCGCGCTGGCGCTGGCGGTCTCGATTTTCCCGTGGTGCGTGTGCATGGGCACGACGTTTCCGTTCATGATGAGCTACGTCCGGGAGCTGGACGCCGGGAACACGAAGAGTTTCAGTTTTCTCTACCTGGCGAACGTGCTGGGCGCGATGAGCGGAACTTTTTGCACCGCCGTCATGTTCGTGGAAAACCTCGGATTCCATCACACGCTCTGGGTCGCGGCGACGGCAAATTTCACCATCGCCTTCATCAGCGCCTGCCTGGCTTGGGAGCAGCGGCAGAAAAACCCGCCGGTGGAGGCCGGCGGCAAAATGATTGAAGCGCCCGCGTCGGCGGCAATCCCACAGGCCCGGCTGGTCCAGGTGATTTTATTTTCAACCGGCTTCATCGCCATGGCGATGGAAGTGGTCTGGTCGCGCGCGTTTGCGGTGGTTCTGAAGACGCAGGTGTATTCCTTCGCGCTGATTGTCTTCACTTATCTGGGCGCGACCTTTTTGGGTTCGCTGGCATACCGCCACGATTTGCACCGGAACCGGGTCAGTTCCAAGGGCATGCTTTTTTCCGGGCTGGCGTTCACCGTTTTCCTGCCGGTGCTGGCGAATGATCCGCGGCTGATCGTGGAAAAGTTTTGGACCGAAAACATTGATCCGCTCAGCGCCCTTGTCCTGCTGGGCAGCATCTGTCCGTTCTGCGCGTTGCTGGGATATTTGACGCCGGGCTTGATTGACGAATACGCCGCCGGACAGCCGCGGCGCGCCGGACAGGCTTATGCCATCAATGTCCTAGGCTGCATCCTCGGCCCGCTGGTGGGTTGCTATTTGTTGCTGCCGATGGTCAGCGAGCACTGCGCGTTGATTGTGCTGGGGCTGCCGTTCATCGCCTTCTGGCTGGCTCTGGGCGGCTCGCAATCACGGCTTCGCCGCGCGGGTTTCGGGCTGGCGCTGGCGGCCATGCTGGTCTGGACGACCGGTTTCTCGGAAAATTTTGAAGGCGCCCTGATCAAGGAAGCCTATGTCACCGGAGTTTTTAATAACGCGCGGGGTAAGGATTCCAGCCCCCCCGTTGTTCGCCGCGATTACATGGCCTCCGTTATTTCATTCGGAACCGATAGAAACGACAAGTGGCTGCTGGTCAACGGCATTGGAATGACCAAGCTGACGCCCATCACCAAGTTCATTGCCCATCTGCCGCTCGCATTCCACCGCGGACAGCCCAAATCAATGCTCGTCATCTGCTTCGGCATGGGGACGACCTATCGCTCGGCCTTGAGCTGGGGCATTGACACGACGGCGGTGGAGCTGGTGCCGAGCGTGACCCGGGCCTTCGGTTTTTACCACGCCGACGCGGAGAAATATATCAACGACCCTAACGGCCACATCATCATTGACGACGGACGGCGCTATCTCAACCGCTGCGGAAAAAAATTCGACGTCATTGTGGTGGACCCGCCGCCGCCCGTGGAAGCCGCCGGCTCCAGCCTGCTTTTTTCCACGGATTTTTACACGCTGGCCAAGCAGCATTTGAACACCAACGGCATCGTGCAGATGTGGTTCCCCAGCGGGGAATATCTCACCGCGCAAGCCGTCATGCGCTCCATAAGCGAATCCTTCCCCTATGTGCGCTGCTTCCCATCGGTGGAACACTGGGGCATCCATCTGCTCGCCTCCATGCAGCCCATTGACAGGCTCAATCCGGCGCAACTGGCCGCCCGGATGCCGGAAGCCGCGAAAAAAGACCTCTTGGAATGGAGCAGCGCCCCGGACGCGTCATCTTATCTTGCGGGCGTCATCACCAACGAATGCTCCGTCCCCGCCAGCCTCAATCCGGATCCCAATGTCCAGGTCACGGACGACCGGCCATTTAATGAATACTTCCTCCTGCGCCGGATGAAACAATAAGCCTTCAAACCTGTGACCACGAAGATGCAAGGAGTTGCGGCTCGCAAAACCGACTTGCGCTGGATGCGGGCGGCCTTGCATCTCGCCCGGCGCGGCCGCGGCGCGACATCGCCAAATCCAATGGTCGGCGCGGTGCTGGTGAAAAATAGAAAAATCATCGGACGCGGCTGGCATCATCGCGCCGGTTTGCCGCACGCGGAAATCGAGGCGCTCCGTGACGCCCGGAAGCGCGGCCACAACCCGCGCGGCACGACACTTTGCGTCACGCTCGAACCGTGCTGCACGCACGGACGCACGCCGCCCTGCACGGACGCCATCATCGCGGCGGGAATCAGACGCGTCGTCATCGGCGCGACCGACCCGAATCCGCGGCACGCGGGCAGGGGCTTCACCATTTTGCGGCGCGCGGGAATTGAAGTTGTTCATGGAATTCTGGCTGGCGAATGCGCGAAGCTGAATGAAGCGTTCAACCATTGGATCGTCCGCCGGACGCCCTTCGTCACCGTGAAAGCCGCGATGACCCTCGACGGCAAAATCGCCACCGCCGCCGGCGAATCAAAATGGATCACCGGCGAGAAAGCCCGCGCTCACGGAATGGAATTGCGCCGGGGCAGCGATGCGATTCTCGTCGGCATCAACACGATCCTGGCGGACAATCCGGGTCTGACGGTTCGCCCGGTTCAAAGTTCAAAGTTCACAGTTCAAAACCATTCGCTGCGGCGCATCATCCTCGATTCAATGGCCCGGACGCCGCTGACGGCCAAGATTGTGAGCGATGAATTTGCGAAGCTGACCACCATCGTGGTCGGCAAAGACGCCCCGAAGCAACGCGTGGCCGCGCTGGCAAAAAAAGTGGACGTGACGGTGGCACCGCTGAAGAAATCCGAAATCCGAAATCCGAAATCCGCAATTGACCTGCGCTGGCTGCTGAAGAAGCTCGGCGCGGAAAACGTCACCAGCCTGCTGGTGGAAGGCGGCGGCGAGGTGAACGCGTCGTTTCTGCTCGGCGGTTTCGCGCACCGCGTGGCACTTTTTTACGCGCCCAAGATTCTTGGCGGACGCGATTCCCGCAAGGCCGTCGCCGGCGAAGGCGCTCAATCTTTGGGCGAAATCATCCGGCTTCGCGACGCGGAATGGCGCAAGCCGGGCGGGGATTTGTTGCTGACGGCGCGGGTGGATTCGTAGCAAAATCAATTTATGTTTACCGGCATTGTCGAAGAAGCGGGCGTCGTTGAGAAAATCAAACCGACCGGGAAATCCATTGAAATGACCGTGCGCGCCGGCCTTTGCGGCCGAGGCGCAAAGGTTGGCGACAGCGTGGCCGTCAACGGCTGCTGCCTGACGGCGGTGAAAATTTCCGCGCGCGGAATATCCAGGCTCATCCGGTTCGATTTGCTGCAGGAGAGCTGGCGGCGGACGAATTTCCAGTTCGCCAAACCGGGTTCGCTCGTGAACCTCGAACGCTCGCTGCGCGCAAACGGCGAGCTGGGCGGGCATTTTGTGACCGGCCACGTGGACGGCCTCGGCAAAATCATCCGCTGGGAGCGCGCGGGCAGGGACCACGTTCTCGACATCGCTGCGCCGGCGGACGTGATGCGCTACATCGTCTTCAAGGGCTCGGTTGCCGTGGACGGCATCAGCCTGACGGTTGCCGGCGTGCAGAAAAAAAGCTTCCGCATCTGGATCATCCCGCACACATTCGACGTCACCGTGCTGCGCGAGCGGAAGGTGGGCGACGCGGTGAATCTGGAGGCCGACCTGCTCGGCAAATACGTGGAAAAATTCCTGCAACACCGTGGGCGTCCGGCTTGAAGCCATTGATAATTGGTGCGCGCGAGAGGACTTGAACCTCCAATCCTTGCGGAACCAGATCCTAAGTCTGGCGTGTCTGCCATTCCACCACGCGCGCGCGGCCATTAACTTGCGCCGCCAGCGCGCGAATCTCAAGCCCGGTTTTGGCCGGCAGTATCGCGCCCGGCCACAGCGCGTGATTGCACGGGCGGGAGGGTTCGATTAACCTCATGTCATGCGATTCTGCATTCGATTTGGGTTTTGCGCGCTGGCCGTCCTGCTCGGCGTCGCGCTGGGGGGCTGCACGCCGGGCCAGGGCCAAGCGGACGAGGAGAAGGAACCGCATTTCGTGCTCGGCCAGAGCCGGGTCAACGCGATGGATTATCCGGGCGCCATCGAGGCGTTCGAGGAATCGCTCGAAGCCAGCCCGCAGTCGGCGGCAGCGCATTATCAGCTCGCCATGCTTTACGAAAACCAAGTGCCCGATCCCGCCGCGGCGATTTATCACTACCGGCAATATCTGAAATTGAACCCGAACGCGGGAAATGCGGACGTCATCCGGAAGCACGTTGACGCCTGCAAACAACAATTGGCCGCCGACGTGCTGGGCCTGCCGTCCACGTCCGCCGCGCAGCAGCAATTGGAAAAACTGGCCGCGCAAAACCGCGAGCTGCAGCAGCAGGTGGACCAGCTCCAGGAGACCGTGAAGCAGTGGAACGCCTACTACGCGAGCCAGTTGGCGGCACAAAGCAATTCGCAGCCGCAAAACAATTATACCGCGCAGCCGAACACCGGAACATCGCCGGATGTTGTTTCGGCACAACCGGCGCCATCGCCGGTCGTGACGCAAAGCAAACCCGCGCCGCAGCCGAAACCCGCCAGACCGCGCACGCACACGGTCGCCGCCGGCGAAACCGCGGCCGGCATCGCACGCAAGTTTGGCGTGAAATTGAGCGCGCTGGAAACGGCCAACCCCGACATGGATCCGCGCCGGATCCGCGTCGGACAGGTGTTGAACCTCCCGCCGCCGTGAAAGCTTGAATGATCTCGCGCGGCGCATTTTTCCTGATCGCGGCGTTCTGGGTCGCGATGAACGTGCTGTTGTGGCGCGCGGAATATGGCTCGCACAACACCGGCATCCTGGTGCCGCTGGATCTGGTATGCCGGAAAATCCTGACCGCGCCGGACGCCTCCTCTTTGAGCGTTTATCAGGACGGGCAAAAAATGGGCTTCTGCGAATTTTCCACCAGCGTCCAGCAGGAAATGGCCAGCCTGGACGAGGACAATCCACCGCCGGAAGGTTTTGTCGCCCGCGCGGGCTACCAAATCCACCTCTCCGGCAACGTGGCCTTCGGCAATTTCACCAACCGGGTGAAATTCGATGGACACATCCAGTTCTCGCCGCGCCGTGAGTGGCGCGGGCTGGACTTGAAAATTTCCACGCATTTCGCCACAGTCGAAATTCATTCGCTGGCCGCCAACCAGACGGTGTCCGTGCAAATCACTGACGATGATGGAACCGATTCCCGCGTCTTCACCTTCGCCGAATTGCAAAATCCCGACACGCTGCTGCGCGCTTTCAACGGCGATTTTGGCGGCGGGTCCGCGAGCGGCCTTGATCTGCCTGCCCTGCCGCCCGCCGCCGGGCTGGCCCGGAGCATTCCCTGGGAAGCGCGCCGCGTCCGCCTGATGATGGGCCGCGAGGCCGTGTCGGCTTACCGGCTGGAAACGCGCGTGCTGGGCCAGCCGGTCGTCATCCACATCAGCACGCTCGGGGAAATCCTGCGCGCGGACCTGCCCGGCGGCGTCACCGCCACACTCGACGAATGGAGCAAACCGTGATCGAACTCACCCATCTCACCAAAAAATTCGGCGAACTCGTCGCGGTCAGCGACGTGACGCTGACCATTCCACGCGGGGAATTTTTCGCCATGCTCGGCCCCAACGCCGCCGGCAAAACCACCACGCTCAAAATCCTCGCCGGCTTGATGAAACCGACTGCCGGCGCCGCGCGCGTCTGCGGATTCGATTTACAGACGCAGCCGCTTGAGGCGCGGCGTCGGCTTGCCTACGTCCCCGATTTTCCATTTCTCTACGACAAGCTTACCGCGTGGGAATTTTTCCGCTTCATCGGCCAGCTTTTTCAGACGCCCGACACGAAAATTGAAGCCTGCGCGAATGAATTGATTTCGCGGTTCCATCTCGCCGAATTTGTGAATCTCCCGCTGGAAAGTCTTTCGCATGGAACGCGCCAGCGCGTCGCCATCGTCTCCGCGCTGCTGCACGACCCGGAGGTGTTCGTGATTGACGAGCCGATGGTCGGCCTCGATCCGCAGCATGCGCGCGTCGTCAAGGACGTGCTCAAGGAACGCTCGCTTGCGGGCATGACCGTGCTGGTCTCCACGCATCAATTGGGCATCGCCGAGGAAATGGCCGACCGCATCGGCATCATCAACGGCGGAAAGCTCATCGCCGTCGGCACTCGCGAGGAACTGCGCAAACAAAGCGGCAACTCCGGCCAGCTTGAAGAGGTTTTCCTGTCGCTGACGGCGGATGGAAAATGATTCAAGATTCCATTTTCAAAACTCCGAGATTCATGTTCCCGATCCGCACGCGCAAAAAAACAATGTCCCGCCCATTTTTCACCTGATAAAAAAGCAGCCAGCGCGGAAAGTCTGAAATCTTCCAGGATCGGATGCCGACCGGTGTTAGGTCGGCTCGTTCCCGTCCAATCAGCGGATGCTTTTCAAGAAAGGCGATGGAATCTTGCAGCGATTCATACCAGCGTTCGGCTGTTTCCGAACCGGCGTTGTTCTTCAGCCAGAGAAGCTCCTCCGCCAGGTCCAGTAAAAATTGCGGACGCCTTTTAACATTCACTTTGCCGCCTTTTTCAAAACCCGCTTGAAGACTTCATCCATGTCCTTTTTGGTCAGCGTCGTTTCCGGACCACTGGCCAGCGCCTCGTCAATCAGCCGCTGGTCACGCTTGCTCGTCATGGCCGAGTCAATTTCAAACGTCCGCGCGATGCGGAACAAGGCCTCCTGATTCAGCGACCGGTAATTCGCTTCCGCCTCCTGCTTGAGCTGCGCGTGCAGGTCAACCGGGATGTCTTTCAAAGTGATGCTCGCCATGCGAAAACCATAACGCAACCAGACTGGTTTGCAAATGGAATAATTGGCATGATCAACCCCGTAAACAAGGCGGCAACTCCGGCCAGCTTGAAGAGGTTTTCCTGTCGCTGACGGCGATTGGAAAATAAAAAGCTGATCTCCAACTGTGCCATCAGAACGCTTTTCTACGGCTTGACAAGCTGACGAATTGTGCCATTTTGCCACTCTAAAAATTGATTTTAGCCAATGGCTGCAACCAAATCCAGTTTTCTTGACAAGGTGCTTGGCCGCATTGGACGGCTGGACGCAGAGGGTCTGCAAACGGTTGTCCAGCGGCTCGCCCGCGAACGCAGCTTTCTCGAAACGCTGTTCAATACGATTGAAGACGGAGTGCTGGTGGCGGACGAGCAGGGCCGCGTGATTTATTTCAACCAAGCCGTCACCTGGCTCATCGGGCTGCCGCCGGACGCCGAGGATTTACAAGTCGCGGACATTTTGCCGGAACTGGATTGGGAAATGATTTCCAAGTCCGACAAAACCGGCGGCAAGCGCGTCGTGCGCCACGAATTTGAAGTGCATTATCCGCGTCCGCGGTTTCTCCGACTTTATGCCGCGCCGCTGGACGGCGAAGCCACCGGCAGCTCTGGCGTGGCGCTGATTTTGCACGACGCCACCGAGTCGCGGCAAAAGACCTTCGAGGCCGTCGAAAGCGAACGGGTCCAGGCGCTGACGCTGCTCGCAGCCAGCGTCGCGCACGAGATCGGCAATCCGCTCAACGCGCTGCACATCCACCTGCAGCTCATGGAGCGCGAGCTGAAGAAACTCAAAACGAGACCCGCTTCCGGCCTGTCCGGAAACAGGCGTGGAGATGACCGGCTGGAAACCGGTTCCATTTCTGAAACGGCGCTCAAGCTGGCGCAATATCTGGACGTGGCCAAGGGCGAGATCAACCGGCTGGACTACATCGTCACGCAATTTTTGCAGGCCATCCGGCCCGCGCCGCTGCAGTTGAAACTGGTTTCGCTGAACGACGTGGTTGAAAAAACCCTGGAGCTGCTGCGGCCGGAAATCGGCAACCGCGGCGTGGCGGTGAAGACGAAATTGCCGCAGGACCTGGCGGCAACGCCGGCGGACGCGACGCAGTTGCAGCAGGTGCTGGTGAACCTCGTGAAAAACGCGGTGCAGGCGATGACGACCGGCGGCACGCTGACGTTGCAGACCGGCGAGACGAGCGACGGCGTCTGGGTGAGCGTGGCGGACACGGGCGGCGGCATTCCGCAGGAGCAGATCAACCGCATTTTCGAACCGTTTTACACGACGAAGAAAAAAGGCTCCGGCCTCGGCCTGATGATTGTCCAGCGCATCGTCCGGGCGCACGGCGGAAGGATTGAACTGGAAAGCAACGTCGGGCGCGGAACCACCTTCCGCATCTGGCTGCCGCTGCACGAACGCAAACCGCGCTTGCTGGAAAATAAAACCGGAAATGAATCCGCGAATTTCGCGAATGAGCGCGAATTAAAATCAGGACAAATCAATTCGTGATAATTCGCGTGATTCGCGGATAAACTTATGGCTGAAAAACCGGCATTGCTGATTGTGGATGACGAGAAGACGACGCGCGAAGGATTGCGCGCGGCGCTGGAGGGGCATTATGACGTCTATATCGCCGGCGACGCGCAGGCGGCCATGAATCTGCTCGAAGGCGAAAATTTTGACGTGCTGCTCACGGATTTCCGGCTGCCGAACGAGGACGGCATGAAGCTGATTTCGCGCGCGAAGTCGCTGCCCAGGCCGCCGGTCTGCATTTTGATGACGGCCTACGGCTCGGAGGAACTGGCGGTGGACGCGATGAAGCGCGGCGCGGACGACTACATCGCCAAGGGTCGGCTGCAAATTGACGAGCTGGAAATGCGGATCGCCCGCGCGCTGCGCCAGCAGAATCTTGAGACCGAAAATGTCTCGCTGCGCCAGCAGCTTGATTCCAAATTCGGCCTGGAAAACATCATCGGCGAATCGCCGGCGATGAAGGAGATTTTCGAGGTGGTGCAGCAGGTCGCGCCGACCCGCGCGACGGTGCTGGTGCTGGGCGAAAGCGGCACGGGCAAGGAACTCATCGCCAAGGCGCTGCATCAATTAAGCCCGCGCGCGAAGCAGCCGTTCGTGACGGTGCACTGCGCGGCGCTGGCGCCGACGCTGCTGGAGAGCGAATTGTTCGGCCATGAAAAAGGCGCGTTCACCGGCGCGCACGAGCGGCGCATCGGGCGGTTCGAGCAGGCGCAGGGCGGCACGCTGTTTCTCGACGAAATCGGCGAGATTGACGCGACGATCCAGGTGAAGCTGCTGCGGTTTCTCGGTGAAAGAACTTTCGAGCGCGTCGGCTCGAACAAGACCTTGAGTTCCGACATCCGGCTCGTGGCGGCGACGAACAAAAATCTGGAAGAGCTGGTCAGGACCGGAAAATTCCGCGAGGATTTGTTTTTCCGGCTGCGCGTGGTGGAAATCACGCTGCCGCCGCTGCGCGAGCGGACGGGCGACATTCCGCTGCTGGCGCAAAGCTTCCTGCGCGAGTTTGCGAAGGAAAACGGAAAAGCGGTGAACGAATTCACGGCGGACGCGCTCGAATGCCTGATGCGTTTTTCATGGCCGGGCAACGTGCGCGAGCTGCGCACGGCCATCGAGCACGCGGTGGTGCTTTCGCGCGGCGAGCGGATCACCCTGCGCGACCTGCCGCCGTCGGTGCGCGGCGTCGGCCCGGCGGGCGACACGAGATTGTTACAAGGAAAAGATTTGACGGTGAAAGAGGCGGAGAAACAATTGATTGTGCGCGCATTGAAAGAGACGGACGGCAACCGGACCCTGGCCGCGAAAAAAATCGGCATGAGCCGGCGGACGTTCCACCGCAAGCTGCACACGCATCATTTGGAAGGATCCTGACTTATGCCATTGGCGGAAATCATTCAAAACCTGATCCACAAACTGGAGGCGGGCGCGGGGCCGCGTTTTTTCCGGATCACAGCGCTGCTGCTGGCGGTCGTGGCGCTGGTCCTGCGCTACGATGTCCACGCCTACCGCAACCTCGCCACGCCGGAGGGCATGGACACGGCGCAACTGGCGCGGAACATTTCCGAGGGCCGGGGCTACACGACGCTCTTCATCCGGCCCTTGAGCCTTTATCTCGTGCAAAAACACAGCGAGGCCGGGGCGCCGGTGGCGCTCTCCAATGCGAACTTCGATTTCGCGCACGTCAAAACCGCGCATCCGGACCTCGCCAACCCGCCGGTGTATCCGGTCCTGCTGGCGGGCCTGATGAAAATCCTGCCGTTTCACTACGGCATGGATTTGAAAGGCGCCTTCTGGTCCGACAACGGCCGGTTTTCGCGTTACCAGCCGGACTTTTTAATCGCCGTGTTCAACCAGCTTTTGCTGATGACGGCCATCGTGCTGACCTTTTTCCTCGCCCGGAAACTGTTTGATTCCGGCGTGGCGTGGCTCTCGGCCATTCTGATGATCGGCTGCGAACTGCTCTGGCGGTTCAGTGTGTCCGGCCTGTCCACGATGCTGTTGCTGGTGATTTTTCTGGGGCTGACGTGGTGCCTGGTGAAAATCGAGGAGCTGGCGCGCGAGCCGCAGCCGCGCCTGAACCGGCTGCTGGCGCTGGCGCTGGCGGCGGGTGCGTTGACGGGCGCGGGCGCGCTCACCCGATACGCGTTTGGCTGGACGATCATTCCCGTGGTCGTGTTTCTGATTTTCTTCAGCGGACAAAGAAAGGCGCCGCACGCGCTGGCGGCGCTGGGCGCGTTTGTGCTCGTGCTGGCGCCGTGGGTCATCCGCAATTTCGCGGTCAGCGGCACGCCGTTTGGCACGGCGGGTTTTGCGGTGGCGGAAGGGACGTTTTTGTTCCCGCAATTTCAACTGGAACGGGCCATCCATCCGGATTTGGGCCACATGCTCTGGCTGGCGCCGTATTTCCACAAACTCACGGCCAATGGCCAGAGCCTCCTGACGAATGATCTGCCCCGGTTCGGCGGCAGTTGGGCGACCCTGCTGTTCTGGACGGGCTTGCTGTTGAGTTTCCGCAGCCTGGCCGTCCGGCGGCTGCGTTATTTCCTGCTGTTCTGCCTCGGCACCTTCGTCGTGGTGCAGGCGCTGGGCCAGACGCAGCTCTCCGTCGAATCGCCGGAGGTGAACTCCGAAAACCTGCTCGTGCTGCTCGCGCCGCTGGCATTCATTTATGGCGTCAGCTTGTTTCTCACGCTGCTGGAGCAGATGAACCTGCCGGTGCTGCAACTGCGCTATCCCATCATCGGCGGATTTGCGGCCCTGGCCTGCCTGCCGATGATTCTTGTCATGCTGCCGCCAAAAACATCGCCGGTGGCGTATCCGCCGTATTATCCGCCGGAAATCCAGCAGACCGCCGGCTGGATGAGTGACAATGAACTGATGATGAGCGACGTGCCCTGGTCGGTGGCGTGGTATGGCCGGCGCCAGTGCGTGTGGCTGACCTTGAACGCCCAGGACGATTTCGACGCCATCAATTACTGGATCAAACCGGTCCAGGCGCTCTACCTCACGCCCGAAACGATGGACAGCCGGTTTGTTTCCGACTGGGCGAAAACCCATGATTACAGCTGGGGCGGTTTCATCCTGCAGGTGGTGACGCAAAACCAGATTCCGCCAAAATTTCCGCTGCGCATCGCGCCGGCGGGATTTTTGCCGGAACGCCTCTACCTGACCGACCGCGAACGCTGGAGGCTGACGCCACCGTAAATCTCACGCCGCCGCGCGCCGCAGCCGGTCGGCGATGCCCGCCCACTCCGGCAATTCCGGCGGCGCCTCGACAATGATCGCCCCGACGTTCGTCTCGTCGCAGCGGTGCAGCTCCGCGTAAATCGCCCGGGCGAACGCCTCCGTATCATGCGGGATGACGCTCACGCCGGCGAAATTCCGGCCGGAGGGAATTTGAGAGTGCGCGATGACAAAACAGGTTGAAGGTTGAAGGTTGAAAGTTGAAAGTTGGGAGAGCAAATCCGCGTCGTCGCGCCAGTTCAGAATCACCAGTCTCGCCTTTGGCGAATAATGTTTTTTCAGCAGGCCCGGACTGCGCAGCGCGGAATCGGGACTTTGGACGTTGGCCTTTGAACTTTGAACTTCCCCGCAAACTGCGGCGAGCGATTCGGCGCGGACCATGCCGGGCCGCAAAATCCGCGGCGGCAAAACCGTCAAATCCAGGACCGTGGATTCGATGCCCACCTGCGACTGGCCGCCGTCCACAATCAGGGGGATTTTGCCGCCGAGCTGCGCGCGAACGTGGCCGGCATTCGTGGGGGAAACACGGTTCGAAAGGTTTGCGCTCGGCGCGGCCAGCGGAAAACCGCATTCGCGGATCACGGCCTGGATGAACGGATGGGCCGGCCAGCGGATGCCGACGGTCGGGCCGCCCGCCGTCACGACGCCGGGGATTGTTTTTGCGCGAGGCAAAACGAGCGTGAGCGGGCCGGGCCAGAACGCCTTCGCCAGTTTCTCCGCGACCGGCGGGAATTGCGCCACACAACGGTTCGCCAGTTCAAGGCTGGCGACGTGGACGATGATGGGGTTGTTTGCCGGACGGCCCTTGACCTGAAAAATTTTGGCGACGGCGGTTTCGTCAAGCGCGTTCGCGGCGAGGCCATAAACCGTTTCCGTCGGCAGCGCGACAACCTCGCCGGCGCGCAGCAGCTCCGCCGCGCGGAGGACGGCTTTTCGGAAAAGCTCCGGCGTGTGCGTGGACAGAATTTCGGCGGTCACGCCTTATTCATAATGCAAAGCGTCAATCGGGTCGAGCTTGGACGCTTTCCACGCGGGATAGAAGCCGGAGATGATGCCGATGATCGCGCTGGACACAAATGCGATGGCGATCCAGAAAAATGGCGTGACCGTGGGCATGTCCTTGAAGTAGGCGACAATTTGAGAGAAGCCGACTCCCCCGGCGATGCCGATCGCGCCGCCGATGGCGCTCAACGTGACGGCTTCAATCAGGAATTGCACGAGGATGTCCGCCGCGCGAGCGCCCACGGCCATGCGGATGCCGATTTCGCGCGTCCGCTCGGTGACGCTGACGAGCATGATGTTCATAATGCCGATGCCGCCGACGACGAGTGAGACGGCGGCGACGCCCGCGAGCAGAAATCCCATCGCGCGCGAGGTGGCGGTGACGGCCTGCATTAATTCCAACTGGCTGCGCACGGTGAAATCCTGTTCCTTGCTGTGATGCCGGACGAGCAGCAGCTGGGTGATTTCATCCTGCACGTTGGCGATGGTCTTGTCGCTGGAGGCTTCCACCAGGATGTCGTTCAGAAACGTGCGGGTGGTGATGCGGTGCATGTGGCTCGAATAGGGAACAACAATGGCGTCATCCTGATCCTGTCCAAACAAGTTGAAGCCCTTGGGGGCCAGCACTCCGACGACCAGAAACGGAAGATTCCGGATGCGGATGGTCTGGCCGATTGGGTTTTCGTTGGGAAACAACTCGTCAACGACCGTCTGGCCGACGACGGCGGTTTTGGCGAGGCTGCGTATATCCTGGTCGGAAAACATCGCGCCGCGGGAGACGCCCCAGTTGCGGATATGGGGATATTCGGGCGATTCGCCCATGACCTGCGTGTTCCAGTTGAGGCCGTTCGCGAGCACCTGCGCGCGATCGCGCACTTCGGGACTGACCGCCACGACGTCTTTCAACCCGGCAATCGCCTCGGCGTCGCCCACCGTCAGCGTCGGCGCGCTGCCCCAGCCGCCGCGCATCGCGCCGCTGGTGAAATTGCCGGAAAAAACCGTGATCACGCTCGAACCCATGCTACTGACCTGGTCCTCGACCTGTTTGGTGGCGCCGGAAGTCAGGCTCACCGAGCCGATGACGGCGCCGACGCCGATGATGATGCCGAGCATCGTCAGCAGCGAACGCATCTTGTTCCGGAGCAGGGCGCGCCCCGCGATTTTGAGTGAGGCAAGAATTCTCATGACGCGAGTTTGACGGCCTGCTGTTCCTGGCGAAGCCGCTGCAGTTCGTTTTCCGCAATCGAACGGTTTTTAACCATCTCGTCTGTGACGATTTTCCCGTCGCGCAGGATGACCATCCGCTTCGTGAAACGCGCCACATCCAGCTCGTGCGTGACCATGACGATGGTGATGCCCTGGTCGTTCAATTTCTGGAACACGCCCATGATTTCGATGCTCGTCTGGCTGTCCAGATTTCCCGTCGGCTCGTCCGCGAGCAGGAGAGACGGCTTATTCACGAGCGCGCGGGCGATGGCGACGCGCTGCTGCTGGCCGCCGGAAAGCTGGTTGGGATGGTGGTCGGCGCGCCGGCCAAGACCCACCAGGTCGAGCGACTGCATGGCGCGTTCGCGTTGTTCGTGCGACAGGATGCGGTGGCGGTTGTAAAGCATCGGCATCTCGACGTTTTCCAGCGCCGACGTGCGCGAAAGCAGGTTGAAACCCTGAAAGACGAAGCCGATTTTCTCATTGCGGACCTCGGCCAGGGCGTCGCGATCCAGCGTGGAAACGTCTATGCCATCCAGCAGATAGCTGCCGCCGCTGGGACGGTCCAGCGCGCCGATCATGTTCATCAGCGTGCTCTTGCCGGAGCCGCTGGAACCCATGATGGCCACGAATTCGCCCGGGAAAATGTCCAGGGAAATTCCGCGCACCGCGTGAACGTCCACTTCGCCGGTGTGATACACCTTGTGGATTTCCGCGAGCTTGATGACGGGATTGGTCTGCACGGGAAATCGGATCAACGCATTCTGGGGAAGCCGCCGCCGAGCGGATTTGCGGACTTGGCGGCCGCCGTGCCGGTTAAAGCCATGCTGGTCACCACCAGCGCCCCCTCGTCCAGGCCGGAAATCACCTCGGTCGAAATGCCGTCGCTGATGCCGGTCTTGATTTGAACCGCCTCCAACTTCGCATCCTTGCCCTCGCCGGCCAGCACATAAACCGTGTGCAAAACGGGACGTTCGCCACCGCGATGGCCGACGCGATGGCCACCCGAACCGGCGGCGAAATTCCCCCCGTTGGTCGCCGGCACGGCTTGTGCCGCCGCCGAGTTGGTCGGGCCCAGGGTGCCTTCCGGCGGATGGAATCGCAGCGCGCCGTTCGGAATGGTCAATACCTGTTCACGATGGGCGATGATGAAGGAGACATTTGCCGTCATGCCGGGTTTCAGCTTGTTGTCGGCATTCGTCACACCGATGACGCAATCATAAGAAATGACATTCGCGGAATTGGTCGGGGAGTTGCGGACTTGTGTCACCGCGCCATAAAACGTCCTGTCGGGATAAGCGTCCACGCCAAATTCCGCGCTTTGACCCTCCATGATTCCCCCGATGTCCGCTTCGGCAACCGCCGTGTCAATCTGCATTTTTGTCAGGTCGTTTGCGATTTGAAACAGCGTCGGTGTGTTGAAGCTGGACGCCACCGTCTGGCCGAGGTCCACCGCGCGCGAAATCACCACGCCGTCCACCGGCGAAAGAATCTTGCAATAGTTCAGGTTGACAATGGCGTTATTGAGCGAGGCCTGCTTGATTTTCACCATCGCCTCGGCCTCGTGCAGCGTGGCGATGGCCGTGTCGTGATCGGAACCGGAAATCAATTTGTTTGTGAACAATTCGTCGCTGCGGTTCGCCTCCACCTGCTGCAATTCCAGATTTGCCTTCGCGTTGGCCAGATCGGCGCTGGCCTGCTCGACCGCCGCCTGATAAGTCGAGGGGTCAATCTCCGCGATGACTTCATTTGAAGTCACCGTCGCATTGTAGTTCACGTTCAGTTTGATGATGCGGCCGGAAACCTGGCTGCCCACCGTCACGTTCACGACCGGATTCAACGACCCCGTCGCCGTGACCACCTGCGTCAAATCACCGCGCGCGACCGGCGCGGTTTGATATTGCGGCGCGTCATTGCCCCCGCGGTTGAAATACCAGACGCCGCCCGCCGCGATCACGACGATCATGAAAAAAATGACTGTCCACTTCAACCAGCCGCCGCTTTGCTTCGTTGCCATAAAATTTGGATTCAAACAAACTGTCACTATTGAGACGCCATTCCGCCCTGCAAGTTACGAAAATCAGCCGTCCGTCCATGTAACTTTCAGTTTGAGCCTGGCGTGCCGGGCCTTACAATCCGCCTGTGCCGGAACCGCTCGAACAACTGACCCAACAACTCAACGCCGCGCAGACGCTCGCAGAACCGCAAGTATGGCAGGCGGTTGAATGGCTCGCCAGCGAAAAAGTTCCGGCCGGACTCAAGGCCGGTTTTCTGGCCGCGCTCTCGAAAAAAGGCGAGTCGCCGGAAGAAATCGCCGCCTTCGCCCGTGCGCTGCGCGACAAATCCATCCAGCCGCCGATTGAAAAAAACTGGCGCGACTCCCGCGAAATCCTCGACATCGTCGGCACCGGCGGCGACCGCCTGAGCACGTTCAACATCTCCACCACCACCGCCATCCTCTGCGCCGCCGCCGGGGTGACCGTCGCCAAGCACGGCAACCGCGCCGTGACATCGTCCGTCGGCAGCGCGGACGTGATTGAAGCCCTCGGCATCCGGGTTGATTTGTCGCCGGCGGACGCGGCGTGCGCGCTGCGCGAACACAACTTCGCATTTTTCTTCGCGCCGAATTTCCATCCGGCCTTCAAAAACATCGCGCCGGCGCGGAAGCTTTGCGCCGCAAACGGGCAGCGGACCATCTTCAACATCCTCGGCCCGCTGCTCAATCCCGCCCGGCCCAGCGCGCTCCTCGTGGGCGTGCCGCGCCCGGAACTCTGCGAGCCGATGGCGCGCGCGCTGCAATCGCTCGGCGCCCGGCGCGGAATGGTCGTTTGCGGAAGCGCCGAGTCCAAAGCGCAATCCGCAATCCGCAATCCGCAATCCGCAATTTTTCTGGACGAGCTTTCAACGCTCGGCCCAAACACGATCGCGGAATTTTATCAGGAACGCGGCTTTGCCATTTCAACCCTGTCGCCGGGCAATTTTCCGTTGCAGCCGGCGACGCTGGCCGACTTGCGGGGCGGCGATAAAATCGTGAACGCGGAAATCGTCCGCCGGATTTTGCTCGGCGACGAGCGCGGGCCGAAGCGCGACGCGGTCTTGCTCAACGCCGGGGCGGCCCTGTTTGTGGCCGGGAAAACAAAATCGCTCGCGGTGGGCTGGACGCTGGCGGCGGAGACGATTGACAGCGGCAAAGCGGGGGAGAAACTCGCGGAACTGGCGCGCTGATTCAACGCGGGGCGGTCTTTGCAGCTTTGGAAGCTTTGGCGGCCTCGGCCTCCTTGAGTTCCAACGCTGCGTAGTGCAGGCCAAGATTGTGCTGCGCGGTTTTGTCCCCCTGTCGCGCGGCCTTGATGAACCATCTCACCGCCTCCTGCTGGTCTTTTTCCACGCCGCGCCCGGTCTGGTAGCACAGGCCCAGGTTGCATTGGGCGGGCGCGCATTCCTGTTCGGCGGCGGCAAAATACCACCGGGCGGCCTCCGTGTAATCCTGCGGCACCACCTGCCCGGCCTCGTAAAAAACACCGAGATTGAACTGCGCGGCGGGATAACCGCGTTCCGCCGCCTCACGATACCATTTCACCGCCTCGGCGTAATTTTGCGGCACCCCCTGGCCGGTCTCGTAAAGCATGCCAAGATTGAATTCCGCCGCCGGATCGCCCTGTTCCGCCGCCTCGCGCAGCCACTTGGCCGCCTCGGTGAATTCCTGCGGCACCCCCGCGCCGCTCAAATAGCAGACGCCCAGGTAACACTGCGCCACCGGATCATTTTGTTCCGCCGCATGCCGGAACCACTTCACCGCCTCGTGATAATCCTGCGGCACGCCCTGGCCGTTCTGGAAGCACACACCCAGATAACACTGTGCCTGTGGATCGCCCTCTTCGGCGGCCTGGCGCATTGCCTCAAACGTCTCCCATGTGCGGCGGGTTGTCATTTCACTGGAAATTTTTTCGTGCCACGCTCAAAGAATATGAATTGTCCAAACAAATTCAAGCCGCGTTTTCGCTTCCGCTCCGGGGCGCGTCTTGCTACAAAACAGCCATGCCTTCCAAATTAAATGTCGGCTTTCTCGGCGCGGGCAAAATGGCCACCGCGCTGGCGAAAGGTTTTGTCCGCGCCGAACTCGTCGTCCCCCGCGACATTGTTGCCAGCGACCCCTTCGACGCGGCGCGAAAAAACTTCGCCGCCGAAACCGGCGCGAAAACCACCGCGGCCAACGCCGAGGTCGCGGCCTCCGCAAATGTCCTGATTCTGGCGACCAAACCCGACCAGGTTGCCACCGCGCTCGCTGGAATTTCCGCCGCGTTCACAAAAAATCACCTGCTCATTTCCATCGCCGCCGGCGTGACGTTGGCGAGGCTGGAGGCCGCGCTGCCCGCCGGCTCGCGCGTCATCCGCGTCATGCCCAATACCCCGGCGCTCGTCGGCGCGGGGGCGTCCGCCTTTGCGCTCGGCAAATCCGCGACGGCGGCTGACGGCGAACTGGCGAAGAAACTCCTGTCCGCCGTCGGCAGCGCGATTCAGGTGAAGGAATCGCTGCTGGACGCCGTGACCGGCTTGAGCGGCAGCGGCCCGGCCTATGTTTATCAGTTCATCGAGGCGTTGAGCGACGGCGGCGTGGCCTCCGGCCTGCCGCGCGACATTGCCACCAAGCTCGCCGCGCAGACCGTTTTGGGCGGCGCAAAAATGGTTCTGGAAACCGGCCAGCACCCCGGCGCGCTCAAGGACCAGGTGACCAGCCCCGGCGGCACGACGATTGAAGGCGTGCATGAGCTGGAAAAAGGCGGGCTGCGCGCCACCGTGATGAGCGCCGTCCGCGCCGCGACGGAGAAATCGAAAAAGCTCGGACAAATGTGAATCTGAAGCCTCCCACCGAAAGTCAGGCGCGCATTCTATGGTTTGCGCTGACGGGCTTGGCGGTGGCCGCCGTCATCGCGCTGATTGTCGCGGCGGTTTGGGGGTTGTCGCGGCTGCTGGACGTGTTGAGTCCGGTGCTGTGGCCGCTGGCGATTGCCGCCGTGGTGGCGTGCCTGTTGTCGCCGCTCGTGGATTGGCTGGAAAAACGCGGGGTGCCGCGCACCCGCGCCATCCTCCTCGTGTTCGTCGTCGCGTTTGCGCTGTTCGCAGCCGTGCTGGCGAGCGTGATTCCGCAGGTCGTCGTCGAGACGCAGCAGCTCGCCGCAAAAGTTCCGGAATACTCGGAGAAATTGCAGCAACGCATCGGAAAATTGATCGCCGAGCCGCCAGCCTTCCTGCGACACTTTTTCCCCGCAACTTCCGGCACCGACGCCGACGGCGGCCCGCCCGCGGCCGCCACCAACCCGGCGCTCGTCTCCGCCTCCACATGGCTGGCGGGAACCCTGCCAACGCTGGGCTCCTGGTTGTTCAGCAAAATCGGCAAGGTCGCCTCCGGTTTCGGCATCCTAGCGGGGATCGTGTTGATTCCCGTTTACGCCTTTTATTTTCTGCTGGAAAAGCGTGGCATCCAAAATCATTGGAAGGAATACCTGCCGGTGCGCGATTCGGCGGCGAAGGATGAAATCATTTTTGTGCTCGATTCCATCAGCCAATACCTCGTCGCCTTCTTTCGCGGGCAGGTGCTGGTGGCGATGTGCGATGCCGTGCTTTACACCATCGGCTTCCTCGCCGTCGGCGTGAACTACGCCTTTCTGCTGGGCTTCGCGGCGGTATTTCTCACGATCATTCCGTATCTCGGCGCGCTTGTCATTTTCATCGCCGCGCTCACGCTGACGTTCGTGCAATACGGCGACTGGGCGCATCCGCTGATGGTGCTGGGCGTGTTCGCCGTGGTGCAAACGCTCGAAGGTTTTGTCATCTCGCCAAAGATTATCGGCGACCGCGTCGGCTTGCATCCGGTGGTCATCATCATCGCGGTGATGGCGGGCGCGACGCTGCTGGGCGGAATCCTCGGCGGCGTTCTGGCCATCCCGCTCGCCGCCGCGCTGCGCGTGATTCTGGCGCGGTATGTTTGGAAAAAACGAGGAACGGCCTAACTTCTGGCGATCAATTCCCGCACGTCCACCGCCTCCATTCCCGCCGCGCGAATGGCCGTCAAGCCAAGCTCGGTGTCCTCGTAGGCGCGGCAAAATTTCGGCTCGACGCCAATCCGTTTTGCGGCCTCCAGAAAAATGTCCGGCGCCGGCTTCTGGTTTTTCACCATTTCATTCGTCACGACGGCATCGAACAGATGCCGGATTTTCAAATGTTCGAGCACCTTGCAGATGATTTGCTGTGTGCCGCCGGACGCGACGGCCATCGGGATTTTACCGTAGTTCGACATTGCGATTTCCACGACGGCGTGAATCGGCTCGGCCCGCGAAATCAGCGGCAGATACATCTCTTCCTTTTCGTGCGCGACGGCGATGTGGTCGAGCGAGCGGCCCTGCTCCTGCGCCAGCTGCTTCAAAATGTCGCGCGACGGCACGCCGCCAAAGGAATAAAAACGATCCTCGGGGAAAAACAGCCCGTGCCGCTGCGTGACGATCTGCCACGCGTGCCAGTGCAGCGGCATGGTGTCGGCCAGTGTGCCGTCGCAGTCGAAAATGAGTCCCTTGATGTGCGGTGGTAATTTCATGTTCAATTGAGTCGTTGAGTGGTTAAATCGCGAATCGCCGCCCGATGCAACGATGTAACAATTCAACCATTTAACGCTGTCATCCTTTCTTCCAAATCGTGAGTCATCAGCGGCCCGATGAGCGGGTCGAGGTCGCCCTCGATGAAGTTCGCCAGATTGTAAAGCGTCATCTCGATGCGATGGTCGGTGACGCGGTTCTGCGGGAAATTGTAGGTGCGGATTTTTTCGCTGCGTTCGCCGGTGCCGACCTGGTCTTTGCGGTGCGCGGCGTATTTGGCGTTTTCCTCGGCCACCTTGCGGTCGAGCAGGCGCGACCGCAGCACCCGGAGCGCCTGGATCTTGTTTTTTTGCTGCGACCGCTGGTCGGCGCAACGGACAATCATGCCCGTCGGCTTGTGGATGATTTGCACGGCGGAGTCGGTGGTGTTCACGCACTGGCCGCCCTTGCCGGAGGCGCGGCAGACGTTGATTTCGATTTCGTCAGGCTTGATCTCGACATCCACTTCCTGCGCCTCGGGCAGCACGGCCACGGTGGCGGTGCTGGTGTGGATGCGGCCCTGCGCCTCGGTCGCGGGCACGCGCTGGACGCGATGGACGCCGCTTTCGTATTTCATTCGCTTGAAAACGTCCGCGCCGGTGACGGTGAAAATGATTTCCTTGAATCCGCCGAGGTCGGAGGAATTGGAATCCATCGTCTCGATTTTCCAGCCGCGCGCCTCGGCATAGCGGCAATACATCCGGTAAAGGTCGGCGGCGAACAGCGCGGATTCGTTGCCGCCCGCACCGGCCCGGATTTCGATGATGGTGTTGCGCGAATCCGTCGGGTCCGGCGGCACGAGGCCAAACTGGATTTGTTGCGCCAGCCGTTTCTCGTCCGATTCCAGCCGTGCGATTTCCTCCTTCGCCATCAACGCCAGTTCGGACTCGGCGGTTTCGGTCTTGAGCATCGCGCGGTTCTCGCTCAAATCGGCGAGCGTCTTCAAATACGCCGCGCCGCAGGCGACCAGCTCCTTCAGCCGGGCATATTCGCGCGACAATTCCTGCGCGTTTTGCGGATTGTCAAAAACCCTGGCGTCGCTCAACAAGGATTCGACCTCGGCAAAGCGGCGGCGGAATTTCTCGATGTGCGGCGTCAGGTCCATGTTCGCAAAAAGAAATCCGCCCGCAGGCGACCATGCGCCGGCGGGCGGAATGAAAGCGGGCAGCTAGGACTTTTTCTTTTTCTTCGTGGCGAATGCCTCGGCAGCGGCGGCGGTCTTGGCGGCGCGCTGCTGGAACTTGTCCACGCGACCGGCGGTGTCCACGAATTTCTGCTGGCCGGTGTAAAACGGATGGCAGACGTTGCAAATGCCGACTATGACGGTCGGCTTGGTGGAACGCGTCTTGATCACGTTGCCGCAGGCGCAACGGATTTCCGCGTCCACATATTTCGGATGAATGTCTGTCTTCATAAAAAGGGTTCAAAGACTATCAGGAAACCGCCGGATGACAAGGGCGAATTTTAGACGCCGCCAATCCACTTGCGATCTTCCCAAACGGCCCTAATGGAAGTCAGGTTGCGTGGGTCGAAAACATTTTTCGCGGCGGACAAGATTTTCCCCCTTCTCAGGTTGTGGAACGCGTCGCTGGCGCTGATGGCGACGAATTGCAGCACGCTCGGGTCGCGGTAGCAGTCAATCATGCAGCGTGTGCAGCCGTCGCGGATGCGCTTCGAGTCGTCCCAGTCCCAGACTTTGCACATCGGCGTCTCCCAAAAGTGGCACCGATACAAATCCAGGTTCCAGTCGAGGTAGAAATACTTGTGCCCGCCGAGACAGCCGAACTTTTCCTTCTCGCCGCGCAGATGCCGCTGCATTTCGTCGAGCGATTCCGCCGGGTTGACGACCGGAAAGCGGCTGCGCTGCTTCAGCCGCTTGATTTTTCCGAACAGTTCGATCAGCTCGTCCTTCGAGTAATTCACCAGCCCGCTGTCGCTGAAGCTCAAATAGCTGCTCGCCAGCGACGTGAGCGGATAGCTGAACGTGCAGCTTTTGAAATCGAGCGATTCCAGAAACTCCGGCAGCTTGTCGTAATCGTCAATCAACCGGCTCGCCGTGATGCTCGCGGTGGTCTGGATGCCGACGGAATGGAAAAACTCGTTCGCCTTCTTGATTTTTTTGCAGACATCCGGCAGGCCGCGGTTTTTCTCGTGCTTCGCCACGTCGTGCGCGTCAACGGACATGATGACGCTGGTCAGGCCGTCGCTGGCAAGGCCGCGCATGTTTTCGTCGTTCCACAAACCGCCGTTGGTGCAGATCATCGGATGGATGCCGCGTTCCGCTGCGTAGCGGGTCATCGCGCGCAAATCGCGATGCACCATCGGCTCGCCGCCGACGAAAAGGAGGTAGCCGATGTGGTTTTTTAACGCGACGTCAACGACCCGTTTCGCCTCGTCGAGCGTGACGCTCCGGCGGGCCTTGGGATCAAATTGGGAACGGGCAAATCCGCAAAAGCCGCAGTCGGCGTTGCAGATGTTCGTGATGGCAAACTGGAGATAGCCCGGCCCGCCGTGATTCAAAACCTCGCCGATCAGCTGGAGCGCCCCCTTTTTGGGCCGCACGACCGGCTTGGAAAAATCAGGGGCCGCCGCGACCGGCGAAGCGGTCCCAGTCCCGGGCGGATTTGGCGCTGATGAAATGGTGCTCATTACAAACCGTGTCATTGTGGTGGCAAGAAATGTTGCGGGCAAACTTTCTTTCTCGCGCAAGAATTCCTCCCGGGGTGATTTTCGCTTTGCGCGGACAGCGTGTAAAGTCTAGTTTAGTCGCGGTTTGTCCGATGGTGTAATGGTAACACAGCGCCCTTTGGAGGCGTTATTCATGGTTCGAATCCATGTCGGACAGCCAATGCTTGCGTGATGGTGCGGGCCGACGACGAACATTGGCCGGGTCAACCATCGGAAGCTGGAGGGTTGCGCCGCACAACCAGCCATGTCACTAGGCCGGCTCCGGCACAAATCAAAGCCCCCGCCGCGATGGTCCACGGCACGCCCGCGGCGTGAGACAGAAAACCTGATTCGATGCCGCCCACCGGCATCATGCCGCCAAAAACCAGCGTCCAGATTCCCATCACCCGCCCGCGCATCGCGTCCGACACGCTGATCTGGATGAGGGTGTTTGTGGTCGAGAAATAGACCAGCATTCCCCAGCCGCCCACCAGAAGGCACGCCAGCACGAGCGGATACCAGCGCACCACGGCCAGCAACGCCAGCATGGCCGAAAACAGCCACAGTCCGCCGAAAATCATTACCCGTGGCCGCAACCGGCTGCCGAACGTGGCCACCGTCAGCGCGCCCAAAAGAGCGCCCAGGCCATTGGCACTGAGCAGCATTCCATACCCGCGCTCGCCGACATGCAGAATATCCGTCGCATAGGCTGGCAGCAGCACCGAATAGGACCAGCCGAAGACACCCACCATGGCAAACAGCAGCAGCAGCGTGCGCAACCGGCGATGTCCCGCCACATAAGCGAATCCTTCCAGAACATGACGGCCGGCCGAATGCGGTTTTGCCGGCGGCACAAACCTGGGCAATTGCATCAGCAGCAATCCTGCAATAACGGCGATGTAACTGAGTCCGTTCAGAAAAAAACACCATCCAATGCCCGTATAGGCCATGAGAAAACCGGCCACAGCGGGGCCGATGACCCGAGCGCCGTTGACCATGGCGCTGTTCAGCGACACCGCATTCATCAAATGCTCGCGGCTGGTCATCTCAACCATGAACGCCTGCCGGGCCGGCATGTCGAACGCCATCGCCACGCCACCCAGCGCCGCCAGCACAAGGATGTGCCAAGGCTGGATGTGTCCGGTTCCCACCAGCGCCGCAAACGCGAAGGCCAGCAGCATCATTCCCGTCTGGGTGACGACAACCACGGTGCGCTTGGAATGCCGGTCGGCCACGGAACCGCCCCAGACGGAAAGCAGCAATAGCGGCAGCGATCCGACCGCCGCCACGGTGCCCAGCAAAACCTTGGAGCCGGTCAACTGATAAACCAGCCAGCCCTGGGCGGTCATTTGCATCCATGTCCCGATCAGCGACACGAGTTGCCCCATGAAGAACAGTCGAAAATTGCGATGCTTCAGCGCGGCGAAGGTGTCGCGCCAGGTCACGCCGCCCGCACCCGCGCGCCGGGGTTTCCCCGCAACCTCTTGCGGAACTTCGGCAGCTTGTGCGGGTGATTTGATTTGTTCGGAAGACATCGCTGTCAGCGGTGAAATCCTACAAGTTTGGAAATTCTGAATCGAGCATGAACCGCCGGGCCGCCCGCCGGGCCGGTTGATTGACGGCTTGCGGCATTCAGCAACAAGACTTGCCCCGCCGCCTCCGCGCCGAATACCCTGCCGCCATGCGGCTGCTTGACCGGTATCTGTTCCGCGAACTGCTCACGCCGATGGCTTACTGCCTCGGCGGGTTTCTGATTTTCTGGATTTCCTACGATCTGTTCACGGAGCTGCAGGAGTTGCAGGAGCACAAGCTGCATTTTCTGGATGTCCTCGGCTACTCTGTCGCGAAGACGCCGGAATTTCTGGTGACGATCCTGCCGGTGGCGCTGCTGCTGGCGCTGCTTTACACGCTCACCAATCACGCGCGGCACAATGAAATCACCGCCATGCGCGCGGCGGGTGTGAGTTTGTGGCGAATTTGCGCGCCGTATTTTGCCGTCGGCCTGGCTGCGAGCGCCGTGTTGTTTGTGTTGAACGAATCGCTGGTGCCGCGCAGCACGGCCTGGGCGGACCGGATCCGGTATCGGTATGTCCCCAATCCGGACAACAGCGGAAAACAAAACGAGCATGGCGGCAGCTATTTCAACGCGCGGGAGCGCCGACTGTGGCAGTTCGCGGAATACCATTCCAAAACCGCTGAGGTGACCGGCCCGAAGGTGAGCTGGCCGCTGCCGGACGGTTCGTTGCGGGAACTGGATGCGGAACGCGCGGCCTTCGCCAACGGCGCGTGGACATTCTTCAACGCGAAAGAGTGGGAACAATCCAGCCGCACCGCGCAATGGCTGCCCCTTCTGGCCACCAATCTGCCCGCATTGGCGATGCCGCAATTCAAGGAAACATCCGGGGACATCGAACGCGACATCCGCTTCAGCAGATACGAAAGGCTCAACTCGCGCAAATTGAACATCCCGCTGGTGGAGCTTTGGAAGTATTTGCAGGCGCATCCCGATTTGCCTCCCGCCCAGTCAAGAAAATGGCAGACCAAGTTTGACGGGCGGCTGGCCGCGCCGTGGACGTGCCTGGTCGTGGTGCTCATCGCCATTCCGTTTGGCGCGGCGTCGGGGCGGCGCAATTTGTTTTTCGGCGTGGCGGGCAGCATATTCATCTGTTTCGGATTTTTTGTGGTCCAGCAGTTCAGCCTGGCGCTCGGCTCGGCTCCAAACGGATACTTGCCGGCGTGGCTGGCGGCCTGGCTGCCCAACATGATTTTTGGCGGGCTGGGACTGTGGCTGACGGCGCGTGTCCGGTAATTTTAAGTTTTTAATTTTGAATTTTGAGTTGGTGACTGGGTTGCGGCTCCGCCGCCACCCAACCAAAAATTCAAGGCTCAAAATTAAAAATTGAAAGAATGAACGACGAACTTTCAAGGCTGGCCTTGCGGCACGAGCGGTTGAAGTTACTCTACCAGGTGAGCAACGTCATCCACTCGACGCTGGAGCCGCAGGAGGCGCTGCAATTGATCGTGAGCGAGGCGGTGCGGCTCATCGGGGCATCGTCCGGCTCGGTCGTGCTCATCAATCCCACGACCGGCTTTCTGGAAATTCACGCGTCGCACAACCTGCCGTCTGCGGCGACCAAGATGAAGTTGCGCGTCGGCGAAGGCATCACCGGCTGGGTCGTGCGCACCGGCAAACCCGCGCGCGTGGGTAACGTCGGGCGGGATCCGCGCTACATCGCGGCGCGGCGCGGCGTGCAATCGGAGCTGGCCGTGCCGCTGGAAGTCGGCAGCGAAGTTCGCGGCGTGCTGAACCTGGATTCGGACAAGCCGGAGGCATTCAGCGCGGACGATCAGGAATTGCTTCAGGAGCTGGCGCTGCAGGCGGCAAAGGTGATTCAAAACACCTGGCTTTACGAGCAGTTGCGGCTGAAGGCCGGACTGTTTGAGTCTCTGGCCAGCGTGAGCCGCACCATCAATTCAACCTTGAATCTGGACGAGGCGCTGCGCGCCATCACGCACGAGGCGTGCGTGCTCATGCGCGCGCGGATGTGCTCGCTGATGATGCTGGATGAAAGCCGCGAGTGGCTCGAATTGCGCGCCAGCCACGGCGCGGGCGAGGCCTATCTGAAAAAACCGCGCTTGAGTGTCGAGGAAAGCGTCCTCGGTGTCGTCGTGCGCCGCAAAAAACCGATGCAGGTGGAAAACGTCCAGACCTCCAGCCGTTATCAAAATGTCGAACTGGCAAGGCGCGAAGGATTAATTTCACTATTGAGCGTGCCGCTGCTGTTCGCCGGCGAGGCCATCGGCACGCTGAGCGTCTATACCGGGAAGCCCTACAATTTTTCAAACGAGGAAATCCGCATCCTGGGCGCGCTGGCGGAGTTGTCGGCCATTGCGATTGAGAAGGCGCGGCTTTATGAGCGCGTCGTGGATGTGGAGGAACAGTTGCGGCAGAATGAAAAACTGTCCGCGCTGGGCCTGCTCGCCGCCGAGGTCGCGCACGAAATCCGCAATCCGCTCACGGTGATGAAGCTGCTGTATCATTCGCTGGATTTGAAATTTCCCGACGGCGATCCGCGCGCAAAGGACGCCCGGATCATTGATGCGAAAATCGAGCACTTGAACAAAATCGTGGAACAAATTCTTGCCTTCGCGCGCACGACGGAGCCGGAATTTGCGCCGGTGAATTTGAACGAATTGATAGACGAACTCGGATTGCTGGTGCGCCACAAACTGGCCAACCAAAACATCCGGCTGGTCCGAGATTTGCAGGCGGATTTGCCGTCCGTGATGGGCGAGGCGACACAGCTGGAGCAGGCGTTTTTGAATTTGATTCTCAACGCCGCCGAGGCGATGCCGGACGGCGGCACTCTGACGATTCGTTCCCGGGCCGTTCGGCAGCCGCACACGAGCGAATCGCCGACGCATCTGGCGGTGGAATTCAAGGATACTGGCAAGGGCATGAGCGAGGAATTGCAGCGGCGGGCGTTCACTGCGGTGTTGAGCACGACGAAAGCCAAGGGCACCGGACTTGGCCTGGCCATCGTCGGCCGCATCATTGAGACGCATCGCGGCACCATTCGCATCAAATCCAAAATCGGGCGCGGCACAAGCATTCGCGCTTTGTTGCCTGTGACGTCGTAGTCTGCCGGAACATTCCTCCTGTTTTCAATCAGTTTGCCCGTTGTCATTTTGTGCCTTTCTGGCGAGGTGCTGTTGTGCTATTTTCTTGCCTCGACTTGCCGGTGCATTTATCCGGCAGGGTTTCAAAATTTATGAACTACTCAAAACAAGAATGGTGGCAACGGTTTCAAAAATATTACACCGAGTTTCCCGCACTCGGCTTGGCCGTGGATTTAAGCCGGATGAACGTGGATGATGCGTTCTTTGCCGAGATGGAACCGAGGATGCAAAAGGCATTCGCTGACATGACGGCTTTGGAGGCGGGTGCCATTGCCAATCCGGATGAAAATCGCATGGTGGGTCATTACTGGCTGCGGAACGCCGCACTTGCTCCAACGCCGGAAATCCGCAGCGAAATCGAAGAAACCGTCGCCCGAATCAAGGACTTTGCCGCCAAAGTCCACGCCGGTGAAATATGTGGTGCAGGCGGAACTTTCAAAAATTTTCTGCTGATCGGAATCGGTGGCTCGGCGTTGGGACCTCAATTTGTCGCCAGCGCTTTGGGCAATCCTAGGACCGACAAACTGAAACCATTCTTTTTTGATAACACGGATCCGGATGGCATGGATCGTGTTTTGGCAACCATCGGGGCAGATTTGAATCGGACTCTTTGCTTTATCATTTCCAAATCCGGCGGAACCAAAGAAACGCGCAACGGAATGTTGATTGCTGAAGATGCGTTCAAACGTGCTGGGCTCAATTTTGGCCAACACGCAGTTGCCATCACCATGCAAGGCAGCGAGCTTGACAAACGCGCGGTTGACAATAAATGGATCACCCGTTTTCCAATGTGGGATTGGGTGGGTGGTCGGACCAGCGTGCTTTCGGCAGTGGGATTACTTCCGGCGGCATTGCAAGGAATTGATATAACTAATTTATTGTCAGGTGCTTGTGAATGTGACAAGAAAACTAGGATCAACAGTGTTAAAGCGAATCCAGCGTCACTGCTAACATTGGCTTGGATGGAGTCAGGTAACGGTAAAGGAACAAAAAATATGGTCGTTTTGCCATATAAAGACCGTCTAGAACTGTTTTCGAAGTATCTTCAACAATTGGTGATGGAATCGCTTGGAAAAGAGCGTGATCTGGATGGCAAGACAGTCAACCAAGGGATTGTTGTTCTAGGAAACAAGGGAGCAACGGATCAGCACTCTTACGTTCAGCAATTAAGAGATGGATTGAACAACTTTTTTGTCACTTTCATTGAAGTCCTGAAAGATGGGAATTGCCCAACTTTGATGGTGGAACCCAAGGTAAGCAGTGGCGATTATCTACACGGATTCTATTTGGGAACTAGGCAGGCGTTGGCAGAAAACGGCCGGGAAACCATCACCATCACTGTAAATGAGGTGTCCCCATTTGCAGTCGGAGTCTTGATCGCCCTTTTCGAGCGGGCTGTTGGATTTTATGCTTCTTTGGTCAACCTCAATGCTTACCACCAGCCGGGAGTGGAAGCCGGCAAGAAGGCCGCCGGCAAGGTCATTCGGACTCAATATAGAATCTTAGAATTCCTTTCAAAACAATCCGGCAGAGCTTTCACGGTCGAAGAAATAGCCAGCGGTATAGACGCAATGGAAGAAAGCGAACATATCTATAAGATCTGCGAACACTTGTCAGTCAATCTAGAAATTAATAGTTCCAAGACTTTTAACGAAAACACGTTGAGCAAAAAATATTCCTTAATCCGACATTAATGTTCGCCTATCCAAAACATTATGATGTCATTGTAGTGGGAGCCGGCCATGCTGGAATTGAGGCAGCGTTGGCAGCGGCAAGAATGGGCTGCCAAACCCTTCTACTTACCATGAATGCCGATTCGATCGGCCAGATGTCTTGCAATCCTGCAATCGGTGGTCTAGCCAAGGGCCATTTGGCGCGTGAGATTGATGCCATGGGTGGAGAGATGGGCAAGACAACCGATATGGCCGGATTGCAATTCCGAATGTTGAATACCAAAAAGGGTCCAGCTGTATGGGCGCCACGGGCGCAGTGCGATAAGAAGGCATATCAATTCCGAATGAAATGGGTTTGTGAGTCAGAGCCTAATTTGGATGTCAAACAAGGACAAACCTCAAATATCATCCACAAAGATGGATTGGCAATCGGAGTGGAAACGACGATGGATGTCCGATACATTGCCAAAATCGTCGTTATCACCACCGGGACATTTTTGAGGGGTTTGATGCATATAGGGTTAAATCAGCAATCTGGTGGTCGTGCCGGCGATATAGCCGCTATGGGGCTTTCCTCATCACTTAAGGAAATTGGACTGGAACTTGGGCGGTTAAAAACAGGCACACCACCACGCCTTCTGCGACGGTCGATCAATTTCTCCAAAACAGAAATTCAGCCGGGTGATAACCCGGTTCCTTATTTTTCGTTCTGGAAGGACGATTTGTTCCACATGGAACATTCGCACAAAAAGCCGGTGGCGCAGGTTCAATCAAACGGATATTATCTACCTAGATCAATTCTTGCCAGAATTGGCGGGCAACTGCCTTGTTTTATAACTTATACAACCACAGAAACAGCCCGGGTTATTCGCCAGAACTTGCATAAATCACCACTTTATTCCGGAAAAATAGAGGGTGTTGGTCCTCGTTATTGCCCGTCAATTGAGGATAAAATTGTCAAATTTCCTGAAAAGGAACGACACCAGATTTTTTTGGAGCCTGAAGGAATCGAGACGGATGAATTTTATGTAAACGGCTTTTCCACCAGTCTGCCATTTGATGTTCAAGTTGAACTCGTTCGCACGATCATTGGGTGTGAAAATGCTGAAATCATGCGCCCTGCCTATGCTGTTGAATATGATTTTGTTTTCCCGACTCAACTCAACCCGTCACTTGAAACAAAAGTCTGCCAAAACCTCTTTTTGGCTGGTCAAATCAATGGAACGTCCGGATATGAGGAAGCTGCAGCACAAGGACTGATGGCCGGAATCAATGCAGCTCGTCGTGTCAAAAGATTGAATTCCATCATCCTTCGGCGTGATCAGGCATACGCTGGCGTTTTGATTGACGACTTGATTACAAAGGGGACAATCGAACCTTACCGCATGTTCACGTCTCGTGCGGAATATCGTCTCTTGCTTCGCCAAGATAATGCCGACCTGCGCCTTTCTGAAATTGGTCACGAAATCGGGCTTTTGCCAGATCGCAACTATAATCAAGTTAAAGCAAAGGAAGAGATAATAAATGATGAGATAAGTCGCTTATACAAAACATATTACACAAATAATACGTTAGCCAAGATTCTTTCACGTCCCGAAATTGCCTACAAGGATTTGCCAAGTCGTAATGAATCCTTGTCCAGCGAAATTGTTCAGCAGGTCGAAATTACCGTCAAATATGCCGGTTACATTAAGCGTCAGGAATTGGAGGTTGAAAAATTTAAAACCTTGGAAGACAAGACAATTCCTGAAGCCTTTGATTTTTCAACTGTTCCCAGCCTCCGGCTGGAAGCGCGGCAAAAACTTTGCAAGATTCGACCAGCCACCGTTGGTCAGGCTGCCCGCATATCCGGCGTTTCACCTGCAGACATTAGTATCCTTATGGTTAGTCTGAAACGTTGGGGTGTGACAGGACAAAAAAAACCGCAACTTGAACTGGAACCCGACGACGGTTGTGAAACGGATTTAGAAGAGTAAGTGTTACATCCCTTGCCATTCTGAACACGTCAGACATTTGTGAACGATGTTCAATATGGTGGAGGCGGCGGGAGTTGAACCCGCGTCCCTGACAAATTCACCAGCCGCGACTACATGCTTAGTCCGGAGAAGGTTTTCTGCTATGCGATGGCGTCCGGACTCGAATCGCACTGCCTAGTCCGCATGGAATTTTCTCGGCCAACGGCGCGCGGTCCCCGCCGTCAACCATGCCTGCTGTTGCGTCCGTCCACCGTAGCAGGTGTCCAGCGGCGAACGTCGTGGCCTTAGGCCGCGAGGGCTAATTCTTGGTTAGCTTTTTGTTTTGATGCGATGATTAACGAGGCCAACGCATCGTCCTCGGCATGCCGCCTCTGGCGCATTCCCCAGGTCGAAACCAGTGCGCCCCCATCAATCCGGCGAGAATACAGTCCATTAATTTCTCGCATCAGTCAAGGCAAAGTCCGCGATATTAATTAAAAACGCGGCCGGGATTTCTCCAGACCGCGTCTGTTTGATTCCTCCCAACCTTCAGCGGATCAATAATCCATGCCGCCCATGCCGCCCATGCCGCCACCACCGCCCGGCATCGGGGCCGGTTTGTCCTTTTCAGGCACATCGGTGATAAGGCATTCAGTGGTCAGCAACAGGCCGGCGATGCTCGCCGCGTTTTGCAGCGCGGAACGCGTGACCTTCTTCGGGTCCACGATGCCGGCCTTCACGAGGTCTTCGTATTCGCCCGTGGCGACGTTGTAACCCTCGTTGCCCTTGCTCTTCTTGACCTGGTCAACGATGACCGAGCCTTCGACTCCCGCGTTGAGCGCCAGCGCGCGCAGCGGTGATTCGACGGCGCGCTTGATGATGCCGACGCCAATCTGCTCGTCTTCGTTCGTGGTCTTGACGGCATCAATCGCCGCAATGCAGCGGATCAATGCCACGCCGCCGCCGGCAACAATGCCTTCCTCGACGGCCGCGCGGGTCGCGTGCAACGCATCCTCGACGCGCATTTTCTTTTCCTTCATTTCGGTTTCGGTCGCGGCACCGACGTTGATGACGGCCACGCCGCCGGCGAGCTTCGCCAGGCGTTCCTGCAGTTTTTCGCGGTCGTAATCGCTCGTCGTCTCCTCGATCTGGCGGCGGAGAAGATTCACGCGGCCCTGGATGTCGGACGACTTGCCGTTGCCCTCGACAATCGTCGTGTTTTCCTTGTCAATCACCACGCTCTTGGCGCGGCCGAGGTCGGCCAATTCAATGCTCTCCAGCTTGATGCCGAGGTCTTCGCTGATGAACTTGCCACCGGTCAGGACTGCGATGTCTTCCAGCATGGCCTTGCGGCGGTCGCCGAAGCCCGGCGCCTTCACGGCGCAGACGTTCAGCGTGCCGCGCAGCTTGTTCACGACCAGAGTCGCGAGCGCTTCGCCTTCGACTTCTTCCGCGATGATGAGCAGCGGCTTGCCGGCGCGCGCGGCTTTTTCGAGCAGCGGCAGCATGTCCTTCAGGTTGCTGATTTTCTTTTCGTAAATCAGGATGTAAGGATCCTCCTGCTTCGCTTCCATCGTCTCGGCGTTCGTGACGAAGTAAGGCGAGAGGTAGCCCTTGTCGAACTGCATGCCTTCCACCACTTCGAGCGTCGTCTCGATGGACTTTGCTTCCTCGACCGTGATCGTGCCATCCTTGCCGACCTTGTCCATCGCCTCGGCGATTTTGTCGGCGATTTCAAAATCCCAGTTCGCGGAGACCGCGGCCACCTGGCGGATTTCGTCCTTGTCCTTGACCTTCTTGGAGATCTTGTCGAGCTGGCCGACGGCGGCCTCGACGGCCTTGTTGATGCCGCGCTGGATGCCAATCGGGTTGGCGCCGGACGTGACAAACTTCAGGCCTTCGCGGTAAATGGATTCCGCCAGGACCGTCGCCGTGGTCGTGCCGTCGCCGGCGGTGTCGCTGGTTTTGCTGGCGACTTCCTTGACCATTGCGGCGCCCATGTTTTCGTAGGGGTCTTCCAATTCGATTTCCTTGGCGACCGTCACGCCGTCCTTGGTGATCGTCGGCGAGCCGTATTTCTTGTCAATGACCACGTTGCGGCCCTTGGGACCGAGCGTGGCGACAACCGCCTTGGAGAGCTTCTGGACGCCGCGCAAGATTGCCTGCCGCGCGCCTTCATCAAACAATAATTGTTTTGCTGCCATAATTTTAATCAGTTTTGAATTTTAAGTGGTTGGTTTGAATTATTCCAGGATCGCGAGGATGTCGTCCGAGGACAAAATCTTGTATTCCTTGCCGTCAATCTTGATTTCCGAGCCGCCGTATTTCGAGACCAGCACCCGGTCGCCCTTCTTGACCTCGAAGGGGATTTTCTTGCCGTCGTCGTTCGTCTTGCCCGTGCCGAGCGCGACGACGATGCCTTCCTGCGGTTTCTCCTTGGCGGTATCGGGAATGATGATGCCGCCCTTCTTGACTTCCTTTTCCTCAACCGGCTCGACCAAAATGCGGTCGCCGATCGGTTTAACGTTTAGTGCCATAGTTTGTCTTTTTGTTTGTTGTTTGGTTTTGTCCGAATTAACTCCC
>CAZZPE010000023.1:0-47087 GCA_964655855.1 uncultured Bifidobacteriaceae bacterium
CCAACGTCGTCGGCCACACGATGCAATATCATCCGCACGGCGACGCGTCCATCGGCGACGCGCTGGTGGTGCTGGCGAACAAGCGTTACCTGATCGAAGGCCAGGGGAATTTCGGCAACATCTTCACCGGCGATCCGGCGGCGGCGGCGCGTTACATCGAGTGCCGGCTGACGGAACTGGCGCGCACGGAGGTTTTCAACGACTCCATCACGGATTTTGTGCCGAGCTATGACGGCCGCAACCGGGAGCCGGTGGCGCTGCCGTGCAAGCTGCCGCTCGCGCTGATGCTGGGCACGGAAGGCATCGCGGTCGGGCTGGCCGCACGGATTTTGCCGCACAATTTTCCGGAACTGCTGGAGGCGCAGATTGCGATTTTGAAGAAGCAGCCATTCAAGTGCCTGCCGGATTTCACGACCGGCGGGCTGATGGACGCGCGCGATTATCAGGACGGCAAAGGCTCGGTGAAGGTCCGCGCCCGCATCAAGGTGAAGGACGAATCCACCGTCGTCATCACGGAGATTCCGCCGACGACCACGACGGATTCGCTCATCGGCTCGATCGAGGACGCGACGCGCAAGGGCAAGCTCAAGGTGAAATCCATCAACGATTTCACGTCCGAAAATGTTGAGATCGAGATCAAATGTCCCGCCGGCGTGGACGCGGAAAAAATGGAGGAAGCGCTCTACGCCTTCACCGACTGCGAGACGACGATTTCCAGCCGCATCGTCGTCATCAGGAACAACCGTCCGGTGGAGCTGACGGTTTCGGAAATTCTGCGCGAGAACACCGACCAGCTCGTCGCCATTCTCAAACGCGAATTGGAGTTGCGCGAGAAGCAACTGCTCGACGAGCTGCATTACCGCACGCTGGAACGCATCTTCATCGAGGAGCGCATTTACAAGCTGATTGAGAAGTGCAAAACGAACGAGGCCGTCACCGCGGCGGTTTACGACGGGTTCAAGCCGTTCAAAAAGGAATTGATCCGCGACATCGCGGACGCGGACGTGGAAAAACTGCTGCAGGTCCGCATCCGCCGGGTTTCGCTTTTCGACATCAACAAGCACCGCGAGGAGATGGAGAAGACAAAGGCGGAACTCGACGCGACGCGGAAAAACTTGAAAGGGCTGACGAAATACGTCATCGGCCATCTGGAAGCATTGCTGGAAAAATATGGCCCGCAGTATCCGCGTCTGACCACGAAATCGGCGCGGCACGAAGAGGTGGACGTGAAGGCCGCGGCGTTCAAGGCGTTCAAGGTCAGCTACGACCGAGAGAGCGGCTACGTCGGCTACAAGGTCAACGGCGAGGAGTTCAAGCTCGAATGCACGAAGTTTGACAAAATCCTGCTCGTGTCCAGGGACGGCGCCTACAAGGTCACCGAGCTGCCGGAGAAATTTTTCGTCGGGCAGGAATTGTTTTACTGCGGCCTGCCGGACCGCGGCCGCGTGTTCACCTGCGCCTACACCGACCGCGACGCGAGCTACCTCAAGCGGTTCACGTTCGGCGGCACGATTTTGAACAAGGTCTATTCGTGCATCCCGGAAAAATCGCGCATCCTCTACTTCGCGCCGGACACGCCCAAGCTGCTTTACGTCCGCTACAAACCCGCGCCGCACCAAAAAATCAGCCAGCAGACGTGCGACCCGTCACAGGTCGAGGTGAAAAACCCGCGCACGCTGGGCCGGCAGATTTCCATCAAGGACGTTTCCTCCGTCACCGCCGAGCCGACGCGCGGCTGGGACGAAAAGGAAACGACGACGAAGATCGTTTTTGTTTGAGCCGGTTTTCAGACGGGCTGTTGTCCAGAATTTTTGAACGCGGTTCTCGCGCCGGGCGCCGGCGAATTTCAAGCCTGTCCGGCGCCGTCTTTGGCGGCCCTGGCTCCGCGCGCCAGAACTTGAGCAATGGCCTGCGCCAGCAGTTCGGGATTGACCGGCTTGACGAGAACTTCATCAATGCCAATCATTTTGGCCGCCTGCTGCACCGTCGAATCCACGAAGCCCGACATGAGCAGCATGGGAATGTCCGGCCTCGTTTCGCGCATCGCCGAAACCAGTTCCGTGCCCGACATGCCGGGCATCGCCCAATCGGTGACGATCAAATCGAATTCCCGCGGCGCGCGGCGGAATTGTTCCAGGGCATCCTCCGACTGTTCGCAGCAGGTCACGGCATAACCAAGCCGCTTCAACAATTCCTCCGTGGACCTGGCCACAATCGGCTCGTCGTCCACGAACAAGATTCGTTCGCCATGACCGTGCGGAACGGCCACGACCGGCGCGGAGGGTTCCTTTCTGGAGATCGTGCTTGCGGGCAGATAAACTTGGAAGCTCGTCCCCCGGCCCGGTTCGCTTTCCACCAAAATCGCGCCCCGGTGTGATTTGACGATGCCTTGCACGACGGAAAGTCCCAGACCGGATCCTTTGCTGGCGGGCTTGGTGGTGAAAAACGGCTCAAAGATCCGCTCCCGCGTCTTGGCGTCCATTCCCTGTCCATTATCGGCGATGGTCAGCCGCACAAAATGTCCCATGCGCAGCTCCGGGTGAACCAGCAACAACGCCGCATCCACCTCCACGGCTCGCAGGCTGATGTCAATGTGGCCGCCCGTGTCGGGCAGGGCCTGCCAGGCATTGGTGAAAATGTTCATGATGACCTGGTGAATCTGCGTCGGGTCCGCCAGCACCGGCGGACAGCCCGTCTCGACGTGGTGCGTGATTTTGACCATGGCCGGAATGGCCGACCGCAGGAGTTTGACACATTCGCCGACGATGGGCTGCAACGACATCACCTGTTTCGCGCTCTCGCGCCGCCGGCTAAACGTCAGGATTTGCTGCACCAGTTCCCGTGCGCGATTGGCCGCGGTGATGATGGACTGGACATATTCCTGCGTGGGATGGCTGGCCGGCAGGTCTTCGCGCACCAGTTCGGCGCTGCCCAGAATACCCGCGAGCATGTTGTTGAAATCGTGCGCAATGCCGCCCGTCAATGTCCCGATGGCCTCCATTTTTTGCGCCTGCAAAAGCTGCTCCTCCAGATTGCGGCTGGCGGTGATGTCGCGCGAATTGAAGACAATTCCCAGGCCCTCCACATCGTGCGGAATGCTCCGGCCCACCGATGAAAACAAATGCCAGGCGCCGTCGCGATGCCGGATGCGGTATTCGATGGCCACGGGCGAATCGGGATTGGAAAACGCCCGGCGGATCATGGCCGCCAGCCTCGGCCAGTCCTCGGGATGGATCAGCTCGGCGAGGTTGCGGCCCGACACCATCTCCGGTTTCAAATTCAGGACGCGCTCGATGGACGGGCTTTGAAAATGGATGACGCCTTCCGGGTCCACCAGCGTGATCACGTCCGAGGCATATTCGATGAGCGTGCGGAAGTATTCCTCGCGGCGGCGCAATTCCTGCTCGATGCGCTTGCCGGCGGCAATGTCGCGCGCCACCGTGGAGGCGCCCACCACGCGGCCTGCCGCGTCCTTGACGGGCGACATCATGATGGAAACGTCAATCAGCCGACCGTCCTTGCGCCGGCGCACGGTGTCGAAGGGTTTCATGTGCCTGCCATTCCGGATGCAATCGTGGATTTGTTCGTCTTCGTCCATGTGGTCCGGCGGAATCAGCCGCGCAACGGATTGTCCGATCATTTCCTTGCAGGAATAGCCGAAGATTTTTTCTGCGCCACCGTTCCAACTGGTTACCAGCCCGTTCAAATCCTTGCCGATGATGGCGTCGTTGGAGGATTCAACAATGGCCGCCATCCACGAACGCAGTTCCTCGGCGTGCACCCGTTCCGTTGAGTCGCGCAAAATGGCGGCGAACATTTTTTTGCCGTCGGCTTCCACCCGGGAAATGGACGCCTCAACCGGAAATTCCAGGCCATCCGCCCGCCGTGCCAGCAGTGGCTCCGGGTTCCGGATTCCGGATTCCGGCGTTTCCGCCTCGCGCGCCAGGATGTGACGGCGGTGCGCTTCCGGAATGAACCGGTCCAGTTTCTGTCCCAGCGCCTCCGGCTGGCGGCATTGAAACATCCGCTCGGCGGCCGCGTTGAACAGGATGATGCGCCCGGTTTCATCCACCAAAATGATGGCATCCATCGCCGAAGACACCAGGGCCGGCATCAAGGATTTGAGCAGCGCGGCAGGAAGGAGCTTGGCTTTCGCAAGTGTCATAAAACGTCGTATTCCACTTCAACCGAAATGTCCGGGTGGATATTTCCTTACCATTTGCCACCCGGCCTCACAATTCAAAACTGTTTTCACACCGCCGGCGATTTTGGCTCAAGTTCCGCCGGATTTTGCCGAAAGAGAAGTGGACCCGCCGGTTTGCAGCCGGGGCCGGTGTGTTTTCCGGCGCGCGGGAAACAATTTATGACACCAAACGAAGTCATCGCCAAAGTCCAGAAGCTGCCGGCAGTGTCGCAGGCCGCCCTGAAGCTGGTCAGCCTGCTGGACCAGCCCGCCGTGAGCAACGAGGACATCGTGACGGTGCTCAAATACGACAGCGTGCTGACGGCCAAGTTGCTGCGCGCCTGCAACTCGCCCTACTTTGGCTTTGAGGAAAAAGTTTTCTCGGTGGAGCAGGCCGTGCTGATTCTCGGCCACCAGCAGATTCTGCACATGGTTTTGAGCCTCGCCTTTGGCAGCGCCATGAGCACCACCCTGCCGGGCTACGCCATCGAGGCCCAGGAACTGTGGTCCCATTCCCTCACCACCGCCGTGGCCGCCGAGCAACTGGTCAAAAGCGGCATCCCCATGGAACTGGAACCGCCGGTCGCCTTCACCGCCGGCCTGCTGCACGACATCGGCAAGCTCGCGCTGAACCAGGTTCTTGATGCCGATGCGCAAACGGCCATCCGCTCCTGCATCGCCCAAAACCATCTTCCCCGGAACGCGGCGGAAAAGGAAATCCTGGGAACCGACCACGCCGAGGTCGGCGCGCGCCTGCTGGAAACGTGGCTGTTGCCCGACGAAATCGTCGAAGCCGTCGCCAACCACCATCATCCCGTTTCGACGCCGGCTCCCAAGCTGTCCGCCCTGATCCATGTGTCCAACTGCCTCGTGCATTTGATCGGCTCCACCCTGGGCTGGGATTGTTATGCGGTGTTCGCGGATGCCGGGGCTAACAAAGCCCTCGCGATCACCCCGGAAAAACTCGAGAGCCTGATGATTGAAGTCCATGAGTCAGCCAAACAGGTCGAACATTTCATGAACCTCGCATGAACCAAAAAAAAATCCGCGTGCTGGTCGTGGACGACTCTTCCGTCGTGCGCCACGCCATCAGCGACGCCCTTCGCCGCGACCCGGAAATCGAGGTCGTCGGCACCGCGCCCGATCCCTATCAGGCCCGGGACAAAATCCTCGAACTCAATCCGGACGTGCTCACACTGGACATCGAGATGCCGCGCATGGACGGCATCACGTTCCTGGGAATTTTGCAGAAACACCGGCCCATGCCCGTTGTCGTCATCAGCTCCCTGACGCAAGCCGGTTCGCGCGCCGCGCTCGACGCGCTGGAAGCCGGCGCGGTGGACGTGCTGGCCAAACCCACCTCCGCCTGGGGCATCGGCGACCTGGGCGCGCAGCTTTGCCAGCGGGTGAAGGGCGCGGCGGTCGCATCGGTGCGCCGGGCACCGGCCGGAAACGCCGCGCCGCAACCGGCCAGCCTCGCGGGTTCCAGGCCGTTCGATCCGCGGCAAATCATCCTGCTCGGCGCCTCGACCGGCGGCACGGAGGCGTTGAAATTTGTGCTCAACCATCTGCCGGACGGACTGCCGGGCATCTGCATCGTCCAGCACATCCCGCCCGTTTTTTCCAAGGCCTTTGCCGAACGGTTGAATGAAACGTGCGCCCTTGAAGTCCGTGAGGCGGTTTCCGGCGACCAGTTGCATCCCGGCCTCGCTCTGGTGGCGCCCGGCGACTTCCACATGATGACGTTTTGGGACAACAACTGCTATCGCATCGTCCTCAATCAAGGCCCGGCCGTGCATTACACCCGTCCCGCCGTGGACATGCTCTTCAATTCGGCGGCGGTCTGCGCCGGAAGCCGCGCCGTCGCCGCCCTGCTCACCGGCATGGGTTCGGACGGCGCGAGCGGGATGCAAAAACTCAAGTCGAAAGGCGCGACGACGTTCGCGCAGAACGAGGAAACGTGCGTCGTCTATGGAATGCCCCGCGCCGCCGTTGAGTTGGGCGTGGTGGACCGCGTCCTGCCGCTGGACGAAATTCCCGATGCGCTCGTGCGCTCGGTCCTGTCCCGGAACGACCACAACCATTGCAGCGAACCCTCCGCACCGCAGCCAAAACAATTCACCCACAGCTAAAATAAAACCATGAACGCGCAAGCACCCGCATTGGACATCCGCCATTTCCTGAACGGCCATCTGGTGGATGTGTTTCAAACCATGCTTTCGATGAAGGCAACCCCCGTGTCGGAAGGTCCGCCGCCGAAATTTGCCGAGCACACGACCGGCTCGGTTGGCTTCGCCGGCGACACGGTGAGCGGGGCCGTGTATCTTCATTTGTCCACGGAGATGGCGAATCGGATCGCCGCCGCAATGCTGGGCTTGCCGCCGGAGGAAACCCTCGGCGAAAGCGATGTCAACGACGTCGTCGGCGAATGCACCAACATGCTCGCCGGCGGCTTGAAATCGGCCCTGTGCGACAAGGGCTACGAATGCGCCGTCAGCACGCCGGCCATCATCCGCGGCACCTCCTTTGCCATCGAGTCGCTGCCCGACGTGCGGCAGGAACAAATGATTTACGAAAGCAACGGCTCCCGGTTCGCCGTGGAGGTTCACATCAAATTCAACGGGAAAAACTAATTAGGAAAATCATATTATGGCTTCAAAAATTTTGAGCGTTGATGACAGCCGGACCATCCGCCTCATCGTGGGCCGGGCGCTCCGGCCCTACGATTGCGTCCTGTGCGAGGCGGGAAACGGCGAGGAGGGCCTCGCCGTGGCGGCGCGCGAAAAACCCGACCTGATCCTGCTGGACGTCACCATGCCGGTGATGGACGGCGTAACGATGCTGACCAAGCTCAAAGAAGACCCGGCGCTGAAGACAATCCCCGTCATCATGCTCACCGCCGAATCGGGCCGTGACAATGTGATTCACATCGCGCGGCTCGGCGTGCGTGATTATCTGGTGAAGCCGTTCAAGGAGGATCAATTGATCGAAAAATTGAGCCGCAACCTGACGCTCAAGAAAAAAGAGGCGGTGCCAGCACCGGTGCCGGCACCGGCCGCCGCGCCGCAGGCTTGATTTGATTTATGCAGAATGGCGCCAATTATCAGGAACTATCCCGACGCTACGGGTTCGCCCCCAAGCTGGAGAGCGCCTCGCGCCTGACGCAGCTTGTTGCGCGGCAGGATTCCGACGTGGACGAAATCGTCAAGGTGATCAACAAGGATCCCGCCCTCCGTGACCGGCTGTTGCGCGTGGCCAATCCCGATGCCGAAAACGCGGCGGAATACGCCATCGAAACCGTCGAGGAAGCCCTTCTGCGCAACGGGGTGGGGTGCGCAATGGTGCTCGCGATGGGCACACCACTGGCCATGGCGCTCATCAAAACCGCCCAGACCATGTTTTCCGCCAAGCTGGAAATGATTGATCGCAATCTGGCTGAACCACTGGAAAACGAACACCTGCTCGGCACCATCGGTTTTTCCGGCAAGGTGGCTGGCGCGGTCTACCTGCGGATGAACCTGGCCTCCGCCCGGATTGCCGCTGCTGAGATTCTGGGCATGAATCCCGAAGAAATGACGGACGCGAATGAAATCCGCGACGTGGTTGGCGAGCTGCTCAACATCATGGCCGGCAATTTCAAATCCAACCTTTGCGACGCGGGGCTGGACTGCAAATTGCAGCCGCCGGAAGTGAAGCGCTCCACGGATTCCCAATCGCCCGTGGTGCCGGGCGGCGGGTTGGAACGCATGGCCTTTCGCACCGACAAGGCCCATATCTTCGTGGACGTGACCGCCAATCCGTGGAGCTCGGAGGATTAACTTTGAAACAAACTGAACGCTCAAACCAGCTTCTCGCCAGCCTCGGCAGGGAAATCCACCAGACCCGCGCCGGTTCAGACCAGGGCCAGTTTCCCATCCTCGACCTCATCGGCAGCCTGCGCGACGAATTCGCCGGCGCGCAGGAATCGGCCGCCGCTCATGCCACATGCGCCGCAGCCTGGGAGAAAATGGTCCACATCGTCGAATCCGGCCAGCCGTTCAACCCGGAAAACATCGAGTGGCTCAACATTCTGCTGGCCAATCTTGAAAATAATCCGACGGTGCCCGCCCAGCCGCCCGCCCCGGAGCCGGCTCCCGCGCCGCCGGCCGTTGTCCCCGCGCCCGCGAAAGTTTCTGCGGCAGCAGAAGTGGAATTGAACCTGAACATCGCCGGCGACGCCGATTTGCTGCGCGAATTCATCACCGAATCGCGCGAGCATCTCGACAACATTGAGCAGGGTGTGCTGGTGCTGGAAAAACAGCCCGACAACGCGGAGATGCTGAATACCGTCTTCCGCGCGTTTCACACGTTCAAGGGCGGTGCCGGCTTTCTCAATCTTGTTCCCATCAACCGGCTGGCGCACATCCTCGAATCGCTGCTGGACCTAGCGCGGCAGGGCAAATTCGCCATCGCCTCGCCGACCATTGACCTGATCCTGCGCGGACGCGACGTGCTGAAACAATTTCTCGACGAGATTGAAGGCCAGGTCAATGGCACCAAGCCGGCGGCGGCCATCGTCATCCCGACCGAGGCGCTGAAAGCGGAAGTCGCCCGAATGATTGAACAGGTTTCGTCGGGCCAAGTTTCCGCCCAGGCCGCGTCAGCGGAAATTTCACCCGCCAGGCCGGCGGCGCCAACGCCGGAAATCATGGCGGCAACGGCGCAATCCTCCGGCGGCAACACGATGGTCCGCGTGGACACCAGCAAGCTCGACGGCCTTTTGGATCTGGTCGGCGAAATGGTCATCGCCCAGTCGCTGGTCGCGCCGAATCTGGCCCGGCTGTCGGACGGCGACGCGCAGTTTTCGCGCAACGTGGCGCAGTTGAACCGCATCACCCGCGACCTCCAGCGCGTGAGCATGTCGTTGCGCATGGTGCCGGTCCGCAGCCTGTTTCAAAAAATGGCGCGCGTCGCCCGCGACATCAGCGCCAAGCAGAACAAAAAGGTGGAGTTCCTGACGAGCGGCGAGGACACGGAACTGGACCGCGGCGTGGTCGAGGAATTGAATGACCCCTTGCTCCACATGATCCGCAACTCGATGGATCACGGCATCGAGCCGGCGGACAAACGCGCCGCCGCCGGCAAATCCCCGGTCGGCTCGCTGCACCTCCGCGCCTATCACCAGGGCGGCAGCATCGTCGTCGAAATCGAGGACGACGGCGGCGGATTGAACCGCGATCGCATCCTCGCCAAGGCGGTCGAGCGCGGACTCGCCGCGCCGGACGCGCATCTGACGGACGAAGAAATTTACCGCTTCATCTTTGCCGCCGGATTTTCCACGGCGGAAAAAGTCACCGACCTTTCCGGGCGCGGCGTCGGACTGGACGTGGTGCGCCGCAACATCGAGAAATTGCGGGGCACCGTGGATATTTCCTCCACGCCGGGCAGGGGCACGTTGTTCAAAATCGCGCTGCCATTGACGCTGGCCATCATTGACGGGCTGGTCGTCGGCGTCGGTGCGGAGCGCTACATCATCCCGACGCTTTCGGTGCGGGAATCCTTCCGGCCCGTGGCGGAAATGATTTCTCGGATTCAGAACCGCGCCGAAGTGGTCAACGTGCGCGGGCGGCTCATTCCCCTGCTGCGGCTGCATGAAATTTTCGGCATCCCAGCACGCGCGACCGACCCGACGCAGGGCATCATCGTGGTGGTGCAGTCCGGCACCAACGTCCGGTGCCTGCTGGTGGACGCGCTGCTGCACAAACAGGAGGTGGTCATCAAAAACCTCAACGAGATGCTGGTCCACAAGAATCCCGCCTTCGCCGGGGCCACAATCTTGGGCGACGGCCGTGTCGGCCTCATCCTCGATGTGAATGCGCTCACGCAACAGGAGAAGCAGCCGCTCTCGAAGGCCGCCTGACTTGCGGAAATTTTCCCCGACTCAACGCCTTGGCGGCGCGGCAGGCTTGAGATAGATCGCCGGCTGCAATTGCTGCAGCGAGTGCCGGACGCCGCTCAAGCTTTCCGAATGGCCGACCAGCAGATGCCCGCCCGGCTCCAGTTGCTCGGTGAGTTTTGCAATCAATGTTTCCTGCGTGGGCCGGTCGAAGTAAATCATCACGTTGCGGCAAAAAATCAGGTGGAACCGCTGGGCGAAGGGATATTGCGGCTGGAGGAGGTTCAAGTGCTGGAAACTGACCCGCTGGCGCAGTTGCTCCTTCACGCGAAACTGTCCCGCAAACCGGCCGACGCCCCGCTGGAAATACCGGTGGAGCAATTCGGGGCTGACGGGCGCCAGTTTTTCTGCGTCGTAAATGGCCTGTCCGGCCCGTTCGAGGATGCGGGTCGAAATATCCGTGGCGTCAATCGTCCATTTCCCGTCCGGCCCGAAAAATTCCGCCAGCACGATGGCCAGCGTGTAAGGCTCCTCGCCGGAAGACGAGGCCGCGCTCCACGCGCGGAACGGTTCGCGCCCGGCATTGCACAAACGCCAGTGCGGCAGCAGCACCGACCACAGCCAGTCAAAATGTTTTTCCTCGCGGAAAAAATGGGTGTGGTTCGTGGAAATGACATCCACAAGATTGCCCAGCTCTTCCCCGCCCGCCGCGGTTTTGAGCAACTGGCAATATTCGTGGTAGCCGCCGATTTTCAGAACGCGCAGGCGCTTGGCCACGCGGCCGCTGACCAGCGCGCGCTTGTCCGAACCCAGATTGATCCGGCTGTGCTCATAGACCAGTTTGCGCAGAAATTCGTAGTCAACGTCCGCAAGCGTGTCGGCGGCGGTCGTTGTCGGCGGAACTGGCATGGCGGTCACATTTTTTCAGGCGTTGATGGGTTCAAAAATCCCGGAAACCGTCGGCACTGCCCGCGGCGGATCCTTTGCGGGGCTGGCAACCGCTTCCGGCTATGGTTTTTCAGCCAGTTGCCCGGCAAATCCTTGACCCGAACCCATCAGCAGGAAACCGAGCATTTTTGAGTGTTTTCATTTCCTTATGATTTGTCCTGAATCAGAATTTGTATTGGATGCCCAGCGAGACGACCTGGTGTTCAAAGTCACGGTAGCCCGGCCCCAGGCTGGCGGGGAGGTTGTTCATGGCGTTGTCGCCCAGGTCGTAGGTGTAGGCCACATTCGCGCTCAAATGGGGGGTGAAGGCGTAGGCCACGCCGGCGGAAACCTCAAATTCCATGTCATCCCGCAAGCTCGAATTCTGTCCGCTCGGAGTCGCTTCAGAACCTTCGGTGTAATCGCTCTCCAGAACTTTGCCGCCCAGGTCCAAGCCTAGTTGCTTGGTCGCGTTCCAGTGGTAGGCCAGGGCATAGGTGCTGTCCAAATACGGCACTTTGCCGGTGCTGGAAACCCATTGCCATTGCTTGTAATTGAACGTCACCGTCTGGCTGGGCGTGATGGTCACCGTGAGGACGGCCTCGCCGTAGTATTTGATCGGATGCAAATCATTGACCGGGGTCATGGAGTTGTAACTGCGGAAATCCGGGCCGCCCGCCAGCTTCACATTCAACCAGCTCAACGGCTTGCCTTCCAGTCCCAGCAGCACCCGCTGATAGTCGCTGGATGCATAATGGCGGTCGGTTGTGACCCAGCCAGGGAATTGCTGCTGATATTGCGAACCGTAGCGGTAACCCAGCGTCGCGGCCAGCTTCGGCGTCAGCTTGTAGCCCAAATCCACGCCGCCGTTCACATCGTAACGATCCACATAGTCTTGATAACCTGGAATCGGCGCTGGAGATCCCGCAATCGCCGAGGTGTTGTGCCAGTCGGTCATCAGGTTGTAATCCAGCAAAGAAGCCGTCGGACGGACGAAGAACTTGTCCCAGTCGTATTGCAACACAATGGTGGCGCGGTCCTGGGTCTGCGCCATCCGCTCGCGCGGGACGGATTGAGCGTAAGTGCTGCGGTATTGATCATACGAGTTTCCCCCGTTGGCGGGGCCGTAAATCGGGGTCTGCTTGTTGCCATCGTTGTAGAGAAAGGCGTTGTCCAGCGAGTATGAAAAATCACCGGCACTGCCCTTGATCGTGTCGCCAATCTTGTGCGCGTCGTAACTCTGCGACGAGGCGCCCTCGTAAATGTTGAAATCCGGCGCGTAAACCAGCGACAGCGTCTGCAACGCGTTCGTGTTTTGATTCCCCAGCAGCGGCGCGAAATTAAATCCGATCTTTGGCGACACCGTGCTGACCCACGCCGCCTGCGGCTGCATGCCGTTGCCTGAAACCAGCAGCACGTTGTTGTCGTAGCTCTCCTTGACGCCCAGCGTCAGGTCCGTCAGCCAGACCGGCTTCTGCCAGGCGTCTGAACCGGAAACCGCCGCAGTGGTGTCGGCGCAATAGGCGTTGGTGAGCAGACCGGCGGCCCCCAACAGAGACAGGCTTGAATATAATTTAACGTTCATTTTTTAATGGTTGTTCAGGAATGCGCAGGTGCCGGGCACAAAGAACGCCACCAATGCTGTCTTGCAGCATGACACGCGCTTCATTTGGTTTGCTATCGGCGGAAAAGTGATTTGTTTTAGCAAATATTCTCGGAATATCCAAAGATCCATTTCGGCCGGCGGCTCAAACGGCAAAAATGACGGCGGATCTCAAAAGTCCTTAAAATCGCCGTCCATGGGGATTTCGCTTCGGCCATTGACCTTGCCTGCCATTGCCGGCTCCGCGTGCGCATGACCGTTTCCATGAATCGGGGCAGGCCGTTTTGCCACAGGCGCGGCGATGCGGACTTCCTTGGCGCGCATGGGTGCCGCAGCCGTTCTGGTTGCGGTGGCGGTTTGGCTGTTGCCACCAACAAGCCGCAGCAATTCCGCTACGGACTGTTTCATCGTTTCGGCCTGCGCGTTGAGTTCCTCCGCCGCCGCCGCGCTCTCTTCGGCGTTGGCCGCGTTCGATTGCGTCACCTTGTCCATCTCGCCGACGGCGGTGTTGATCTGCGTGATGCCCTGGGTCTGTTCGCGTGAGGCTCCGGACACTTCGGCCACCAGCTCGTCCACCTGCCGCACCTTGGCCACTATCTCATTCAGCGCCACGGCGACCTTGTTGCTAATTTCCACGCCCTGCCCGGTCTTGGCAATCGCGCCTTCAATCTTGGCGGCGGTTTCCTTGGCAGCCTGGGCGCTGCGCTGGGCAAGGTTGCGGACTTCATCGGCGACAACCGCAAATCCCATCCCGGCCTCGCCAGCCCGGGCGGCCTCGACGGCCGCGTTGAGGGCAAGGATGTTGGTCTGGAAGGCGATCTCGTCAATCGTCTTGATAATTTTGGCGATGTCGTTCGAGGAGACCTTGATGGCATCCATCGCGGTGCTCATCTCCTTCATATCGTTGGCACCTATGTCGGCGGCAGACCGGGCCTGTTTGGCAAGGTCGTTGGCCTTCTGGGCGTTTTCGGCGTTGCGCTTGGTCATGCTGGCCATTTCTTCCAGCGACGAACTCGTTTCCTCCAGCGACGCGGCCTGTTCGCTCGCCCCTTCCGCCAGGGATTGGCTGGAACTGGAAACCTGGCCGGCTGCCGAGACTACTTGTATGGCACCGTCGTTCAGCGAACTGCTCACTCTCCCCAAAATGCGTGAGGTTCCACGAATGATGAGGAAGGCGACTCCAATGCCCACGATGGTTGCCAAGGTTAATCCAATCGAAATACCCGATTTGGAACTTTGCACTCCCGATTGGATGCCTTTTGACGCGCCATCCGCATCAGCCTTGATAAAGCTGACCAAGGCATCCAAAGCAGCAAGATACTGGACGGTGGCAGGATCAAACTGACTGCGAGCGGTGCTGTAGGCTAAAGCGTTATTGGTGGATTGCCGGCTTAAATCCAGCACCAAGGTTCGTGTTCGGTTGTTTTCTGCGCGCGTGGTCTGGACTTTATCTAACAGCGCTCGCCCAGCCACATTCGTGACGAGCTTGTCCAATGAATCGTAAATTTTTGCGTTATCTGCCGAGCCAGCGCTCAACCCTGCCTCCAGCCGTGCCATGTCTTCCTTGTCGCTGCTGCCGATATGTTTATAAATGATTTGCCCCTGATCTATCGCATTTTTCTGTGCTTGGTAAACTAGTTCGATCGCGGGGAGGGATTGTTTGGCTATCTGGTCGGACTGGCCGCTGATGATCACCAGCCGGGTGTAGGCAAATAGGCCCAAAGCCAAGGCGATTATAATCACGCTGGCGAATCCCAAAGTAATACGTCTTCCAATTGTCATGTTTTTCATAAAGGTTTTAGCGGATATTTTTTACTTGGTTTGAACTGCGGTTGATAAGGATGCGGATGTGCTGATGGTTTTCAAAGTTTCAGCGCCGACAACACCGTCTATGTCCAGCAGGGTCTTGACCGCGCCTTTGACCTTGGCCATGCCGACGATGTAATCGGTGGAAATCTGTGTGCCGAAGTCGGGGGTTTCCTCAATGTCCGCCGCGGTCAGGTTGGTGACTTCCTCGACGCCGTCCACCACCAACCCCATCTGGGTGGCCTTGCCGTCCGGCAATTTTAACTTGACGACGATGATGCAGGTTTGTTCGGTGTCCTTCACGCCGGCAAATCCAAACCGCACCCGCAGATCAATGACCGGAATGATCTTGCCGCGCAGATTGATGACGCCCTTGACGTAGTCCGGCATCTGCGGCACGGCGGTGATGGTGATCAGCCGGATGATTTCCCGCACCTTCAGCACGTCTATGCCGTAGGACTCCCCATGGAGGGTGAAGGTGAGGTATTTTCCGGCCAGTATTTGCTGCTGGCCTTTGACAGGCGACAAGGTTTCGGTTGCCATATGTATTTGATGTTTGCCAGACGATTGCGCCACCCCCTAAACAAGGCGTTCCCCTTTGACCAAGCCTTTTCAAACTGCGGGCGATGCAACCGCATTTATTTATTCATCGGCTGGATTTGAGGAAACTTGAGGGGGTTATTTGCGGACAAAATGCGCCACGCCCGTTCACAACCGTCTTCGACATCGCGCCGCCCACTAAAATTTTCTGTGCGCGGCGAGTTTTAGCTCAAGTCCCGCGGGATTCTGCCGAAGTGTATAAACAGAGCCACCGATTTGCGATCGGAGGCGGTTTGTTTTACCAGAGCGGAATGGAAATCATCAAAGCGGTTGGATGCATGTTTGCTGGCGGCAGCGCTTCAATCGCAACCGAATTGACTTTGGAATGACCGCAAGCATGGACGGGCGCGCAGGTGCGCCCACGGTTTGCGTGGTTTGTAATTTGACACCCTGATTTTTATGCCCGCATTCTCCCGATGGGTCGTCGCCGCGCCCAAAAAAAATCTCGTGGTCGGCGTGGCCGACATGGTCGCCAGCAACGACAGCAATGCAGAACTGGTCACCTATTCGCTCGGCTCCTGCCTGGGTGTGACGGTTTATGACCCGGTAAAAAAAGTCGGCGGCCTGCTGCACCTGATGCTGCCGGATTCGCATATTGATCCGAAGAAGGCCCTGACTGCACCGTTCATGTTTGTGGACACCGGCATTCCCCAGCTTTTCAAGACGGTCTTCAATCTCGGCGGCGAACGATCCCGCGTCATCGTCAAGGTGGCCGGCGGGGCGCAATTCCTCGACGATCAGCGCATCTTCAACATCGGTGCGCGCAACATCCTGGCGTTTAACGAAATGATTTCCCGCAACGGAATGGCCGTTCACGCCCGCGACACGGGCGGCCTCAATTCCCGCACGATGCGTTTCGATCTGGCGACAGGCAATGTCTCCATCCACAGCCCGGGAAATTCTGTCCTGAATCTATGACGCCGGAAAATCGAGGCGGGAATTCTTCCCGGCGGGTTGGAAATGATGTTACCGCCGGTCAGACCAGCCCCTCCAGCATGTGAGGCAAACGGTCCAGGCTCCGGCGCAACGACGCGCGGGCGATGGCCTGTTCGGCATCCTGCGCTTCAGGAAACAGCACGCGCCAGCCGGAGGCCTGCAGGCAATGGTCGTGCGTCACTTCCATGTAGTTGCCGCTGCAGCCGATTTGCGCGTTGCGCATCAGCAGATCGGCAATCTGCACGGAGGCGATGATCAATTGTTGGTCCCCGGCCTTTTCGGGACAGTGATGGAAGCGGACGGTGTTGACCATCAGCTCCGGCAGCCGGTGTCGCTCCAGATAAAGCGCGCCCAGTTCGCCGTGGTCAATGCCCAGCACTTCATTTTCAATTTCGACCAAATCCCGCCTGCCCAGTTCCGCCTGGCGATGAATTTCGGAGAAATGATCGGGAAACGACCAGGCCATGATGATTTTGCCCACGTCGTGAACCAGACCGGCGACGTAATCGGATTCATCCGCCGGCGTCTGAACCATGCCGACGACTTCGCGCGTGAGGATGGCGGTGCCGATGCAGTGCTGCCAGAAATTCCGCCAGGGAAACGCGCACTGGCGCGAAAGCTTCTGAAAATCCTCGATGATGGGCGTGACGGTGGTCAATTGCCGGATTTGCCGGACGCCGAGGTAAAACACCGCCTCTTCAATGCTGTTGACGGGCGTGGCGAGGCCATAGTAAACCGAGTTCACCAGCCGGAGCAAACGGGAGGTGAGGCTGGGATCGCGCCGGACGATTTCCGAAATGTGCGCCGAATAGCGCTGCTCGGCCTGCAAAAGCCCCTGCAACGCCTTGTTGATGCTGCCCAACGAAGGCAGAGAGGGACACAACGCAAGCCGGTTGTTGATGACCTTGCGATCAAGCCGGCCGATTTTTTCCATTTCAGCCAATTGAGACATAAAACTACCCGCCGCTGTCTTATCGGCAGTTCCTCGACGGACTTGAGCCAAAAAAACTTTTGGCATGCCGTCGGATTTTTTTTCTCAAGCACCGGCAATTTTAGCCGATGCAAGGCCGAAGGTCATCGTGGTGGGTGGCCATGCAGGAAGTCCAAAGTCCAAAGTCACAACGTCCGCCGAACCTTTGAGCTTTGGCCGGAAAACTGTATTCGTGCATGATTAAAACAAGTCGAAAGCCTGAAGTCCTGATCCCAAAGCCGCACCGTCCGGTGCATCTTTGGATTTCGGGCTTTGGACTCTGGACTTTGGCCGTTGGACTATCAGGCTGCCTGCCGGCAAGCGGCGGAGCATACCTGCCCATGATCGGCCCGGCACCGTTGCGCTTTGAAACTGTGACGGTTCACGCGAAGATGATTTCGTGGATTTCTCCAACTGCGGACAAGCCGGCGGTTCCTGCCGAAATGAATTCCCCGCCGGAAATTCCGGCGGTTCCCGCCAAAACCGCCGGGGCAATTCCATTGACGAACATGAAAACCGACGCGGTCGTTCCCGCGCTGCCGGAAAACTTATCCACAAATTCGCCGGCGGAGACACACTCGGCAAACGACTTGCTTGTAGTGACTCCTGAAATGCTGGTTGACTATTTCAAGCCGGAAAGCGCCGCGACAAACCAAACCAATGTTCGCGTGTTGGCGCCGGTGGGGTTCATGCCGCCGTCTTCGGCTGCATCTCCTTCCAGCCAGGCCATTTATCGAAGTCAATGAGCCGGTTCCGTGAGACACATTTTGTCCGTCGGATTACTCATAAGCTCGCTTGGAATTTGATTTTCTGGGCGGCGGTGTGGGCGGCAGATTTTGCCGTCATGGCACAGGCAGGTTTTGCCGGAACCAACGCGCCGGGCAAATTGTTCCAGAATTTTGACCTTCCTTCCAACCTGTCTTCCAATCTTCCAGCGGTCAGTTCCAATCTGCCGGCACCTTTAATCGCCGGCCCTGCAACCAATTCCCAGCCAGCCAGACCGGTGGCCGCAACGACCAACAAACTTCAGAGCCAGAATGCGGCGGCGCAGACGGATTCGGTGGATGCGTTCACTCAAAAATTGGAAACCGCCTGCTACCTGCGCAAAATCCGGCAATTTCAGGAAGCCAAACCGCTGCTGGTGGCGTTGCTGGACACCAGTTCGCCCGAACCCATTCAGAAATCCGCCCTGCTGGAACTCGCCGCCCTTGCGCAGGATGAGGACGATCTTCCGCGCACCCAAGATATTTACGCCCAATTCCTGAACCGCTGGCCGAACGAACCTCGCGTTCCCGAAGTCCTGCTCCATCAGGGACAGATTTTCCGCCAGATGGGTCTCCACAATCTGGCGCTCGCGAAATTTTACGCCGTGATGACGGCCGCGCTCATCTTGAAGAATGACCGGCTGGATTATTACGAGCATCTCGTGGTGGAAGCCCAGATTGAAATCGCCGAGACGCATTACGAACTTGGAAAATACACCGACGCCGCGGAGTATTTTTCCCGGCTGTTCAAGCAGGACAACCCGGAGATTGACAAGCCGCAGGTTCTTTACAAATTAATCCGCTGTTACAGCAGCACGACCAATTACGACGAGGCCGTCGCCTACAGCCAGGATTATCTGGCGCATTTTTCAGGCGCGCCCGAGGAGCCGGAGGTGCGCTATGACCTGGCCTCCGCCCTCAAGGAACTCGGACGCGACACGGAAGCGCTCCAGCAGGTTCTGACCCTGCTGCGGGAACAAAACGCGCAGGCGAAAAGCCATCCGGAAACCTGGGCCTACTGGCGGCAGCGCACCGGCAATCTCATCGCCAACCAGTTTTTCCGCGAAGGCAATTATCCCCGCGCCCTCGACATTTACACCAGCCTCGCCCAACTGGATTATTCGCCCCAATGGCAGTTGCCGGTCTGGTATCAGATCGGCATGACCTACGAGCGCCTCTGGCAGCCGCAAAAGGCCACCGAAACTTACAACCAGATCATCAGCCGCGAAAGCGAGCTGGACACCAATGCTCCGCCCAGCTTGAAGGCCATCGTGGACATGGCGCGCTGGCGCATCGGCTTCATCCAGTGGCAGAGCAGCGCCGAAAACGCCAACCACGACCTTCACAATACCAACACCACGTTCACCGCCAGCACGGCAAACCCAGCGCCCAAGCCATGAATTCCACCTCATCCGCCGGTTTTACACCCGAATTACTGCGCGATCTGCGCGCCTTTGCCGCCCTTTGCGAAGAGACGCTGGCGATGACCACCCGGGAACATCAGGCGCTGGCGGGCAGCGCAGATTACCAGCCGTTCGAGTTTGCCAACCTGCGAAAAGACTTGCTTGGGCGGCTTGACCGCTTGATGATCGGCATTCGCCGCTGGCGCGGGCTTTGGCAATTAAGCAGCCCGGTTGAACGCGACCGTTTTCCAGATGTAAAAGCCGCAATTCAAATGCTTCAGGATTTAATCGTCAGGGTTCTTCAGTTGGATCGCGAAAACCAGCAGGCGCTGCTGCGCCGGGGACTGGTGCCGGCACGCCATGTAACCGCCTGCGCCGCCCCGCCGTCCAATTACGTCGCCAGCCTTTACCGCCGTCACGCAGCCCATTGACTTATGGCCATTGAAAAAATCATCGTCTTGGAGGACGACGCCATCGTCCGCAGAAACCTCGAACAGCAATTGCGCAACCGGCGTTATGACGTGGCCGCCGTCGAGACCATCGCCGAGGCGCAGGAGTATTTGAACCGGGACAATTTTGACATGCTCTTCCTCGACGTCCGGCTGCCGGACGGCGACGGCACCGACTTGCTGAAGGCCATCCAGCTCCGCCCGCAAAAACCGCTCGTGGTCGTCACCTCCGGGTTCGGCACCGTCGAATCCGCCGTGGACTGCATGAAAAACGGCGCGTTTGATTACCTGATCAAGCCGTTTTCCAGCGAGCAGCTCGGCGTCACGCTGAAGAAGGCCGAGGAGTTCACGCAACTCGTCCGCGTCAACCGCTTTTTGAGCCAGGACAACGAGGACACCGGCTTCGAATTGCTCGGCCAAAGCCCCGCCATGGAAAACCTGCACCAGCTCATCCGCAAGGTCGCCCACACGCAGGCCACCGTGCTGATCCAGGGCGAGAGCGGCACCGGCAAGGAGCTGGTCGCCCGCGCACTTTACCGCGCCAGCACCCGCGCCAGCGCGCCGTTCATCAAGGTCAACTGCGCCGCCATCCCGGAAAACCTGATCGAAAGCGAATTTTTCGGCCACGAGCGCGGCGCGTTCACCGGCGCGCTGAACAAACGCGAAGGCCGCTTCGAGCTGGCCCACGGCGGCACGATTCTCTTGGACGAAATCAGCGAAATTTCCCCCAGCGTCCAGGCCAAGCTGCTCCGCGTCCTGCAGGAGCGCGAGCTGGAGCGCGTCGGCGGCAACCGCACCATCAAGGTGGATGTGCGGGTCATTGCCACCACCAACCGCCGGCTCGACGAAAGCGTCGAGAAAAAGGAATTCCGCCAGGATTTGTTCTTCCGGCTGAACGTGGTGCCCATTCATCTGGCGCCCCTGCGCGAACATCTCGAGGACGTGCCGCTTCTGGCCGAGGAATTCACACGCCGCTTCAGCCGCAAACACGGCGCGCAGATTCACGGGCTTTCGCACGCGGCCATGCAGGCGCTCAAGACGCACCACTGGCCGGGCAACGTGCGCGAATTGCAAAATGTCATCGAACGCGCCGTCATTCTTTGCGACGGCCAACAGCAGCTGGAGCCGGAACATTTGGGACTTGGCGCCGCCTGCTCGACGGCGACCACAGCTTCAGCCCCGGCTTCTCAAATCGGAAAGCCCGCCAGCCCGGCGGGTCCGGCGGGAGCCGGCGGAAACAGCTTTTCAACGCTGGCCGAACTGGAAAAGCGGCACATTTTCGACGCGCTGCAACGCTGCGACGGCAACCGCACACACGCCGCAAAAATGCTCGACATCAGCATCCGCACCCTGCGCAACAAACTGCACGAATACAACGGCACCGCGGGCAATGGCGACTCCGACCGGGAACTGATGACGGAAGCTTGAAGCCGCTCCGACCGCGCGGAACATTCCCGCGTTGTTTCCATCGCTGTTTTCAATTTCCTTTTCCGGGCGCTGCCAAGGCAGACCGGCGGCGGAGATTTTTCAGTTTTCCTCATTTTCACGCCGTTGGACAACACTTGCCTAGCGCGGTGCCTGTCGCGGCAACATTTTCCCTTTTGACCGCTTCACTGGCGTCTGAATCTTAATTTTCCAGCGATTTTTGCGCTGGCATCGGTGCTGCTTCACAACGTTCGGAAAAGTCGCATGATAGACGCCCTGTTCAACCAGCCCGATTATCTGGCCGCCAAAAAGGCGCTCGATGCCGTTGCCCTGCGCCAACAGGCCATCGCCAGCAACATCGCCAACCTCGAAACTCCCGGCTACAAGCGGATGGACGTGGCGGCTTCGTTCAGCACGGAACTCCGGCGCGCCTGCGCCTCGCGCGATCCGCAGGAAATCGCCGCGCTCAAGCCCCAACTGGAAGTGGATCCCAACGCCGTCCCCGTCAGTCCCGACGGCAACACCGTCAGCCTGGAGGATGAATTGTTCAAGATGAACCAAAATTCGCTGGCCAACACGCTGGAAACCCAGTTGATCAGCACGGACTTTTACCGGCTCAAAATGGCCATCACCGGCACCGCCACCTGACGCCTATGATTGACATCCTTTCAGGAGTCCAAAGCACCGCCGCCGCGCTCGACGCGGAGCGCACGCGGCTGGATGTCATTTCCGAAAACATCGCCAACGCCAGCACGACACACGGTGCGGACGGCAAGCCTTACCAACGCCAGGTCGTCGTGTTTGAAAGCGCGCTCCAGCAGGCGATGGGCGGCGGCCCGGCCACGCCGACCCTGCGCGTCGCCGGCATCGAAAAGGATCCGCGCCCGTTTGAGCTGGTTTATGAACCGGGCAATCCCGACGCCGATTCGCACGGCATGGTCGCCATGCCCAACGTCAACGTTCAGGAGGAAATGGCGGACATGATTTCCGCCTCGCGCACCTTTGACGCCAATCTGGCCGTGATCAAAAACGCCCGCGACATGGCCCTGCAAGTTCTCACCATCGGCAAACATTGATTTGAACCATGATACCCCTCACCGCCATCCAGCCGCTGATGTCCGCCGGCGGAGTCACGCCGGGCGAAAGCATCACTCCCTCGCTGCCGGTCACGCCGGCGGAGCAGCCGGGCGCGCTCGCGCCATCGCAGCCGTCGGGCGATTCATTTTCGACAATGCTCGGCAAGATGGTTGAGGAGGTGAACGGCAAACAAATCACCGCCTCGCAAACGGTGAACAGTTTGCAGGCCGGCGGCGATGTCTCGTTGCACCAGGCCGTCATCTCGATGGAGGAGGCCAACGTTTCTTTTCAACTGATGGTCGAGGTCCGCAACAAGCTGCTCGATGCCTATCAGGAAATCATGAAGATGCAGGTATAAGGGATTTTTTTAATGAACAACCTTTCAAAACTCGGCGCACAACTCCTGGAAATCTGGAAACAGCTCGGCGTCAGCCAGCGCGTCAGCGTCCTCGCCGCCACCTTCGTGCTGGTGGCCGGCCTCGGCTCGCTCGCGTTCTGGTCGTCGCGCACCGATTACGGCCTGCTCTACGGAAAATTGTCCGACACCGAGGCCGCCAAGGTCATCGCCGCGCTCGACGACGCCAAGATTCCCTACAAGGTCGGCGCGGGCGGCGGCTCCATTCTGATTCCCACCGACAAGGTCTACGAAATGCGGATGCAGCTGGCCGGCAAGGGGATTCCCAGCGGCGACGGCGTGGGGTTTGAAATTTTTGACAAGCCGAACTTCGGCATTTCCGATTTCGTCCAGCGCGCCAACTACATCCGCGCCGTCCAGGGCGAGCTGGCCCGCACCATCGGCCAGATTGACGAGGTGGAAGCCGCCCGCGTGATGATCGTGCTGCCGGAAAACCGCCTGCTGCTCGACAAGGACAAACATCCGACCGCCTCCGTCTTCGTCCGCGTGCGCGGCAACACGCAGCTCCAGCCGTCGGCCATCAATTCCATCCGCTTCCTCGTCGCCAACTCCGTCGAGGGCCTCGCCGCCAACAACGTCACCGTGGTGGACAACCTGGGCAATGTGCTTTCCGCCAACGACGACAACGATTCCATCGGCGGCCTCACCTCGTCGCAGCTCGCCGCGCAGCGCAACCTCGATCTGTATCTCGGCAAAAAGGCGCAGGACATGCTTGAAAAAATCCTCGGCCCCGGCCAGGCCATCGTCCGCGTTTCCGCCGAAATCAATTTTGACACCACCAGCAGCACCGCGGAGAAATTCGATCCGGACGGCCAGGTCATCCGCACGCAAACCAAGAACGACGAAAGCACCATCGCCACAACCTCCAGCTCAACGTCACCCGTGGGCATCACGGCCAACACCGCCACCGACACCAACACCGTGCATTCGGGAGCCGGACCGGTCAACAACTCCGACAACCACAAGACCACTTCCACCGTCGAATATGAAATCAACAAGACCGTCAGCAGCCTCACCCAGGCCGCCGGCGGCATCAAGCGCCTTTCCGCCGCCGTCACCGTCGCCGCCCGCTACGAAGGCGAAGGCACCGCCCGCAAGGTCGTCACCCGCTCGCCGGAGGAACTCGACAAGCTGAAGCAAATTGTCATCGGCGCGATCGGCATCCAGGCCGGTGCCGAAAATATCCGCAACGACACCATCACGCTGGAGGAGCTGCCCTTCAACGACGAGTTCGCCACCACCATGACCCAGCAATTGGATCAGCAGCAAAAACGGGAGTTCTGGTGGGACACGGCGCGCAACCTCGTTTATCCCGCGCTCGGCATCGTGGCGCTGCTCCTGTTGCTCCGCATTTTCAAACGCACGCCCGTCCAGGAAATTCCGCTGGGCATCCCCGTCGGCAGACTCATGGGCACACACAACGGCAATGGCAATGGCAACGGGAATGGGAACGGTCAGGGCCATTGGCAGCCCGAACCGCAGCCCGGCGTCGTGACCGTGGACGTGCTGAACCGGCTCATCAAGGAAAACCCGTCGAACATGAGCCAGGCCATCCGCGACTGGATGAACCGCGGCCCCAACACCGAACGCCAGTAACTCAACAAACCATGTCCGACATCAACGTCCAATTCCCAAACACCCGCCGCGCCGCGCGGCCTTGGATCTTGAGCTCTGGACTTCAGACTTAATTATCATGCCCGCCCAAGTTGCCAACCCACCCGAATCGGCTCCCGCCGAAAACGGCGCGCTCACCAAGACACAGAAACTCGCGGCGCTGCTGGTCATGGTCGGATCGGAAAGCGCGTCGGAAATTTTGAAGCAGTTCCAGCCGCGCGAAGTCGAGGCCGTTTCCCGCGAAATGGCCCGCTTCAACCTCATCACCCGCGAACAGCAGCAGGAAATCCTGTTCGATTTTTCCGAGGTCGCGCTCGCCGCCAGCACCTCCGTTTCGGCGGGGTTGGACGTCACGCGCAACACGCTCGAAAGGGCGCTCGGCAGTTTCAAGGCCAGCGACATCCTGGGCCGCGTCCTGCCCAATCGCGTCTCCGTCGGCGCCATGCAGTCCATCGCCGACATGGATTCGCGCAGCATCTTCAACCTCATCCGCAGCGAGCAGCCGCAGACCATCGCCTTCGTCATCAGCCACCTCTCGCCGGAAAAGGCCGCGCAGATGTTTGCCCTGCTCCCGCCCGACCAGCGCGACCAGATCATCGAGCGCCTGGCCACGCTCGCGCCGACGCCGATCGAGGTGACGGAAAAGGTGGTCAACGTCCTCAACGCCAAAATGGGCGTCAAGCAAACCCGCGCCATGAGCCAGACCGGCGGCGTCACGCCCGCGGCGGACATTCTCAACGCCATGGACAAAACCGTCAGCCGCTCGCTGCTTTCCAGCATCGAGGAGCGCAACCCGGAGCTGTCCCAGGCCATCCGCAAAAAAATGTTCACCTTCGAGGATTTGCTCCTGCTCAACACGCAGGTCATCCAGCGCATCATGCGCGAGACGGAAATGCGCGACCTCGCCCTCGCACTCAAGAAGGCCAGCGAGCCGCTCAAAAAACTGCTCCTCTCCAACATCTCGCGCCGCGGCGCCGAGGGGGTGCAGGACGAAATGCTCGCCCTCGGCCACGTCAAGCTCCGCGACGTCGAGGCCGCGCAACTGCGCATCATTGACTCCGTCCGCAAACTTGAGGCCGAAGGCGAGATTGACCTCGATGAAGCCCGCACCGCCGAATATGAAGTGGTCTGAAACCATCGCCCTGGCCGAGCCGCTCCGCGACGTGCGCGTCACCACGCTGCCGCCGGAAAGCGAGGAGGCCAACCGCGCCCGCGCCGCCGAACAGGCCGCCTACGAACGCGGCCGCTTCGACGCCGAAAAAAATCTCGGCGAACAACTGCTCCAGCAGCGGAACGAAATGCTCGAATTGCAGCAGGGCGTTCTCGAATCGCTCCGCCGCGCCGTGCCCGAAGTCATCCAGCAGACCGAGGACGCCCTGATGCAAATCGCGCTGGAATCCACCAAAAAAATCGTCGCCGGAATTCCGATTGACTCCGCGATGGTCGAAGCCGTCGTGCGCGAGGCCGTCGGCCAGACCAAGGAAACCGCCGAAATCACCATCCAGCTCCATCCCGACGATCTGGCATTATTGCACAAACATCCCTCGCCCATTCTTCAGGGTCTGCCCGGGGCCGGTCCGCTCAAGTTCATCGGTTCCTCCGAAATCACCCGCGGCGGCTGCCTTGTGCAGACCCGGTTTGGCCTCCTCGACGCGCGCCGCGAAACCAAGCTCGAACAAATCCGCGAATCCATTTCCGCATGAAACCCGCCATCTCCTGCCCCGCCCGCCGCTTCGACGCCGCGCTCCAGCGCGTGCGCCTGGCGCGCGTGACGGAGACCTGCGGCCGCGTCGTGCAGGTCATCGGGCTGGTCATCGAATCGGAAGGCCCCGTCGCCTCCGTCGGCGAAATTTGCCGGATTGAATCCGCGCGGCACGACGGCGTCACGCTCGCCGAAGTCGTCGGCTTTCGGAACCATCACCTGCTGCTCATGCCGCTGGGCGACCTGCACGGCATCCATCCCGGCAGCGAAGTCACCGCCACCGGCGCGCCAATGCGCATCGGCGTCGGCAACGCGCTCAAGGGCCGCGTGCTCGACGGCCTGGGCCGGCCGATTGACGGCCTGGGGCCGGTTCAAACCGAGCTGTCCGTCGAACTGAACCTGACGCCGCCGCATCCGCTCAAGCGCCAGCGCATCCACCGGGTTTTTCAAACCGGCATCAAGGCCGTGGACACCTTCACGCCGTGCGGCCGCGGCCAGCGCCTCGGCATTTTTGCCGGCAGCGGCGTCGGCAAATCCACCCTGCTCGGCATGATGGCGTCGCGCGCCGACGCCGACGTGAACGTCATCGCGCTCATCGGCGAGCGCGGCCGCGAGGTCCGCGAATTTCTGGAACGCGACCTCGACGACGCCGGCCGCAAAAAATCCGTCGTCATCGTCGCCACGTCCAACGAGCCGGCGCTGCACCGCGTCAAGGGCGCGTCGCTGGCGATGGCCATCGCGGAATACTTCCGCAACCTGGGGCTGGGCGTGCTGATGATGATGGATTCCGTGACGCGGCTGGCGATGGCGCAGCGCGAAATCGGCCTGGCCGTCGGCGAGCCGCCGACCACGCGCGGCTACACGCCGTCGGTGTTTTCGCTGCTGCCGCAACTGCTCGAACGCGCCGGCACCGGCGAGACCGGCGACATCACCGGTCTGTTCACCGTGCTCGTGGAGGCCGACGACATGAATGATCCGATTGCCGACGCGACGCGCTCGATTCTGGACGGCCACATCGTGCTGACGCGCGAGCTGGCGACGCAAAATCATTATCCGGCGATTGACGTTCTGGAGAGCGTGAGCCGGCTGAACCGCGATTTGTTGAAGCCGGAGCAGCTCGCCCTGACCGCCGCCGGGCGCGAGCATCTGGCGGTCTACCGGCGCAACCAGGATTTGATCAGCATCGGCGCCTATCCCGCCGGCAGCAATCCGGTGATTGACCAGGCCATCGCGCTGCACGAGCCGCTCAACCGCTTTTTGCGCCAGGGCGTCGGCGAGGGATTTGACGCCGCCAAAAGCTGGTCGCTGCTCTCGCAAACCCTGTCCGCGCCGGTCCCGCAGAAACCACCGCAACCCAGGAAATAAACCATGAAAGCATTCCGATTTTCCCTTCAACCGCTGCGCCTGTTGCGCGAGCAAAAGGAACGCGTCGCGCAAAAGCGCTACGTCGAGGCGTTGCGCGCCGGCGACGAGGCCGCCGCCCGGCTGGCCGCCGGCTCCCGCGAACTGGCCGCCGCGTGGACGACGCTGTGCGAGGAGGTTGCCGAGGGCGCCACCGTCGCGAAGCTGCGCCAGACGCGCGCCTGGTGCGGCGGAATGGAGCAGCGCTGCGAGGAATTGACCGCCGATTTGAAGCTGGCACAGCGCGCCGCCCACGAGGCCTGGCGGGAAATGGTGCTGGCCACCCGCGACCGCAAGACGCTCGACCAGTTGCGCGACAAATGCCGCCGCAATTACGACGGCGCCGCGCACCGCGACGAACAGAAACAACTGGACGAAATGGGGCTGCGGCCCACTTCACCGGCCGCCGGCCTGCTTGAAACCGCCGCGACAACAATGGAGTGAACATGACCCGCTGGCTGACATCTTCCTGGGTGGTTGCCCTTGTGGGCTGCCTGATTTATCTGGCAACGACGGCGCTGCTGATCCGGCCCGCGCAATTCGCCGGCGTCCGGTCCGTGCTGGCCGCCGCCAACAAGCTGACGCCGGACAACGACCCGTCGTGGAAATTCAAAAATCCGGAATTTGATCAGTGGGTCGCGGAACTGAAAATGGAAAAGAGCGACCTCGACACGCGCGAGCAACAGTTGCAGGCGTTGCAGACGCGGCTGGACGCCGAGCGCCAGGAATTTTCGACGGCCACGCAGACGGTGTATCAGTTGCAGGCCGAATTCGACCGGAACGTCGTCCGCCTCAAGTCGCAGGAAATCACAAACCTCAAGCAGCAGGCCAAGGTCATCGCCGCCATGTCGCCGGAAGGCGCGGCGAGCATGATTGCCCAAATGGCCGATGACGACGTCGTGCGCCTGCTCGCCGTGATGAAGCCCGACGAGGCCAGCCTCCTGCTCGACGCGTTGAGCAAGCAGGGTGTCGGCGGCGCCAAACACGCCGCCCTCATCGCGGGCCGGCTGCGGATGGTGCTGCCGCCCGACGCCTCAGCCCCCGCCAAACCCTCCTCCTGATGCCCGCGCTGAATTCCATTCTGCCCGCCGACGGCAAGAGGCGCGGGGTTTCAAGCCCGGAGCTTCAAACCCGGAATGAACCGCCGGTGGACAAATTTCAAAGTGTCATGGAACGCTTGAAGGGGAGCTGGAAGCTGGAGGCTGGGAGCTTGGAAAAAACCATCGCTGCGAATCCGCAACTCCCAGCTTCCAGATCCGAACTTCCAACTGAAGTTGAAAAAACCGCGCCGCATTGTCCGCCTTTGGATTTTGAGAAGGAGCTGGCAGCCGGAAGCTGGAAGCCGGGGAAAAACCATCATGGCGAATCCGCAACTCCCAACTTCCCGGCCCGAACCAGCGGGGAAGGCGGCAAAATGAATTCCGATCAGACCGGCGCGGATTTCCAGCACGGCGAAATGCCGCCCGCCGTGGCGCCCCAATCCGGCTTGGCGCAGGCGGCGGACATCCCGGTTTCGCCGGCAACCACTGGGAAAATCAAAAGTCCGAAGTCCGGTGCCGCCGCTTCCAACTCCGACACAACCGCCCCGGAACGGAGCGAAGACGGAAAAGTTGCGCCGCCAAGTCCGGCTTTGGATTCTGGATTTGGGACTTTGGACTTGCTTGCGGGTTTCATGCCAGCCACCGCCCTGCCTTCACAAATTTTGAGCGCGGCGGATTCACGCGCCGTGCCGACGGTTCAAGCCGACCAGACCGCCGGGCAGCCAAATTTTACATCCGCACCGGCCAGGGAACCGGTTGATCAATCCCCGCCGCCAACAAAATCCGATCCGGCCGGCGGCGACATCGAATTGCCGGAGATGTTGTCTCTGGACGACGACGGAAAATTTTCTTCGTATGCGCCGGCGGTTCCCGGCAACTCGCCAGAAGCGGTTCCTGCAACGGGAGAACCACTTCAAATCAAAGGACGGCCCGCGACCATTTTCATCAAGGTTGATCCGTCTTCCGCGCCGGTTTTGAATTCGGACACGGCGCCATCCGCCGATGGCATGACCGTTGCTCAACAAGACGTGAACGTGAAAATGGCGACAAAAAAGACAGATTTTACCGGGGCAGCCGAGCAGAAATTGCCGGGTGCTGCCGGCGTCGGCTCGCAAGCTGCCGCCGCCGCGCCGGCGCGCCCGGGCGCGCCGCAAAAGACCGCGTCTGCCGCCGTGGAAAATTTGCCGGCACGGGTCAAAAACCGCGGCGGGTCGGTTTCGGAGGCTGGCACGGAACTTCCGGCGGATGGTGCCGCCGCCAAAACCATTTTGTCCGAAGCCTTGAATCTGCCCCGGCTCGCGCCGGCCGGCACAACATCGCTGGAACGGACGCAGGAAATGATGGCGTCGCAGGTCGTGCGGCTGCATGAATCCGGCGCGGATGAACTGCGCGTCGTGATCAAGCCGGACGCCGGCCTCCAGTTGTCGCTGAACCTGCGGCAGGGCGACGGCGTTGTGGAAGTGCGGGCGGTTTTGGACCGCGGCAATTTTGATTTGCTCAACCGGCACTGGCCGGAATTGCAGCAGCAGCTTGAATCGCGCGGAATGCGCGTCGCGCCGTTGTCGTGCGCGGATGAAAATTTTGGAGGCGGGAGCGAAGGCTTCCGACAACCCACCACCCCCCACGGCCAACACGCCGGGGACGATGCCGATTTCGATTCCGCGCCTGCGGAACCGGCGGTGTTGATTCCTGGTTTGCCCACGGCCACGGCCACAGCTTCCGCCTCCGCGACTTTGGCACGCAATTGGGAAACCTGGGCTTAAACAAATATATTCATATGTCAACCGTCTCATCCGTCAGCAACACCGCCGCAAACTCACAAACGACCGCCGATGCCATCGCGTCGGCGACGTCACAAACGCTTTCCGAGCAGGATTTTCTGAATCTGCTGGTCACGCAGATGACGCAGCAGGATCCGCTGAACCCGATGACAAACCAGGATTTGCTGGCGCAAATGGTCCAGTTCAGCACGTTGCAAAGCAACACGACCACGCAATCGGACCTGGGCCAGATGACCGCCGGCCAGACTTTCACGGAGGCCAACGCCATGCTTGGAAAGCAGGTCAGCGTGCAGACGGATTCCAACGGCGACACGGCGCAGGGCGTCGTCAGCGGCGTGGATGTTTCGTCCGGCACGCCGCAGATCATCGTCAACGGCCAGTCCTACAGCATCAGCCAGGTGCTTTCGGTGGCGGCGCCCTCAACGTCTTCAACGCAATAAACCAAACCAACAAACTCCAAAATTATGATCGGTTCACTTCAAACAGGCGTCAGCGGCCTCCAGCAATTTCAGGAGGATCTGCAAGTCATCGGCAACAACATCGCCAACGTCAACACCGTCGGCTACAAAAGCTCCAGCATGGATTTTGAGGATGAGCTGGGCCAGAACCTGGCGCAAGGCTCAAACCTCATGCAGATTGGCGAGGGCGTCACCACCGGCGCCATCAATTCGGATTTCTCACAGGGCACCATCAACACCACCGGCCAGACCACCAATCTGGCCATCAATGGCAATGGATTTTTCCTGGTCAAGGACACCTCCAGCGGGCTGACCTATGCCACCCGCGACGGTGAATTCAACCTCGATTCCAACGGCTATCTGGTGAGCGCCAACGGGGATCGCGTCCAAGGACTGATGGGATCGTCCACCTCCGCGACGGATCTCCAAATCAACAGCGCCACCGCCATCGCCGGCCTCAGCGACACCACCACGCCGGCGCCAACCCTGCAATCTTACACCATCAATTCCGCCGGCCAGATCACCGCCACCTTGAGCGATGGCACCAACGGCGTCATCGGCCAGATTGTGTTGCAGAACTTCACCAACCCGCAGGCGCTGGTGAATCAGGGCCAGAACCTTTACAGCTATTCCGCCACGGCCGGCCCGCTGGCCACTCCCGCCGCGCCCAATTCCGGCGGCCTCGGACAAATCCAGTCCGGCGCCTTGGAATCATCAAACGTGGACCTGGCCAGCCAGATGACCGACTTGATCACCGCACAGCGCGCGTTTGAAGCGAACGCCAAGATGATCACCACCAGCGATGAAATCTTGCAGGACTTGGTGAACCTCAAACGGTAATCTCCCATGCCCGCCAACACTCCAGCGCCCAACGATGCCACCACACCGGCGGAAACGCCCGCGCCCGCGCCCAAGGCCACCGGCGGCTTCAAGGCATGGCTGCCGGTCATCGTCACCATCGCGCTCATGCCCGTGCTGGCCTACGCCATGACGGTTTTTGTGCTGCTGCCGCGAATTCAAACCGGCCTCGGCATCACGTCGCCCGCCGCCGAGTCCGGCGCCAGGCCCAAGGCCGCCGATCCCGGCGCCAAAAAAATAACCGTGACCATGAACAAGCTGCTCGTGAACGTCGCCGGCACGCTGGGTTCGCGCTACCTCCTCGTCAGCCTGTCCGTGGTCAGCACCGATCCCAGTTTCCAGCAGAAGATGACGGACAACGACGCGGCCCTGCGCGACATGGCCAGCAGCGCGCTCGCCTCCAAGACCCTCGCCGATCTGGAAAAGCCCGACGAGCGGAACCTCATCCGCACCGAACTGCTGACCGGTTTCAACAATATCCTCGGCAGCGACGAGGTGCAGGAAATTTTCCTGACCGAATTTGCGATTCAATGAACCCCTCCGAGCCGCAAAATCCACCCGCCGACGGCCCGCCCGCCGCGCCGGACGTGTCCGTGCTCACGGCGCACGGCCTGCGCGAAAACCGGAAGGCCGGAGACATCCGCGCCTACGATTTCCGCCAGTCGGGCTTCCTTGCGCCCAGCGAACTGCGCCGCATCCGGCAGCGGCACGAGCAGTTCGTCCGCTCGCTCGCTGCGCGCCTGGCGATTTTTCTCCGGCTCGAATCCACCGTCCAGCTCGCCAAGCTCCAGATTGTCGGCTACCTGAAGTTCACCGAAAACCTGCCGAACCCGACGCACATCGCGCTGTTCAAGGTGGAACCGCTCAAGGGCGTCGGCCTGCTCGTGATTCCGCCGCGCCTGGGCTTGAGCCTGGTGGACCGGATGCTCGGCGGCCCCGGCAAAATGCCCGACACCGCCCGTGAGCTGAGCGAAATCGAGGTCGCGCTCGTGGATCAGGTCGCCACGCTGTTCGTGACTGAATGGTGCGCCCACTGGCCGGAGATGCGCGAGCTGCGCCCGGCCTATCTCGGCCACGAAAACAACAGCCGTTTTCTCCAGACCGCCACCCCCGAAAGCGCGATGCTGGTGCTGACGCTGAACACCGGCTTGAGCGAACAACTGGAGCCGGTCCAGCTCGCCTTTCCCTATGCCACCGTCGAACCGCTCATGCGCCTGCTCGCGCCGGCGGGGCTGCCGGAAATTGACGTCCTCGCCGCCGCCGCGACCCAGCCGAAATGGAATTCCGATTTCGACGAGGTGCGTGTGCCGGTCGTCGCCGAGTGGCAGGGACTGAAGCTCTCCGCCGGCGACATCGCCCATCTCAAGCAGGGCAGCGTGCTCATGCTCGATCCGCAATGCGCCGCGCAGGTGCAGTTGAATTTCAACCAGGTGCCCAAGTTTGTGGGCCGGCCCGGCACGCGCGCCGGAAACTGGGCCGTTGAACTGACCCATTTCGCCACCACCTAAAAATCACCATGAACACCACCGCTCCCGCCAACTTGAACCTTGTCATGGACGTGCCCGTGAGCCTCACCATCGAACTGGGCAGTTGCCAGTTGCCGATGAAGGAGGTGCTCCAGCTCAACATCGGCTCCGTCGTCCAGCTCGACAAACCCGCCGACGCGCCGGTGGAATTGAGCGTCAACGGCAAGCTCATCGCCCGCGGCGAAGTCGTCGTGGTCGAGGACCGCTTCGGCGTGAAAATCACCGAGGTCGTCGGCAGCACGACGGCCGCGGCGGCGTGAAATTCAGAAGGAAGAATGCAAAATGAAGAATTTCAAAATCAGGGCCGCCGGTCTGGTTTCTTCATTCTTCATTTTTGATTCCGCATTTGCCGGAACCACCAATTCCGCCGAGGCCTCGCCGATGGCTTCGGCGCTTTCCACGCCGGACATCGGCGTGTCGGTGCTGCGCGTGACGGGCGCGCTGGCGCTGGTCATCGGAATTTTTCTGGCCGGCGTCTGGCTGTTTCGCAACTGGCAGCGGCTCGCCGTCCGGCGCGGCCGCGCGCCGAAGCTGAATGTGCTGGAGATGCGTTCCCTGGGTGGACGCCAGACGATTTATGTCGTCGGCTACGAACAGGAGCGCTTCCTGCTCGCCTCGTCACCGGCCGGCGTGAATTTTCTGACCCATCTGCCCGCCGCCGCCAGCGAACCGGAAACGGAGGAGGCGAAGCCGGCTGTTTCATTTTCCAATGCGCTGGCGCAGGTGCTGAAAGGCAAATGAAAATGGAAACACCGAACATTGAACAGCAAACGCGGAACATCGGATGCCCGCCCGTCAACCGGCGTCCGACATTGTTTTATTTCCGCCGCTGGCTTCCGGCGCTGTTCGTTTTTTTCATTTTTGGCGCGCTGACGGCTTCCGCGCAGTCAACCAACCTCACCACCGGCTTCGGCCCGATCCAAATCACGCTCGGCGCCAACAACGGTCCGCAGGACGTGGACACCGGCGTCAAGGTGTTGATCGCGCTCACGCTGCTGACGCTGGCGCCTTCGATTCTGCTGCTGATGACCTGCTTCACGCGCATCGTGATTGTGCTGTCGTTCGTGCGCACCGCGCTGCAATTGCAGGGCACGCCGGCCAACCAGATCATCGTCGGGCTTTCGCTGTTTCTCACGATGTTCATCATGGCGCCGGTCTGGGAAGGCATCCAGAACGACGCGCTGACGCCGTATCAGGCGAATCAAATCACCAGCCAGCAGGCGATTGACCGCGCGACGGCGCACATCCGCACGTTCATGCTCCGACAGGCGCGGCCCAAGGACGTGGACTTGTTCGCACAGATGGCAAAGTTGAAGCCGACCAAGCCGGAAGACCTGCCGCTGCAAGTCGTGATTCCCGGTTTCATCATCAGCGAGCTGCGGACGGCGTTCCAGATGGGCTTCCTGATTTTTGTGCCGTTCATCCTGATTGACCTCGTGGTCGCCACGGTGCTGATGAGCATGGGCATGATGATGATGCCGCCGACGGTTTTTTCGGTGCCGCTAAAGCTGCTGCTGTTTGTGCTGGTGGACGGCTGGTCGCTGATTGTGACCTCGCTGGTCCACAGTTTCGGAATGTGAACGAGATCTGCCGATGTGGAAGTGGGTTGCCGGCAAATCTTGCCCGCCGCGCAGGCACGCATCCTGCTTCACACAACCCGAGTATCATATGAATCCTGAATTTGCCATCGAACTGCTCAAAACCATGATTTACCAAGGCTTGGTCATCGCCGCGCCGCTGCTGGCCACGGCAATGGTGGTCGGGCTGGCCGTCAGCCTGTTCCAGGCCGTCACATCCATCAACGAACAAACCATGACGTTCGTGCCCAAGGCGCTGGCGGTGATCGCCGTCCTGCTGCTGCTGCTGCCGTGGATTGTCCGGTCGCTGGTGGAATTCACCACCGCCGTCATCCAGAAATTGCCGGAGATGGTTCAGTAAATCCGTTGAATTGTTGAATCGGGTTCGCGCGCGTGTCGTTGCCGATTCAACGATGTAACAATTGAACGGTTTGACGATGGACATAGATTTATACAACTGGCTGCTGGTGTTCCTGCGCGTCGGCGCGTTCCTGCTGGTGCTGCCGTTTTTTTCAGTGACCAATTTTCCGCCGACGATGCGCGTGGCGCTGTCAGCGCTGATGGCTCTGCTGCTGGCGCCGATGCTGCCGCCGTTCGCGGCGGGAAACCTGCCGTTCTTTTCGCTGTTCGGCGTGATGATCCAGGAAGTGTGCATCGGGCTTCTGCTCGGCTTCATCGCGCGGATGGTTTTTTACGCGGTGGATCTCGCCGGCAACGTCATCTCCAGCGAACTGGGCCTGAACATGGGCGCGATCATGGATCCGTCTTCGGGAGCGTCCTCGCAGGTGCCGGGGACGATCTTGTTTTTTCTGGCGACGGTGGTAATGCTGACGCTGGATTTGCACCACTGGATTCTGGCCGGCTTTGAACGCACCTACCTGGTGCTGCCCATCGGCGGCGCGCATCTCAACGGTGAACTGTTCAACGTGGTGCTCAACCAGACCAGCCGCATCTTCATGGTGGCGCTGCAAATCTCCGCGCCGGTGCTGGCGGTGTCGTTCGTCGTCACCGTTGTGTTCGGCGTGTTGAGCCGCGCGGTGCCGCAAATGAACGTGTTCGTCCTGAGTTTTTCCTTCCGCATCGTCGGCGGCCTGATGGTGTTCGGCTTCACATTGCAGCTCACGGCGCAGCATGTGATCAACTATCTGAACCGCCTGCCGGATGATTTGTTCAACCTAGGCCAGATCATGGGAATGCGATGAATTGTTGCCTCGTAAAATCGCCGGATCGTTGCGCCGGACCGGCCGCCGCCCGATTCACGATTCAATAATTCACGATTAACGCCTTAAAGCATGGAAGACCAAGTTGGCGAGAAGACGGAGCAGCCGACGCAGCGAAAGCTGGAGGAGGCGCTCAAGCACGGCCAGATTGCCCGCAGCGCCGAGGTGCAGACGGCGTTTGTGCTGCTCGCCGCGGTGGCCGCGCTGACGTTCGCCGGGCCGGAAATCTGGCGGCAACTGGTCGCCGCCTCGGTTCTCACCTTCACCCATCTGCACGACACTTCCATCACCACCACCGCGCTCCAGGGCTACGCCCTCGCCGGCACGCTGGTGTTCCTCAAATGCGCCGGGCCGGTCGTTGTCGCCACCATGCTGGGCGGGCTGCTGGCTGGCGTGACGCAGAACCGCTTCAACACCGCCTCCGAGGCGCTCACGCCCAACTGGGAACGGCTTAATCCGGTGGAGGGCTTCAAGCGCGTCTTCTCGTTCCGCAATGCGGTGCCGACGCTGATTGCCATCGTCAAATTCGCGGTGATCGTCGCCCTCACTTATTCGCAGGTGCAGAGCATTTTGAACGACCCCATTTTCGCCACCGCCGTCAGCATCGGGCGCATGGTGGAGTTTCTGGCGCAGACCGGCCTGCAAATTTTCCTGCGCGTGAGCCTCGCGCTGCTGGTCATCGCCGCCGGCGATTACGGCTATCAATGGTGGCGCACGAATCAAGATTTGATGATGACCAAGGATGAATTGAAGGAGGAGGCGAAAAACACGGAGGGCAACCAGCAGGTCAAGGCCGCGCGCCGCCGGCGCCGCACCGTCAGCAAGGCCAGGCAACTGGCCGCCGTGCCCACGGCCGACGTGGTGGTCACCAACCCCACGCACATTGCCGTGGCGCTGCGTTACGACCGGAAAACCATGCACGCGCCCAAAGTCGTCGCCAAGGGCATCCGCCTGAACGCCCAGAGCATCCGGGAAATGGCAGCCCGGCATCAAATTCCCATTGTGGAGAACAAGCCGCTGGCGAGGATGCTGTTCAAACAGGCGCGGGTGGGTGGCGAGATTCCTGCTCAACTGTATGCCGCGGTCGCCGAAGTCCTCGCGTGGGTCTATCGGATGAACCGCTACCGGTATTACGCGAAACAAAACCAGGCTTGAAGAATTATCATGGGCGCGTTGAGCGACAAAATGCGGAATGTGCTGAAATACGGCGATCTATGGCTCGTCGGCGCATTGTTTGGCACCATCCTGGTGCTGATTTTGCCGGTGGTGCCGTTCATGCTGGACCTGCTGCTGACGATCAGCATTGCCGCCTCGCTGCTGGTGCTGCTGGTCATTCTTTACCTGCGCACCCCGGCAGATTTTACCGGCTTCCCGACGTTGCTGCTGTTCATCACGCTTTACCGGCTGGCGCTCAACGTGGCCTCCACGCGGCTGATTTTGCTCAACGGCTACGCCGGCCACATCATCCAGGCGTTCGGCAATTTCGTCGTCCACGGCAATTACGTCGTCGGCATGGTCGTGTTCCTGATTCTGGTGCTGATCAATTTCATCGTCATCACCAAGGGCGCCGGGCGCATCGCGGAAGTCGCGGCACGCTTCACATTGGACGCCATGCCCGGCAAGCAGATGGCGATTGACGCCGAGCTGAACGCCGGGCTGATCAACGAAACCGAGGCGCGCGACCGCCGCCGCGCCATCGAGGAGGAGGCGGATTTTTACGGCGCGATGGACGGCGCCAGCAAGTTCGTCCGCGGCGACGCCATTGCCGCCATCCTCATCACGCTCATCAACATCGTCGGCGGCTTCGCCATCGGCATTGTGCAAAAAGGCATGACGATGAGCGACGCGCTGCACACCTACACCATCCTGTCCATCGGCGACGGTCTGGTGTCGCAAATCCCGGCGCTCATCACCTCCACGGCGGCGGGCGTGCTCATCACCCGCGCGACGGCCAAGAACAACCTCGGCCAGGAACTGGGCCGGCAACTGCTGTTTTATCCGCGCGCGCTGACCATTCTCGCCGTGATGCTCACCGTCATGGGTTTGATGCCGGGGCTGCCGACGCTGCCATTTCTCACGCTCGCGGTCATCATCGGATTTTTGTCCTATTCCTTGCACAAGCATGGCGGCATTTCGGAACTGACCGGCGCGGTTTCAAAACCGGCGGCCGTCACCGGCTCCCGGTCCGCCAAAACTTCCGCCGCCGCGGCAACGGGCGCGGCCACCTCCGCCGAGGCGCGGGCGGCCGACCCGCTGGAAAATCTGCTGACGCTCGACACGCTGCAAATCGAGCTGGGCTTCGGGCTGGTTTCGCTCGCCGACACCAGCAAGGGCGGCGATTTGCTGGAACGCGTGACCGGCGTGCGCAGAAACGTCGCGCAGGAAATGGGCGTGCTGATTCCGCCAATCCGGCTGCGCGACAACCTGCAACTGGGCACGAACGAATACCGGTTTCTGCTGAAGGGAAATCCGATTGCGCAGGGCCAGCTCATGCCCGGCCAGTGGCTGGCCATGAACGCCACCAACACCAAGACCACGCTCAAGGGCATTCCGACCGTCGAGCCGGTGTTTCAACTGCCGGCCACATGGGTTTCCGCCGTCGAGCGCAAGACCGCCGAGACCGCCGGCTACACGGTGGTGGACGCGGCGTCCGTGCTCGTGACGCATCTGGCCGAGACGGTGCGCCGGCGCGGACATGAAATTCTCACGCGGCAGGACGTGCAGGCCCTGCTCGACAATCTCAAGAAAACGCAGCCCGCCGTCGTGAACGAGCTGGTGCCCGCGCTGGTTTCCGTGGGCCAGATCCAGCACATCCTGCAAAACCTCCTGGCCGAGGGCGTCTCCATCCGCAACTTCGCCGGCATCCTGGAAAAGGTCGGCGATTACGCCGCGTTCACCAAAAATCCGGACGAACTTTCCGAATACGCCCGGCGCGCGCTCGGCCCCCAGATCGCCAAGCCGTTCCAGACCGACGACGGCCATCTTCGCGCCATCACGATGGACCCGAAGCTGGAGCAGCAGCTTTCGCAAAGCGTCCGGCTGGCGTCCGGCGAAACCACGCTCGTGGTGGAACCCCGGCTGGCGCGGCACGTCATGGATTCGCTTTCAAAATTCGTCCAGCAAATGATGTCCGCCGGCCAGCCGCCGGTCATCCTGTGCGCGCCGCAACTGCGCCTGGCGTTCCGCCGCTTTTTTGAAAGCACCTTCGGCGATCTCGCCGTCCTGTCTTATGCGGAAGTCCCGCCGCGCGTGCAGGTGCAAAACCAGGCGGTGATTCCGCGCTTCGAATGAGGAACGACCCACATCCAACGCTTCCGCCGCGCGCGTTCGCTGGTTCAGAGCTGGAAACTGGAGGCTGGGGAAAAACCATCATGGCAAATCCCCAACTCCGAACTGCCAGCCTCCAACTTCTTCCCGCCGCATGAAACTGGTTTCCTTCGTCGCCGGCAGCGCCGCCGACGCGCTGGCCGAAATCCAAAGACGGCTCGGCCCGGACGCGGTGGTGGTGAGCGTGCGGCCGGTGTCGTTCTGGAACATTTCACGGCTCTGGAAAAAAAACTGCAAAATCGAGGTCACGGCCGGCGTGCCGGACAAAACATCCGCGCCTAAACCGGACACGATTTCCCCGCAGGGGCAGATTCCCGAAAGCGCCGGCGGTTTCGCCTCCGGCGAGAGCCGCTGGCGCAGCGTCATCTGGCTGGAAGCGATGGGGCTGCTACCGATTCACGCCGAACGGCTGCAAATGCATCTGCGCGCCGTTCACGGCGAGATGCCGCCGGAACCGCTGGAGGAGGAATGGCAAGTTGTCAGCCGCGCCCTGTCGCATTTCTGGCTGAAGCCGCCGCCAATTGACGGCGGCGCGGAGCCGCGACCGCACGTCTTCATCGGCCCGCCCGGCTCCGGCAAGACAACGGCGCTTTGCAAATGGCTGACGCTGGCCTCGCTGCTGGAGGAGCGCGCCGCGCGCGTCTGGCGGCTGGACGGCGCCACCGCCAACATGGCGGAATTTCTGGCGCTGCACTGCGAAATGCTCGGCGTGCCGCTGGAGCGTTTCTGGTCGAATCCGGAAACCGCCGGTGAATTGTGGTTCGTGGATCTGCCCGGCGTGGACATCGCCGACGCGCCGGCCCTGGACGCTTTGCGCCGGCAGATCGCCGGGCTGCCGGCGCCGCACGTGCATCTGGTGCTGAATGCCGCGTATGAAATGCCGGCGCTGCTGGCGCAATGGCGCGCGTTCGAGCCGTGCGGGCCGGAGGATTTGATCTTCACGCACCTGGACGAGGAGACGCGGCGGGTGAAATTGTGGAATTTCGTGTTCGGCACAAATTGCAGCCTTCGCTTCCTCGGCGCGGGGCAAAAAATTCCCGGAGAATTCCGGAATGCGTCGCCGGAAATTTTGTTGCCGGCAAAAACCCCCTGATTCCGGGGAAATCCCCCCATTTCCACGCGCTGTTCCCCGGCTGGCAAACGGCTTGCTAAACAACTGTCAGGCATCAAATGAAAGCATTGATTATTCTCGGCGCCATCGTCGGATTTCTCATCGGCGCGGGTTTTGGACTGGCGGGCAGCAGTCCGTGGCCGGCGGCACTGTGGCGCGCCTGCGCCGCGGCCCTGGTCGCCACCGTCCTCACCCGCTGGTGGAGCCGTGTGTGGATGCAGGGTCTGCGCGAATCCCTGGAACAACGCCGCGCCCGGCGCCCGGCGGCGGCACCATTCATCCAACCCGTTAAAAAATCATGAACACCAGCAGCTGTGAAATCGAGGCGGACCGTCCCGCAGTGGCGGGAACGGAACCGCGTCCCACCGCCCAGGAACTCTGGCGGCATTATCATGAGCAGACCAACAGCCAGGATGAAAATTCGCTGGTGGAGCGCTACCTGCCGCTGGTGCGCTATGCCGCAAACCGGCTGGCGATGACGCTGCCGGACCATGTTGACCGCGACGATTTGCACAGCGCGGGGCTTCTTGGCCTGTTGCAGGCGCTGCGGAATTATGACCCGGCTTCGGGAACGTCGTTTGAAGGTTATGCGCGGCTGCGCATCCGGGGCGCGATGCTGGACGAGCTGCGGCGCATGGACTGGGTGCCGCGCACGGTGCATGAGAAATCCCGAAAAATCCAGGCCGTCATGGGCGAGCTGGAACAGCGCCTGGGCCGCGCGCCGAACGATGAGGAGATGGCACAGGCGATGAAAATTCCGCTGGCCGAATATCTCGGGCTGCTCGATGAAATCCGCCCCGCGCAGTTCATCTGCCTGGATGCCGTATCCACTTCGGACGGGGACGAGGCCGGCAGCCTTTACGAAGTGGTGGCCAACCCGAACCAGCCCGGCCCGGTCGAGGAGGTTTCACGCGCGGAACTGAAGCGGGTGATTTTCAAGCGGCTGAAGGAATTGCCGGAAATCCAGCGCAAGGTGCTGGCGCTGTATTATGGCGAAGACATGCATCTGCGTGAAATCGCCGAGGTCTTCGGCCTGACCGAATCCCGCATCTGCCAGATTCATTCGCAGGCGATTCTTTCCATCCGTTCCTACCTGCAACGATTTGAGGGCGGACTGGCCAAACTGGGCAAGCCGTCTCATAAACCATGATTATCATCATCGGCATCCTCGTCGTCGCGTTTTCGATTTTCGGCGGCTTCGTGGCGGGCGGCGGCCATCTGTTCTGGCTGATGCATCCCAACGAGCTGCTCATCATCGGCGGCGGCGGATTGGGCGCGCTGGTCATCATGTCGCCGCGCAAGGTGCTGATGGATCTCGGCCACGGCATCCTTATGTCCCTCAAAGGCACACCGCACAGCCGCGCCGCCTACGAGGAGCTGCTCAAGGTGCTTTACGAGCTTTTTTTGCTGGGCCGGCGCAACGGCATGATTGCGCTGGAGGATCACGTCTTCGACCCCGCGAACAGTTCCATCTTCGGCAAATACCCGCTCTTCGCCGCCAACACCCGGGCGGTGGAGTTTTTGTGCAGCAGCCTCCGCCCCATCATTGACGGCAAGATCAAGCCGGACCAGTTGCGCCTCCTGCTGGACGCCGAAATCGAACGGAAGGAAACGGAGCAACTGGCCCCGGTCAACGTGTTGACAAAGATTGGCGACTCCATGCCGGGATTCGGCATCGTGGCCGCGGTGCTGGGCATCGTGATCACCATGGCGTCCATCAACGGCCCCGTCGAGCAGATTGGCCAGCATGTGGCCGCCGCGCTGGTGGGCACATTTCTCGGCATCCTGCTCGCCTACGGCTTCGTGAATCCGCTGGCGACGAACCTGGACTTCACCGGCGCCGCCGATCTGGATTTCACACGGTGCATCGCCGCGTGCGTGATTGGTTTTGCCAGCGGCATGGCGCCCGTCACCGCCGTTGAACTGGGACGCCGCGGCTTGAGCAGCGAGCTGCGCCCGTCGGGGGACGAGCTGGAGGAAATGCTCAAGCCGCTCAAGAACACCGGCGCCAAGACCTGATCCGGCCATGCGCAGACGCGAACATAGTTCCGGTCACGGCGGCGCCTGGAAAGTGGCCTACGCGGATTTTGTGACCGCCATGATGGCGCTGTTCCTTCTGCTCTGGCTCACCGCGCAGGACAAAAAGATCAAGGAGGCCGTCGAACGCGCCTTCCGCAATCCCTTCTCCGCCGTCAACAAGGAATCCACCGGCATCATCCCCAGCCAGAACCCGTCGCAGCAGAGCAAGCAGAAAGGCAACATGGAATCCGTCAGCGCCGTCGAAATGCAGATGCTGCGCAAAATCACCGAGGACCTCGCCAAGATGCTGGAGCAAAGCCAGGAGCTGGAGCAGAGCGTCCAGATTTCGCTCACGCCCGACGGCGTGCGCATCAACATTTTCGACCATTCGGAAAGGCCGGTGTTTGAGCCGGGCACGGACCGGTTTACGACGTATGGCGGCTGGGTTTTTTCGACGCTGGCGTGGGAAATTTCCCGCTACAAGACGTTCCACATCGAACTGGAGGGCCACACGGAAACGCGGTCCGGAACCGACGCGGAAAATCTCAACAAATGGGATTTGTCCACGGAGCGGGCGAACGCAGCGCGGCGCCTGCTCATCCAAAACGGCGTGGAATCCGCGCAGGTGTTCAAGGTTTCCGGTTTCGCGGACACGCAGCCGATGCCGGGCGTGGCCTCGACCGTGGAATCCAACCGGCGCGTGACAGTCCTGTTGAAGGTCGAAAATCCGGACCAGCCCGCGGACAACGCAAGCCCGAATCCACCATGAACGAACCCTTCGTGCCGTTAAGCAACGTTTCCGTCCCCGGCGGGGACCGGTCGGGCTTGCACGTCACCATCGTCAACCCGTCGGAAAAGCTCCAGCCGTTTCAGCCGCTGGGCCGCGCCGGCCACGGCGCCGGCCAGTGCGAACCGCGCGTGACCCTGCAACGCGACGGCGACCGCATTTCGGCCATCCACATTCAGTGCGCCTGCGGACAGGTTGTCGAGCTGGCGTGCGTCTATGAAAAGACCAAAGGCTGAATTATGAAACCAAAATTGCTTCAGCCTTGTCTGACGCCCGGCAATTTTTGCAAAGGCTCCGGCAATCTTTTGCCGGCGGCGACGGATGAAACAGGCCGGGCGGTCATTATTCCGGCAAAACCAGCCGGTTTGGACGGTGGCATAATCGCTGCTTAACAATCCTCAAGATGAACGTGAGCCTCTACCAAGCCGCCGCCGCCATGAACGCGCAATCGCGCTGGCAGGAGCTGATCACCGAAAATCTCGCGGCCGGAACCACGCCCGGCTTTTGCAAGCGGAATGTTTCCTTCGCGGATGTCGCCGCGGCGTCGCCGACGACCATGAACGGCGCCAACCCGGCGAATTTCATGATTCCGGTCGCCGTCACCTCCACCAGTTTTCAGCAGGGACAGCTTCGCGCCACCGGCGGTTCGCTGGATTTTGCCATCGAGGGTTCCGGCTTCTTCACGGTGCAACTGCCCAACGGCGACCGCGCCTACACTCGCGATGGTGAATTTCAACTCAATGCCAAGAACCAGCTCGTCACCAAGGAAAATTATCCGGTGTTGAGCGACGCCGGCCCGGTGCAGCTCGATCCAAGCAATCCCGGAACCGTCAGCATTTCCGCCACCGGCCAGATCAGCCAGGGCAGCGATGTCAAAGGCCACTTGCAGGTCGCGACGTTTTCCAATCCCAGCCAGCTTAGCGAGACGGACTACGGTTATCTGCTCGCCAGCCAGCCCGGCATGACGCCCCAGCCCGCCGCCGCCGGCACCTCGGTCCGCCAGGGATTTCTCGAGGCTCCCAACACTTCGCCAACCTCCGAAATGAGCGGTTTGATCAACACCATGCGGATTTATGAAGCCAACCAGAAAGTGTTGCAAATGCAAAATGATCGCATGGGAAGCGTCATCTCCGCGCTGGGCGGCACTTCCTAACCAACAATAATTTATGCTCCGCGCACTTTACTCCGCCGCCGCCGGGATGGAATCCCAGCAGATGAACCTGGATGTCATCTCGAACAACCTGGCGAACGTCAACACCACCGGCTTCAAGAAAAGCAAGGTCGAGTTCCAGGAGCTGCTTTACCAGACCACCCGCGCGCCCGGCGCCGACCTCGGCTCCGGCAATCAGGTGCCCACCGGCATCCAGGTCGGCCAAGGCTCGCGCCCCGTCGCCACCGCGCGCATCTTCACCAACGGCGATCTCTCCCAGACCGGCGAACAGCTCGACGTGGCCGTGCAGGGCAACGGTTTTTTTGAAGTCCAGATGCCCGACGGCTCAAACGCCTACACCCGCGACGGCGCGTTCAAGACGGATTCCAACGGCCGCATCGTGACGAGCGACGGCCTGCCGGTCATCGGCGGTTTTCAGCCCGTGCCCGCCGGCACGACCAACATCACCATCGGCTCCAACGGCAATGTCACCTACACCGGCGCCGCCGGAACCACCACGTTTCAAGTCCAACTCGTCCGCTTCAACAATCCCGCCGGACTCGAAAGCGAGGGCAGCAACCTTTACAAGGAAACCGCCGCTTCCGGCACGCCCGAACTCGGCACGCCCGGCTCCAACGGCTTCGGCACCCTCAACCAGGGCTACCTCGAACTTTCCAACGTCAGCGTCGTCGAGGAAATGGTCAACCTCATCCAGGCCCAGCGCGCCTACGAAGTCAACTCCAAGGCCGTCCAAGCCTGCGACGAAATGATGCAGCAAAGCAACAACCTGATCCGCTGATGAAATCCCAAACCGCCATTTTGACCCTGCTGCTCGCCGTCCTCGGGTCGGCGTTTTGCCCGCCGGTTTTCGGGGACGAAATTCCCGCCGACGCCGCGACCAACGCCGCGCCGCGCGAAGTCACGCTCGACGAGGCCGCCGTCACCCGGCTGTTGACCGCCGCGCTGCAACAGCAATTCGTCGGCGTCGGCGGCGAACTCGATTTGCGGCTGACACGCCCGTGGATTTCGCGCAGTGCGCCGGCCGGTCCGCTGAACTTGAGAATTCTCGACATGCCGAATAACGGCGTCGCGTCCTCGTTCCTCGTCCGGTTTGAAATTTTCGCCGCCGACGGCACCAGCCTTGGCAACTGGCAGTATTCCGTCCAGGCGCACCTCTGGCGCGAAATCTGGGTCGCCCGCTCCATGCTCAAGCCGGGCGAGATGGTGGCCGACGCCGACATCGCGCGCGAACGCCGCGACGTGCTGGCGCTGCACAGCCCGCTGGCCGAGTTTGCCAGCGGCGACACGACGCTCGAAGTGGCCGAATCGGTCCCCGCCGGCTCGCCCCTGCTCTCGTATTCGGTGAAACTGCATCCGGTGATCCGCCGCGGCCAGATGACCGACGCGCTCATTCAGGACGGCGCGTTGAATGTGACGATGAAGGTGCAGGCGCTGGAAGACGGCACGCCCGGCCAGCTCATCCACCTGCGCAACACGCAATCCAACCACGATTTTTGCGGAAAGGTGCTCAACGGAAAAACCGTCGTCGTCCCGCTCTGAAATGAAAACGCCAACCCTCATTCTGCTTTTGACTCTGTGGCTGCCGGCCGCCGCGCTGCCGCAGTCGCTCTGGCACGACGACGGCTCCAAATCCATGTTCTCGGACAAACGCGCCACCAGCGTGGGGGACATCATCACCATCATCGTCTCGGAAAGCAGCACCGCCAGCAAAAACAACTCCACCGTGACGGAGAAAAAATCCAGCGAGGCCGCGGCCATCAGCTCGTTTCTTTTCCCCGGCTTCCTGGCGCACAAGGCGGCGATGCCGGCGGTGAACTACAGCTCCGACCTCGCGCACAACGGCAGCGGCGTCATCAGCGATTCGGAGGCGGTGGTGGCCAAGATCGCCGTGCGCATCGTGGACGTGCTGCCGAACGGCAATCTCATTGTCGAGGGCAAGCGCGAGACCGCCTTCAGCGGCGAACACCAGACGATCACGCTGCACGGCGTCGTGCGCGCCGCCGACGTGGCCTCGGACAACACCGTCCAGAGCTACAATGTCGCCGACGCGACCATCCAGATCATCGGCAGAGGCACCGTCACCGACAGCCAGAACAAGGGCTGGTTCACCCGCATTTTCGATAAGCTCAACCCCTTCTGATCATGCCACTCGTGCCAAGAACATTGCGGCCCAAAGTCCGGCGCACCTGCCGGCAGTTGAAGATTCCCGTCCGGCCCGGCCGCCCGGCGAAGCTGCCCGGCGCGCTGACTTTTTCGGCGCTGCTGCTGGCGGGAATTTTTTCCGCCGCCGCCGCCGGAGTTCACATCGGCGACCTGGTGATGGTTTCCGGCGCGCGCGACAATCAGCTGGTCGGCTACGGACTGGTCGCCGGCCTCGCCAACGACGGCGATCAAAATCCGATTTACACCCAGCAGACCATGGCCAATCTGCTCCAGCGTTACGGCATCAACATCCCGTCCTCCTCGCTGTCCGCCCTTTCGGCCAAGAACGTCGCCGTGGTCATGGTCACCGCGGACATCCCGGCATTCATCAAATCCGGCCAGCGGCTCGACGTGCAGGTCGCCTCGATGGGCGACGCCAAATCGCTTCAGGGCGGCGTGCTGCTTCAGACGCCGCTGCTCGGCGCGGACAACAGGGTTTATGCCGTCGCCCAGGGGCCGGTTTCCGTCGGCGGATTCACCGCCGGCGGCGGCGGCGCGGGCGGCGCGACGGTCACGAAAAATCATCCCACCACCGCGACCATCATTGGCGGCGCGCTGGTCGAGCGGGAAATTCCCGCGACCGTGGTGCATGACGACGGCGTGGAACTGCTGTTGCGCGAGCCGGATTTCACCTCCGCCGCGCGCATCGCCGCCGCCGTCAACGAAACCTTTACCAACAGCGCGCACGCGGTGGATTCCACCGAGGTGCGGGTGCAAATGCCGGCGGGCGCCTCGGCGTCGCCGGTGGATTTCATCGCACATCTGGAGGACATCGAAGTCACGCCGTCCGCGCCCGCGCGCGTCATCATCAACGAGCGCACCGGCACCATCGTCGCCACGGCGGGCATCCAGATTTCCAG